>CAMDAC010000014.1 GCA_945888325.1 Candidatus Sulfopaludibacter sp. SbA3
ACGCTCGATGCGGGAGGCGGGGAAATCCGTCTGCACATCGGCGAGCGCCATCTTGAGCTCGTTGAGCGGGGCGTGGGTTTGCTTGACGGCGTCGCCGATGGTCTTGCCGGCAGTGGCGCGGATGAACCAGCCGGCGGCTTCGCTTGCGGCGTGGACGGCTTCCTGCTGAAGCTCCGTCTGCAGATCAGCAGCGACGCGGGTGTCGAGGGCGAAGACTTCGCGGCGGAAGCCGGCGAGGTCCAGCACTTCACGGGCGGCCTCCAGCGCGCGAACGGCTTCTGCGGGGGCGGCGCCGGTGAGTTCGCGCAGGCGCAGGAGGGCGACCGGGCCGCAGAAATCCAGTGTGCGGTTGGCGATGACGGTGGCGATGATTTCGCGGCGCAGGCGGTGGCCCTTCATCGCCTTTTCGAACCCGTCGATGGGCGACGGGAAATAGGCCTTCAGTACCGGCGCGAACCAGGGATCGTCCGGCAGGTCAGAGGCGACGAGATCGTCGAACAGGACGATCTTCGACCAGGCGAGCAGGACGGCAAGTTCGGGCCGGGTGAGCGGCTGGCCGGTTTCCTTGCGGGCCTGCATGCCGGTGGTGGACGGAAGGCCTTCGAGGGCGCGGTTCAGCACGCCGCGCTCCTCAAGATAGAGCATCACGCGCTCGAGGGCGTCATGGTCTTCGACGGCGGTGGAAGCGGCGAGCGTCAGGGCGTTCGACTGGTCGTAATTGTGGGCGAGGACGTGGGCGGCGACATCGTCGGTCATCGCGGCGAGGAGGTCGTTGCGGGCCGCCTCCTTCAGGTCGCCGAGGCGGATGGCTTCGGCGGCGAGGATCTTGATGTTCACTTCGTGGTCGGACGAATCGACGCCGGCCGAGTTGTCGATGGCGTCGGTGTTGAGGCGGCCGCCGGCGAGGGCGAATTCGATGCGGCCGGCCTGGGTCATGCCAAGGTTGGCGCCCTCCCCGATCACCTTGGCTTTCAGGTCGCGGCCATTGACGCGGATGGCGTCGTTGGCGCGGTCGCCGACATCGGCATGGGTTTCCGAGAAGGATTTCACATAGGTGCCGATGCCGCCGAACCAGAGGAGGTCGGCTTCGGCTTTCAGCAGGGCGTGCAGCAGTTCGTCCGGGGTGACGGCGTCCTTGGCGAGGCCGGTGAGGGCTTTGACTTCCGCCGAGAGGGAGATCGACTTGGCGGCGCGTTCGAAGATGCCGCCGCCCTTGGAAATCAGCTTCGCGTCATAGTCCGCCCAGGTGGAGCGCGGCAGGGCGAACATGCGGGCGCGCTCGGCGAGGCTGGCGGCCGGATTGTCCGGGTTCGGATCAAGGAAGATGTGCATGTGGTTGAAGGCCGCGACGAGACGGATCTCGGGCGAGAGCAGCATGCCGTTGCCGAAGACATCGCCCGACATGTCGCCGACGCCGATGACGGTGAAGGGCTGTTTCTGGATGTCCTTGCCCATTTCGCGGAAGTGGCGCTTGGCCGCTTCCCAGGCGCCGCGGGCGGTGATGCCCATCTTCTTGTGGTCATACCCGGCCGAGCCGCCGGAGGCGAACGCGTCACCGAGCCAGTGGCCCTTCTCGAGGCTGATGGCATTGGCGGTGTCGGAGAAGGTGGCCGTGCCCTTGTCGGCGGCGACCACGAGGTAGGGGTCCTCGCCGTCCCAGACCACGGTCTGCGGCGGGGGGACGAGCTTGCCCTTCACGAGGTTGTCGGTGAGGCCGAGCAGCGAGGTGATGAATTCCTTGTAGGCGTCGCGCCCGCTTTCGAACCAGGCCGGATCGTTGCGGGGCGGGAGTTGTTTGGGATAGAAGCCGCCCTTCGAGCCGACCGGCACGATGACGGCGTTCTTGACCTGCTGGGCCTTCACGAGGCCGAGGACTTCTGTGCGGTAGTCGGACGGGCGGTCCGACCAGCGCAGGCCGCCGCGCGCGACCGGGCCGAAGCGCAGGTGGACGCCTTCGACTTTCGGGCTGGAGGTGAAGATTTCGCGGAAGGGTTTGGGTTCCGGCAGGTCGGCGAGTTCGCGGCTGGCGACCTTGAAGCTGATCCAGGACCGCTCGGCGCCGTTCTCATCCGTCTGGTAGAAGTTGGTGCGCTGCAGGGCGCGCACGAGATGGAACAGGCGGCGCAGGACGAGATCGTCGGTGAGGCTGGCGACGCCTTTCATCGCGTCCTCGAACTTCGCTTCGATCTCGGCGCCGGCCTTGGTGCGGGCGTCGAGGGATTTGTGCGCCTGCGGATCAAAGCGGGTGGTAAACAGGTCAAGGATCAGGCGGGTGACGGCCGGGTAGCGCGCGACGGCGGCTTCCTGGACGTCCTGCGGCTGGTCGAGGCCGCTCTGGCGGCGGTAGGCGGCGAGCGCGCGGATCAGCGCGGCCTCGCGCCAGGTGGCGCCGGCGGTGAGCACGAGACGGTTGAACTTATCATTGTCGGCGCGGCCGCTCCAGACGGCGATGAAGGCGTCTTCCAGCGCGCGGGCGAGGCTGATCAGCGGCAGCGGCGTGCCGTCGGCCGATTCCATGGCGAGCGAGTGGATCCAGTAGACATCCGGCGCATCGGCGACCGGCTTGAACGGCGGGCGAACGGGATAGCCGGTCTCGAAATGCACGAAGAGGCCGAGATTCTCGAATACCGGCACGCAGCGCGAGAGCGCGATGGCGCCGTCCCGCGCGAAGATCTTGACACGGACTTTCGAGGCATCGTCGGTGTCGCGGCGATAGGCGCGCGCGACCATCGGGCGGCCGGCGCTGAGGGCTGCCATGCTGGTGACGTCGCGCAGGGCTTCGTCCGGCGCGAAGGCTTCGCGGTAGGCGGCGTTGAAAGCGCCGATGAAGGCGCGGGCCCCTTCCCGGTCGCCGCCGGTCAGGTCGGAACTCATCAGCAGGTCGCGGAAGCCCTGGTCCCAGGTGCGGGCGAGCGCAACGATCTTGTTTTCGATCTCGGCGGCGTCCGGCTCCGGGTGGCCGGGCGAGAGGCCGATCTCGAAGTGGACGCGGGCCATCGGGCCGGAGTCGAAGTAAGGCTGGAAGGAGCGCAGTTCGCCCTTGTAGGCCTCGGTGAGCACGGCGCCCATGCGCTGGCGCAGGGCGGTGTCATAGGATTCGCGCGGAACGAAGACGAGCGCGGTGACGAACCGGTCGAACTCGTCGCGGCGCAGGAAGACTTTCGTCCGGGGACGGCCGATCAGGTGGAGCGCGCCCATCACCATCGGGCCGAGCAGGGTCGAGCGGGTCTGGAAGAGTTCGTCGCGCGGCCAGGTCTCGATCAGGTTGGCGAGCGCCTTCTCCGTGTGTCCGCCCGGCGCGGCGCCGGAGGCGGCCATGATCTTCTGGACGCGGCGGCGCACGAAGGGAATCGAGCGCGCGGTCTCGTCATAGGCTTCGGCGGTGAACAGGCCGAGGAAGCGGACCTCGCCGTTCACGCGGCCCTGCGCGTCGTATTTCTTGATGCCGATATAGTCGCACGGCACGCGGCGGTGCACGCGGCTCGGCAGGGTCGACTTGGCGATGATCAGCGGCGCCGGATGGCTGAGGAAATCGCCGACTTCCTGGGTCAGCACGAGCGGTTCGCTGTCGGGCGAGAGGACGTTGAGGTTCTCGTCGCGCAGGATGCCGAGGTTCGAGCCGTCGATCATCAGCGGCTCGGCGGGCAGGACGCGGCCGGACTCGTCCGTCTCGAAATCATATTCGCGGCTGCCGAGGAAAACGTAGTGCTCCTTCAGCAGCCATTCGAGGAAGGCGACGGCTTCGTCGCGCTCGACCGGCGAGATGTGCTGCAGACCCGAGAGGCGTTTCATCTCGGCGCGCATCCGGGCCTGCATGGCGCGGTGGTCGGAGACGGCGCGCTGCACATCGGCGAGCGTGGTGCGTGCGCCGGCTTCGAGCAGGCCCGCCTCGCCCGGCGTCAGCAACGAGGTGTGGATCTGAATGACCGATATCATCTGCCCGTCGGCCAGGCTGACGACGGGGTGGAAGAGGGCTTTCACCTCGTGGCCCTGCGCGGCGCACTCGTTGAGGAGCGAATCGACGAGGAAGGGCATGTCGGGACCGGCGGCCTCGAGCACGGCGCGGCCGAGGGGGCCTTTGGCGCCGTCGACGTGCGGGACCACCCGGACGGCCTGCGCGCCGGCCGCCACTTGCGCCGCCCAGGCCCAGAGCTGCTGGCCGAGCAGCTTGATGTCGGCCTGGGTGAGACCGGTGAGGTCTTCGCCGGCGGCCTCCTGCAGGATCTGTTCGAGGACCTGGCCCTCAGGCCCGGTAACAGCAGCGGAACGGGTCATGACAGAGACTCACCTAAGGGAAATGTGCTCCACCGGGTCTAACCCCGGGGCGTTAGCGCTTCAAGAATTCTGGTGAGACGGGTGATGAAGAATCGGGCAGCCGCGGGAAACACTCCCGGCCGTTTGGGTCAACGGAACGCCGGGGCTTTCAGCCAAAATGCGGGGGCCAGAAATAGGTGGACCCGCCGAACGGGGACATGTCCGGCGGGTCCTTCAGAATCTTCCGCAGGCTGGGTGGGGGGACGCACGCGGAAGCCTGAATTCTGTAAGTTTGGTCGTTGAACTCCGATATCAGCTCGGAAGTCCTGTAAAAAAGTTAACGATTGTCCATGCGACGGCAGCCCGAACCGCACAGATTCAGAGTCCATCCATACACGAAAACGGAGACTTCAAACAGTGCTTCCTGCAGTCGCACCCTCAGCGGGTTGCACGCTCTTCCCTTTAGGGTTGCCGTCTGCCGACAAAAGGATCGCGATCCAGCGCGTGCTGTCGGACTGCGCGAACAGGATCACCATCAGCACGGTCAACGGCGCCGAGAGGAACATGCCCGGGATTCCCCAGATAACACCCCAGATGGCGAGGGCGAGCAGGACGACCAGGGCGGAGAGGTTCAGGGAGTCGCCCATCATCCGCGGCTGGATGAAGTTGCCGATCGAAAACTGCCAGAAACTGACGAAGCCGAAGACGATTGCGGAATACACGTAGGAGTCCTGCGGCGCGTCGCCAGGCACCCAGCCGGGAACCCCCGGCTGCACCAGGGCGAACAGCGGCGGCACCAGCGCGGCGGCAATCGAGCCAACGGTCGGGATATAGTTGAGCACGAAGATCAGCGCCGAGAGGAAAAGTGCGTTCTGCACACCGAGGGCGAGCAGCGACGCATAGCTGAGTAGCGTGATGAGAGCTGAGATCAGGGTCTGGACCCAGAGATAGCGCTCGATGCCCACCCGCGCATCGTTGCCGATGGTGCGGACCTGGTCGCGGCGTTCTGGCACCGGGAAGATGTTGTCGAGCTTGTGCGTCCAGCCGGACTGGGCCGAGAACAGGAAGGCGACGTAGATCAGGATCAGCATCAGGTCGCCGGACAGGCCACTGACCGAATTGGCGATGGTGGCAAAGAGCTGCTCACCTCGCTCGTTGAACAGGAGCTGGGTCAGGGTCGGCGAATCGGACATGCCGAAGACGCTGTAGGCATCGGAGATCAGGTGGTTGATCTTGGCCTCATAGTCCTCGGCATGGCGCCCGAACTCGCCGACGCCGTTGGCCATCAGCGCGATGAAACCGACAAAACCGCCGGTCACCAGCAGGACCGCGATCAGGCGCGCGATCCGCAGGTTGATCGTCTTGCTGAGATTGTCGATGGCGGTGGCAAAGCCTTCGATGATCAGGAACAGGAACACGGCCATGGCGAAGGTCGCGAGAATATCGCGGCCGAGATAAAGGATGGCGAGGATGACGCCGGTCGCGATGATCCAGGTGCCAACCTTGGCTGAGCGGTCCATGTGGGGGTATCTCCGGGAACGAGCGGCGCAGGGTGGGGGCGCCCGCGCACCGGGTCAAGCTGGGCTGCGCGGGTGATGCAGCTTGCCGAATCCGGCCAGATGGCTAGCCTGTGGGTCAGAAATTCAGAATGAAGGACGGCGGATGAGTGACACGATTTTCCTGGGCGGCGCGGATGCCAACGGCACCGGCCATCCCGATGCGGCCCAGTCGCTGATCCTGAAAGTGGCGAACCGCCACGGGATCGTGGCTGGGGCGACCGGTACCGGCAAGACGGTGACGCTGCAGATCATGGCGCAGGCCTTTTCCGATGCCGGCGTGCCGGTGTTCGCCGCCGATGTGAAAGGCGACCTCTCGGGCATCTGCATGCCGGGCAGCGAGACGCACAAGGCGCATACGAACCTGGTGGCGCGCGCGCAGCAGATCGGTATGGGAGAGCTGACCTACAAGGGCGCGCCGACGATCTTCTGGGACGTGTTCGGCGAGACGGGGCATCCGGTCCGCGCGACGATTTCCGAAATGGGGCCCCTGCTCCTGTCGCGCCTGATGGGGCTGACGGATGTGCAGGAGGGCGTGCTGAATATCGCGTTCCAGTATGCCGACGATAATGGGCTGATGCTGCTGGACCTGAAAGACCTGCGCAAGCTGCTGGTGAGCCTTGGCGACGATACGCTGCGCACCGAGATCAGCCGCAAGTATGGCAACGTGGCGCCGGCGTCGCTCTCGGCGGTGCAGCGCGAACTGCTGGTGCTGGAGCGGGACGGGGCGGAGCGCTTCTTCGGCGAGCCGGCGCTGGAACTGGCCGACCTGATGCGCACGACGACCGACGGGCGCGGCTATGTGAACATCCTCGACGGGCGCAAGCTGATCAATTCGCCGAAGCTCTACTCGACCTTCCTGCTCTGGCTCTTGTCGGAACTGTTCGAGGAGCTGCCCGAGATCGGCGATCCGGAGAAGCCGCGGCTCGTGTTCTTCTTCGACGAGGCGCACCTGCTGTTTGCCGATGCGCCGCCGGCGCTTTTGCAAAAGATCGAGCAGGTGGTGCGCCTGATCCGCTCGAAGGGGGTGGGTGTGTATTTCGTCACGCAGAACCCGCGCGACTTGCCGGAGTCGGTGATCGCGCAGCTCGGCAACCGGCTGCAACATGCGTTGCGGGCCTATACGCCGACCGAGCAGAAGGCGGTGAAATCCGCAGCCTCGTCCTTCCGTCCGAACCCGGCCTTCAAGACCGAGGCGGCGATCACCGAGATGGGCGTCGGCGAGGCGCTGGTCTCGACGCTGGAAGCCAAGGGCGCGCCGACGATGGTGCAGAAGACGCTGATCCGGCCACCCTCGTCGCGGCTGGGTCCGGCGACCGATCCGGAACGCGCCGAGGTGCAGAAGGTGAGCCCGGTGTTCGGCAAGTATGACAAGACCATCGACCGGGAGTCAGCCTACGAGATCCTGTCGAAGCGCGAGGAGATCGCCGCCAAGGAGGCCGAGAAGCTGGCCAAGCTGGAGGCCAAGGAGAAGGAGGCGGCCGCCAAGGCGAAAGCCAAGGGAAAGGCGCCGGCCCGCTCGCGCCGGATGACCACGACGGAGCGCGCTGCCAACAACGCCGCCAGCACGGCCAGCCGCGAGATCACGCGCTACATATTGCGCGGCATTTTCGGGACGCGGAAACGGTGAAACAGATGCGCACGCTCCTGTTGATCGCCGCCCTGGGTCTTTCGGCCTGCGCCACCGGCCCGTCCGAGAAGGACTGGACCAGCAATCCCGGCGCCCAGTCCTTCGCCACCGCTGCTTCGGCCTGCAGCCAGATCAGCTACAATATCGAGGCGAACTTTACCGTCTGTATGGCCGGGCGCGGCTGGGTAAGGGCGAAGGACTAGCGCCTCCCCCCGCGTAAGGAGTGGCGAAAACGCCGCGCGCCTCTTATAGTCTTGTCTGAGCCCCAATCAGACGAGCCAAAGGGAGGCCACGGCCCATGAAAGAGTATCTCAAGTTCTATATCGACGGCGCCTGGGTTGACCCGGTGGCGCCGCGCCGCCTGGAAGTCGAGAACCCGGCAACCGAGGAAAACTTCGCGGTCATCTCGCTCGGCTCGAAAGCCGATGCCGACAAGGCCGTTGCCGCCGCCAAGCGCGCCTTCGCGAGCTTCTCGCAGACCTCGGTCGAATACCGCGCCGACCTGCTCGACAAGATCACCGCCGGTATCCAGAAACGCCTGCCGGAACTCGCCGAAGCGATCTCCAGCGAAATGGGCGCCCCGATGTGGCTGGCCAATGGTGCGCATGTGCCGGCCGGTATGGGCCACTTCGCGACGACCGCCGCCATCCTGCGCTCCTACAAGTTCGAAGAACTGAAGGGCACGACGATGCTGCGCAAGGAGCCGATCGGCGTCTGCGCGTTCATCACGCCTTGGAACTGGCCGCTGAACCAGATCGCCTGCAAGGTGGCGCCTGCCATCGCTGCCGGTTGCACCATGGTGCTGAAGCCGTCCGAGATCGCCCCGCTGGACGCGATGATCTTCGCCGAAATCCTGCATGAGGCCGGCGTGCCGAAAGGCGTGTTCAACCTCGTCAACGGCGACGGCCCGGGCGTCGGCTCGGTGCTCTCCTCGCACCCGGATGTCGACATGGTGAGCTTCACCGGTTCGACCCGCGCCGGCGTGCTCGTCGCGCAGGCCGCGGCCCCGACCGTCAAGCGCGTTGCGCAGGAACTCGGCGGCAAGAGCCCGAACATTGTTCTGCCTACGGCCGATCTGACGAAAGCCGTCTCGAGCGGCGTGATGGCGATGATGACCAACACCGGCCAGAGCTGCAACGCGCCGAGCCGCATGTTCGTGCAGAAAGACCAGCACGATGCGGCCCTCGCGATTGCCAAGGCGACGGCCGAGTCCGTGAAGGTGATGATGCCGGCCGAAGCTGCGCCGGGCGCCATCGGCCCGATCTCCAACGGCAACCAGTACCAGAAGGTCCAGGACCTGATCCAGAAGGGCATCGAAGAGGGCGCAACCCTCGTCGCCGGTGGCCCGGGTCGCCCTGAGGGCTTCAACAAGGGCTACTTCGCCCGCCCGACCGTGTTCGGCAACGTCACCAACGACATGACCATCGCCCGCGAGGAAATCTTCGGACCGGTGCTGTGCATCCTGCCCTACGGCACGGTGGACGAAGCCGTGGAGATGGCCAACGACACCGTCTACGGCCTTGCCGGTTATGTTCAGGGTCCGGAGAAAGAGGCGAACGCCATCGCCAACCGCATCCGCGCCGGCCAGATCCAGGTCAACGGCGCACGTCCTGACTTCACCGCACCGTTCGGCGGCTACGGCCAGTCGGGCAACGGCCGTGAATGGGGCGAGCACGGCTTCGAGGAATTCCTCGAAGTGAAAGCCGTGATCGGCTACGCCGCCGCCTAAGGCGGGCGTGCCATAGAAAACATCCGAAGCGGCAGCCCCAAAGCTGCCGCTTCTTTTTTATCCGTCCACAGAGGAAATACCCCATGGCCCTGAAGCTTCACCACCTCAACGCCTCGCGCTCGCAGCGCATCGTCTGGCTGCTGCTCGAACTCGGCGTGCCGCACGAGATTGTCCACCACAAGCGCAACGAGACCACGCGGCTGGCGCCGGCGGACCTGAAGAACATCCACCCGCTCGGCAAGTCGCCGCTGCTGGAGGATGGCAGCATCGTCATCGCCGAGACGGGCGCGATCACCGAATACCTGCTGGCGAAACATGACACAGCAAACAAGCTTCATCCGAAGCCGAACTCAGCCGACTTCCCGCGCTATCTCGAATGGGTGCACTCGGCCGAGGGCGCGGTATTTCTGCCGGGCCTGCTGGCGCTCTACACCGGCATGGCGGGGATCACCGAAGGCCCTGTCGCCCAAATGATCGCGAACGAGCGCGACAAGGTGGCCGGATACATCGAGGCGCACCTGTCGAAGCATGCCTATTTCGCGGGGGAGACTTTCTCGGCGGCGGACTGCCTGATGGGCTTCCAGATCGTGATGACCGATGCCCAAGGCGGCCTTGCGAGCCGTCCGGCGACCAAGGCCTGGCTGGACAAGGTGACGGCGCGCCCCGCCTACAAGGCGATGCTGGCGGTGGGCGTCTGACCCCTGCCTGACGGAAAGCGGCCGGACTCAACCCCGTCCTGAAAGCCAGACGCGGTCGCGGGGATCCTTCCCGTCACCGCCGCGTTGTTGGTTACCGGCAGCGGGGCTTTTGCCCGGCGCTTCACAGAAAAGTGATCTCGCCTGTTGGCTGGCATTCAGCTTGCGCCGGGCACATGTTAGAGTGACGATCTTTGAGGAGGCTGCTCTGATGAAACGGCTGACATTCGCTGGTGCCCTTGCGGGCCTCGTGCTGCTCGGCGCATGCGCCACGGCGACGCCCTATCAGGCGGCGTCCACTTCGGATCGCGGCTTTTCCGAGCAGAAGATCGAAGACAACCGCTTCCAGGTCCAGTTCGCGGGCAACTCGCTGACCGACCGCAAGACGGTCGAGACCTACCTGCTCTACCGCGCCGCCGAACTGACCAAGCAGAACGGCTTCGACCATTTCCGCGTGGTGCGCCGGGAGACCGATGCGAAGACGAAGCTGATCAGCTCGCCGTCCACGTACGACCCGTTCTATAACCACTTCTATCTGAACTATCAGTATTTCGGCCCGCGCTACGCCTCGCGCTTCGGATTATATGACCGCTTCTGGGGCGGCCCGGCGGATTACCGCGAGTCGACGAGCTATATCGCCTCGGCAGAGATCGTGATGGGCAAAGGTCCGAAACCGGACGATGTCGCCTATTTCGATGCGGGCCAGGTAATCTTCAATCTCACCGGCTCGATCAAGCTGCCCGAGGCCTGAGCGGCCGGGTTACGGCGCGCTTTCGATCCGGAAGACATCGCCGCCGAAGGCCACGATGTAGAGACGCCCCTGCGCGTCGAGCCCGAAACTTGTGACCTGTGACGGGGTGCCGGCGTCCGGCACGAGTTGCGGATTGAGCCGGGTGAAGGCGCTGGAGGTCAGCGTCTGGCCTGGCACGAGCGAAGCCTCCGGCACCGACCAGACATTGCCGCTGATGAAGTCGCCGAAGACATAATGATTGAGGATCGCCGGGATGGCGCCGCGATAGATATGCCCCCCGGTCACTGAACGACCCTGCGCCGGGCCGGTGCCGTGGCTGTATTCGGCGACCGGCGGGACGAAGCCGGGAGAGTTGGCGCCGCCATTGTAGGCTTGCGTGCCTTCGCGCAGGTTCCATCCGAAATTCGTACCGCTTCCGGAGGGCCGCAGGCGGTTGATTTCCTCGATCGCGTTCTGGCCGACATCCCCCATGATCAGATCACCGGTGACCGCGTCAACGCTGGCGCGGAAGGGATTGCGCAAGCCCAGCGCGAAGATTTCCGGGGCTCCGGCTGTCCCGCCGGGAAAGGCGTTGCCGGCGGGGATGCGGTAGTCCCGGTTCGCGTCCGCCGGAAAATCGTCGCCGGAGACGTCGAGGCGCAAGACCTTGCCGAGCAGCGAGGTCGTGGTCTGCGCATTGTTGAGCGGGTCGCCGCCGGAGCCGCCATCGCCGGTCGGGATGTAGAGCAGGCCATCGTTCGAAAAGCCCATCCAGCCGCCATTGTGATTGCTGAATGGCTGGGCGATCGTCAGGATGATATCTGCCGTGGACGGATCAACCTGCGTGCTGGAGCCGGTGAACATCCGGTAGCGGCGGATCTCGGTATTTCCGGCCAGATTGGTAAGATTGATGTAGAGGGTCCGGTCGGCGGCGAAGCCAGGTGAGAAGGCGAGGCCCAGCAGGCCGCGTTCGCTGTCGGTCGAGACCTGCGTGGTCACATCGAGGAAATCGACGCTTTCGATCACGCCGGTTTCGGGGTTGAGCACGCGGGCCCGCCCGCCCTTCTGGAGGACGACCACCTGGCCGGTGCCCGGAATGCCGGTCACATAGAGGGGTTGGCTGAACCCGGCGCCGACGCGGCGCAGCGACAGGGCCTCGTTCTGGTCGGTGACGGTGACGATGACTGCGAGCTGGACTGCGCCGCCGCGATTGTCCCGCGCCTCGAAGGTCAGCGCATAGGCATTGTCGGCATTGGCATCGCGCGGCGCTTCAAAATCGAGCCCGGCGGAGAGAGACAGGATGCCGGTCGCCGGATTGAAGGCGAACTCGCCGGAATCGCCGCCTGCGAGCAGGGAGAGCGTCACCGGGTCGCCGTCGGGATCGGAGGCGGTGAGTGTGTAGACCGGCCCGGACGTATTCTCGGCCAGGGTTGCCGTGGCGGGCGAGGTGATCGCGGGCGGCCGGTTGGCTGGCGGAGGTGGCGGCGAGGTACCGCCTCCGCCGCCTCCGCCACAGGCTGCGAGGCCAGCGCCTGCGAGCGCGGCTATGGCCGCAAACCGAATCTTTCCCGGGCCCCGTTTCATTCGCCCAGAGTAGCATCTTCAGCGCGCGCCGGATGTTTAATCTTTGCAAGGATCGCGCTTGGCGCAGGGCTTTTTCCTGCGCGCTATGTCCATTCGGCACTAGGCAAGCCGGCCGGGCGGGTCCAGAACGCCCCGTTCCCTTTCCTCCCGGATGGCACGACCCCGTTATGGCCGACAGCGACAATGCGCCGACACAGCTGACCGCAGCGCCGAAAGGCCTGCGCAAGACCGAGCTTGTCGCCATCGTCGCCGGACTGATGACGCTCAACGCCATGGCCATCGACATCATGCTGCCGGCGCTGTCGCAGATTGCGTCGGCGACCGGGCTGACGGCCGAAGGCGGCGCGGTGGACAACCGGCAGCAGCTGATCATCTTCGCCTATGTGCTGGGCTTCGGCGCACCGCAGCTCGTCTGGGGGCCGGTGACGGACCGGTTCGGGCGCCGGGCGCCGCTGTTCATCGGCCTGATCGGATACATCGCGGTCTCGCTCGCCTGCGTGCTGATCCACGATTTCTGGGTGCTGCTCGGCGCGCGCTTCCTGCAGGGCGTCTTCTCGTCGGGCGCGCGGATCGTCGCCTCGGCGGTGGTGCGCGACCTCTT
The DNA here is from genome assembly GCA_945888325.1 of Candidatus Sulfopaludibacter sp. SbA3. GTDB lineage: Bacteria > Pseudomonadota > Alphaproteobacteria > Caulobacterales > Hyphomonadaceae > Hyphomonas. The sequence goes on from CAMDAC010000014.1 coordinate 12,780, forward strand.
CTCCGGCCGCGCGATGGCGAGCTTCATGTCGCTGGTGATGACGATCTTCATGATCGTGCCGATCGTGGCGCCGAGCCTTGGCCAGGTGATCCTGATATTTGCGCCCTGGGAGGCGATCTTCATCTGGCTTGGCATCTGGGGCGCGGTGATGCTGGCCTGGACCTGGTTCCGCCTGCCGGAGACCCTGCCCGTCCCTGCCCGAAGGCCGCTGAACATGGCGAGCGCCTTCGGCGCCTACATGAGCGTGCTGCGCTCGAAGGCGAGCTTCGGGTACATGTGCGCGTCCGGCATCGTGTTCGGGGCGCTGTTCGCCTTCATCGCCTCGTCCGAGCAGGTGTTTCGGCAGGTGTTCGACAAGGGCGACACGTTTGCCTACTGGTTTGCGGGGGTGGCCGGCGTGATGGCGCTGGCGAAATTCACCAATTCGCGCCTCGTGGAAAAGGTCGGCATGCGGCGCATCAGCCATACCGCGCTGATCGTGTTCACCACGATCTCGGCGGGGCTCGCGATCTCGACCATGATGTTTGGCGAGAATTTCGTGATCTTCTTCCCGCTATTCGCGCTCGCCTTCGGCTGTTTCGGGCTGATGGGCTCTAACTTCTCGGCGCTGGCGATGGAGCCGCTGGGCAAGATCGCGGGCACTGCGTCGGCGGCCTACGGCTTCGCGACGACGCTGGCCTCGGCCTTCATCGGCGCCTTCATCGGCTCGCAGTTCAACGGCTCGACCGTGCCGCTGATGCTGGGCTTTGCGGTGCTGGGCACGGTGTCGCTGATCATTGTGCTGATCACCGAAAAGGGCCGCCTGTTCAGTACGCGCTGACGCCGGGTGACGCCTTTACGCGCGGGCGGCTGCGTTTCAACATGATCCATGTTAGGAAGGGTCTTGGGGAAACGCGCATGAAGAGCATCAATTCCATTCGCTTTGCACTGGCCGCGCTGGGCGCCGCCGCACTTGCCGCGTGCGGACAATCCGGCCCGGCGCCCGTCGAGGCCCCGGCAGAGCCGGTGGCCGTGGAAGCGCCCCCGCCGCCTGCCTTCGAGCCGACCGCCGCCGCGTTCAAATGCATTCGCGACATGCACCCGGTGCGCGGCTTCTATGTCGACAACCTGCTCGGCAATCTGGACGGCACGATTGCCGCCGCCACCTCCGAAACCGGCGCCATCTATCCGGCGGGCTCGGTCGTGCAGCTCGTGCCGGGCGAAGCCATGATCAAGCGCGAGGCCGGCTACAACGCGGCCACCAAGGACTGGGAGTTCTTCGAACTCGATGTCACGGAAGCTGGCGCCGCGATCCGCGTGCGCGGCGCGGACGAAGTGGTCAACCAGTTTGGCGGCAACTGCCTCGCCTGCCATGAAAAGGCGAAGCCCGAATTCGACCTGATCTGCGAGCAGACGCATGGCTGCGACCCGATCCCGCTGACACCGGTAATGGTGAAGGCGATCCAGAACACCGACCCCCGCTGCCCGCCGGTGCCGGACCTGCCCGCCGACCAGCTGGAAGCCCTCGCCATGTTGCAGGCGTTCCGCGACGCGGCGGCCGGAAACTAGGCGCAGCCCGCTTCAGAGTCTTCTCGCCGCGTGCCGGCAGGTGACGCCGCTGCAGAGCGGCGCTAGGCAGTGGGCTGCGTATTGATGTGGGGGAATTCCGGATGCGCCTGTTCCTGAAGATTCTCGCCGGCCTGTTCGGCCTGATCCTCCTCGCGGGCTTTGGCCTCTTCACCTGGTTCTGGTGGAAGCCGGTCGGCATCAACAACTACATCAACAAGGCGACGATCTCCTTCGCGATGGAGACGCCGGAGCTGATGACGCAGCTCGGCCTGATCGACAACACGCCGCTGGATTTCCACTCGGGCAAGCTGGGCGACTACACCCGTGAAGGCGAGCAGAAGCAGCTCGCCAATCTGCGCAAGGCGCGCGCGGGTCTCGACAAGTACGGGCCGGAGGGTCTCGAAGGCCAGGAATTGCTGAGCTACGAAATCGTCGCCTGGTTCTTCGACGACATGCTGCGCCAGGCCGAGTTCGAACATGGCAGCTACCGCGTCAACCAGATCTCGGGCGTCACCGTCGACATGCCCCAGTTCCTGACCGACACGCACGTCATTGTCAGCGAGAAGAGCGCCAAACGCTATGTCAGCCGTGTTCGGGAATTCGGACGGGTGCTGCGCGAAGTGCGCGGCCGCGTGGAAGATGACCGGGCCGCCGGGGTGATCCCGCCGGACTTTGTCATCGACAAGTCGATTGCCGGCATGAAGGCCTTCATCGAAGGCGGCGCTGCGGCGAACATTCTGGTGACAACCCTGCCCGCCCGTCTCGACAAGGTGGAGGGGCTGAGTGATGCGAAGAAAGCGGCGCTGGTTGCCGACACCACGCAGGCGGTCGAGACGGAGATCATTCCCGGCTACGAGGCGATGATCGCGCTGATGGAGGAGTTGCGGGCCGAGGCCGTGCACGACGCCGGCATCTGGCACATTCCGGAGGGCGAGGAGATTTATGCCGCCGCGCTGAAATCCAATACGACCACCGACATGACCGCCGAAGAGGTCCACGCGCTCGGCCTCGCCGAAGTGGCGCGCATCGAGGCGGAGATGGACGCCATCCTGATCGCGGCGGGCCGGACGGAAGGCACGCTGCCCGAACGCATCAGTGCGCTGATGACCGACCCGGCACAGAATTACACCAATGACGAGGCCGGGCGGCAGGAGATGCTGGACGACCTCGTGCGCCTCAATGAAGAGGTGATGGCCGAGGCGGGCGATTACTACATGGTGCTGCCGCCGCAGCCGCTCGAGATTGTCCGTGTACCAGAATACTCGGAGGGTTCTTCGGCGGGCGGCTATTACATGCCGCCGGCGCTCGATGGCTCGCGGCCGGGCCGGTTCTACATCAACCAGAAGAACACCGCCGACAATCCGCGCTGGACCCTGCCCACCCTGCTCTACCATGAGGCCGCCCCCGGTCACCATTTCCAGATCTCCGCCGCGCAGCTGATCACCGGCGTTCCAATGATCCGGAAGTTTGGTCCGTTCACGGCCTATGCCGAAGGCTGGGCCCTCTATGCCGAACGGATGGCGGCGACCGACATGGGCATGTACGCAGAGAACCCGCTGGGAAACCTCGGCCGCCTGAAGGCCGAGATGTTCCGCGCCGTGCGTCTCGTGGTCGATACCGGCATGCACGCCAAGCGCTGGAGCCGCGAGGAAGCGATTGCCTACATGCGCGAGAAGACGGGCATGACCGAGGACGAAGTGGTCCGCGAGATCGAGCGCTATGTCGTCTGGCCGGCGCAGGCGACCGCCTACAAGACCGGTCAACTGTCGATCCTCGCCGCGCGGGCACGGGCGCAAGCGGCGCTGGGCGACCGGTTCGACGTGAAGCAGTTCCACCAGGCCGTACTGGGCAGCGGCGCCATGCCGCTCGGCATCCTCGACAAGGTCGTCGACGACTGGATCGCGGCCGAGCAGGCGAAGGGCGGCTAGCGGCCCTAGAGCGGCTCGCGCTGTTTCGAGAGCGGGCGAACGACGGTTTCGAGGTGTTCGATGACGAGGCCGGCAATGTCCTTGCCGGTCGCCGCTTCGATGCCTTTCAGGCCCGGCGAGGAATTGACCTCCAGCACCTTGGGGCCGTCCTCGGTCTGGAGCAGGTCGACCCCCGCCACCTGCAGTCCGAGCACCTTGGCGGCGTCCCTTGCGATCTCGCGTTCGGCGGCCGACAGCTTGGCGGGGCTCGCCGTGCCGCCCCGGTGAAGGTTCGACCGGAACTCGCCTTTCGCGGCCTGGCGCTTCATCGCGCCCGCGATCTTGTTGCCGATGACAAAGACGCGGATATCGGCGCCGCCCGCTTCCTCGACGAACTCCTGCACCAGGAAGTTTGCCTCCACGCCCCGGAACGCGTCGACGAGCCGCTCCGCCGCCTTGCGCGTTTCGGCAAGCAGGACGCCTTTTCCTTGCGTGGAAGAAAGCAGCTTCAGCACGATCGGCGCGCCTCCGGCGAGCGCGATCAGGTCCTTGGTATCTTTAGGGCTGTGCGCGAAGGCGGTGACCGGCATTGCGATCTTGGCGCGCGCCAGCATCTGGTGCGCCAGCAACTTGTCGCGGCTGCGCCCGATGGCGCCTGCACCGTTGAGGCAATAGGCGCCGGTGTTGGAGAACTGGCGCAAGACCGCCATGCCGTAATCAGTGATCGAGGAGCCGATCCGGGGGATCACCGCGTCATAGCGGGGCAGCGGGTTGCCGTCATAGTGAACCTCGGCGTCGACCGTGCCGATCCGCATGTAGCAGCGCGCGGTATCGATCACTTCTATGACATGGCCGCGCGTTTCGGCAGCGTCGATCAGGCGGACCGAGGAATAGTTGCGCGGCTCGCGCGTGAGCAGCGCAATCCTCAAAGGGCGGCGTGCTGGCCGGCGCTTCGGCAGGCCATTGTAGAGTTCGTAGCCAAGCTGCGGCTGGCGGAAGGAGGCGTTGGGGTCGATGACCATGTTGGGCTGGATCGCGGCGCGGCCAAGCAGCATCCGGTAGGTCATCGTCTCGCGGTTCGACAGGGTCAGCTGGATCGGCCAGCGCAGGTCGCCCATCTCGGCATGGGTCTCGATAACGTAGCGCAGTTCGCGGTCACCATTCGAGCTGATCACTTCGCGCCGGTCCACAACCGGGGCTGAGCACGTGACCTCGAGCCCAGGATCGTTCGGGTCCGGCTGGATAAGGAAGCGGACCTGCGGCGAACTTGCCGGGCCGAACGGCTCGATCACGCTGGCATGCAGCGCGGAAGTCTTGGCGCCGGTATCGACCTTCGCCTTGATCGCCGGCAAGCCGAGATCGCCCAGCGAAAGCCATTCTTCCCAGCCGAGCTGGAAGTGCGCTGCGTCCGTCATGGCAAAGGCCTCATTGTGCGCCCGGCGCCGGGATAGGACGCTTTGCGGCGAGGCGGCAAGTCAGCCTACAGAAAGCTGGCTCTAGCCCTTCACAAGCCAGGCTTTTTCAACAAGTTTCGTCACGTCGCCCATGATTTCGGTGATCCGGAAATCCTTGGGCGTGTAGACGCGGGCGATGCCCATCTGTTTCAGCGCGCGTGCATCTTCCGGCGGGATGATGCCGCCGACGACGACCGGCACATCGCCGAGACCGGCGGCGCGCAATTCGGCGATCGTCTCGCGCACGAGATCGAGGTGGCTACCGGACAGGATCGACAATCCAACGACGTGGGCGTTCGCCGCCTTGGCCTGCGCCGCGATTTCGGCGGGCGTGAAGCGGATGCCTTCGTAGACGACTTCCATGCCGACTGCGCGGCCGCGCGCGGCGATCTGTTCGGCGCCGTTGGAGTGGCCATCGAGACCGGGCTTGCCGAGCACATATGTCAGTGTACGGCCCAAAGCTTTCGAGACGCGGGCGACTTCGGCTTTCACCGTTTCGATGTCTTCGCCGCCATCCGAGCCGACGACGAGCGCAACACCGGTCGGCGCGCGGAACTCGCCGAACACTTCGCGCAGCACCGTGCCCCACTCCCCGGTGGTGACACCCGCTTTCGCGCAGGCGATGGACGGCTCCATGATGTTGCGGTTCTCGGCAGCGGCAGCACGCAGGGCCGCGAGCGCGGCGGTAGCCGCCTTGCCATCGCGGCCGGCGCGCCAGGCCTTCAGGTCGCGCACCTGCGCGGCTTCCTCGGCCGGATCGACCGTCATGATCGCACCGTCACCGGTGCCGAGCGGGCTCGTTTCGGTTTCGGTATAGGCATTGACGCCGACCACTTTCAGCGCGCCGGATTCGATGGCGCGGATGCGGTCGATATGCGCGCCGACGAGGCTTTCTTTCATGAAGCCGATGGCGTCCTTCGCCCCGCCGATCTCGTCGATCTTAGCGAGTGTGGTCCGGGCTTTCTGTTTCAGCTCTTCGGTCTTGGCATCGATCACATGGCTGCCATCGAAGATGTCCTCGAACTCGAGGAGGTCGGTTTCGTAGGCGAGTATCTGCTGGAGGCGGAGCGACCATTGCTGGTCCCAGGGACGCGGAAGGCCCATCGCCTCGTTCCAGGCCGGCAGCTGCAGCGCGCGGCACCGCGCTTTTTTGGAGAGGGTAACTGCGAGGGCTTCGATAAGGATTCGATAGACGTTGTTCTCGGGCTGAGGCTCGGTGAGGCCGAGTGAGTTGACCTGAACGCCGTAGCGGAAGAGCAGCGCCTTGGGGTCGGTGACGCCGTAGCGCTCGCGGCCGATCTCTTCCCAGAGGTCCACAAACGCGCGCATCTTGCAGAGTTCCGTTACGAAACGCACGCCGGCGTTCACGAAGAAGGAAATGCGGCCGAAGACGGTTTCAAAGTCTGATTCCGGAACTTGCCCGCCGGCTTTCACCGTATCGAGCACGGCAATGGCAGTCGCGAGCGCATAGGCCAGCTCCTGTTCCGGCGTCGCGCCGGCTTCCTGGAGATGGTAGGAGCAGACGTTCATCGGGTTCCATTTTGGAACTTCTACATAGCACCAGCTGACCATGTCGCCGATCAGGCGCAAGGACGGCTCCGGCGGGAACACGTAGGTGCCGCGGGAGAGATACTCTTTCACGATGTCGTTCTGGGTGGTGCCGCGGAGTTTCTTGCGGCTCTCGCCGCGCTCATCGGCGAGGGCGACGTAGAGGGCCAGCATCCAGGCGGCCGGGGCGTTGATCGTCATCGACGTGTTCATCTGTTCCAGCGGCAGCTGGTCGAACAGGAGGCGCATGTCGCCGAGGTGTTTGACGGGGACGCCGACCTTGCCGACTTCCCCTTTGCTGAGGATGTGGTCCGCGTCATAAGCGGTCTGGGTGGGCAGGTCGAAGGCGATGGAGAGGCCGGTCTGGCCTTTCGAAAGGTTCAGACGGTACAGTTCGTTCGACTTCGTCGCGGTCGAATGGCCTGCATAGGTGCGGAAGATCCACGGCTCTTCGGGTGCGTGCTGGTAGTTTTTATCCGGCTTGCTCATCGGCTTGGCCTCCCCTTTTGTTGCGGCGCAACATGGCCGAGCCCCTGCCTGCTGGCAAGGCCCGGCAAAACTGTGCCGCGGGCCGCTTGAATGCAGACCGCGAACCACGACATCTTGGGCATTGATGTCGACCAATGAGGGACCAAGACAAGTGCCCCGCCCCAACCAAGATCCTGTGGCCACTCTCAAGACGGCCATCTCGCTGCGCGCGGGCTCCCTGCTCGCCTTTCCGGCGGGGTCGGTTCTGATGGCGATTCTCGAGCGCGGCTGGCTGTCGATCGGCGCGCTGGCGGCAGCGATGCTGGCGGTCAGCCTGTTCGAGCGGCGCCGGTTCGGCAAGGCGCTGGGCATTGCGATCCCGTCCAATGCGGGCACGCTGGCGACCGGCCTGGCCGTGCGGTTCGGCCTGCTGACGGGCCTGTTCGTGGTTACCCTCGGCGTGCTGGCACTGTTCCGCGACACGGCGCTGTCGCGCAGCCTGGGCTGGCCGGACCTTTTGGTGATCGGGCTGTCTTCGGGTGCGGCGTTGCTGGCAAACGCGCTGAGCGCGCAGCTGGCACCTGTTCAGTCAGAGCCGGGGCGACCACCCGCGAAGACGGCGCCGGCCGAGAGCATCATCCTTGAAGGCGAGATCATCGACAGCGACCGGCGGTGACGCGGCGGCCGAAGCGCCGTAGCCTGCGCATGCAAGCTAACAGGAGCGCATGCGTGAAGGATATCTTCGGTTTCGTGGGCGCTTTCCTGACAACGCTCTCCTTTGTGCCGCAGGCCTGGCTGGTGCTGCGGACCGGCAAGACCGAGGGAATCTCGCTGGCGATGTATGCCCTGTTCACGGTCGGCGTGGCGGCCTGGCTGGTTTACGGGGTGCTGGAAAATGCCTTGCCCGTGATCATCGCGAACGCGATCACGCTGGTTTTGGCCGCACTCATACTCGCAATTAAAACCCGCGCCGTGCTTCAGGCGCGCTCGAGCGTCCAGGGCGCGGCGGAGGAAACGTCGGCGCCCATCGCTTCGTAGTAGAGGCGCTGAATTTTGCGGGTAACGGGGCCGGGCTTTCCGTTCGCGATGGGGCGTCCTTCCATGTGGGTGACCGGGGCGACCATGGCGCCGGCCGAGGTCGTGAAGGCTTCGGCGGCGTTCATCACCTCCTCCGGCGTGAAGGCGCGCTCGGTGATGGTAAAGCCGCCCTTCCCGCGCAGGGCCATGACGCCCACGCGTGTGATGCCGGGCAGGATTGCCGGGGAGAGATCCCGCGTGATGATCTCGCCAGATTGCGTGACGATCCAGGCATTGGCGGAGGCGGCCTCGGTGACAAAGCCCTCCTCGACCATGAAGGCGGTTTCGGCGCCTTGCGCCTTGGCGGCGCGGTAGGCGAGTCCTTGAGAGAGCAGCTGGGTGGTTTTCATGTCGCGCCGTTTCCAGCGTGTGTCGTTCAAGAACACCGCCTTGATTCCGTCCCGCGCGACGGCGCCGATCAGGGCCTTGGCGTCGGCATAGGCAAAGACGGTGGGCACGAAGGTCTCCGGCCCGGCGAAATCGCGCGTGTCGTAGGCGCCGGCAGTGACTTCGAGATAAACGAGGCCTTCGGTCAGCTTGTTGCGTACGATAAGTTCCGTATGCAGGGCCTCCCAGCCGGCGGCGTCATGCGGGTTGGGAATGGCGATGCCCTCCAGCGTCCGGGTCAGCCGGGCGATGTGGCCGTCCAGATCGACGAAGCGGCCGCCATAGACGGCGGTGACCTCATAGGCGGCGTGCGCAAACAGGAAACCCCGGTCCAGCGGCGAGACATGGGCCTCGCCGAGCGGCAAGAACGCTCCATTTAGATGGACGACAGGACAAACGGGCATGCGGCGGGCCTCAGATTTTGGACGGGATTGTGCGCCGCAACATTTTTCTTGCACTGCGGCATGACACTTGCCACTGTGCCCGCGCCAAACAGGGCTGTGAAGACACCGCGAGCGTGTCAGTCAGCGCATAGAGATCATAACGGAGGAAAGTGATGGCGACCAAAACTGCAGGCCGGGTCACAAAAGACATCTACGACGTCGGCGAAATCCCGCCAGAGTTTCACGTTCCGAAGCTGATGCACGCCTGGACGATCCGGCGCGAGCGTCATGGCCGGCCCTCGACCGCGATGCTGGTCGAACAAGTGCCAGTGCCGGAAATCGATTCCGATGAAGTGCTCGTCCTCGTGATGGCGGCGGGCGTCAACTATAACGGCATCTGGGCGGCGCTCGGCGAGCCGATCTCGCCGTTTGACGTGCACAAGCAGCCTTTCCATGTCGCCGGCTCGGATGCCTCGGGCATCGTCTGGGCGGTTGGCAAGCGCGTGACGCGCGTAAAGCCGGGCGACGAGGTTGTGATCCACTGCAACCAGGATGACGGCGACGACGAGGAGTGCAATGGCGGCGACCCGATGTTCTCGCCCAGCCAGCGGATCTGGGGCTACGAGACGCCGGATGGCAGCTTCGGCCAGTTCTGCCGGGTGCAGGCGCGCCAGTGCATGCCGCGCCCGAAACACCTGACCTGGGAAGAGGCCGCCTGCTATACGCTGACGCTGGCGACCGCCTACCGGATGTTGTTCGGCCACCGGCCGCACATCGTGGCGCCGGCCGACAACGTGCTGGTCTGGGGCGCGTCGGGCGGTCTTGGATCCTTTGCGGTGCAGCTGTGCGCAGTGACCGGGGCGAATGCGATCGGCGTGGTCTCGTCCGAGGACAAGCGCGACTATGTGATGAGCCTCGGTGCCAAGGGCGTGATCAACCGCAACGACTTCAATTGCTGGGGACAGCTGCCGAAGGTCAACGGGCCAGAATTCGCCGACTACATGAAAGAGAGCCGCAAGTTCGGCAAGGCGATCTGGGACATCACCGGCAAGAAGGACGTGGACCTGGTGTTCGAACACCCGGGCGAGGCGACCTTCCCGGTCTCCGTGTTCGTCGTGAAACGCGGCGGCATGGTGGTGATCTGTGCCGGCACGTCGGGCTTCAACCTGACCATGGATGCGCGCTTCCTGTGGATGCGCCAGAAGCGCGTGCAGGGCTCGCACTTTGCCAACCTCAAGCAGGCGAGCGAGGCCAACCAGCTGGTGATCAACCGGCGGATCGACCCCGGCATGTCGGAAGTGTTTCCGTGGGCGGACATTCCGCTCGCGCACGAGAAGATGCTCGACAACAAGCACCTGCCCGGCAACATGGCGGTGCTTGTCACGTCACCGAAGCCGGGCCTGCGCACGGTCGAGGATGTGCTGGCCGTCAACGGCCAGGGCTGAGGCGGCGGGGGTCAGCCGTCCGTGCCCGGAGCTTTCCGGAACGGCGGCGCCCCGGTTGACCAGAGCACCAGCGCGATCAGCGGGAATTGCAGCGCGACACGGATCCAAAGGGCGGCGGGGCTAAGGGCCGTGTCGCCGAGCGGGACCTGCGCGAGGGCCATGTAGATGTTGGCGGGCAGCACCGCGAGCAGGTAGGCCGACAGCAGCAGGCCGGTGAGCGGCAGGCGCCATTTCGCCAGCAGCGCGGCGGCGAAGGCGAGCTCCATCGCGCCGGTGATCCAGACGATGGCGACCGGGAATGGCAGCATCGGCGGCACGATGCGAGCGAAGGCGTCGTCCAGCTGGAAGTGGAGCACGCCGGCGACGGCGAAGAAGACCGCCAGCAGGATCTGCACGCCGCTTCTGATCATGGACGGTCTCCCTTCTCCTGACGGTGGACGCGAGGCGCCGGCGATGCAAGATGCGCGCGTCGAATCAGGGCGGAGGCGGGCATGCTGGACAGGGTGAAGGCGGAGCGGTTTGCGCGGGCCTGGATGTCGGCCTGGAATGACCGGGACATTGACCGCATCCTCGCGCACTATGCCGACGGGGTGGTATTCCACTCGCCGCGCATCGCGCTGGTGATGGGCAACGGCGCGGCCAGCGTCTCCGGCAAGGCGGCGCTGCGGGACTATTGGACGAAGGCGCTGGAGCGCTCGCCGGAATTGTACTTCGAGCTGGAGAACGTGCTGACCAGCAGCGACGCGATCACCCTTCTGTACACGAACCACCGCGAGGAGTTCGTCGCCGAGACTTTCCTCTTCGATAGCGACGGCGAAGTGAGCGAGTCGGTGGCGGCGTATCGCTAGGCGGCGCGGCCGCGGCCGCCGCTGCGGGCGAGCCAGACGCCGCCGAGGATGAGGAGGAGCGCCAGTACGGCGTTCCAGCTTTGGGTTTCCTGGAAGAAAAGCCAACCGAAGGCCGCGCTGATCACCGGGATGGCATAGCCGTTGAGCGAGACGAAGGTGGCGCCGGCGCGGGCGATCAGCGTCATGTAGAGGACCTGGGCGATGCCGGACGAGCCGAGGCCGAGGCCGAGCACGGCTAGCCAGTTGACCCAGCTGGCGGTGACGGTGGCCGGGTCCACCGTCAGTGCGAGCGGCAAGGATGCGCAGGCGGAGACGGTGGCGTAGCTGGCGGCGAAGGCGATGGCGTCCATCGGCGGGGCGCCGCGCGCGATCAGGGTGCTGAGGGCGTAGGCCAGCGTGGCGATCAGCAGGAAGACCTGCGCCAGCGTACTGGCGGAGCCGAGCCCCTTGAGGGCTTCCGGCCCGAACAGGACCGCGACGCCGACAAAGCCGAGCGCAACGCCGAGCCCCGTGCGCGCGGTCATCTTTTCTTCGGCGAAGAGGAGGTTCGCGCCGATGGCGACGAAGACCGGCGAGGCGGCGGTGTAGAGCGCGGCGAGGCTGGAGTTTACCGTCTCCTGCGCCGTGGTGATGAAGAAGAAGGGGATGACCGAGCCGACGAGGCCCATGCCGACGATGGAGGTCCAGCGTTTGCGGTCGCTCAGCGGGGGCAGATGCTTGCGGGCGGCTATCAGGACAATCCAGAGAAAGACCGCGCCGATGCAGAGCCGGCCGGGCAGCACCCACTCGGCGGGCAGGCCGGTGTCCAGGCCCTTGCCGACCGCCACCCGGGTCATCGGATAGGCCCCGGCCCAGATGACCGACAGCAGGCCGAACAGGACCCAGTCGAGCGCCGGGCGGCCCCCAAAAGTCCCCTTCCCTGGTGTGCTGGTCATGCGCCGCCTCTTTCCGGGATGGCCCTAGTGGGGGCCGCCGGGGATGTCCACCCGGGCCGCTTGCACGGAACTTGCAGGCTGGCGGCAGGGCCAATGCCTATTTCCCTTACGTAAAATTCGCGGCGCGGTGCCGCACGGAATGCGGGTGGACGTGGGGGGCCAGCGCCAGTAAACGGCACAAAAGCCGCGAGAGACCTCGCCTGACAGGAGAAAAAAGATGGCCGTTCGTGTTGCAATCAATGGTTTTGGCCGGATCGGCCGCCTCGTCCTGCGCTCGATCATCGAACATGGCCGCACCGACATCGAAGTCGTGGCGATCAACGACCTGGGCCCGGTTGAAACGAACGCCCACCTTCTGCGATTCGACTCCGTGCACGGCCGCTTCCCGGCCGACGTGAAGGTCGACGGCGACAAGATTGTCATCAACGGCAAACCGATCCTGGTCACCGCGATCCGAGATCCGAAGGACCTGCCGCACCGCGAACTCGACGTCGATATCGCGATGGAATGCACCGGCATCTTCACCAGCAAGGACAAGGCCTCGGCCCACCTCGCCGCTGGCGCCAAGCGCGTGCTGGTCTCGGCCCCGGCTGACGGCGCCGACCTGACGGTCGTCTACGGCGTCAACCATGACAAGCTCAAGAAAGAGCACATGGTCGTCTCCAATGCCTCGTGCACCACCAACTGCCTCGCGCCGGTCGCCCAGGTGCTGAACGCCGCTGTCGGTATCGACAAGGGCATGATGACGACGATCCATTCGTACACGAATGATCAGCCCTCGCTCGACCAGATGCACAAGGACCTCTACCGCGGCCGCGCCGCGGCCCTCTCGATGATCCCGACCTCGACCGGCGCCGCCAAGGCTGTCGGCCTCGTGCTGCCGGAACTGAAGGGCAAGCTGGACGGCATTTCCGTGCGCGTGCCGACGCCGAACGTTTCGCTCGTCGACTTGAAATTCATCGCCAAGAAGCACACCACGGTGGACGAAGTGAACGCCGCCATCGTCGCCGCGGCGACCAGCGGCCCGCTGAAGGCTATTCTCGGTTTCACCGATCAGCCGAACGTGTCCGTGGACTTCATCCACGACGCACGCTCGTCGATCTTCCACCTCGACCAGACCAAGGTGATGGACGGCAATTTCGTGTCGATCATGACCTGGTATGACAACGAGTGGGGCTTCTCGACCCGCATGGCCGACACCGCTGTCGCGCTGGCGAAGCTGATCTAGTCCGGCAGGCCGACATGCATAACTTCAAACGCATCGCTGACGCAGGCAATCTCACCGGCAAGGTCGCGCTGGTCCGGGTCGACTTCAACGTGCCGATGGAGAATGGTGTGGTCACGGACGATACGCGCCTGCGTGCGGCTGTGGACACGGTGCAGACCCTGCGGACGGCGGGGGCCAAGGTGGTCCTGCTGTCGCATTTCGGACGCCCGAAGGGTCAGCGTGTTGCGGAACTCAGCCTGGCGCCCATCGCCGGCGCGTTTGCCAAGGTGCTCGGCGCGAATGTCAGCTTCGTCGCCGACTGCAAGGGCGAGCATGCCAAGAAGGCGATTGCCGACCTGAAGCCTGCGGGCGTGATCCTGCTGGAGAACACGCGCTTCTACAAAGGCGAGGAAAAGGGCGACCTGGATCTCGCGAAAGAGATCGCGGCGCTCGGCGACCTCTACGTCAATGATGCCTTCTCCGCCGCCCACCGCCGGCATGTGACGACGGCCGTGCTGGCCGAACTGCTGCCCGCCTATGCCGGCATCAACATGGAAGAAGAACTCGACGCGCTCGACAAGGCGCTTGGGCGCCCTGTGCGCCCGGTGCTGGCCATCGTCGGCGGGGCGAAGGTCTCGTCCAAGATCGAACTCCTCAAGCACCTCGTAACCAAGGTCGACGCGCTGGCGATCGGCGGCGGCATGGCGAACACCTTCCTGTTTGCGCGCGGATACGCCGTGGGCAAATCGCTTTGCGAACGCGACCTGATCGACACCGCCAAGGAAATCGAGGCGATTGCCAAGGCTGCGGGATGCGACATCCTGCTGCCGCGCGATGTGGTCGTGGCAAAAGAGTTCAAGGCACATGCCGCGCACCGCACCTGCGGCCTGGACGAAGTTGCCGACGACGAGATGATACTCGATGCCGGCCCGCAATCGGTGGCGATCCTGGCGACCGCCATGGACGTCGCCAAGACTTTGGTCTGGAACGGCCCCCTCGGCGCCTTTGAACTCGAACCCTTCGACAAGGCCACCGTGTCGGCCGCCAAGGCCGCCGCGGTGCGCGCCAAGGCCGGCAAGCTGGTAGCGGTCGCAGGCGGCGGCGATACAGTCGCGGCCCTGCACCATGCCGGTGTCGCGCAGGACTTCACCTTTGTCTCGACCGCCGGCGGCGCCTTCCTGGAATGGATGGAAGGCAAGGAATTGCCGGGCGTCCAGGCCCTGACCGCTTCCGGAAACGCGCTGACCTGATCGCGGGCGGCCTGGCGCGCGAAAAGCACGCTGCAAAACCGATTGCCGCATGGCAACGTTGTCTGTCTTTTACGGCACGGCACTTGAATATAGGGCAATCAGGAAAGTCCGTCAGCGGACGCTGCTTCAATTGAGACAACGGCCCAAATTCCGGCCCGATTCCTGTTTCAAAGCGTGACAGCGGCCCGCAGCCTGATGACAGGCGCGGCGGATACAGACGAACACAAGGTCGGGACAATGGCGAACATGGATATCACAATGACACTGGGCAATGAAGACATGGCGCGGCAGATGTCGCAGAAGGCTGGCTTCATTGCCGCGCTGGACCAGTCGGGCGGCTCGACCCCCAAGGCGCTGCGCCAGTACGGCATCGAGGAAGGCGCCTGGTCGACCGACGAGGAAATGTACGGCCTGATCCACGACATGCGTGCCCGGATCATCAAGTCGCCCGCCTTCAGCGGCGAAAAGGTCATCGGCGCGATCCTGTTCGAGCGCACCATGGACGGCGCCATCGACGGTATTCCGACCGCGGAGTATCTCTGGACCAAGCGCAGCGTTGTGCCCTTCCTGAAGGTCGACAAGGGCCTGGAAGCCGGCAAGGACGGCGTGCAGCTGATGAAGCCGATCACCGGCCTTGAGGCGCTGCTGGAGCGCGCCGTGGCCAAGGGCATCTTCGGCACCAAGATGCGTTCGGTCATCGATGCGGCCAACCCGGCGGGCATCGCCGCGATCGTGGCGCAGCAGTTCGAGGTCGGCAAACAGATCCTGTCGCACGGCCTGATGCCGATCATCGAGCCGGAAGTGACGATCTCCATCGCCGACAAGGCCGAAGCCGAGGAAATCCTGCGCGCCGAAATCCTGAAACATCTCGACGCCCTGCCCGCCAGCCAGCAGGTCATGCTGAAGCTGACGCTTCCCGAGAAAGCGAACTTCTACAAGCCGCTGGTCGACCATCCGCGCGTGATGCGCGTGGTTGCCCTTTCGGGCGGCTATAGCCGCGAAGAGGCCTGCCGCAGGCTCGGCGCGAATACCGGCATCATCGCGAGCTTCTCGCGCGCGCTGACCGAGGGCCTTTCGGCCAAGCAGAGCGACGCCGATTTCGACAAGGCGCTCGGCCACACGGTCGATGCCGTGTGCGAAGCTTCCCGCGCCGGTTAATCGTCGCGCTCCCTTGCGGGCGCGCTCCAAAATCCCATCTGAAGGGGCGCAGCGACAGGCTGCGCCCCTTTTGTTTTGGAGTGACTGGTGATGAAATGTCCTGCCGATGGTGAAACCCTGGTCATGGCGGATCGCTCCGGCGTCGAGATCGACTATTGCCCGAAATGCCGCGGCGTGTGGCTGGACCGGGGCGAGCTCGACAAGATCATCGACCGGTCGGCCACCGTGCTGCCTGCCCCCACCCCGCAGCCCGAGGCGCGCCCGCCCGAACATTTCCGCGACGAGCATCGTTTCCAGGACCGGCACGACGATGATGACGACTGGAAGTACAAGAAAGGCAAACGCCGCGGCCGCGACAGTTTCCTGAGCGACCTGTTCGACTTCTGATCAGCACGGCCTTAACGGTCGGACATCAGGACAATGGCGCCCGAGACGATCACGTAGATGAAAAAGATCAGCGCATTGAACAGCGAAATGCCGGCCCCACTCTCGAATACCGCCGAGTTCTCCCCGAGCGCCACAATGTGTGGTCTTATCGCGCCAGAGAATAAGTAGGACAGATACCCGGCCACCGCGCCGACGCCGAACGTAACCAGGCGCATCAGCAGACCGACCCGCCGGGCAATCAGTCCTGATGTGTGGATTCCGGCCAGGATGATTGATGTTACGACGACGAACCCGGGAACGGTGTCGGGCGGCAAGTCTTTCAGGAAATGCAACGGCTGGAAGATCAGGAATGCGGACAGGCTCTGCGCGAACAGGATCAGAAGGAACACGTCAATGTTCCGGTTCATGAACGACAGTTCGCGGCGCGTGCTGTTGAGTTTCACCGGCTTTGACCCTTTGCCGCCAGCGCCGATCAGGCGGGCGTGAACCGTTCGGACCAGCGTCTCCCATTCGGCTGTGGTTTCAGCCCAACGCTTGAACCGGATGGTCTGAAGCTCGCCAAACCCGACCGGGGGTTCGACATCCCCGATAGCGACCGGAAGCAGCACGCCCCTCTCATTCGCGCGGCTTGCTTCATCCTTCACGAACGGGCTGCGGACCGAGTTTTCCGACCAGATGACGATGACCATTTTGGCAGCGGCGATCGTCTCGGTGATCTGTTCGCGGAACTGGTCGCCCCCCAGAAGGTCATGGTCCCACCAGACCGACAGACCGTCGGCGATCATGGCTTCGGCCAACAGTCGCGCCTTGGGCAGGTCCTCGCGCGCGTAAGAGATGAAGATGTCCGCCATGTCCGCCCCCAACCTGGTCTTCAGTCTGATCCCAGCTTGGCGTGTAACGCCCGCAACCTCCCTTCGTCACTCAGGTCTTCTACAGAGACATTCTCACCTGTTCAGGCCATCGCGTTTTCAATAGAAGCGAGACGACCAAGCAAGGCAGATTCTAATGCTCGAAATGCGACCCGGCTGCGAACGCTGTGACCGCGACCTGCCGGCCGATGAGCCGGGCGCGTTCATCTGCTCGTTCGAGTGCACCTTCTGCGACGAGTGCATGGACGGCCCGCTCGACGGCGTCTGTCCCAACTGCAAGGGCGAGCTGGAGCCGCGCCCGATGCGGCGCGGCGCGGCATTGGCCAAGAATCCCGCCAGCACCAAGCGGGTGTTCAAGCCGGCGGGCTAGCGGCCTTCACGGGCGGCGGCGCGAAGGGCGATTCCACAAAGCGGAGCGCGAGCCTCCGGGCGATCGGCGCGACGATCAGGATGGCGGGGTAGGCCAGCATGAAGGCGAGGCCCCAGGAGTGCATCCAGCGGCTGAGATAGTCCGGCGGAAAGTCGATATTCAGCGCGGTGATCGCCCCCGACATCAGGAAGCTCATGAAGGTGGCCATGAACAGGCCGAAGACCGGCTGAAACACGCGGACTGGAAGTTTCTTGGACATCATGCAAAACCGATCAGCTATACAGTTCCAATATAGAACTAACGTCAGGAATTTCCAATGGGCGCCCGGCGTTGACTTCCGCCGCCCTCCGCCGCAGAGGCAGCGCCCATGAGCACAGCCCTTCCGCCCCGCCCGCGCACCCGCCTCTACCTGATCACCCCGCCGCAGATTGCGGATGTGGCGGGTTTCGCGCGAATACTCGAGGCGGCCCTCGGCGCCGGAGACGTGGCCTCCCTGCAGCTGCGCCTCAAGGGGGCAGACGGCATGATAGATATGCCGGCGACGCGGGAGGTGTCCCGGGCGGTCACCGCGATGGCGCAGGAAGCGGGCGTCGCCGTGCTGATCAACGACTCCGCCGAGCTGGCAAAGGAACTCGGCGCGGACGGGGTGCATGTCGGTTGGGACGACGGGCCGGTACCGGCCGCGCGCAAGCTGCTCGGGCCGGATGCCATCGTCGGCGCGACCGCCAAGAACAGTTATCACAAGGCGATGCAGGCGGGCGAGGACGGGGCGGACTATGTCGCCTTCGGGGCCTTCTATCCCACGGCGACCAAGGACGGCACGGTGCCCGCCGAGCTGGAGCTGCTGCAGGTTTGGCAGGCGGCCATGCTGATCCCCTGCGTCGCGATTGGCGGCATCACGGTGGACAATGCCGAGCCGCTGGTAACTGCCGGGGCCGACTTCATTGCGGTTTCCTCCGGCGTGTGGGCCCACCCGGACGGCCCAGTGGCCGCCGTCAAAGCCTTCAACGACCTGCTGGACAGACTCGAGCCGCGTTAACGCTCCGCGCCTTGACCCTGCGGGCTCAAGGGATTACGCCCCCGCTCCCGCCCTCAAAAGCGCCCAAGAGCTATTTCTCATGTCGAAACCCTCCCCCGTTGGCGCAGTCATGATCGCCGCTGCGCGCGCCGCTGGGCGCAGCCTTGCGCGCGACTTTGGTGAAGTTGAAAACCTGCAGGTCTCCCGCAAGGGGCCGGCCGATTTCGTCTCGAACGCGGATCACCGCGCCGAAGACGTGATCTATGGCCACCTGATGAAGGCGCGCCCCGGCTATGGCTTCGTCATGGAAGAGCGCGGCATTGTGGAAGGGACCGACAAGTCCAACCGCTTCATCGTCGATCCGCTCGACGGCACGCTGAACTTCCTGCACGGCCAGCCGCATTACTCGGTCTCGATTGCGCTGGAGCGCGACGGCCAGCTGCTGACCGGCGTGGTGTTCGATGTCGCCAAGAACGAGATCTTCTGGGCCGAAACGGGCCGCGGAGCGTGGCTGGAACAGCGCAAGCTGCGCGTTGCCACCCGCAAGAAACTGTCGGAGTCGGTGATTGCCACGGGCACGCCCTGGCATGGCAAATCCGAGGAAGCCCATACCGCGTTCGCCCGCGAGATGCTGGCGATGACACCGGCCTGCGCGGGTATCCGCCGCTATGGCTCGGCCGCGCTGGATCTCGCCTGGGTTGCGGCCGGACGGTTTGACGGCTTCTGGGAACGCAACCTGAAATCCTGGGACATCGCGGCCGGCATCGTGCTGGTGCGCGAAGCGGGCGGGCATGTCGCCGAGCTCGACGGCGGCGATGTGATGAAGACCGGCTCGATCCTCGCCGGCAACGAAGACATCGTGCCGCTGGTGCAGGAACAATTGCGCCTCGCGAGCGCATTCGGGCGGCAGGCCAACATAACCTGACGCCCCCGTCAGGATTTTTTGCCAAGCGCAAAAAATCGCGGTATGAACCGCGCCATGACAAAACCTGACACAGACGTTCTCATCATCGGCGCCGGCCTTTCAGGCATCGGCGCCGCCGTGCATCTCCAGAAGCTGAGCCCGAAGAAGCGCTACAGGATCTACGAGGCGCGCAGCGCCATCGGCGGAACCTGGGACCTTTTCCGCTACCCTGGCATCCGCTCGGACTCGGACATGCATACGCTGGGTTTTGACTTCAAACCGTGGACTGAGGCCAAGGCCATCGCGGATGGCCCTTCCATCCGGAAGTATGTGAACGACACTGCCGACGAATACGGCGTTCGCCAACATATCCAGTTCGACACCAAGATCATCGCCGCCAACTGGTCGAATGCCGACCAGGTCTGGAGCGTGACCAGCGAGAATGTGAAGACTGGCGCGCAGAGCATGACCACCGCCCGCTTCCTGTTCATGTGCGGCGGGTATTACCGCTATGATCAGGGCTACAAGCCGGAGTTTCCGGGCGAGGCGGCCTTCAAGGGACAGATCCTGCATCCGCAGCACTGGCCGGAGGCGCTCGACTATTCCGGCAAGAAGGTGGTCGTGATCGGCTCGGGCGCGACCGCCATGACGCTAGTGCCGGCGATGACCGACAAGGCCGCGCATGTGACGATGCTGCAGCGCTCGCCGACCTATGTTGTCTCGCGGCCGGCTGTAGACGGCGCAGCGAACTTCCTGCGCAAGATCCTGCCCGGCCAGTGGGCCTACAACATCATCCGTTGGCGGAACGTCATGTTCCAGCAGTTCTTCTTCGGCCAGACCCGCAAGAACCCCGAGAAGGCGCGAGAGCGGCTGCTCGGCATGGTGCGCGACGAGCTGGGGCCCGACTATGACATCGCGAAACACTTCACCCCGGCCTACAACCCCTGGGAGCAGCGCCTCTGCCTTGTTCCGGATGCGGACCTTTTCACAGCGCTGAAATCCGGCAAGGCGAGTGTCGAGACTGACCATATCGAACGCTTCACCGAGACTGGCATCCTTCTGAAGTCCGGCAAGGAATTGCCCGCCGATATCATTGTCACGGCGACCGGGCTGAATCTCATCTTCATGAACGGCGTCAACGTATCGATCGACGGCGCCAAGGTCGATCCCGGCAAGCTGCTGAACTACAAGGGTGTGATGCTGTCGAACGTGCCCAACATGGCAGTAACCTTCGGCTACACGAACGCGTCATGGACGCTGAAGGCGGACCTGACGAGCGAGTATGTCTGCCGCCTGCTGAACCTGATGGACGAGAAAGGGGCGACCTCGGCGATGCCTTACCTCGCGCATTTCCCGAACCAGACCGAGCCATTCGTGGACTTCTCGTCGGGCTATTTCCAGCGGGTGATGGACCAGTTCCCGCGCCAGCACACCGAGGCGCCGTGGAAGCTGCACCAGAACTATTTCACCGACCGCAAGAACTTGCGCGAGCTGCCCATCGAGGACGGCGTGATGCAGTTCAGCACAGTGGCGGCGAAGGCCGGGAGCAAGCCAGCCTTGCAGGCGGCCGAATAGATTTTCTTGCGGCCAGCCGAAAGGCACCCATCTATGCGGGATGGCATTCGCCATTTCCGGATGGAGGGACTCATGTGGCTCTGGCTTCTGTGGTGGTGCGTTGACGATCATATCGCCAAGGCAGCGGGCGCGCCCGGGATCGGCGAACTGCCGATCTGGGTGCCGCTGATCCTGTCGCTAGCCTTCTCCTTCTCGCTGGACGGCGCCATCGACCGCGCCCGCAAGAAAGCCTGAGACCCAGATTTGTCGCAAATTCTGGCGCTCAACCGGTGGCCACTTGAGCGGAATTTGCTCTAACGCTCCGTGAACTGAAGTTCGGCGAGGCGCGCATAGAGGCCGCCTTTAGCGACCAACGTGTCGTGCGTGCCTTCCTCGACGATCCGGCCGTGCTCCATCACGAGGATACGGTCTGCCCGGCGCACGGTCGACAGGCGGTGCGCGATGACGAGCGTCGTGCGGCCCGTCGCGGCATTCTCGATGGCGCGGCGCACGGCGGCTTCGCTCTCGGAATCGAGCGCGGAGGTCGCCTCGTCCAGCAGCAGCACGGGTGCATCGCGCACCAGCGCGCGGGCGAGCGCGATGCGTTGGCGCTGGCCGCCGGACAGGCTGCGCCCCTTCTGGCCGAGCGGGGTCGCCAGGCCGTCTTTCTCGTCGAGAAAGCCCATGGCTTCCGCCATGCGGGCGGCCTGCTCGAGGATCGCATTGTCGGCGTCATCGCGACCGAAGCGGATATTGTCGGCGGCGGTGCCGGTGAAAAGCGCGGACTCCTGCGGGGCATAAGCGAAGCGCCGGCGCCAGTCGCGCGGGTCGGCTTCGGTGGCCGCCACGCCGTCCAGCCGGATGGCGCCGCCTTGCGGATCGAACAGGCGCAGCGCGAGGCGGAACACGGTCGTCTTGCCCGCGCCGCTGGGGCCGACCAGCGCGACGAACTCGCCGGGTTTCACCTCCAGCGAAAAATCCTCCAGCGCCGAGGCATCGTCTTCGCCATAGTGGAAGTTTACATGCTCGAACGAGAGCGCCCCCTTTCCGGCCGGCGGCATCGGTTTCGGGTGGGCCGGCGCGGCAATCTCCGGCGTCTCGCGGAGAACTTCGGCGGCGCGGTCCGCGGCGCCGGCGGCGCGCATCACTTCGCCGTAAACCTCGGCCAGCATGCCGAGGCCAGAGCCGGCATAGGCGGCGTACATCACCATGGAGGCAAGATCGCCGAAACTCATCTCGCCGTTCGCGACCGAGCGGGCACCGAGCCAGAGCACGCCGGTGAACCCACCGAACAGGAGCACGGACACGAGCACGATCATCAGCGCCCGCGCGCTGGTGCGCTTCATGGCGGCGGCGAAGGTAGCTTCGATGGACTCAGCGAAGACCGACAGCTGTCGATCCTCGCGGCCGTAGGCCTGGACGAGTTCGATGGCGTCGAGCGTCTCGGCGGCTTCGGCGCCGGCATCGGCCAGGCGGGACTGGGCGCGGTTCGACATGTTCCGGATGATCCGGCCGATGCCCATGACGGGGAGGATCGCGACTGGCAGCATCGCCAGCAGGGTGAGGCCCAGCTGCCAGTTCACGGCGATCATCAGGCCGAGGGCGCCAATGGTGGTGATCAGGGTCCGGGTGGCCAGCGAGGCGGAGGAGCCAAGGAAATTCTCGATCAGCGTCACGTCAGCCGTCAGGCGGGAGACCGCCTCCCCGGAGCGCATTTTCGCGTGATAGGCCGGCGAGAGGCGCAGCAGGTGGGCATAAAGGTCGCGCCGCAGGTCGGCGGCGATGCGTTCACCAAAACGGGAGACGAAATAGAACCGGAAGGCGCCGAGCACCCCTGCCCCGACAGCGGCGGCGAAGACCCAGAGGAAGGCTTGGTCGATCAGCCGGAGCAGCGCGCCCGGGTCTGGTCCGGCGGCCTGGCCGGCATCAGCAGCGCGGCCCAGCAGCATCGGGATGGCGAGGCTGACGGCCGCGGCGGCAATCAGGAAGACCAGCGCGACGCTGACCGTTATCCAGTGGCGGCGGACATAAGGCCACAGCAGCGACAGCGGCTTCAGGCTGCGCCCCTTCGGACGGCTCAGCGCTTCCCCGCCTTCGGGCAGGGTTGTGCGGCGATCATCCGTGATCTGGGTGCCCGAATCGGCCATCTGGCAGCTCTACTCCCTTTTCGGGCCCGGTTCAGCCGCCGAATCCCTGCGGGCGCCTCTTGCGGCGCCTGAGCCTTTCACATATACGGCCCACTTCGATTTCAGGCTGAGACATGCCAGCGCACCCGGGTGCGTCAACCCGGTTTGACCAGACTATAGGAAAGAGGCCAAGGCCATGAAAAAAGAAGGCCATCCCGATTACCACTTCATCACGATCGTGATGACGGACGGTACGGAATACCAGACCAAGTCGACCTACGGCAAAGCCGGTGACCGCCTCGTGCTGGACATCGACCCGAAAGTGCACCCGGCCTGGACCGGCGGCGAAGGCAAGTCGCTCGACCGCGGCGGCCGCGTCTCGCGCTTCAAGGACAAGTTCAAAGGCTTCGTCTAGGCGCTCCGGCGCTTCTGAGATGTGTCGCGTAAGGAAAGCCCCGGCCCATGGCCGGGGTTTTTCTGTTCAGGCCCGAAGTTTCAGGGCGAGGCCGATGAAAGGGACGGCGGCTTCCACGATCAGGCGTTCGAGGGGCCCGCGTGCAAACTTGCGGAAATAGCGCGCGAGGCTTTTGGCCTTGTGCCCGGCGACGAAGGCGGAGGGCACATCCGAGGTCGAGCCATAGTGCAGGGCGCCGGCGCCGGGTACGTAAAGAATCGCGCCGCCGGCCTCGAGGGCCCGGCGGCAGAGGTCCACATCCTCGACATGGATGAAGTAGCCTTCGTCAAAGCCGTCGAGCAACTGGAAGTCTTTCGTCCGTATCAGGAAGAAGGCGCCGGAGATGGCACCAACGCGAACCGGTCCCGGCGGGGGCGGTTCGTGCTCCAGCGTCCAGCGGCCGAGGCCGAGCGCGCGGGCGAGCGTCAGCGTGTCGCGGCGGGCGCCGCGCTCCTCCCTGCCCTTCAGGTCAAAGATGCGCCCGCCCGCGATGGCGGGAGACGGCGCGCCGCCCAGCGCGGCGACTAGTGGGCGGAGCGCGCCGCGCTTGATCACGCAATCCGGATTGATGACGAGAAGATGATCGCTCGCGGCAAGACACGCTGCAGCATTGACGCCGGCGCCGAAGCCGGGATTGGGCAAGCGCAGGATCTGCGCCTTGGGCGTTGCTGCCACAAAGGCGTCGAGCCAGGCCTCCGTACCCGGAGGATTGCCGTTGTCAGTGATGACGATGGCGGTCACATCCGGGTCACCCTTCAGCGCATACAGGCATTCCACCAGGCGCGGACCGGTATGATATGAAACGACCAGCGCCGTGACCGTCGCCGTCATGCGTCGGCCTCCCGCAGGGTGCGGTGCCAGAGGATGATGGCGGCGGCGGCGAGCGCGAGAGACGCCCAGAAGCCTTCGTTCCAGAGATTGTAGGAGAAGCTGAAGATCACGGTGGCAGCGCCCGCAAGCCCGGCGATCGCCAGGCGGATCTCGGGCGGCAGGTCACCCGGCCTTGGCAGATGGAAAGCCAGCGCGACGAGGCTGAGCGCCGCGAGGACGGCGCCGATCATGCCGGTCTCAGCCCAGATCTGCAGCGCCATGTTGTGCGGATGGCCGGGCACGATGGGATATGTGGTCCAGGAGTCCGGCAGCTGGGCGAGCCAGTCCGGGCGCGAGGCAAAGGGTTCCTTCCAGGTGCGCGTCGCGCCCATGCCATGCCCGGTGAACGGCGCCTCCGAGCTGCGCGCGATCACGGTTTCCCAGGACCAGAGACGCGAGCGGAACGAGGCCGGCAGGCTCTGCGACACCGGGTCCAGAGCGCGGATCAGTCCGGCATACAGCACGGGCGCCGCCGCGATGTATCCGGCGATTGCGCCGAACAGCCAGCGGAATCCCATGCGCGGCAGCAGCACAATGAGGCCCATCGCGACTGCCATTCCCAGGAGCGCGTAGAGCGCTGAATCGCCGCCGAGCAAGACAAAGGCCGCACCTGCGCCTGCGATCAGCAGGCCGGCCAGGACCATTCCGGCCACCTTCCATCTCAGCACCAGCAAGGGCAGCAGCAACGGCAAGCCGAGCGCCAGGGTATTGGCGCCGCGTCCGATATTCTGCGCGCCTTCGGACAGGCCCTTGGCATCTTCTCCGTATACGGCGGAAAGCACGAGTGCAGACAGGTAGGGTGACGCGATCACCAGGACGGCTTGCACGCCCAGCATCGTGGCCACGATGCCGGACGCCCATGGCGCCGGCGCAGCCCGCAGGCTGGCCGCGATGGTGAGGGCCGATGTGAGCGCGAGGAGCACGGTCGAGAGGCTGCGCGCCTCGACCGAGAAGGTGCCGTCAATCAGGCTACCCGACACGAGCTGACGGCTGCCGGGCGACCAGAATTCGCTGACGGCCACCCAGGCAACGAACGCAAAACCGATATACGCAAAACTCGCCGGCGGCATCCGCGGCCGCGCAAAGACCAAGGCGGCAAGCCCAGTCAGGCCAATCAGTGGCGCAAAGCCCTGCCCGCCCAGCACCGCCATCACGGGCCAGAGCACGAAGGCGGCAGCAAGAACAGGGCCGTAGTTCATAGCCCGCACTCTAGTCGCCGCCCCCGCGCCTTGTCACCGTATGCGTATCAGCGGGCCCGCTTGAGGTCCGGCGGCAGCGCTTCCTCGGCAAGGCTGACCAACGCCTCATCCAGCGTGATGATCTGCTGGCCATTGGAACCGAGCCGGCGAAGGGCGAGCTTGCGCTCCTCTGCTTCACGCGCACCGACGACGGCGATCACCGGCACCTTTTGCAGGGAGTGCTCGCGGACCTTGTAGTTGATCGTCTCGTTGCGCGTGTCGACTTCGACCCGGAGACCGGCTTTGCGCAGCTCGGCCGCGGCTTCTTCGGCATAGTCTGCAGCTGAGTCGGAGATCGCTGCGACCACCACCTGCACCGGCGAGAGCCACATCGGGAAGGCGCCGGCATAATTCTCGATCAGCACGCCGATGAAGCGCTCGAGCGATCCCAGGATCGCACGATGCAGCATCACGGGGCGATGCTTCTGCCCGTCCTCGGCGATGTATTCCGCGCCGAGCCGTTCGGGCAACACATAGTCCAGCTGGATCGTGCCACACGTCCAGGACCTTCCGATGGCATCCTTCAGCTGGAAGTCGAGCTTGGGCGCATAGAAGGCGCCATCGCCTTCCGCGATAACCGGTTCGACGCCCGCAGCACGTGCGGCGTTCAGCATCTGCGCCTCGGCCTTGTCCCAAAACTCTTCCGATCCTGCGCGCTGCTCGGGGCGCGTGCCGAGCGAGATGTGATCGCGCTCCAGCCCGAAATCCGAATGGATGGACGAAGCGAGCTTGATGAAGTTCGCCGTCTCTTCCTCGATCTGGTCCTCGCGGCAGAAGATGTGCGCATCGTCCTGCGTGAAGGCGCGCACGCGCATCAGCCCGTGCAGTGCGCCCGACGGTTCATACCGGTGGCACGCGCCAAACTCGGCCATGCGCAGTGGCAGGTCGCGGTAGCTCTTCTGGCCAAACTTGAAAATCTGCACGTGGCCCGGGCAGTTCATCGGCTTGAGCGAGAGCGTCTCTTCTTCCGCCGTTTCGCAGACGAACATGTTCTCGCGGTACTTGTCCCAGTGGCCGCTCTTTTCCCAGAACGTCCGTTCAAGGACTTGCGGCGTGCGCACTTCGACATAGCCCGCCTCCTGCAGGCGGCGGCGGACATAGGCCTCGATCACCTGCCAGAGCGTCAGCCCCTTCTGGTGCCAGAACACCATGCCCTTGCCCTCTTCCTGCATGTGGAAGAGGTCGAGTTGGCGTCCCAGCTTGCGGTGGTCGCGCTTCTCCGCCTCTTCGAGGCGGTGGAGATGTTCCTTCAGGTCCTTCTCGTTGGACCAGGCCGTGCCGTAGATCCGCTGCAGCATCTCGTTGTTGCTGTCGCCGCGCCAATAGGCGCCGGCCAGCTTCATCAACTTGAACGCCTTTGGCAGCTTGCCCGTGGAGGGCAAGTGCGGTCCGCGGCAGAGGTCGCTCCACTGGTCGCTGTGAGCGTAGAGGGTGATGGCCTCACCCGGCGGGATGATGTCGTCGATGATCTGCGCCTTGTAGGCCTCGCCGATCGCCTTGAAGTGGGCAATGGCGTCCTCCTTGCCCCAGACCTGCCGCTCGATCGGCAGGTCACGGTCGACGATCTCGCGCATCTTCGCTTCGATCTTTTCGAAGTCGTCCGTCGAGAACGGCTCCTTGCGGGCGAAGTCGTAGTAGAAGCCGTCATCGATGACGGGGCCGATCGTCACCTGTGTGCCGGGAAACAGTTCCTGCACAGCTTGGGCGAGGACGTGGGCGGCGTCGTGGCGGATCAGTTCGAGGCCGTCGGCGTCCTTGTCCGTGACGATGGCAACCGTCGCATCGCCGTCGAGCGGACGTTTCAGGTCGCGCAGTTCGCCGTTCACCCGCGCGGCCAGCGCCTTCTTTGCGAGGGATTTGGAGATGCTCTCGGCGACATCCAGGGGCGAGGCCCCATCGGCGAATTCGCGCTTCGAACCATCGGGGAGCGTAACGTTGATCATGGGTCTTCGTTTCTGTGACTGGCCGCACGCGGCGGCAGAATTCGGGTGATCCGGCAAAGGGTTCTGGCGCGGCCGTGCTTAACGCGGCTTTACCGGGATTCCCACCCTGTTTTCAGAGCAGTTGCCGGGGCGTGTCAGGAATTTTGCGGGTGCATGAAGGGGCGCGCACACAGGGGTACGGGCCAAGGGCGCTTCAGGCACCCTGGCGAGTTCGCGTGGTCAGTCCGGTGAGGAAGCGGTTCGCGTTCATGAGCTGCATATGTCACGCCTCGGGGCCGGTTTCAACCAGCCCCCTCGAACCGTCTCTGGGGCCGGACGCCCAGTCCCCGTAGCGCCAGGGCTGCCAGAACGGAACGGAGGGTTTCGTTTCCGGCGCGGGGTCGTAGCCATGGCTGCCCCCCGGACGGCACCGGACAAACCGGGCGAGCGCCATCCAGCCACCGGGCCACCAGCCGTGGCGGGCCACGCATTCGGCGCCGAATTCGCTGCAGGTCGGCGTGTGCTGGCAGCGCGCGCCGGCGAGCTGCAACAGCTGGCTGGGCCCGTGCTTGTAGACGGCGAGAAGGACGCAGGCGGTGCGGCGCCGCAATCCCATGTCAGGCCGCTGCCCGGGCCGCCAGGGCGGCGTCGATCGCCGCCACGGCTGCCTCGAAGGCGAGCAGCGTGGAGACGTGGCGCGGCGGATAATCCGCGACTGGCTCCAGATGGCGCAGCTCCCAGAACCGGCCTTCCGGCGGCGGGGCGCCGTCCTTCAGCATCGCCCGCAACGCGTCGCGCGCCGCGCGGATTTCCGAAACGGTGGCACCGACGGCATGCTCAGCGAGGATCGAGGTCGCCGCCTGCCCGAGCGCGCAGGCCTTGGGGTCCACCGCAATCCCGGTCACGCGCTCGCCAGCAGCGTCCAGCTTGATGTCCACGTTCACTGTGGAGCCGCAGACGCGCGACACTTTCAGGACTGAGCCTTCGGCATCCGGCAGGCGTCCGACATGCGGAATGCCGCCCGCCAGTTCAAGGATACGGTTGTGGTAGAGCTCGCTCATGGCCGCCTAGATGGCCCGCGCGGCGCCGCCCGGCAAGGGCGCCCAAAAAGGAGCCGCCGGGTGCCAATGGCAGCAGGCGGCTCAGAAGGAGTGGGGTGTAGAAATGACCCGAAAGCCATGGCGTGGGGATGCCCGGCAGTTGCCGCAGCGTCAATTTACGATTTCGCCACGTTGCAGCGCGTCAAAACGGCCAGAGCTGTGCCACTTTCGGCAACATCTTGAGCATCAGGACGACGGAGCCCGAAAAGGTTGCGACCGCCAGCAGGACCACCACGCCGTCGCGCGCGGTGAGCGCCAGTCCGAGCAAGAGGACGGCCAGGCTCGGCAGCAAGGGGCCAAGCGGGAACAGGCCCAGCGGATAGGTGATCAGCGCCGCCGCGACACAGACCAGCCCGACCAGCTGCACGAACGGCGCCGCCGTCAGAAAGGTCAGGCGGGGCTTCACCAGCGCGTCCAGCATGTGGGCGTACTCCTCTCCGGTCCGCGCACTCTTCACCAGAAGGTCGCGCTTGAAACGCACATCGAGAAGGTTCTTCGGCAGCCAAGGCGTCTTGAGCCCCACAGCAATTTGCAGCGCGAAAATCAGCGTCAGCGTCGCCACGAACCAGTTGGCGCCCGGAATGATCGTCAGGGGACTGACGGCCACGAAGCCCAGCAGCAGCAGGACGGGGCCGTAGGCGCGCCGTCCGACCGCTGTAAGGATCTCCCGGACCGATACGGTTTCGCCCTCGGTATTCGCAACGAGCGAACGCATCAGCGTCCTGAGATTGGTCACCGGCGCTGCCGACCCTGCACGGTTCATTCGCGGCCCGCCGGCGAGGCTGCGCCATACCGTTCGGTCCGTGATCGGACGACACCGTTCTCATCAATGGCAATCACATAAAGCCGGTCGAATTCGGTTGCCTCCACGATGGCCGGGCCGGGATCGGCGCCCAGCAGGGCCGCGAGCGCGTCCGTCGTATTGGAATGGCCGACCACCAGTTTCACGCCTGGTGCATCCTTCAGCCAGCTGGCAAATGCCGGCAGCGTGGAGGCATCATAGGGCTGCACCTGCAGACCGCGCTGCACCGCCAACGGCGCGGCCGTCTGCTGCGTGCGCCGGGTCTGCGTCGACCAGACTTCGGTGACGCCCTCATCCTTTAACAGTTCGGCCAGGGCCTTTGCTCGGACAGCGCCGGCTGTGGTGAGCGCCGGGTCGCTGCCCGCTTCCTTTTCGCCATGGCGCACCAGGAAGAGGCGAACCACCGCCGCAGGTTCAACCGAGGTGTCTTCTGCTGGGGCCGGCGCAGGCGCGGAGGCGCAGGCCGTTATCAGACACATGGCCAGAAGGCCCAGAAAACCTCTCCGGATCAGATGCGCCGCCATGTGCTGCCTCCTGCGCCGTCCATGATTTCCACGCCCTCTTCGGCCAGCGCCTTGCGAATACGGTCTGCCTCGGCCCAGTCTTTCGACGCCCGCGCGGCGACCCGCGCCGCGACGAGGCCGTCTATCCGCGCCGCGTCATCCGCGTTGCCGCCCTGCTCCCATTGTTTCGGGGATACTGTCAGCAGGCCGAGCAGCTCACCGGCGGCCAGCAGGTCTGCGCGCGTCGCCGCCATCATCGCGGTATCGCCCTGGTCGGCCGCCGTGTTGGCCGCCGACGCTATGCCCGACAATTCCGCCAGCGCTTCCGGCGTGTTGAGATCGTCCTCGAGGGCTTCGCGCACACCGCGATAAGCCGCTTTGCCGCCCTCTGCGGCCCAGACCCGGCGCAGCGCGCCATAGATCCGGTCCAGCGTTGCCTTCGCCTGCTTCAGCAAGTCCGGCGTCCAGTCGAGCGGCGCGCGGTAGTGTCCGCTGAGCATCGCGAAACGGATCACTTCGCCCGGCCAGTCTTTCAGCAGGTCATGCACCAGCACGACATTGCCGATCGACTTCGACATCTTCTCCCCGCCCATGTCGAGGAAGCCGTTGTGCAGCCAGTAGCGGGCCATCAGCTCGCCATGCGCGCATTCGGATTGCGCGATCTCGTTCTCGTGGTGCGGAAAGGTCAGGTCGACGCCGCCGCCGTGAATGTCGATGGTGCGGCCCAGGTGCTTGGCGGCCATGGCCGAGCATTCGATATGCCAGCCGGGCCGGCCCCTGCCCCAGGGCGAGTCCCAGATCGCATCTTCCGGCTCACCCGGCTTTGCGAATTTCCAGAGCGCGAAATCGGACGGCGCGCGCTTGTCCGCGCTCGGCTCAACCCGGGCGCCCTCTTCATTGTCTTCCGGTTTGCGGCCGGACAGCTTGCCATAGTCCGGCATGGCGGCCACCGAGAACCAGACGCCTTCCTTGCCGACATAGGCGTAGTCCTTGCGCACGAGGCTGGCGATGATCTCGATCATTTCCGGCACATGCTGCGTCGCCCAGGGCTCCACGCTCGGCGGAAGGACGTTCAGCGCCAGCATGTCGGCGTTGTAGATGTCGGCAAACTTCTTCGCGATGTCCGCAATCGGCTGGCCGGAGTCCACCGCCGCCTTGATCAGCTTGTCTTCGATGTCGGTGATGTTGCGCGCGAAGACGACGGCGCCTTCGCCATAGGTTTTCATCAGCAGCCGGCGCAGCACGTCAAACACGATCGGCGGGCGCGCGTTGCCTATGTGCGCAAAGTTGTAGGGCGTCGGACCGCAGACATACACGGTGATCCGCTTGGAATCCTGCGGCTGGAATCCGCGCTTTTCGCGCGTCATGGTGTCGTGGAGTTTCAGGGTCATCCCGGTCTCGTGTCAGTCTGTCGGTTCGTGGGCATTGTCAGGGCGCAGTTCAGGCCAGCCCTAATGGCGCTTTGCCGGGTCAGCGACAACAGGTCCAGCAGCACGAAACGGTAAACGCGGGCAAGTTCATGGCCGGTCCTTAACACTTGACGCAGGGAAAGCCAATAAACTGCTGATCCAGTAGCCCCCTTACGCGTAGAAAGCTCTGGAAACGAGCGGGCCCCCGTCTTATGTTCCGACAATCGCCCTGAGGGTATCAACTCCGGGCGGGCGTTAAGTCCGTGCAGCGATGCCCCGGCTCGACCCCCGTCCCTCAGTGAAGGACTAGCATACATGGCTATGGACGCCGTCACTCCCAAGACTGACCTGCCGCGCGCGGATTCCGTACGCAGACCGACCCAGCAAGAGGCTGAAGAGGCCGTGCGCACGCTGATCGCCTGGGCCGGCGACGATCCGGCCCGTGAAGGCCTGCTCGATACGCCAAAGCGCGTCGTCAATGCCTACAAGGAATGGTTCGAGGGTTACGGCGAAGACCCCGTGAAATACCTCAGCCGGACCTTCGAGGACGTGCAGGGCTATGACGACATCGTCGTGCTGCGCAACATCGAAGTCGAAAGCCATTGCGAACACCACATGGCGCCGTTCCTCGGCAAGGCCTTTGTGGCCTACAAGCCTTCGCTGGCCGTGGTGGGTATCTCGAAACTCGCCCGCGTCGTTGAAATCTTCGCCAAGCGTCTGCAGACTCAGGAAACGATGACGGCGCAGATCTGCGACGCCATCACCGAAAGCCTCGCACCGATGGGTACGGCCGTGTTCATTGAAGCCGAGCATCAGTGCATGTCGACGCGCGGCGTGCACCACAAGCACGTGACGACGATCACGACGCAGTTCACCGGCGTGTTCAAATCCGACGCGGACCTGCGCAACCGCTTCCTGCGCATGTGCGGCGAGAACACCTGACACCCAAGTCAATTCACAGCTTGCAACGCCCCTCACGGAAACGTGGGGGGCGTTTCTCTGTCGAAGGCAGTTGAACCAGCGCGCGGCGGCGTTATCAATTCTCCGGCGTAGAGTTCACCTTAAAACCAGAACCGCCCCCGGGAGACGAAACACCATGAAGAAAACCCTCATCCTCGCCGCCTTCGCTCTGGCCGCCCTGCCCGCCATGGCCGCCACCACCACCGTCGAGTTCGCACCTGCCGAAGGCGACAAGCTGGTCGCTGTTTTCAGCGATGACGGCACGGTCAGCTTCAACGGCGGCGAGCCGGTTGCCTACACGTCCGACGAAGCCGGCAAGACCATCTGCTCCAGCGTCAACGGCACCGACAACTGCGCCACCTTCGAAACCTGGGGCACCACGGTCGGCCACGTGACGCCCTACACCACCTCGCAAGGCTCTTCGGGTGTCGCCACGGTCACGGCCGCTACCGAGTAAGCTTCGCCTCAGACATGCGATTCCAGGAGGCGCTCGTAGATGTCGAGCGCCTCCTTTTCATGTTCGGCGGCGCGCCCTGAAAGCACCGGCAAGGGTCCCGCCGGCGCCCCAAAGCCCGTCGACGCCCAGACAGCGTCATACCAATGCGGCGCCCAGACCCCGTCTTCTGCGCGCGGGCCCGCTGGCCAGTTCAGCATGGCCGGATCGAACCCGATATCGAGCGCCGCGCAGAGGCGGGACAGTACGCCCTCCGGGTCTTCCAGCACGCGGTCGGCATCGATCACCGGCACGGGCCCGAGACGCCGCGACAGGTCCATCTGCTGCGGGATACCCAGCGCCTCAAGGCTGAGCGTCTCCATCTTCCGC
The DNA here is from genome assembly GCA_945888325.1 of Candidatus Sulfopaludibacter sp. SbA3. Classification (GTDB taxonomy): domain Bacteria; phylum Pseudomonadota; class Alphaproteobacteria; order Caulobacterales; family Hyphomonadaceae; genus Hyphomonas. The sequence goes on from CAMDAC010000014.1 coordinate 45,704, forward strand.
TGGTAGGAGGCGATGACACGCGCCGGATGGCGGACCAGCAGCACGTGACGCTCAATCCGGTCCAGCCAGTCCATGGGAATCCCGTCCACCATGTGGTGGATCATGTGTTTCTGGTAGAAGACACGCTTGCCGCCGGGCACCGGGCCGGTCATCGCCGCAACGACCTTGCCGGGATCGACTTCATGCGCGTCCAGGATTTCCTCCGTCATCGGATGGTCCAGCCCTGTGATCTTGAGGAAGGCCGCATAGAACGGCTCGTCGACGACTGCGGTGTCGGCGCGCGGGCCAAAGCTGCGCATCATCGTGGTCGACAGGTTACGCGGACCCGACCACATGGCGATCCGGACGGACGCGCTCATGCAATCGGCGTCAGGCTTCTCGCCTGCAGTGCCTTGTAGAGCGCGCGGATGCGCTGCGAGACCGGACCATCGAGGTGCTCGATCACGCGGCCGTCCACTTCGCGCACCGGCGTGACGCCGGCAAATGTCCCGGTGATGAAGGCCTCGTCGGCGGAGTAGACATCGAACAGCGAGAACCGCTTCTCAACCGCCGGAATGCCAGCCTCCCGGCAGACGCGCAGGATATTGCCGCGCGTGATCCCGCCGAGGCAGTATTCCGGCGGCGACGTCCACACTTCGCCGTCCCTCACGATGAAGAAATGCGTCGAGTTGCACGTCGCCACGAAGCCGGCTGGGTCCAGCATCAGCGCCTCGTCGGCGCCTGCCTTGTCCGCCTGGATACAGGCCATGATACAGTTGAGCTTCGAGTGCGAATTGAGCTTCTGATCTTGCTCGGCGGGTCCGGTGCGCCGCACGTGCACCGTGAACAGGCTCACCCCGCGCGCCTGCACGTCCGGCACCGGCGTCTTGTATTCCGGGATGATCACGATGGTCGCCTTGCCGATCGTGAAGCGCGGACCTTGATAGGGCGTCTTCTTGATCCCGCGCGTCACCATCAGGCGGATGTGCACCCCGTCCTGCATACAGTTGGCCTTGAGGCAGTCCATCAGCCGCGCGGTCAACTCCTCGCGGGTCAGGCCGATATCCATGTCGATCGTCTTGGCGCCCGCGTAGAGGCGTTTCAGATGCTCCGGCCAGAAGGCGACCCCGCCGTCCAGGACACGCAGACCTTCCCACACGCCGTCACCCAGCAGGTAGCCGGAATCAAAAACCGAGACGACCGCTTCCTCGCGCCGCTTCAGCGCGCCGTTCACCGAAATGAGTACATCGGCGTTGCGCGGGTCGGCCACATAGTCGTGAACCCCGTGGACTTCTTCTTCCGTCATGCGGCGCGCGCCAGCCAGTCGAGAATATCCGCCGCGACCTTGTCCGTACCCGGTTCAGCTATGATCCAGTGCGCGTGGTCCGCGTACTCGATGAAATCACCGGCCACCGGGCTGCGCGCATATTTCGCGGCGACCTTGCGCACGCCCTGCGGCAGCGTCGCGCGGTCCTGGCTTGCGGCAATCGTCAGTGTGGGGATCGCCACCTTGCTTTCGTCGACCGAAAGTCCGTCCGAGATATCGCCGTAGACTTTGCCCGAATCGAACAGGGCGCCCTCATAGATCGCGTCATGACGGCTTTTCGGCACACGGTTCAGGATGCCGGATCTGAATCCGGTCTTCCAGATCTTGTAGGACCGGGTGCGGTCCTGTTTCGTGATGACATTGAAGAAGGTCCACGCCACCGACAGTCCGATCACGGCGCAGTCCTTGGTCTGCGCCGGCGTCAGGAACACGGCCTTTGACACCTCGCCGCGCTCGGCGAGCACCTGGGCAATCAGCCCGCCCATCGAATGTCCGATCACGGCCGGCTTGACGCCATCGCGCGCGGCCAGCCGCCGCGCTTCAGCGGCCGAGGCCTCGATATAGTCGGCGATGCCGAGTTCCGGCAGGCTGGCAGGCGGGTTCTCGCGCACGCGCTGGTCCGGAAACAGCGTGATCGCCTCGCAGGTCCAGCCGCCGGCCTCGAAGGCAGGCTTCATCGCGTCCCAGGCGCTGGCATCGCACCCAATTCCGTGGATCATCAGCAGTGTCGGCATGTCCCCTCCCCATCAGCCCTGCGGTACACGCCCCGGCAGCACCGGTTCGGTCCATCGGCGGAAACGCTCTACCACTTCCAGATAGACCGGCCGCTTGAACGGCACGATCAGGTCCGGCGTTTCTTCCAGCTTTGCCCAGCGCCAAGCGTCGAATTCCGGCGTATGGCGGTCCAGCCGCACATCGCTGTCGGAGCCCTTGAAACGCAGCGCGAACCATTTCTGCCGCTGGCCGTGATACGGCCCCGGCAAACGCTTCTTCAGGTCGGGCGGAAATTCGTAATGCAGCCAGTCCGGCGTCTCTTCGAGGACATCGACCAGCTTGGCCGGTACGCCGATCTCTTCCTCGAGTTCGCGCAGGGCGCCCGTCACGGCGCTTTCGCCGTCATCGATCCCGCCCTGCGGCATCTGCCACTGGAACGGCCCCCGGCCATTCACACGGCGCCCTATGAACACGTGCCCCGCCTTGGAAAACAGGGCGAGGCCAACGTTCGGGCGATAGAGCGTGGAGTCAAACTTCGGCTGGGTCACCCGCCGTTAAATAGACCAGACTTATCAAGGCTGCCAGTGCGCACCTCGACCGGGCGTGTATTGGTGATCGCGGAAACCGGGGCCAGCACGAGGCCTTTTTCGTCCAGTTGCGAGATCCAGACCTTCGCCGCCTCAACGGTTACCGGGAATGCATAGCCCGATCCGAAAGCCGCGCCCTTCTCCAGCGCCAGGGATTCAAGGTCCATCAGCTCGGCGCTGATATCGGCCGGGGTCTGGCGGGCATCGATCGGCCCGGCAGCGCGCGCATAGCGCAGGCCGCTGGCCCGGGAGAGGCTTTCCAGGCTGGTGCGCTCGAAGCTGCCATCATCAATAAAGGCGAGGCCTTTCTCGCTGAGGCGCTCCAGCACCGGCGTGGCCGACGCCTTGTCGGCGGCAAACTTGGCGCCCTGATAATTGACGATGCCGAAATAGCCCGAGGTACGCGCCAGCACGGCTTCGAGGCGCGTGAGGTTCGATTTCGCGTCCGCGCCGGCCAGCAGTGTGTCCGGGTGCATTTTCATGCGGCCGTAATCGTAGGCCTCCATCGGCATTTCAATCAGCACTTCATGGCCGTCGGCGCGGGCGGTCTTGATCCAGTAGTCGAGCTTTTTGGAGTCCAGCGCAAACGACAGCGTCACATCCGCTGGCAGGTCGTCGATCGCCAGCTGCGTCTGCGTGGCGTTCATACCGAGGCCGCCGATCACGAGGCCCACCATCGGCAGGCCTTCGGGGTTGGCGAACTTGCGGGCGTAGATATCCGCCGGCGCCTTGCTCTTGGACTTTGCCTTGGGCGGCTCGGAGGTCACGGTGGTGGTCGCGGCCAGTTTGATCGTGCCGTCCGCCTGCGGAACACTGCGGACCTGGCTGAGCGATTCGCCCGCCCGCACGATACGGCCATTGATCCGGATTGCGTCGCCGACCGTGGGGCCGCCCTGCCCGCCGGTCACTTCAATGCGGACCGCTTCGCCCTCAGTCGGCACATAGGCCATTTCCATGGCAGTGCTGGTGTCTTGCGCGCCGGGAAGCAGGTCGCCGCCCGGATGCTCGCCCGGATCGGACAGGCGCGCCATGCTGGCCGTGTCACCCGTCTCTTCGGTCTCGAACAGAGCCAGCGTCTGGCTCGGGCTCGCGGCTGACGGATCGGCCACCACATGGATGCCGAGGCCAAGCGACGCGGCGAGACCGCCGAACACAGCGAGGCTCATGCCCGCATGGACGACCCCTGTGCGAAATGGCGATGGCTCGGACTCTCGCCGGTAACCCATGGGCTCGACCTCTTGGAACGGGGCTGAATATCAGACCCCGACCATCGCCCCACAGGGTTAACAGGTCGCAAACAAATTCCCTAAGCGGTGTAACGGACCGCTAAGGATATGCAGCCGGAATGGGCCGGATCAGCCGGCCTTTGCCGCCATCCGCGACGCGGTGGTCTTGCCCTCGCGCAGCATCTGGATCGCCCGCTCAAGCTGGAAATCCTCGCCCTCATAACCTTCCGGCGGCTGCTCGTCCGGCATGCGCAATTCCTTGCGCTCCTCACCGGATTCGTTCTGCAGGGCGTGCGGCAAATCGGCCTCGGACCAGCGCTCGATCTTCTCGAGTTCTTCCTGTGTCAGGCGGACCTGCGTGATCATCAGGTCCGGCTCGATCCCGAGGGCCTGGATCGACCGTCCGGCCGGCGTGTAATAGCGCGCCGTGGTCAGGCGGATAGCGCCGCGATCTGCGCCCAGCGGGATGACCGACTGGACCGAGCCCTTGCCGAAGCTGGTGGTGCCGATCACGAGCGCCCGCTCGCGGTCCTGCAGCGCGCCGGCCACGATTTCAGACGCCGAGGCCGAGCCGCCATTGATCAGCACGACCATCGGCACGCCCTTGAAGGACTCGCCCTTGGAAGCATTGCGCCGCTCGACATCCACCGGGCGCCGGCCCTGGGTTGAGACGACTTCGCCGCCGGACAGGAAATGATCGGCCACCTTGACCGCCTCATCCAGAAGCCCGCCGCCATTGTTGCGCAGGTCCAGCACGATGCCCTTCGGCTTTGGCCCGCGGCTCAGCCCGTCCAGCGCCTCTTCGAGCAGCAGCGTCGTGCGTTCGTTGAAAGTCGACACCCGGATATAGCCAATATCGCCCGGCTCGGTGCGCCAGGTGACGGACTTCTGCTGGATGACTTCGCGCACCAGTTTGACCGGGAACGGATCGATGCCTTCGCGCAGGATGGTGATCTCGAGTTCGGTGCCGCGCTCGCCGCGCATTTCCTTCACGGCGTCGTTCAACGTCAGGCCGATGATCGGCTTGCCATTGATGGCGGTGATGTAATCGCCCGGCACGATGCCGGCTTTCGCAGCCGGCGTGCCGTCCATAGGCGAGATGACTTTGACGAAGCCGTCTTCCATCGTCACTTCGATACCGAGCCCGCCATACTCGCCGGACGTCTGCACCTGCAGGGACTGGAAATCTTCGGGATCGAGGTAGCCGGAGTGCGGGTCCAGCGAGGTCAGCATGCCGTTGATGGCAGCGGACATCGCCTCCTGCTCGTCAATCGGCACCACATAGTCGCGCTGGGCGCGGGCGAAGATTTCCGCGAACAGTTCGATCTGCTGATAGGTGGCCGTGCGCGGGTCTTCCGGCTTGCCAGCCTCTTCTTGAGGCCAAGCCATCGCTGCGAAGCCGACGGCGGCCGCCCCGAGAACCCCGCCAAGGGCCGTTCCGGTCAGCAATGAACGCATGTTCCACTCCATCATCATTTCAGCGACCCTCTAGTTGCCGCGAGACATCCACTCTGCCGGATCAAGCACCTTGTCGCCAAGCCTTAATTCCACAGTCAGTTCCGGTGCCGGATCGTCCCGGTCCGGCATCCGGCCGACGGGTTCACCGGCGGTGACGGACTGGCCTTCGGACACGTAAATCCGGCTCATGCCCGAGAGAATAACATTATATCCGTCACTTGTACGGACAATCAGCATCATCCCGTACGTCCGGAAAGGCCGGGCAAACTCCACCACCCCGCCGACCGGCGCCACGACCTGAGCCTCGGCGCGGGTTGCAAACACGACATATTCGGTCTTCGACCCGCTCGCGAGCGTGTCACCGAAACCGTGCAGCAGGGTGCCCGCCGCCGGCTGCTGCAAGCCGCCCAGCGCCGACTTGCCGAGCGGCGCGGCGGTGTTCTTCGCAGGCGCAGCAATCGCAGCCGGTTTCGAGGCGCCGGGCTTCGACGTGCGCAGCGCCGCGAGCTGCGGCCGGTTACCCGGCTTCACGCGCGGCGCGTCCGGCGCATTCGATTCAAGTGCGGCGAGCAGTTCGCGCAGCGTGCCCGCTTCCTTGCCGAGACGCTCCGCCCGGTCGCGCAGCCCGTCGAGGCTTCCGGAAATGCCTTCGAACGCGGCCCGCTTGCTGGCGGCCAGGCGTTCGATCTCTTCCTTCTTCAGCGCTATCGTCGCTTCAGCCGCGCCAAGGCGTGCCTGCTCTGCGGCAATGTTGGCCTCCAGCGTATTGAGCTCGGCGATCTCCTTCGAGATGGCGGCCACCCGGTCCGACAGTTTCGGATAGGTCGCCTGCATCAGGATCGCCCGGCGGATCGCCACACTCGAGTTACCCGGGCTGACGACCAGCGCCGGCGGCCTCCGGCGATTGGCAGCCGCCAGCGCCGCCAGCAGATCCTCGAGCGTCGTCTCGCTGGTCAGCAGTTCGCTTCGCGCCGTCTCCCGCCGCGCGCGTAAGGTGACGAGCGCAATCTCGGCACGGCTCGCCTGTTCTTCCCGGCGGCGCGCTTCCATCGCGGTCGACAGCAGCGTCTCGTCGAGCGCGCGCAGGTCTACGACCGTCGTTTCGCCTTGCGATTCCAGTGCCGCCAGCTCGGCCACCGCCGCGCGGCGCTCGGCTTCCAGCGCTTCAAGATCGGCGCGCGTGAACGTGTCCGGCGCCGCAGCGATCAGCGGAACGAGCAACAGGCAGGCAAGTAGGGATGAGACGCGGCGCATCGGGGAAGCCTTGCCCGACAGGCGTCACTTTGACGTTAATCGGCGGGCATTTCCTTCAGTGCAGCATCTAGCGCCTTGAGCTCATCGGCAATCAACGCCGACACCACGCGCACCGGCGCAGGATCAAAGGCCGGCGCCTCCAGAACGAGATGCCGGATCAAGCCGGCGGCCACGTGCATGTCACGCACAAACGTTTCCGGTATCTCCACCGACAGTGCATGCACCGCAGCATTGCGCACATCGATCACCCGCTCCAGCGCGCGCTGGCGGCTGCCGGAGAGCTCCACCCGCTCCGGCGAATTCAGGTATTCGCCGGACCGCGCCCGCCGCAGCAGGAAAGCCACCGGCGCGATCCGCTCCGGCTGAGACGGATTGAGCACCGCGTCCACGTTCGCCGTCTCAAAACCCGAGAGGGCCGCCACCAGCGCGCCCTGCAGTGTACTGACGATTCCGAGCGCCGCCCACCGGAGCCGGGCCGGATCGCGCGCGGCACCGTCCGCCTCGCGGCGCGCCAGCTTCAGCGCTTCCAGCGCCGCATCGAGCGCGAGACGCACGCGCGTCCCCCGGTCTTCAGGAACGCTTGTATCGATATCTTCGCCTGCCATCGCCTGCCCCCTCCCCTCGCCGCCTGAACGATGCGTTCAAATTCGGTTCAGGCACCTTCGGCATCTTGCCTGCAGCCCCGCAGGACATCCGCGCCCGCGTGCTGAAAAAAGACCCGCAACAAGGAAAAACACATGAAACGCGTCCTTGCCATGGCCTTCATCGGATTGGCCATCACTGCCCCCGCCCCGATAGCTTTCGCGGATGATGACGACGATCATCGCGGCCGGGGTTACAACGTCAGCCAGTACGAGGCGATCGACATCGCGAACAGCTTCGGGCTCGCCTGGTTCAAGGAAATCAAGCGCGGCAACGGCAACTGGGAAATCGAAGGCTGCACCGGCGACGGCCAGGAAATCGAGATCGACATTTCGGGCCGGTCCGGCGAGGTCATCAAGCTCGAATACGAGGATGACGACAAGTGCTGATCAGGCCTTGCGGCGGGCGCGCCAGGCGTCCGCCGTTTGTCCGTATACGTCCCAGATGGTGTCCTTGAAGGGCGGCGGCGCCACAGCCTTGCGCAGGTAGGCGGAACCCAGCCGCTCCGCCACCTTGATCGACGCCGTATTCTTGTCGTCGATAGTGTGGATGATTTCGGTCCAGCCGAGGATGTCCACGGCATAATCCATCGCGGCGGAAGCGCCCTCGATGGCGTATCCCCTGCCCTGCGCCGAGGTTACGAGCCCCCAGCCGACTTCCGTGCCGGGCCAGCCTGCCGGTTGCCAGGGCCCGAGCCGGCCGACCCAGCGGCCGGTCTCTTTCTCGATCACCGAGAACATCGAGAAGCCGTTGATCGTCCAGGCCCCGGCCATGACGCACAGCGTGCGCCAGACCACTTCCGGCGGCTGCACGCCGCCGATGAATTTTGCCGAATTCTCGTCCGCCATCAACTCGCAGAACCCGGCGAAATCCTCCGCCAACGGAGGACGCAGGATCAGGCGCGGCGTCTCGATGACGATGCCTTTCAAGGCGCGGCCACGAACAGCAGGATCTTCTGACCGCCGTCTTGCGACCAATCGAACCGTACCGGCTCGGTTGGCCCTTCCGGTTTCACAAGCCGCGGTGCGTCCGCATCGCGGAAAAGGAGGATGCTCCGTGTAGGCGCGCCGCTCGAAATGTCGGTGTTCGTCAGCATGGTCCAGCCGTTTGCGCCGCACTCGGACGCATCTGACATCACTCCCTGCCAGACCGGCCAGGCTGTGTCTTCGGTCGCGTCCGGCCCTAGATCGAATACGCAAGCATATCCGGAAAACGTCACTGGCGTCTGATCAGCGCCGAGCTTGATCACCTGATCCGCCGCGCCGCAGCTGGCGCCGTCCTTGAGCTCGAAGCCATCCGGCAGGCTCGCAAACGCCGGCGTATCCCGGCGCGCGGCGACGATACGTTCGAGGTTCTGGCATACCGGCGCCAGTTGAACGGGCGGTGCAACGGGCTCATCGGCCGCTGCAGGAGCGGCCGTCTCCGGAGGCGGGCTGCCGCCGCAAGCCGCCGCGAAGGCCAGGGCGAGCAGGCCGACGCCAGTCAAGATGAACCGCATGCATTCCTCCTGTCATGGGGTGACCGGAAAACCTGCGCGCCGCCCCGTCAATCCGTAGAACCTAGGCGAGCGAGGTATCGATCGCCTTGCAAGCCTCGATCAGCCCCTGCACGGAGGCGACCGATTTCTCGAACATCGCTTTCTCGTCAGCGTTCAGGTCGAACTCGACGATCCGCTCGGCGCCGCCGGCACCGATCAGCGTCGGCACGCCGACATACATGTCCTTCACGCCGAACTCGCCGCGGCAATAGGCTGCCACCGGCAGGACGCGTTTCTGGTCGGAGAGATAGGATTTCGCCATCGCGATGGCGCTCTCGGCGGGCGCGTAATAGGCCGAGCCGGTCTTCAGCAGGTTGACGATCTCGCCGCCGCCCTTGCGCGTGCGGTCTACGATCGCGTCGAGCTCGGCCTGCGTCATCCAGCCCTGCTTCACCAGCTCCGGCAGCGGCAGACCGCCGACGGTCGAGTGGCGCACCATCGGCACCATGTCGTCGCCGTGACCCGCCAGCGTCCAGGCATGGATGTCGGCCACCGACACGCCGGTCTTCTCGGACAGGAAATAGGCAAAGCGCGACGAATCCAGCACGCCCGCCATGCCGACCACTTTCGAGTGCGGCAGGCCGGAGAATTCACGCAGCGCCCAGACCATCGCGTCGAGCGGGTTGGTTATGCAGATCACGAACGCGTTCGGCGCGTGCGCCTTGATGCCTTCGCCCACGGCCTTCATGACCTTGAGGTTGATGCCCAGCAGGTCGTCGCGGCTCATGCCCGGCTTGCGCGGCACGCCGGCGGTCACGATGCAGACGTCGGCGCCGGCGATCCCGGCATAGTCGTTGACGCCCTTCAGGCCGACCGAGGCGCCATAGACCGGGGTCGATTCCGCGATGTCGAGGCCTTTGCCCTGCGGCAGGCCTTCCGCGATGTCGAACAGGATCACGTCGCCGAGTTCCTCGCGCGCACACACGTGGGCGAGCGTGCCGCCGATCATGCCGGAACCAATAAGGGCAATTCTGTTGCGGGCCATGGGGGTCTCCTCGGAATGGGCCTGGGAACGATGTCGCGGGACCCCTACCCGAGGCCGCGCCCGCGTGCAATGCGGCGGACAAGCAAACGCCCCGTGAGCGGGGCTCACGGGGCGCGTGTCAGGTCATCGGCAAGCCGGATGTCAGTCGCTCGAAAGCATCGACATCAGGATCGTGAAGATGTTGTAGAACGAGATGAAGAAGCCTAGGGCGCCCCAGTTCGTCATCACGGCCAGCGAGCGCGCATCGCCTTCATTCTGGAAGTAGCCTTCCTTGAGGTTCTGCGTGTCGAAGGCAATCAGGATGCCCGAAACAGCCAGCACGCCGACCATGATCGCGACTTCCAGGAAGCCCGACGGCGGGAACAGCAGGCTGAGCAGGCTGACGCCGACGAGGCCCCAGAGCGCGAACACGGCGAACACGCCGATCGGCTTGAGGTTGGTCTTCGTCATGTAGCCGAACAGGCTGAGCGCGCCGAAGGCCGACGAGGTCAGCAGGAAGGCTTTCGCCATCGTGTAGAGGGTCGGCGAGATCCCGCGGCCCGTGCGTGTTTCAACGCCCGTTCCGGCCAGCGACAGGTAAACCCAGATCGACAGGCTGAGGCCGAGAAGGGACACAATGGTCCAGTAGACGATGCCGGTGGCCAGCGGCGACGGGCGCTTCATCAGGAAGGCCGAGCCGAGGATCAGCACGATCGGTGCAAACTGGATGACCAGGCGCAGCGGCGAGAACAGCACGAGCTGGGTAAGCGCGGGCACCATGTTGGAGCCGACGAGGAAGGCGAGGCCGCCTGCCAGCGCGATGCCGAGGGCGAGCTTCTGGTAGACCCCCAGCATGAAGGTGCGCAGGCCCACGTTGACGGAGGTGTCGGCAGACCGTGCGTCGATCCCTCCGAAAGTCCGGTTGAAGTCATTCATCGGTTGTTGAACCCTTTCCATGATCGCGGACGCCCAGCGGGCGCCGTTTGGACAACATATGGGGGCACTCGGTGCTGGGTGCAACAGAATCTGTAGTGGACGAGCCTCAGGTTTTGCATCTCCAGGTTCCCGGCGTGCTGGAGATTTCACCCGTTTCGCGAAGGCTGATCTTGGTTAATATTTGATTACCCAAACATAGGTCTGGCGAGTTCAAATACTTGTATGGACGGGCCGAATGGCCGCCGAGTGGCTGCAAATGCCGGATCCAGTGAACAGCTAGTCACTGTTGACTTGGAAAGGCCGGACCATAAACTCCCGCGCAACTGCGACTTCTACCGTTCGCAGTAAAACAAGCCACGACTTAAAGGGGAAGAGCATGGCTGATGCGTCGGCGTATGCCGAAAACATCGAGAAATATGCAAAAGGGTATAACAAGGCAGCCGCTGAAAAGATCGTAGGGCATTTGGGGATTGCCCTGCGTAACAAGGACAGCCGGGTCGTCGCCTGCAGTGATGACGGCGAGCTCGACCGGATCCGCGATAAATGGTGCCGAACGAAGCTCGGCCTCGCGCTCAATCAGAAAGAGCTCGACGCCGGCATCGCGAAAATCTGCGACCAGATGAAAGCCGAAGGCGGCCAGAAGTGCCGCGTCGCCTTCTACTATCTGCTCGCCGAGCATTTCGGCAGGCTGGACCATCTTGCCAGCTGATCACGTCTGAAGCGACGAACCCAAAACCCGGCCCGGAACGGCCGGGTTTTCTTTTGCGCGCCGGCGTGAAAAAACCTCTCCCATGCTTCGCCTCTTCGCCGCCCTGCCCGTTCCGCCGGAAATTTCCCGGCCGCTTCGCAAACTCCAGAAGGACCTTGCCGGCGCCCGTTGGCGGCCGGAGGAGCACTTCCACGTCACGCTCTGCTTCTTCGGCGAGCTGCGCCACACCCAGGCGCGCGACCTTGACGAACTCCTCGGTGAAATCGAAGCGCCCGCCCCCACGCTCAGCCTGGAAGGCGCGGGCTGGTTCGGCCGCCGCGAGCCCACCGCCGTATGGGCCCGCGTGCGCGAGAGCGACGAGCTGCGCGGCCTCGCCTCGGCCTGCGAGCGCGCCGCCCGCCGCCTGTCGATCCCGCTGGAACGCAAACCCTTCACGCCGCACGTGACGCTCGCCTACTGCCACGCCACGCCGCTCGAGGATGCCCGCGCCTGGACCGAGCGCCATCAGGCCTACAGCAGCGAGCCCTGGCAGGCCGGCGCCTTCCATCTCTATTCCAGCCAGAAGCGCGACGGCGGCCCCTCGCGCTACATCGCCGAAGCCGACTACCCTCTGTCGGGCTTCACTGCGCCTGAAGGAATGTATTGACCGTCAGCCGCCCGGCACGCGGATCGGCCGGCAAGGGATGGCCCGCCGGGACCAGCCCGGTATGCAGCGTCCAGCCCCGGTAGATGACCAGCCGGTTGAACGCCGCCTCGACCCGGTAGGTCTGCTCGAACAGCGCCGTGTCGCCGCGCATGTAACCCGGCTCCGGGTCGCCGCGCTGGGCAAGCTCTGCTTCCAGCATGCCGGAATAGTCTTCCATCCGCGACGGGCTCACCGTTTCGAACCCGGTGCTGCGGTGCCGGTAGAAACCCGTGCCGCCCGCCTCCGGACCGCACAGGTAATGCAGCACCGCGATCCGCCCGGGATCGGCCGCATCGAAATGCGGCAAACGCTGCGTCAGGCCGAGAGACTCCGGCGGCGTCGTCACCAGCGAGAAATTGCACTCCAGCAGGTTCGCGCCATCGCGCAGCCCGAACACGTCCGCCAGCAACCGCTGCAGAAGGTCCATCCGCTCGGCGAGATACTTGCCGGCCAGCGGCGCGCGCACGCCCGGATAGTGCGGCCCCAATGGCGAGAAGGCGCGCGAGGCGGCGTCCTCGACCAGCGCAACCGGATTGGAGCTGAAGCCATCAATGACGACAATCGGCTCACCTTCGTGACCGATGCGGCCGATCGTCGGTGACGGCGCAATTAGCATGCGGATGGCCCTGCCCTTCACCGCGAACATCCAACGGACGCAGAAAGCGATCAACCGCCAAACTCAGTTGCGCCGGCTCAGACCGGCACGCGCGTACGCCGTACGATGCGCCGCGGCTTCGTCGGATAGGGGTTGCCATCATTCGACAGCAGCACGGCCAGCCAGCGGGTTGTCTTGAACTCGGCCAGGAACGCCATCGCCGCCACCGTCAGCGGCGTCGAGAGGAACGCCCCCGTCGCGCCGAGCAGCACGCCCCAGAAGGCGAGCGACAGGAGCACCACTACCGGGTCCAGGTTCAGCCCCACACCCTGCATACGCGGCTGGATGATGTTGCCGACGACAAAGCCGATCACCATCAGCGACGAGAGCAGGATCAGCGGCCGGCCAAACCCTTCGAAGACCATCACGCTGAACAGCGCCGGTACGAAGATCGAGACCACCCCGCCGACGATCGGTACATAGCTCGCCACGAAGATCAGGAAGGCCCAGAAGATCGGTTGAGGCAATCCGATCAGCGCCATCACCGCCCAGGACGCCACCGCGATCATCAGCCCGGTCGTCGTCTGTACACTGACATACCCGGTCACCGCCTTCTGGATGCGCGCAATGATTTGGTCAACATCCAGCGCGCCTTCGCCCGTCGGCTTCAGGATCGTGAGCTTTGCCGAAAAGCTGCGCTGGGAGAACAGAAGGAAACCCAGATAGATCAGCACGAACGCGGCCGCCGACAGCCCCCCCTGCAGCCAGGAGACCACTGCGCCGGCGACTTCCGGGGTCTGCACCGAATCCATCAGGCTCTCGAAGCTCGGTGTCGCGCGAACCCCGAGCAGGTCGCCCGCAGCCCGCAACACCGCGTTCAGCTTGGCATTATAGTTCCCACCTCCGGCGATCAGGCCTGTCAGATTGTCGATCAGGAAAAGTGTCAGCACGACAAATGCCACCGCGATGATCAGCACCGAGATGCCGGTCCACAGCGCCAGCGGCACTTTCGGCACCCAGCGGTGCAGCGTGCCCGCCATGTCCGCCACCATCACCAGCAGGAACACCGCTAGCAGCAACGGCGTGATGATCCCTTGCAGCAGGTAGACCGCTGCGCCGGACAGGAGCACCGCGATCAGCACCGTCGCGCGCGTATTCGAATTGCCGGAAAAGCCGTTCATGGATGACCGATGGACCTGAGTGGAAACGCTGCAACGCCTGAAACAGGGCGCTGCCCGCGGGTGAGCGAGACCCGTATGCGCTTTTCCCGGCGGATATAAACGCGCGAGACCGGCAATTGGTTGCAATCGGGAAGGCGCGGGGTCAACGTGACCGGGGCGTCCCGCCCCTCCTTAAAGGAACCGACATGCGATCCCTGAAAACCCTCGCCCCTCTCCTCCTCGGCGCCTTCGCCCTCGCGGCCTGCGGCGGCAGCGCCGAAAAGCAGGGCGAAGAGATGGACTCGGCCATCGAGGAAACCGTCACCGGCGAAATCGACACCGATGACGGCCTGCTCGAGAATACCGGCGAAGCGATCGACCAAGTCACCGGCAACGAAAACACCGACCCTATCGACGCCGTCGGCGACGCTGTGGAAGAAGCCACCGAAGACGCCCCGGAGTAAGCGCCCTCAGCGCATTACAAGACCCTCACCTGCCGCCGCCTTCGGGGATGGCAGGTGTGGGTCTTGATTCCGGGGGTTTTTTTTAGATCCGTGGGCGGAGGTGTTGCGCAAGGTTCGGGGGGCGGTTTTCATAGCGGTTTGACGGGGATGGGTTTTATGTCTCCGCAGCCCTGTTTTCTGTAGGCGCAAGTGCTCTCTTTGCCTCGTCAGGAGGCCTCATCCTGTCTCAGGCTTTGTATTGCGCGTGTCGGATCTTTCTCATTGATTCTCATTTTTTATCACTTCGTATCGGTTCTTTCTCGCCTCTCTCTGAGGTGTCGGATTTCGGCCTTTGGCCTCTATCCGACCTACGGTTTGGCGGTGTGCGGGTGTGAGGCTGAGTATAACCCGGCCCGGAGGGGTGTGGCGCAGGTTTTCCGGAGAAATCTCTCAGGCACCCGGGCCTTCTGCGGATTTTGTTGTCTGAGGGGCCGGATCTTGTTGCACAAGCGGGGGCGTCCGCTTTGCCTCGCCTCACCCCGCCTGCGCCGCCGCCCGTATCAAGTTGAGGTTGGGGCAGCAGCCCTGAGCAGGGTCCATGTGAGGCCCAAAGGGCCGATACGGGATCAAATAAAAAGTGGTGCCCCTGGCCGGACTTGAACCAGCACTCCTTGCGGAAGCGGATTTTGAATCCGCCGCGTCTACCATTTCACCACAGGGGCCTGTTGCAGAGCCCGGTTCCTGCCGCAGGGGGGCTGCCCCTGTCAATTGCCGGATGGCGGGTGACGCTCCGCCGCATTGCGGGCCGGGCCCTCGCCGGCACAATGGCGTCATGACATCGTTGACCAACCTGCTCACCGGCTGGCGCTGGCCGGTCCTCGCGCTCACGGCTTCGGCCCTGATCCTCGCGGCGGCGCATGCGTTCGAGACGTTCGGCGGCCTGCCGCCCTGCCCGCTCTGCCTGCGCCAGCGGGAAGTCTACTGGGCGCTGATCTTCATGACCGCCACGGGCCTGGCCATCTGGCGCTTCGTGCCGAAACGCCGCTTCCTCGTCGCGCTGAACGTGCTGATCGGCCTCGTATTCGGCGTCGGCGTGGTGGTCGCGGCTTATCATGCGGGCGTCGAGTGGCAGATTTTCCCGCCGCCGACGGGGTGCTCGGCGGGCGGGGTCAATCCGCTGGACGTGGGCGACCTTTCCGGCGGCCTCGACCAGCCGATGAAGATTGCCGCGTGCAACGCCGCGCCCTTCCATTTCATCGGCCTGTCGATGGCCGGCTGGAACGGCGTGATCTCGTTCATTCTTTCGGGCGCAAGTTTCGGTGCCGCCTCGCTCACCTTCCGCAGCTTTCAGGTGAAGTAGACCGCGCCACCCGCCAGCAGCGCTGCGGCCGCGCCGAACGTGCCGACCGCCCTGAGCCGCCGCATCCAGGCCGGCAGGGCCGCCGCGCCGGTATCCCACACCCCGTGCAGCAGATGCGCCCCGGCGGCGGCCGCAAACACCTTCCAGTCCAGCGCGCCCAGCACGCCGTAGAGCACCAGCCCCCAGCCGGCGAGTGATCCGAGTACGGACAGTCCCAGCACCGGCCAGCGCGGGGCCTCGTTGGCCGCAATTTCCGCGCCCCAGCGCAGACCGCCGACAAAGGACAGGATCACCGCGCCGTAGACCAGCAGCGTCAGCCCCGCCTGCGCCTGCAGTACGGGATCGGCCTCAGCCGCCCACATCACGCCCGCGCCCGCCGCGAACGGCGCGATGCCCGCCAGCGTCAGCGCCAACGGGGCGCCCGGAATACCGAACAATTTCATGGCCTAGAGCCCCAGTACCTTGCGGGCGATGATGTTCTTCTGGATCTCATTCGTGCCGCCATAGATCGATTGCGCGCGTCCGCCGAAATAGCCCGCCACATCCCGCGGCGCGCTGCCGGCGGACGGCGCGCGGTGTCCCACGAAGGCCCCCGCTGCGTCGAGGAACAATTCTGTGATCGCCTGGTGTGTCTCTGTCGCGAGGATCTTTACCGTCGAGGACGCGTCCCCTACCGAGCCGCCGGAGACCTGCGCTGACAATATCCGGAACACCGTCATCTCGAGTCCGTCCACGGCGATCTCCGCCTGCGTCAGCCGCCTGGCAAATCCGGCATCATCGATCAGCCGCTCGTTCGCGCCTTCCGGCATCGCCGAGGCGAGCGCCCGCACGTGCCGCAGCATCGCCCGCTTGCCGCCGATGCGCGCATAGGAGGTGCGCTCGAACCCGAGCAGGTATTGCGAATAGGTCCAGCCCTTGCCTTCCTCGCCGATCCGGTAAGCCTCGGGGACGAGCACCTCGTCGAACAACACTTCGTTGAGCGCGTGCGCCCCGTCGATGGAAATTATCGCTTTCACGGTCACGCCAGGCGCGTCCAGCGGGCAGCAGATGAAGCTGATGCCTTCCTGCTTCTTTTCGCCCCGGCTCGTCCGGGCAAGGAGGAATATCCAGTCGGCATGCTGCGCGGCGGACGTCCAGATCTTGTGGCCGTTGAGCGTGTAGACGCCGTCCTTCAGCACGGCGGAGAACTCGAGGCTCGCGAGGTCTGATCCGGCGCCCGGCTCCGAATAGCCCTGCGCCCAGCCGACCGATCCGTCGCGGATGCCCGGTAGCCATTGTTCCTTCTGGGCCTTCGACCCGAACGTGTAGAGCACCGGCCCGACATAGATCACGCCCATCGGCGTCACCGTCGGCACACCGGCGCGCTCGAGCTCCTCGTCGAACACGTATTGTTCCTCAAGGCCCCAGCCCGGCCCGCCATATTCCTTCGGCCAGGCGGTCGCGAGCCAGCCCTTCGCGCCGAGCGCCATTTCCGAGCGGCGCACATCCGCCGTCGTCAGCGGCGTGCCGGCCTTATATTTCGCGATGATCTCCTTCGGGAATTCCGTCTCGAACCAGCTGCGCACATGGGCGCGGAACGTCTCGGTCTCGGGCGCAAATTTCAGATGCATGGGATGGCTCCTCGGATCGCCCGAACCGTATGCGCAAGGCGTCTTGAGGCAAGGGGTCACGCGGGGAAAAGGCCCCCCGTACCCCAAAACAAAAAAGCCCTCCCCGTTTCCGGGAAGGGCTCTATTTGACAGGCGAGTGACTTACTCCGCCGGCGCGGCCTCTTCGGCTTTCACGCCTTCGATCCACTGGTCGACTTTCCGGGTCAGCACGTCGAGCGGCAGGGCGCCGCCGCCCAGCACGGTGTCGTGGAAGGCGCGGATGTCGAACTTGTCACCCAGCTGGCTTTCCGCTTTCGCGCGCAGCTGCTGGATGTGGATCATGCCGATCTTGTAGGCCGTCGCCTGGCCCGGCGTCACGATGTAACGCTGGACCTCCGAACGGGCCTGCTGCTCGGTGATGGCGGAATTGGCGAGGAAGTATTGCACTGCCTGCTCTTCCGTCCAGCCTTTCGAGTGCAGGCCGGTGTCGACCACGAGGCGGATGGCGCGCCAGATTTCCGAACCGAGACGGCCGAAGTCCGAATACGGATCAACGTAGGTGCCCGGCATTTCCTTGGCGAGTTTCTCCGAATAGAGACCCCAGCCTTCGGAATAGGCCGTGAAGCCCGCCTGCGTGCGGAATTTCGGCACGCTGGTCAGCTCCTGCGCGATCGAGATCTGCATGTGGTGGCCCGGCAGGCCTTCATGGTAGGCGATCACTTCCAGCTCGCCCTTCGGCATCGCCTTCATGTCCGACAGGTGGGCGTAATAGATGCCCGGGCGCGAGCCATCCGGCGTGCCTGGATAGTAGTGCTGGGCGGCGCCCGGCTGTTCGCGGAACGCTTCGACGCGCTTCACGATCAGGTCAGCCTTCGGCAGGATGCCGAAATATTCCGGCAGCTTGGTCTTGATATTGTTGATCGCGGCCGTGGCGTCCGCAATGTAGGCCTCGCGGCCTTCATCCGTATCCGGATAATAGTGGCGCTCGTCATCGGTAGCGTCGCGAATGCTCTTGAAGAATTCCTGCAGCGTGCCGGTGAAGCCGACCTGCGTCTTGATGGCTTCCATTTCGGCCTGGATACGGCTCACTTCCGAAAGACCCAGGTTATGGATCTCGTCGGCGGTCATCGAGGTCGTCGTCTGACCGGCCAGCATGAAGTTGTAATAGGCCTCGCCGTTCGGCTGCAGGTTGGCGCCTTGCGGGCCGGCCGGGTCCGGCGAGTTCGCCATGTCAGCGGTGCAGAAGGCGATCAGGTCGTTGTAGAAGGTCAGGAACGGGCCCTTCAGCGCGGTCTCGGCTTCGGTGGTCAGCGTCGCTGCCGCTTCCGGCGTCATCTTGCCGCCTTCGACCAGTTTCTGCACGTCGCCCTTGAAGTCTGCCCAGATCGCCGAGTCCGGGCCATCCGTGAACGGAGCGCCGGTGATGATTTTCTGTGACTGGTCGATCACGCCTGCATAGGCAAACTTCGGCGCATGCACGCCGTTGGCCGCGTTCTGCTTGGTGATGGCCAGCGCGTCCTGCAGCGCGGCCGCCGAGGCCGAGATGCGTTTCACATAGGCCTGGGCATCGGCCTCTTCGTCCACCGTGTGGAACTGCATCAGGAAGGTCGGCACAAAGCTCTGCACGCCGCTCATCTGGTCGAAGATGAACCCGTTGCCCCGGTAAGCGACGCTCGCGGCGGCGCGTTCATACTGGTAGACCCAGAGATCATAGGAATCCTGGTCAGCCGGCGACAGGCTGTCATAGTCGTAGGTCGCTTTCAGTTCGTCGGTCGCCGCCTTGGTCCAGGCCAGCTGCTCGTCGGCGCAGGCATAGGTGAAGCAGTCGATCTGGTCGTTCTTGTCCTTGCGGCCGAGGAAAGTCAGCTGGATCGGGCTGAACTGCAGCTGCTCTTCATACTTGGTGTCAAACCAGGCGTTCAGCTGGGCGCTGACGGCCTCCTGGCTTTCGGCGGCGGCCTGCTTGTTCAGGGCGTCGGTGTTGGGGTTTGGCGCGCAGGCGCCGAGGGTGGCAATCAGGGCTAGGGCCGAAACGGCGGTGCGGAACATCGGGGGTCTCCTGAAAACGGACTTTCCGTTTAACGATAAATTCCCGTAACCCTCACCGGCCGCTGCGTCAATCCGGGCTGAATTGGCAATTCGGGAATCCCTCGCTAAGCACACAGCATGACCGATAAAAAATCCGCCTCCGCCCCTCGCTCCATCCGCCTCGGCACCCGTGGCTCGCCTCTGGCCCTCGCGCAGGCCCACCAGATTGCCGCCAGCCTGAAGGCCGCGTCCGGCGGCGGCATCGAAGCGGAGATCGTGACCTTCACGACCACCGGCGACAAGCTGACCTCCGAACGCCTGATCAATTCCGGCGGCAAGGGCCTGTTCACGCGGGAACTCGACGAATCGCTCAGCCTCGGCGAAATCGACATCGCCGTGCACAGCCTGAAGGACGTGCCCTCCCTGCTGCCCGAGGGCCAGGTTTTCGTCGCCTTCCCCGAGCGGGAAGACCCGCGCGACGGCTTCGTCTCGCACAGCGCCAAATCCCTGCGGGAGTTGCCGCAAGGCGCCCGTCTCGGCACGGCCTCGCTGCGCCGCGAAGCGCAGGCGCTCGCCCTGCGGCCGGACCTTCAGGTCGTCACCTTCCGCGGCAACGTGCAGACCCGCATGCGCAAGCTGGAAGAAGGCCAGGCAGACGCCACCTTCCTCGCGATGGCCGGCCTGCGCCGGCTGGGATATGATCACATGGCGACGCCCATTCCGGTCACCGACATGCTGCCCGCCGCCGCCCAGGGCATCATCGGCGTGGTCAGCCGCGACGATGCGGACGAGGAGCTGCGCGCCGTGCTCGCAAAACTCAACGTCGCCATCAGCGAAGCGGCCGCCACCGCCGAGCGCACCTTCCTCGCCGTGCTCGATGGCAGCTGCCGCACGCCCATCGCCGCGCACCTTTTCGATGACGGCGACAGCTGGCGCCTCGACGGCGAAGTGCTTAGCCCGAAAGGCGACCAGCGATGGACCGCAACCGGCACCGCGCCGAAAAGCGCGAGCATGGCGCAGCTCGCCGCGCTCGGCCGCGACGTGGCCAACGGCATCCTCGACAGCGCCAAGGGCGGGCTGCCTGTGTTCGGAGATGGGCGGTGAGCCTTCCCGTCATCGTGACGCGGACGCTGCCCGGCGCCCGCGACACGGCGGAAAATCTCACGCGCCTCGGCTTCGCGCCCCTCCTCTCGCCGATGCTGTCGATCACCGAAACCGGGTTTGCTCCAGGTGATCTCGCCGGCGTTCGCCACCTCATCTTCACCAGCGCCAATGGCGTGCGCGCCGTTCGCGGCGCTGAACTCTCGCCGGACCTCACCGCCTGGTGCGTCGGCCCCTCGACCGCGGATGCGGCGCGCGAAGCCGGCTTCGCGAACGTCATCGAGGGCGATGGCAATGCGGAGGATCTCGCGCGCCTCATTCTGGCCTCTCATCCGGATGGCCCCCTGCTCCACATCGCCAACGAAGCTGCTGCAGGCGAACTCGTGGCCGCGCTCAAGAGCGGCGGTCTCGAGGCCCGTTTCAGCGCGCCGTATCGCACCGACGCGGCCGCGTCGCTGAGCGCCGAAGCCCTTGACGCCCTCGCCGGGCCGCGCCCCGTCATCCTGCTTCTCCACTCCGCCAAGGCCGCGAGCGCCGTCGCCGCCAGCCGCCCGCAGCTTGGGAACGCTGGCCTTGTCGCCATTTCCGAAGCCGCCCTTGCGCCGCTTCAAACTGAGGCCAACCTGGGCCACTGGATTGCCGCCCGGCCGAACGAAGAAAGCCTGATGGACGCGCTTCAACGGGCGGCCGCCGCGCTTTGCCCTTGAATCGCCGCTGTGCCACACTCTTTTGAAACCTGAAGCTGCCCATATAGGCGTCATGACCACTGATCCTTTCCGCGACGAGGACCCCGTGAACGGTCCGATTGACGCCCAGTTCGAACCGGCCCCCGCCGGCGCGGACAAGGCGGCGCGTCCGGGCCCCGGCTGGATCGCACTGGGCGGCGCTGCCGTACTGGCCGCCCTGATCGGCGCGCTCGCCGGGATCTACGGCGCCGACTATGTGCGCCCGAATTCGACCACGGACCTCGCCGCCGCGCATAAACGCCTTGAAACCCGGCTCGGCGAAGTGATCGCCCTGCAAGCCGCCATCGACCAGAAACTCTCCGAGCCCGCTGCCGCCTCCGCCGAACTCGCGGGCCTGATCCGCGAACTCGATACGGTCTCGCGCCGCCTCGACCAGGCCATCGCCGCCGGCGGCGACCCGGCGGCCCTGGCCGCCGTCACCGCCCGTCTCGACGCGCTCGAAGGCCGCGCCCCAACCATGACCGTTTCGACCGGCGGCGAAGTGGCGGCGCTGACCTCGCGCCTCGCCAGCCTTGAAGCGTCCACGCAGGCTGCCGCCGCGCAAACGAGCGCCGCAATCGAGCAGAGCGGCAACCGCGCCGAAGCCGCCCTTGCCCTCTCCGCCATCGAGGCCGCCACCCGGCGCGGCACCGGTTTCGAGGCCGACTACCGCGCCTTGCGCAACGCGGCGCCCGGCAATGAGTCCATCAAACGTCTCGCCCCCTATATTTCCGGGGTCACCGCGCTGACCGCGCTGCAGGCCGAGTTCCCGAAAGTGCGCGCCGCCGTGCTGGCCGCCGCGACGCCCGAGACAACGTCCGCCCAGCTCTCCTGGGTCGACAAGATGTTCGGCGACGCCGTCAGCGTGCGCCCGGCCAACGGCAAGCATTCGGCGACCGCCAAGACGCTCGACGCCGCCGCCGCGGCGCTGGATGCCGGCGACCTGGCCGGCAGCGTGAAGGCCCTCAACGGGCTGGACGCCAACGCCGCCCGGGCGGCCGAAGACTGGACCCGGCGCGCAAACCGCCGCATCACGCTCGAAGAGGCGATGGAAGACGTCCGCCTCAGCCTTGTGGAAGGGGGGAACTGACGGACCATGGGCCGCTTTTTCCTGTTCATCGCTGTCATCCTTCTTGTCTCGGTCGGCGCCGTGCTCGCCGCGCTGGCGCTCAGCCTGCCGGGCGAGGTCACTTTCCCGGTCGGCAATGAAATCGTCGCCGTGCATTCCGGCGTGGCGGCGATCGGCGTCGTCGTCCTCGGCGGCGTGCTGGCCCTCGGCTGGTGGCTGGCGACCGCCCTTCTGGTCCTGCCGGGCCGCATCTCCAAAGCCCGCCGACTTGCCCGCACCCGCAAGGCCAACGCCGCCCTCGCCGAAGGCCTGCTGGCGGCGGAAGGCGGCGATTCCAAAGCCGCGCTGAAACTGGCCCGCCGCGCTATGCGCCATGCCGAGGACGAGCGCCTGAAACTCCTCCTCGAAGCGCGCGCCGCCGAAGCCAATGATGACTGGGCCGGCGCCGAGCGGGCCTGGGGCCTTCTGACCCGCCTGCCCGGTGGACAGCTGGCGGGCCTGCGCGGCTCGGCGACCGCCGCCTCCGAACGCGGCGACCAGCTGACGGCCGAGAACCGGGCCCGCGAAGCCTTGG
This sequence comes from Candidatus Sulfopaludibacter sp. SbA3, assembly GCA_945888325.1. Lineage (GTDB taxonomy): Bacteria > Pseudomonadota > Alphaproteobacteria > Caulobacterales > Hyphomonadaceae > Hyphomonas. The sequence continues at coordinate 68,366 of CAMDAC010000014.1, forward strand.
CGCTCAAGTCCGACGCCGACTGGCCGTTCAATTCCCTCTTCGACCTGCAGGTCTCCAAGGGGGACTGGGACAAGGCCATCGAGACGCTGACGCTGGGCGAGAAACGCGCCCTGATCGAAGGCATCAGCGTCAAGCGCCGCCGCGCCGTTCTGCACACCGCGAAAGCCGTGGGCCTTCCGCATACGGAGAAACAGGTGGCGCAGAAGACGCTCGGCGAAGCGATCCGCTCGGCCCCCGATTTTCCGCCCGCCGCGTATCATGGCGCGCGCTTCCTGATGACCGACGGCAAGGTCAAGGCGGCGCAGGGCGTGCTCGAACTCGGCTGGAAGGCGCGCCCCCACCCGGCGCTGGCGCAACTTTCCCGCCGCCTGATCCCGCAGGATTCCCGCTTCAACATCGCCGCCCGCCTGAAGGGCCTCGCGGACTCCAATCCGAACCACCGCGAAAGCCGCATCCTGATGGCCGAGATCGCGATGGACTCGGCCGACTGGGTGGCCGCAATCAAGACCCTCGCGCTGCTCGTCGAGGAAAACCCCACCGCGCGGCTCTGCCTCCTGATGGAGCGCGCCCTCAATGGCTATGGCGACCCGGTCGAGGCCCAGCGCTGGGGCCGGATGGCGGCATCGGCCTCGCGCGAGGCCGACTGGTCCGACATCGACCCGAAGGGCAACGCCTTCGAGTATGACCGCGCCGGCTGGAGCCGGATGGTCTATGCCTTCGGCGATGTCGGCGACCTCGTACACCCGCGCTACGAAACCTATGGCCGCGAACTGGAAGCCGGACGCGTGCTCGCCCTGCCCCTCGCCGACGAAGGCCCGATCACCCCGAAAGCCCCCCAAGGCCCGCTGACCCAGCCCCTGGACTATGCCCCGGACGAGGATTGAGCCGCCCTTATTGCGCCGCAAAACTGGCCTTGCGCGCCCCATGCCCTGCCAGTATATGCGGGGCCTCAAGAAAAAGGCCGCTTTAGCTCAGCTGGTAGAGCACCGCATTCGTAATGCGGGGGTCAGGTGTTCAAGTCACCTAAGCGGCACCAT
>CAMDAC010000015.1 GCA_945888325.1 Candidatus Sulfopaludibacter sp. SbA3
CCCAGCGCCGACGCGGCGCGCCAAGTATCAGGTCCATGTGTCACCGAGTGTCTGCGGATAGTCTCAGACCATGTCTCAAGACCAGTCCTTATCCGCCGATCATCACCAGGCCCGCGATGCCCGCAAGGCGGTGCTCGCCGGATGCGTACGGTATTTGCGTCTGCAGTACGATCGCTCGTCAGAAACCATCAACTTGGTAGGTTGGCGACGAAGACGGTGGTTCAGAGATTTGAAGAATTGCAAACAGTCTTAGGCAGCGAATTGATCGAACGCTTCTTCGAAAAATTCAGCGGCAGACTTCAGAAATTTCCAGAACACTTTAGTGGTGCAGACAGCCTGACAATGCCTCCTGCGTTTTTGTCTGCCGCCGCGAAAACGAGTGCGCCCGGCTATGAGACTATCGGTAGTTTTGTCGAGAATTATTTCGAGGGCTTGAGCGAGGAAGAATGGGTTGAGCTGCTGAATCATCGCGAACAAAAAGCAATGGAGCACTTGTTCGCCCGCATTGAGCTTCATCAATACAAGCCCGCAAAGACTTCATATCTTTCGGCGTTAATGAAGCACACACTGGGTGTGTTGGATGAGAATTTGGAAGTCACATCGTTTCAAGACCGTTGGGCTGTATTGTTTGACGGCTTGCAGAAGAATACCAAAGATAAGTTTGCGCGGGACCTTTTGGTCAATCTCAATCAAATCACGACGACGACAAAGAGCGTCGAGAGATTTCTAATTGTCAGCTTGCCATTCGCAAACGAACTTCCGTTCAAAGAGCAACCCGACGGGTGCTTGGATCATTTGGTAGTGCCACTAATTTCTTCCCAGTCAGAACTCGGAATGTCTTTTGTTCGAGAGCATGCTGGCGACTTTGCTGCTTGCGTCAAAGGCGCGCGAGCTGACGTACGAGGCAGATTGGAAGAAGCTCTTCTTTCACTTCGACAAGGAGCAGAAGAAAGAGAGACAAGAGCCAATGAGATAGCAGCGCTTCTGAATATCGCTTTGCCAAAGCCGGAAGCGACAGCTTTGGAGCCAGAGGTCGAAGGCAACCCGAAAGGCTAGGCCTTTAGAAACTCCTCAGGACGCAATGAAGGAGGACGGAGGGGAGAGCCGATCGGTCACGCCAAAGGCGGGAACGGTCAACTCGGGGGCGCAGCCCTGGCGCGGGCAAGCCGTTGACCGAGCGGCGCCTCCGGCCAAATTGAGCGGTGCACTGAAGGACGCCAAGAAACTATCCGAGACTCAACAATCCAGGATGGCGTTGACTGAAAAACGTCAGATCCGAGCAAATCGTGCGCTCTGAGTTTTGGTATCAACCCAAGATTAGCGTAGCAAGAACACCAAAGATCCCAGGAACCGCAAGCCAAAAAGACTTGCGAAGCAAATCGTACTTTCTAGTACAAATCTTTGAAAGATCGTATGCATGCTTCAGCCGCGCTTGGATTAGCTCCCGTTCGGATTGAGATGCTACGTCGTCGACATAGACCGAAGCTGTTTGCCTTAAGGCAACTGCGCTGAACGAAACAATTCCTTCGCCCGACAACGAAGTGAGGCGAGGTGCCACGACCAGAAACGCACACGCCGAGGCCAAAGCCAGAAAAAGAATAGTCGTTGAAATCAGAACGAACTCCGGCGCCCACGCCGGTGAAGCCAAAATATTGCGGAAACTCTGATTACCGATGAGATAGACAATCACACCCGATGCAATCGCAAATGACCAAGCTGCTTTTGTGTCAGCGAGTTGGATGTAATGCCGCGTGTAGCCCTCGTGAAACTCCGCAAACTCGCCGTGGAATGGTTCCAGTTTGGACCCTGAATCCGAAACCAACTTTGAGGGCTCGCTCGCGGCCAGAGGAATTTGTGGCGCCGAAGCAACTTCCGGCGAAATCGGATGCACATCGGGACCTGTAGCTTGCTTTACATCATCGCTCATGACCGAGGCCCCGCCCAACGCCCAGTGAACTTCCAAAAAATATAGGGATCGCCTGTTGAAGTGTAGTGCCACCCTGTCTCGGTTTTTTTTGCAATCACGAACTTGGATATCCAATCAGCAGCTAAACCTTGAAGAACATCCGATCCAAGAAGTATTTCGTCCGCTTCGGCGACGGCTAGCATTTTTGACGCTATGTTTGCCGTCGTTCCAATCGCTACGATGCCATTGAATCCACGGACGACCCCCACTTTCGCAATAGTAATCGGACCGTGATCGATACAGATCCTAAACTTGAATTCTTCGATTCCTGATTTCGCCAGGATCGGATTGATCACATGGCTCGCCGCATAGAACATCGTCATCGCACACGCCACGGCTTTAGTCTGAGCGGTAACCCCTCCTGAGTTGACGAAGTAAGCCATCAGGCCGTCTCCGGTGTTTTTTTCAACAACGCCCGAATAGTCTTCAACTACCTTGATCATTTCGGTGAAAAACAACGAGAGTATCTGCAACAGCCCCTGCTGTTGCTGTTGTGTGCCTGATGGCCTGCTTGAAAACTTTGAAATGTCGAGAAACATCACCGACGCATCTAGTGTTCGACCATCATGAATTGCTAGGTCGCTCGCATCGGGCACGATCCGCCCCGATGATACAGGCGCGCGCGCAACGATCTTGTTGAGATTAGATAGAATCCGCGACTCTTGAGCGTCGTAGTAGGATTGCGTCAGCTTGTCGGTGCGTGGCGTGGTCATGATACAAAGTAAACCTCGTAGTCGCGGTCAGCTAAGTTATGACTACGCGCTTCGGCGAGCGTCGAACGCTCAAGCCAACCAACGTGAAGCAGTTCGTACAAGGATCTTCCAACTAGGAGCTCGCCGGCCTCCGCAGCCTCTTGAATTTTGACAGCTTGGTTTAAGGCATCACTCGCGACCTCGAATGATGAATAGCCCGTAGTCGGGACATTGAATTCACTTACAGTTGCTTCGCCACAGTCAGCACCAACCCGGATCTGGAGCTGCGGCAGACCTGCTCGGACCAGGGCGGGATTAATCGAGTCGCGCAAAACAACCAAGAACGAAAGACCCAAATCAATCGTATTGTCCGCCTGCCGCGTATAGGAGGGATGATCTATGTATGCGATGAACCCATCACCTGTTATTTTCAAGATGGCTCCGTGGAACTGTCCAACTAAGGTTGCCATCTCGCGCAGGAAAATCGGCAATGCCTTATCGAATCCCGCACGATTGGATTTCCTAAGTGCGGTGCTTCCGCAGATATCTACTGACAGAAACGTTAGCCATTTCGGCTCTTGATCTGGGGGCAAGTCTTTGTGCGGGTCAGCTGGCTCTTTCGGTGCCAGGTAGCTACTGCCCTCAAGTTCTGCAAGCAAAGCTTCTTTGCGCGTGTTTGCATAAGCCGGCATCGAATCTACGCTGGGCGAGAGCGTGTGGACGGGAAGATCTCCGAACTGCTCCAGAATGCTTTTCTCGATTTCATCTTTTGGGATGAGCGTCTTCAAGAATTTATCGAGGAAATACACTTCACCGTCCCGAGTCACTTCTTGGTAGCGACGGCTATGTGGCCTTATTACAAAGGAAGCAGCGCGCGTCGTTTCGTCGGCACGGACGAGCTCTTGCTCAAAGTCCATTCGGAATCGCTCGCGGCGGCCTTTCAACGACATGCACTAGTTCCTTTTCTTATTCACACCTTCAAGTTGCGACACTCTTAGGCATTAAATCGAATACCAAGTTGCCCGCGCCTTGCCATGCTTTCGCAATCGCCCCGCTATCACCAGTTCGCGCAAACGCACCGTTGAGAGTGCTACGATTCGCGCCCGTCAGCTCCTCAATTGGCCCCGCACCGAGCCTCCCCAAGCGCAGGTCTGACCTGCCCCAGGAACTCCGGACCAGCGAGAGTTTGACGACCGACCTTTTGGACAAGAGCGAATGTCGCAATAGGGCCAAAGACGTGAGTAGGTCTTATCAAGTCTTGCGGCTCGAGTACCCCCGTTCCCTGCCCCTGCTTGAGTGCGCGCATGCTCGCTTGCTTCAGCTAAGTGAACCGCCAAAACCGAGGTGATTGCTGATGTGCCTAGGCTGGCGGCGGTTTCGTCGAATACCGGCCTAGCCAGACGATTACAGATGGTGACGGAGCCTCAACCGGGGCACCAGTGGGGCACGGGCAATTTTGGCTTTTTCCGAGAAGGCCCTAAAGCCTTGTTTTTAATGGTGCACCCGAAGAGATTCGAACTCCTGACCCCCAGATTCGTAGTCTGGTGCTCTATCCAGCTGAGCTACGGGTGCCTGTCCACTGCAAGGAGCGGACACATACAGGTGCGCCCCCGGGCTTGCAAGTCTCAAAAACCGGGCCGTTCAGCCGGGCGTTTCAGCCACAAGTTCTGGAACGGTTTCAGCCGCCGGTTCGGCTGGATCGGCGGGCATCGCGGGGTTTTCTGCCACCGCGCCGTCCTCTGGCGCCGTGGGCGGCAGCTCCGGCAGCGGGTCGGTGATCATTTCCGGCTCTGGCGGCGGCGGCGCGGCCGGCGGCGAAAGTCCGGTGATCCCGCTGATCCAGCCCGCATAGGCCGAAACGCGCATGTAGACGCCGGGATTTTCCGGCCGCGCGCAGCCAAGGCCCCAGCTGACCACGCCGACCTGGACAGGGCCTTTCGCGGTGCGCAGCACCAGCGGGCCGCCGCTGTCGCCCTGGCAGGCATCCGTGCCGCCGTTTCCGGCGCAAAGCTGGGTGACCGGGTCCACCCCGACCCCCGCATAGGCCTGCGCCAGGCCCTCGCGTTCCAGTCCCGCCTGGATCCGCTGCGCGCAGACGTCCTGGCGCAGCGGCGGAATGTAGCCTTCCTGCAGCAGCAGCGACCCGGCCGCCACCCTGCGGCCACTGCCGGTCGTGCCGCCTTCGCCCTGCGCGCCCTCGCCTTTGCGACCATAGCCCGCCGCCCAGACATCGGCATAGGGATCGTAAAGCCCGCCGGCCGAGGCGCCGAGCCCGGCGAGCGGCATCGCGGGCGAGGACGCGGATTTCTCGAGGCGCAGCAGTGCCAGATCGTTCCCCCGCTCCGGCTCCCCCGGCCGGTAGCCCGGATGGATCACCACCTCCGCGACCGGATAGACCCGCCCCGTGGGGATCGACCGAAGGTCGCCCAGCCCGATGGTCACTGCGACGAGACCCTGCCGCGATACCTGCCCCTGCGGCCCGCGCGCAAACTGCGCCGCCCTGCCCGAGGCCTCGATCTGCATGTCCTCGGCGCAGTGCGCGGCGGTCAGCACCCAGTCGGGCGTGATCAGGGTGCCGCCGCATTCATGGAACACGTCGCGGCCGGACACAGTCTGGATCGACACCATGCCGGGCCAATCGCCCGGATCGGCGTCGCGGCCCGCGACCATGCATCCCACAAGCACCGCCGCGCTGGCCGCGGCGGCGAGGACCCACTTCAGTGTACGGATCATGCAAAATCCCCCTGCCGTTCCGCTTCATGTACGCCCCGCGCTATGCTGCGTGCCAGCGTCGAGGCCGCGAGTTCCCCGATCCGCGCCAGCAGCATCGGACGTGGCCCGTCGATCACACGGCGCGCCGTTGAGATCACAAACACCACGTCGCCGTCGGTCGGCGCAAACACCGGCCGGATCGCCCGCGCCATCCCCGCCAGTGCCATCTGCGCGACGCGCTCGGCCTCATCCCGTGTCAGCGCCGCGTCGGTGGCAATACAGGCAATCGTCGTGTTCTCGCGCGGCGCAGGGTTGGATTTTGCGGCGCCCCAGTCTTCCGCATCAAAGGTGTTGGTCACGTCTGGCCGCGCGCCGCCGAATTCCCCGCCGATCTCGTAAGGCCAGGCCCAGAAGGCCTCGCTGCCCGGTATCCGCACCGACCCGAAACTGTTGACCGCTGCCAGCGCGCCGACCGTCAGCCCGTCCGAAGCGACGATGCTGGCCGACCCGGTGCCGCCCGGCGCCTGCCCGGCGCGCGCGCCCAGCCCTGCCCCGGCCCGGCCTAGCCGGAAGGTCTCGCCGGCCGCGTCGAGCGCCTTGCGCCCGAGCGCGGCAAAAGGCGCGGTCTCGCCCCAGTCCTTGTCGCCGCCATTGGCGAGATCATAGAGGATCGCCGCCGGCACGATCGGCGTGGGCGGTACGCCCGGCCGCGGCACCAGCGCAAACCCGCGCCCGGCTGCTTTCAGGCCCGCCATCACCCCGTCCGCCGCCGCGAGGCCAAACGCGCTGCCGCCTGCGAGGCAGATCGCATCGGCGCCGCCGACCAGCCGCCCGCCGGCCAGCACATCCGTTTCCCGCGTCCCGGGCCCGCCGCCTGCGACCGCGACAGCCGCCACGGCGAACGCGTCCGGCAGGATCACCGTGACGCCGCTGCGCACCCTTGCGTCTTCGGCCTGCCCGACCCGGAGGCCGGGAACGTCTGTAATGAGGTTGCGCGACCCCGGCTTTGCCATGTTAAGAGCCTTGTCAGCTGATTTGTCTGCCCCGGTCTTAAGGGCCTGCGGGCGCCCCGCCAAGCAAAGGGTTACCTCATGCGCCAACTTACCGGCCTGGCTTTCGTTCTTTTGATCTCGGCCTGCGCGCCGGATGCCGCTCCGCCCGCCTCGACCACGACCGCGCAGGAGAGCGCGCCGGAAGCGCTGGGCGATCTGTCCTGGACGAAGGGCGGCATGGTCGCGGCCGCCAATCCCTACGCGGTCGAGGCCGGTCTCGAGATCCTGCGCGAAGGCGGCAACGCCATTGATGCCGCCATCGCGGTGCACACGGTGCTCGGGCTCGTCGAACCGGAAAGCTCCGGCCTCGGCGGCGGCGCCTTCCTCGTCTATTATGACCGCGCCAAGGACACCGTCACGGTGTTCGATGGCCGCGAAACCGCGCCGGCCGCCGCAACCTCCGAACTGTTCTTCAAGGACGGCAAGGTGATGGACTTCGTAAGCGCCTGGCAATCCGGCCGCTCGGTCGGCGTGCCGGGGCAGATCGCGCTCTACAAGGCCGCGCATGACGCGTCCGGCCGCGCCGACTGGGAAACCCTGTTCGAGCCGGCCATCCGCCTCGCCGAGGACGGCTTCAAGGTGTCGCCGAAACTCGCCGAAATCCTGGCATCCCCACGCCTGCGCGGCGCGATCCGTCTCGACGACAATCCGGTCACCGCCGCGTATTTCTATCCGGACGGCGAGCCGCTCACCGCCGGCTTCGTGCGCACCAACCCGGCCTATGCTGTAACGCTCACCGCCGTCGCCGAAGAAGGCCCTGCCGCTTTCTATTCCGGCCGCATCGCCGCCGAGATCATCGCCGCCGTGACCGAGGGACCGGACGGCGGCGCCATGACGCTTGAAGACCTGGAAGCCTACACTGTCGCCGTTCGCGAGCCCGTCTGCGGCGAGTTGCAGAGCGGCTTCAAGATCTGCTCCGCCCCGCCACCCAGCTCGGGCGGCATCGCGCAGAACCTGATCATGGGGCTCTATGATTACCTGAAGCCTGCGGCATCCGTGAATGCGGATGAAAGCCTCTACCTCAAGGCCTTCGTCGACGCCCAGCGCCTCGCCTATGCCGACCGCGATCATTATGTCGCCGATGCAGACTTCGTGTCCGTGCCGACCGCCGAGCTGATCGACCCCGCCTATATCAAGGCGCGCGCGCTGGAAGCCTTTGCCCCGGATGCGAAATCCTTCCCTGGCGATCCGGGCCTCGTGCTCGGCAAGGATGCGCTGCGCCCGATGTGGGGCGAAGACACCACCACGCCCGGCGCCGGCACCACGCATATCTCGATCATCGACCTTGAAGGCAACGCCGTCGCGATGACCGCTACGGTCGAGGCCGCCTTCGGCTCGTCCCGGATGGCGGGCGGCTTCCTGCTCAACAACGAACTGACCGATTTCGCACTGACGCCCACCAAGGGCGGCAAGCCGGTCGCCAATGCGCCGGCCGCCGGCAAGCGCCCGCGCTCGTCGATGTCGCCCACGCTGGTGTTCGACAAGGGCGGCGACCTCTTCATGGTCACCGGCTCGCCGGGCGGCAACTCGATCGTCGCTTATGTCGCCAAGACACTCGTCGGCGTGCTCGAATGGAACAAGACGGCGCAGGAAGCCGCCGCACTGCCGAACATCATCGCGCGCGGCGATACCGTCGCCGTGGAAGTCGATGTTGCCGGCGGGCCGGAAGCGGCCGAAGCGCTGCGCGAGGTGGGCTACACGGTCGAGGAACGCACCGGCGAGAACTCGGGCCTGCATCTCATCGTCGTGCGCGAGCGCGGCCTTGAAGGCGGCGCCGACCCGCGCCGCGAAGGCGTCGCCACACCGATCCGCTGACACGCACGACGCGGGCGCCATGGCCAAGCTCTATTTCTCCTATGCGGCGATGAATGCCGGCAAGTCGACGATCCTGCTGCAGGCGGCTTACAACTACCGTGAGCGCGGCATGGAAGTCCTGCTGCTCACCTCCGCGCTCTACCGCGACGCGGCCGACGGGCACATCACCTCGCGCATCGGCATTTCCGCGGAGGCGACCCTCTATACTCAGAATACGGATCTTTTCGCGCTGATCCAGGAACGCATGGGCCAGGGCCGGGTCGACGCGATCTTCGTGGACGAGGCGCAGTTCCTGACCAAGGATCAGGTCTGGCAGCTCGCCCGCGTGTCCGATCATCTCGGCATGCCGGTGCTTGCCTACGGCCTGCGCACGGATTTCCGGGGCGAGCTGTTCGAAGGCTCCGCCGCCCTGCTCGCCATTGCCGATTCCCTGCGCGAGGTACGCACCATCTGCGAATGCGGCCGCAAGGCCACGATGGTCATCCGTCAGGGTCCGGACGGCAAGGCGCTGACCGAAGGCGACCAGATCTCGATCGAGAAGACGACCTATGTCTCGCTCTGCCGCCGCCACTGGGAAGACCGGATGGGTCGTTTCCCGCCCCGCTGACACCGGCCCGGAATGGCACGGATTTCGCAGCAAAGCCCCGATGCGCGCACAATCTGGCCACTGAGTCCGGCGACTCTGTGAGCCTGAAGGCCGCTTGAGGAGGCTGACCATGAACCCCGAACCCGCCCGCACGGACATGCCCATTGTCGCGATCATCGCGCTGCTCGGCCTCATCGTGATCCTGCTCGGCGCGCTGATCGCCCCGCCCGCCCGCGCCCAGACAGATCCCGGCTTCGTTGACTATCCGGGCTTCATGGAACTCGGCACCGAGATCGCCGCCTACCGCGAGACCCGCCTGATCGACATCGACACGTTCAACGCCATGAAGGCCGATCCGGACACGATCATCATCGACGCCCGCAGCGCCCGCAACTACGCGCTCGGCCATATCGACGGCGCGGTTAACCTCAATTTCTCGGACTTCTCCGCCGGCATGCTGTCGGAAGTCATTGGCGCCAAGAACCGCCGCATCCTGATCTATTGCAACAACAACTTCAGCGACAACATAGCGCCCGTCGTCCTGAAATCGGCCCCGCTCGCCCTCAACGTGCCGACCTTCATCAACCTCTATGGCTATGGCTACGAGAACATCTACGAACTCTCCGGCGCCTTCAGCATCGAGGACAGTGAGATCGACTGGGTCAGCCGCCCGACCTATCAGGAAAACTAAAGCTATCATCTGACGCATTGCTTTTGCGCGGTGCCTCGCTCAATTGAAGCCGAGACACCTCAAGGAGGGCTGAGGATGAGCGCCGATGCGCCCGCCGGCCAGACGGCCGCTGCGAATGCAAACCCCAATGGTCCGACCGAGGAAACCGTCCTCGCCGTCGAGCATTTCACGGACCGTCTGTTCCGCTTCCGCCTGACCCGGCCGAAAAGCTTCCGCTTCCGCTCGGGCGAATTCGTGATGATCGGCCTGCTCAAGGAAGACGGCAGGCCGCTGCTGCGCGCCTATTCCATCGCTTCCCCGTCCTGGGACGAGGAGCTGGAATTCTATTCGATCAAGGTGCCGGACGGCCCACTGACCTCGCGCCTCGAGAAGATCCAGCCGGGCGACAAGGTCCTGCTCGGACGCAAGCCGACCGGTACGCTGGTGCTCGACGCGCTGACCCCCGGCAAACGCCTTTACATGCTCTCGACCGGCACCGGCTTTGCCCCCTTCGCCAGCCTCGTGCGCGACCCCGACACGTATGAGCGCTACGAGCAGGTCATCGTCACTCACACCTGCCGGGATGTGGCGGAGCTGACCTATTCCCGCAACCTGATCGACAGCCTGAAGGATGACCCGTTGGTCGGCGAACTCGTCGGCGGCAAGCTGGCGCTCTACACGACCACGACGCGCGAGGCCTATCCCAACATGGGCCGCATCACGACCCTGATCGAAAACGGCAAGCTATTCGCCGATCTCGGCGTCCCGCCGCTTGATCCGTCCACGGACCGGGCGATGATGTGCGGCTCCAACGAGATGATCCAGGACGTCAAGGCTCTGATGCTCAAGGCCGGCCTCAAGGAAGGCTCGAACGCGGCGCCTGCCGAGTTCGTCATCGAGAAGGCGTTCGCGGGCTAGGGCCCGGCTGTCAGGAACGACCCGGCATTCAGCACGATGTGGCAGACCGCGCCGCCAGCGCCGGTCGAGCAGTAGTCCGCGCCGAACAGATTTTTCTTCACTTTCGCGGTCGCGCGGTAAGTCCGCCCGTCCGCCTGCCAGACGCTGACTGCCTGATCGCCGAGCACCGCCAGCGCTTCATAGAAGCGCTGCGCCGGCGCACCCGAACAGGTGAAGCGGATCAGTTTTGTGTCCGCGTCTGCCACATGCGCGACCTTGTCGCTGCTGATCGCCTGCGCGATACAATCCGTATAGAGAACGGTTTTCGCCGGCGCGGCGCTTGTCGAAGACTCCGAAAGGTCAGCCGCGGCAGCGAATGTCGGCGGCGCCGGTGTGCTGGCGCAGGCCGACAGCGCGAGTGCGGTCAGCGCGCCCACGAATCCCTGTCCTGCCTTCATCGCGCGCTCCTGCCGTTAAACCTAATCCAGCCTAGCGCGGCCCGCGCTGGGCGCAAGCTCACACGCGCCGGTGCGGATCGGAATGGTCCCACTCGGCCAGCAGCATGCGCAGCGCCGAGATGAAGGCAATCGGCTGGTCCAGCATCACATGGTGGCGCGCATGCGGGATCGACACGAACGGCACCTGATGTCCGAGCAGCCCGCGCATATAGTCGCGCACCTCGTCCGGCATCAGCGCGCTCTCCTCGCCCCGGATGATTGCCACCCGGCACTTCGCCGCCTTCAGCAATTCGCCGCCATCCCGGCCCGGCTCGAACCGCGTCCAGATTGTCGGATCGAACTTCCAGGTCCATCCGCCCTCGGCCCGCTTCAGGCTCCAGCGCGCGATGTAATCCATCGCATAGTGGTTCTCGCACAGCTGCGGCGGCGCCAGACGGAACCGCGACAGCGCGGCGGCAAGGTCGGCATATATCTTGTGTGGACGTCCCGCGCGCGACGGGCCCTGGTTTGGCCGCTCCGGCGGGTTCACCGGACTGTCGACAATCACCATCCCTTCAAACCGCTCGCCATGCTCGGCGCCGGTCACCAGCGTCACGAAGCCGCCGAACGAGTGCGCGACGATCACCGGTTTGCGCGGCGCGTCGAACAGGCCGGCATCCTGTGCTACCGCCACCTGCTCGGCCGAGAAGGTCGCCATGTCGTAGGTCTCGCGCCAGGCGCTCTCGCCCATGCCGGAGAAGGTCAGTGCGGCGACATTGTAATGCTCGGCAAAGTACGGCGCGATGAAATCCCACCAGTGCGCATGCGCGCCGTTGCCATGCACGAACAACAGGCCCGGCGCGCCGCGCTTGCCCCAGCGCTGATAGGAGACTTCGGCGCCGAGCACGTCGATCCGGTGCGTCTCGTAGGGCGTTGCCACGGCGTCCGGAAACCAGTCCGGCGCCGGCGGCAGCGCGCCGCCATACTCGGCCAGCGGCCCGCCCTCGGAAGGCATCTCAGGCGGCTGGTCGCGGACAATCGGATCACTCTCGCGGCTCATGCGCCCTCCCCCGGTCTGAGGGCGCAGTCTGCGCCGGACACGCCCCGCCAATCAACCCCGTCCGCTACGGCAGGCATCGCGCCACGAAAAAGGCCGGACGCAAGCGCCCGGCCCTCTCATCCATCCGTCTCCGGATTACTTGTATTTCACCGCGCAGCCATACGGCTTGGTCACCGGCGTCGCGACCGGCTTGCCCGCCTCAAGGTCGGCGAGCGCGGCGGTCACGTAATTTGTCGCCGCGCCGATATCGGCCACCTTGGCCGAGGCCTTGGAATCGATGGCCCCGTCATAGGCGAGGTTGCCGTCCGGCGTGATGATAAACATGTGCGGCGTCGTCTTGGCGCCGTAGAGCTTGCCGATCGTGCCCTCGGCATCCAGCACCAGATGCGCCGGCGCCGCGCCGCGCGAGGCGGTCAGCTCGTTGGCGCGGGCCGCGTCGGCATAGCCCTGCTCGCCTTCGGCCGACGAGATCACCGAGATCCAGACCACATCATTGGCTGCGGCCCCCTTCTGCAGCGTCTGCATGTTGGACGGCGGCGTCGTGTAGTGCTTCTTCACGAACGGGCAGCCATCATTGGTCCATTCCATGACGACCGTCTTGCCGGCGAAATCGGCCAGCGAGATCGTCTCCCCCGCCGACGTTAGACCCGAGAAGGCGGGCGCGGGCGTGCCGGTGGCCGGCGCGGCCTGCGCGGTCGAGGCAATCAGCGCGCCTGCGGTGAGCGCCACGGCGGCGGCCATGCCGGCGGCAAGCGAAAGGTGGCGGCGGGTGATCTGCATCGTCGTCTCCTTGAAATAACTCTCGGTGCGAGACTATTCGCCTAGCGGCCTTCGACAAGTCCAATGACAAGTTCTTGAGTGAGCAGTTCCGGCAGGATTTGCGGTTCGCGCGAACCCGCCGGATACCACAGGTACATCGGCACCCCGGCCCGCCCGCGCCGCTTCAGCTCGTCCGCAATCACCGGATCCTTCTGCGTGAAGTCCGCCACCAGGAACGCTACATCCGCCGCGTCAAACGCCGCCTTGACGCGCTTCGTATCCAGCGTCGTCAGCTTGTTGACCTGGCAGCTCGCGCACCAGCTCGCCGTGAAGTCCACGAACACGGGGCGTCCTTCCGCCAGCAGCGCGTCAACCTGCGCCGGGCTCCACGCTGCCTCGGCGTAAGACGGTACGGAAGGCTCACCGCCTGCACTGGCCGCCGGATCGTTCGCCTGCACGGCAGGCAGCGCGAACGCCGCGATCAGCGCCGCAATTGCTGCAGCGCGCCGCGCCGGTCCTGCGCCGCGCCCGATCCAGACCGCAAAGCCGATCGCCGTAGCGCCCGCCAGCGTCCAGCCGACCGCCCCTGCCCCTGCAAGGTCAGCCAGCACTGAGAGCAGCCAGGCGGCGGTCAGGAACATCGGGAAGGCAAAGAACTGTTTCAGCGTGTCCATCCACTTGCCGGGTTTCGGCAGCAACCGGTGAAGGCCGGGCACGAAGCTGAGCACCAGGAAAGGCAGCGCCATGCCGAAACCCATCGCGAGGAACACGGCCACCACCGCCGGGGCCGGCTGGCTCATCACCGCGCCCAGCGCCGCGCCGAGGAACGGGCCGACGCACGGCGCGCCGACCACCGCCGCCAGCACGCCGGTAAAGAACGCGCCCATCGCGCCGCCCCGGCCGGCGAGGCTGGAGCCGGTATTGGTGATCGAGCTGCCCAGCTCGAAGAAACCCATCAGCCAGAGGCCGACTGCAAACATGATCAGTGCAAGGACGGCCACCGTCGGCGCATGCTGCAGCTGGAAGCCGAGCGTTGCAAACCCGGTCGCCTGGCGCACCGCCAGGATCACGAGCGCCAGCGCCGCAAACGAGACCAGCACACCGCCGGTATACCAGAGACCGTGGCTGCGAAGCTCGCCCGCGTGCCCGCTCGCCGCCGCCGACACCATGCCGAGCGCCTTCATCGACAGGACCGGCAACACGCATGGCATCAGGTTCAGAATCAATCCGCCGAGAAAGGCAAAGCCCGCGAGGCTGAGCAGCCCCTGCCAGCTGAGCCCGGCCACCTCGCCTGCGCCGGCCACCGGCACAAAGGCGGCGTCGGCGGTCCCGGCAAACACCTCGCCGCGTTCCGCGCGGATCACATAGCCCACGGGTTCTGCACCCGGCGCATCGACCCGGATGATGCCTTCCAGCGCCTCGCCCACCTGCCCCGCCCGGTCCGGCGTCAGCAACAGGCTGGCGCCGTTCGGGCCCACGCGCTGCGGCTGGTCCGCCGGATGGCTGATCTCGTGTTCGAACGGAAAGAAGCGCACGCCCGCGCCTTCCGGAAAACCGCCCGCCAGCGACAGGCTCAGCGTCCACGGCGCCGTAGCGTCATCGATGCGCGCCTCGCCTTCGAACGATCGCGGCACTTTCGCAATCCACGCGCCGATCAGGTCGCCGGCTGGAACATTCTCCTCCGGCTCACCCACGGCCAGCACCAGCGAGACATCCGCCGTCTCCGGAATACAGACAGACTCGCAGATCAGGTAATCGGCGACCGCCTCGATGCGCACCTCGCCGGCGGCATCTGCGGGCACGGTGAGCGGCAGCGCGAACACCGCCTCGTCATCATAGCCATAGTCCATGATCTCGCCGTCGACGACCGGCAGCAGCTTCGGCAGCGGCCACATCATCTCGCCCAGCGCCTCTTCGCCGATGCCCGCAGTCTCCTTGAGGATCAGTTGCGGCGGCAGGCCCGCATCACCGGCATTGCGCCAGTAGATGTGCCAACCCTGATCCATGGTCATCTTGAGGGCGATGAACACGGTTTCGCCCGGCAGGACGCTTGTGCGCTCGGAAATCAGTTCGGCCTCGGCACGCCGCCCATCGCCGGACGCCTGCGCGGCGACCGCGGGGACGAACAGGCCAAGTCCCGCCAGGGCAAGCACAAGGGCGCGGTAGACGCGGATCATCACTCTGCTTCCCTGCCAGAAAACCTTCGTCCAGCATATGCGACGGACGTGCCAGAGGGGAAACCCCTACTCGCCGCATCGTGATGGCGCATCCCTGGCCCAAAACAAAACGGCCCTCCCCGCAGGGAGAGCCGCTCTGTCTGATTGCGGGCGTTTACCCTCGGATTGCCTGTCAGGCGGCGGCCTGGCCCGGCGGAGGCGTGCGCACGGCGCGCTGGATCACTTTCGACCAGTTGAGCAGCGACACGAGGTGCGCGTAGCAGGCGCCGAGCGCGCCATTGTTGCGCAGTTCAAGGTATTTGTCCTGCGGCAGCGCGTTCAGACGCTCCTCGGAGATCGCCCAGTAATCGGCGACTTTCTGCTGCGGTCCGGTCTCGCGGCCCTGCGCATCGCGCGGCTGGAAGGCGACGGTTTTCTGCTCGAACAGGTCCATGGCCCCGATCATCTTGACGAAATCGAGCGTGGCGCGGCGCTGGCGCTCGAATTCCTTGCAGAATTCCACGGCGTCCTGCGTGAACTTGCTCGGCTGGCCGTTCTCGAAGAACGGCACGTCCGGCTGGTTCGAAACCATCGGCGCGGCGCGGTCGACGCACAGCAGCAGGCGGTCCGAGCCTTCGTCAGCCGCGAACACGAACGGATAGCGGCGCACGAATGCCGGGATGTAATAATCTTCGAAGACGAAGCCATTGTTGTCGACGAACAGGTTCTGGCCCTGGCGAACACCCATCACGGCGACCGGCGTGCGCTCGTCGCCCACGAAGATGATCGGATAGGATGCAGCGGCAACGCCGAACTCGGTCACGGTGACCGGGACGGCATGCGCTTCACGCAGGAACGCGAAAGGCTGGGCCACCTGCTTCACGCCAAGGCCGCCATGGTTCTCGGCAGACAGCGGTTGCGGTTGCTTGTAAAACAGGACTTGTCCGGTGATTGGCGGTACTCCGCCAGCAGTGGTTGGCATGGTCACGGTGGCAGAACTCCTCAGATTTGGCGGGAGCGATACCGGAAATATAGTCTGGCCACAACTCCCGAACCGGGCTCAATTACAGTGCCCTTCCCGTGAAAAATCCGTCATGCACCAACCGCTTCGACACGCCCGCACTTTCTGGCCCGCCAGCCTCGGCGCCCTCCTCGCGGCGGGGGTGTTGGCGGCATGCTCCGGCGGCGCCGATCCCGAAGGCACGCCGCGCCGTATCGCGCGCGAAGTCGAACAGACGCTGAAGACCGTCGCGCAGAACGAACTCGTCCGAGATCCGGAACTCGCCACCGAGCTGGGTCTGTCGCCTGACGCCGCCGGCTATCCCTTCGGCGGCTACCTGACGGACCGCTCGCAGGCCGCGTTCGAGCGCGCCCGCCTCGAACGCCTCGAAACGCTCGACGTCCTCGTGCGCACGGCCCGCCCTGCCCCCGGCAGCGCGCTCGCCCGCAATCTCGACACGGTGATCGCCGCCCACGAAGCGGCCGAAGCGGTGCTCGTGTCAGGCCACGGCACCGGCGACCTTTCCGCCTTCTACCCCTACGTCGCCGATCACATGCGCGGCGCCTATCTCGACGTGCCCGAACTGCTGGTGCGCCGCCAACCCATCGAGACACCGGCTGACATCGCCGCTTTTCTTTCGCGCGTCTCGCAGCTCGCCGGCGCCATCGACGATGACCGCCGCCGCCTCGAAGCGGACGCCCGCTCCGGCGTCGTCCCGCCCGCCGCCGTGCTCGCCCGCATGCAGGGCCTCGCCGCGGTCGGCGCCGCCGAGCTGCCGGAAACATCCTTCCTCATACAGACGTTCGACAATCTCCAGAACGGCGTCGAAGGCCTGACCGCCGAAGCCCGCGCCGCCAATTCCGCGAAGTTGCGTACGCTGCTCACCGATAGCGTGCTGCCGGCCTATGTCCGCTTCGGCGACGCCGTGGCCGCGCTGGCCGATAGCGCGCCGGCCGAGCCGGGCGTCTGGCAGATCGACGGCGGCGACGCCTATTATCGCTCCGTCCTCAGCGCCTATACCGGCACCCGCCAGACACCCGCCGAACTGCACGCCAGCGGCCTCGCCGACGTGAAGAAACTGACGGGCGAACTCAACACCGCGCTCGCCGCCGCCGGCCTGCCCGAAGGCACGGTCACCGAACGCCTTGCCTTCATCGGCCAGCAGCCCGGCCAGCTCTACGAGGATTCAGACCTTGGCCGCGCCGCCCTGATCGAACGCCTGTCGCAATTGACCACGCGGGCCAGGGGTGTCGTGGAATCGCAGATCGGCCCGATGCCGGATGGCGCCGTCACGGTCAGCATGGTGCCGCTGGCGTTCGCAGCGTCTGCCCCGTCGGCGGCCTACACGCCCCGCACCGCGGACGGACGCAATCCTGCGCGGTTCGAGATCAACCTGCTGCGCCTCACCGACTGGCCGGACTTCAGCCTGCCGACGCTGGTCTATCACGAGACGGTACCCGGCCATCATCTCGAAAGCGCGCTGGCCGCCGAACAGGCGAACCTCCCGCTCGCCCGGCAGCTTATATGGAACGCCGGCTATGGCGAAGGCTGGGCCTCCTATGCCGAAACGCTTGCCGACGAAAATGGTCTCTATTCGGACGATCCTCTCGGCCGCATCGGCTACCTGCAATCGATGTTGCTGCGCGCCGCGCGTCTCGTCGCCGATACCGGCATCCATGACCAGAAATGGACGCGCGACCGCGCGATGGACTACATCATCGTCTCAACCGGCCTCAGCGTCGAGGCGGCGGCTGACGAAGTGGACCGCTACAGCGTCTGGCCAGGCCAGGCCTCCACCTACTGGATCGGCCGCCAGCGTCTCCTCGACCTGCGCGAAAGGGCCCAGCGCGTGCTGGGACCGAAATTCGATCCCAAGGCGTTCCACGCCGCGATCCTCGGCGGCGGGCCCCGCCCGCTCGACATGGTCGAGGCCGACGTGACCCGCTGGTACACCGAGGCCGCGCGCTAAGCCGCGAGGCGGATGACTTCGCCGGACCGCACGACCGGCTGGAAACCGGCCTCGAGATCGGCGACGATCTGGCGGCGCGTCGCCGCGTCAAACTCGAGGGCCACGAACACGGCGCTGGCGCCGTAGCGTTCCGCCTCGGCGAGAGCCCAGATCGGCTGGACGTCGTGCGGCTTGCCGGAGAGTTCGATCACCCGGAAGATCCGCCAGCCACAGGCCTCGGGAATGGCGAAAATGGCCACACCGGATGTCCGTGCCCAGGGCGCGTCCGCCGCTGCCCGCTGGAATGACCACGCCTTGCCCGATTGACCGCGAAAGCTGACTGCGCTACCCATGTTCTTGCTCCGTTCCTTGTAGGATGTTCCTACAATGTTCCGTTAAAGTTCGCAAGAAGTTTTTGGTAAACAACGGGTTAACGGGCGCCCAAATCCGTTAACGGACGATCGTGAACTTGCGGCTCTCGAAGACGCGCAGGACCTGTCTGAGTTCCCGCCCGCGCCGGAGCACCTGCCCGCCGAGTCCGTACACGGCGTATTGTCCCTGGCGGTTCGCCAGCGCCGGTTCCTTCTCGATCCGCCAGGTCGGGCTCTCGGCATGCCGGCGGAAGATCGCAAAGGTCGCGACGTCCTTGCCGAAGCCGATCGAGTAATCGCGCGCTTCCCCGGCAATCACCAACCGGCCATAGACATCAAGGATGGGCTGGAGTTCGCTCTTCTGGAAGGCGACCACCGGATCCGGCGAAGGCTTGCGCGAAAGATGTTCCGTCATTGATGACAGTTCCGCATAGCTTCGGGCCCACGTCCAGCCCCCGAAACAACTAACTGCGATTTAATCCGTATATCCCGAAATCTCCGCAATTCGGACTTGCCGCGAACACAGCACACCGCCATCTTCGAATTGTCGGGCGGAGGCATTTAGCAGGTGCTCCAGACCCATCAGCCCCCCCAGCCCCCTGGGGCGCTTGATCAGCTTCTGTCCGACACCTTCCCCTCTTTCCAGGAAAAGCCATCAGGCCGCGTCAGCGCTTGCCGAAACGTTCCAGCACCGGTTTTACGATCCGCCCCGCCCGCTGGCCGAGGCCCGAGGCATTCGCGAGCCGGCGCGAGATGAACCCGTCCAGATCTTCCGGCGCCGGGTGATCGGCCCAGTAGAGAACAATTGCCGGGAGCACCGCCGCCAGCAGACCGCGCTTGGAATACCGGTTATAGTCTTCGGACGCATCCCCTGCGGCCGTCCAGATCATGTCCGCCACTTTCCAGGTCCGCTGCAGCGCCGGCCCCGCGCTCCAAGGCAGGAAACCCCGGCTCGCCGCCCGGCGCACCGCCTCGCGGTTCGGCTCCAGCGCCGCCAGCCAGGCCAGCACGCCGCGTTTCACCTTGTCCGGCACGCGCATGGCGGTCATGTCGATGGCCGCCAGCGCCGCGCGCGCTTCGGCCTCGGCCGCGTCAAACAGGGCATCGATCAGGTTGGCGACGCCCTGCGGCGCGGCCAGCGCCTGTTCACCTTCGGTAAGCCCGGCGCGCACCGCTGCGGCCCGCGCCGCCTCCTCGCTCCAGCCCTCGAAGGCGACCTCCGGCAGCAGTTCGGCCAGCCAGCGGCGGCGCAGGATTTCGGAAGGGGGCAAGGTCATCGTGAATTCCGCACAGACTAGGGCTTGGCGAGTCCGCTTTCCCCGTGATATAGGCCGCGCTTTCCGGGCTGTCAGGCCCTGTCTGCCGCATTTCCGGGCTGCGCGCCCGAACCGAACCCGATGGAGAAGTCCTATAGTACAGATCGTCGTCCGCGATAATAACGTTGAGCAAGCCCTGCGCGCGCTGAAGAAGAAGATGCAGCGCGAAGGCCTGTTCCGGGAAATGAAAGCGCGTCAGGCGTTTGAAAAACCTTCCGAGAAAAAAGCCCGCCAGCGCGCCGAAGCCGTGCGCCGGGCCCGCAAGCTCGCCCGCAAACGCGCCCAGCGCGAAGGCATCGTGTAGGCTGAGACCTCAGGCGTCCGCGCCGGTCCAGAAACAAGAAAACCCCGCCAAGGCCTCTGGCGGGGTTTTCTTTTTGGCGGGGGCACCTTCAGGCACAACCGCTGGTCACGGTCGGCCACACAGGACACCTGCGACGCGCAGATCGTGTCTGCAGGCAGCCGGGCTCAGCTTGCGAGATCGATGCGATGGGCGGTTGATTCAACCAGTTCCGGCATGCCGATCCAGTATCCTTGCATCTGATCGCAGCCGAACGAGGCAACCAACGCCGCCGTTTCAGCGCATTCGATCCCCTCGACCGTGCAGGCAATTCCCAGTTCATGTGCGAGCGCGACCGTTGCGCGCATGATCTTCTGCGTGACCGCGCGGTCTCCCAGCTCGCCAACGAACGCCTGATCCAGCTTGATCTTGTCGAGCGGCAAACGGTCCAGGATTGCGAGTGAAGAATAGCCGGCGCCAAAATCATCGAGGACAACCCTGAAGCCGAGCCTGCGCGCCTCATCCAGCACCTCGCAGTTTTCTGTCACGTTTCGGAAGGCAACCTGCTCGGTCACCTCAAGCTCGATCCGTTCCGGGGGCACGTGGTGGCGGGCAACGATGGCGCTCAGTTTGACCAGGAAAAGCCGTGACGTCAGCTGCGAAGGCGAGACGTTGATCGCCAATGACCAATTGGTGGCCGCAACCGTCGGCAAGGCTTGGTTCAACATCGACCAGAGCATGTCATTCAAAAGGCCGAGACGCTCGGCGATAGGAATGAATTCGTTGGGCGACGGGTCTCGCGGAAACCCGCTGTCCGGCCAGCGCGCCAGAAGCTCCATCGACACAATCTTGCCGTCGCTGACAGAAATGATCGGCTGCAGCGCGGCGCGAATCTTTCCGTCGGGAACCGCTTGGCGCAGGGCATACTCGATTGCGGAGGACGCGAGCGCCGCGGAGTCAACGACAGGATCGAACTTGACCACCCCGAGGCGTTCGATCTTGGCCCGGCGCATGGCAACATCTGCGGCATGGAAGAGCTCCGACACGGTCGGGCCCCCTGTGCCCGCGCCGGCCCATCCCATTGAAGCGCCAACCGAAACAAGTCCGGCGTCTGAGTGTATCGGCGAGGTCAGCCGCTCGTGCAGGTTCAAGATTGTGCCCTGATCCTCGCCGGCGACGTCAGAGGGCGCGATCAACACTGCAAACTCATCGCCGCCAAGGCGCGCCGCGGCAAGAAAGCCGGGCTGCATCAGGCGCCGGGAAACCTCCTTCAGAACTTCGTCGCCGACCAAATGCCCATATTGATCGTTCAGCGGCTTGAAGCGATCGAGATCGATGAAAGCCAGGATCGGCGCCATCCCGGCGCGCGTCTGGTTCGTCACCAGATCGACAAAGGCGCGCCTGTTCTGAAGCCCGGTAAGCGGGTCTTCTGACGCAAGGCGCGTCGTTTTTGTCACCAGCGCTCTTACGGTTTCCCGCGTCATGAGACTGCGATAAGCGCCGGCGCTGAGATACCCCACCAGCGTCCCGAGCGCGACGATCGCCACGACTTTGTTTTCGCCCTGAAGTTCTGGGCTGAGGGCCGACCAGGCAATCATGATCGCGGCGCCAATTACCGGTGGCAGGCCCGTTACCAGTGTCTGAAGCCGGCTCTCGTTGTAGAACAGGGATACGTGAATCAAGATGCCGAGTAGAACAGCGCCAGCGATCAGCATGCTGACGACATCGCCTGTGGTCCAAAGTGTCAGGCACATCGCGGTCCAGAGACTGGATCCGAGCCCCAGATGAGCGAAGTATGGCGCTTGCCAGCGGCAGGCAGATTCAGACTTTTTCCTGATTTGGCGAGCGATCCGCAGCTCCGTGAACTCATTCACGAAGATCAGCGAAGCCCAAACAAGCGCCAATAAAACAGATGCTGCATATCCAACAAGCGCAGCGACTATGATACAGGCGGCGACCCGGCCCGCCGTATCGGCAGCCAGACGGCTCACGAGCTCCCGGGTTGTCTCCAGCTCTGCCTCTGTGGTCCAGTCAGAACCAAGAATCCACCTGTGCATTGGTCGTCGCTCACCCTCACGCCAGGTTATAGTCCCAGCAGAAACCCATGAGGGCCGAGCTAAACGAGATGGTTTCGAACGTAGCTCCGCCTTAGGAGTTTGGAAACAAATGCGACACGCGTCGGTTTCCAGCTTGGCCAGGCTCCACCGGCAGCTGAGCGCTGAGACGGCTGGGGCGGATTGCGTGAACGCCCAGGGCCATCTTCAGGCCTTTCGAAGCGTGACGGCCTCGGACCAGACAGTCCGCAGAGCCTCGCCCTAGCCCGCCTTCGGCTTCATCCCCATCGCGCCCTTGATCATGCCCATCAGGTCGCCGATGCCTGCGCCGTGCACGGCGCCGGCGCGGTAGACTTTCGTCGCGCCCCAGACGATGAGCGCCGTGGTCACCGCCATCAGCGCCATCTGCGCGAGGATTTCCCACAGCGGCGGATCGGACGGCATGCGCAGGATCAACAGGAACGGCGTGAACAGCGGCACCCAGCTCGCATAATCGATCACCGGTGAGCCCGGATCGTTGAACGCGATGAAGATCGCGAACATCGGCAACATAAGCAGGATCATCATCGGGCTCAGCAGGGTCTGCGCTTCCTGGATGGTGTCGCATAGCGAGCCGAGCGCCATGAAGATCGCGCCATACAGCACATAGCCGAGCATGAAGCTGATCAGGGCCGGGATGATCAGCGCCGGATCGGTCGCCGCCGCAATGAACGGCTGGATCATCTCCATCACCGCGGGAGACTGGCTTGCCCCGAAGGCCGCGCCCGCCCCGGCAAACAGGCCCCAGGACAGCATCATCGTCGAGGTCACCGCAAACACCGCGAGCAGCTTGCCCGCCAGCAGTTCCGGCAGCTTCACCGAAGTCAGCAGCGTGTCGAATATCTTGTTGGAGCGTTCCTCGATCGTACCCATCAGGAGGTACTGGATGATCGAGAACACCATCAGCCAGAGGAAGTAGGCGAGCGCCACCGCGACAATTGCTGGTGCCCGGTCGGCGGTCGTCACTTCCGCCCCCTGCTCCGCCGTCTCGCGCGGCCGGAACTCTGCCACCGTCACGGCAGCCTCATCCGCCGTTTTCAGGAAATCGGAACTGAGCCCCGCCGCCACCAGCGCGTCCCGGCGGCTGAGATCGCGCATCGCCGTCTCCGCCGAAAAGCGCAGGCCCGAGACGTTCACGTCCGAACTCCAGTATTCCAGCGTCCGGCCATCTTCCGACAGGATCAGCGCCGCAAACAGCGGCTTCTCGCCGCCCGGCCCTGCCACTTTCTTCTCGCCCGCCAGATACGGCGTCAGCTCGTCGATCGTCGCCGCCGGCGCCGGCACCGCCACGAACTTGCGCGCCGTGGCCGCTGCATTCGCTGCGTCCGTCTGGACACCTTCGCCCGACCCCGACAGCGACTGGAACTCCTCAAGTGCGCGCGCTTCGCTGCGCCGGAACTCGGCATCGATCGCCTCGGAAATCACGCTGCCCGGCTCGACCACGGTGTAATAGCGCACCGGCGAGGAGGACGCCGCGAAGTAGCCGAACGCCGCCCCGATGATGATGAACAGCGGCACCGCCGCCAGGCTCAGCCAGAAGCCCCAGGCCTTCACATAGCCGAGGAAATCGCGCCGGAAGATCAGGTAGATGTTGCGCATCAGGCGGCCTCCCCCACGTCTGCAGCCACCGGCACATCCAGCGCCGCCGCCTCAGCCTCGCCGACCAGCGAGACGAACACGTCCCGGAGGCGCGCCTCCTCCGGCTGGAAGCCGACAATCGGCGCGCCGGTTTCCAGCGCCGCCCGCAGCACGTCCTGCGCGCCCAGTCCGCGCGGCAGCGCCACGCGCCAGGAATCGCCCGGCCCCTTGTCCGCCGCCCGGTGCGCCTCGAAGCCCTTGGGCCGCAGCGCCCCGGCGAGGTCGAACCCATGCTCCACGGCCATCCGTGCGCCCCGTCCAAGCGTCGCATAGGCGGCGTCCAGCGTGCCGTCGAACACCTTGCGCCCGCGCGCCAGCATCACGATCCCGTCGCAGAGCCGTTCGGCATGTTCCATCACATGGGTCGAGAATAGGATCGTCGCGCCCCGCTTGTGCTCGGCGCGGATCAGGTCTTCCAGCGTCTGCTGGTTCATCGGGTCGAGGCCCGAGAACGGCTCATCGAGGATCAGGAAATCCGGCCGGTGCGCCAGCGTCGAGAGGATCTGCACCTTCTGCGCCATGCCCTTCGACAGTTTGGAAATCCGCGACGCCTTGAACGCGCCGAGGCCGGTCGTCTCCAGGAGCTCGTTGGCCCGCGCCTTCGCGTCCGCCGCGCTCATGCCCTTGAGGCGCGCAAAATAGGTGATCGTGTCGCGCGCCGTCATCTTCTTGTAGAGGCCGCGCTCCTCCGGAAGGAACCCCACCCGCCGCAGGTTCTTGATGTCCGGCGCCGCACCGAACAGCGAGACCGAGCCCTCATCCGGCTGCATCACGCCGAGCGCCATCCGCAGGCTGGTCGACTTTCCGGCGCCGTTCGGTCCGAGGAAGCCGATGATCTGGCCCTGGGGCACGTCAAACGACAGGTTGCTGACCGCCGTGAAGCCGCCAAATCTTTTCGTCGCGCCGGACATGACGAGCGGGGCTTCGCCCATGGGCGTTCTCCTTCAGCAGCTGATACCCAGACTTTAGCGTAATTCGATAAAGTTCAAGGGGTATGGAGCGCGAAGGCTTAGAGCGGCGTTAAACGCCGCTCCCGGAAATCACATAACGGCGCCAAACAGCCAGATCATCGCCTGGACGATCAGCGCCAGCACGATCATCACCACAACCGTCGCCATCCAGCGCCCGCCGAGGTTCAGGAACAAACCGGCGGCAAAGCCGACGATCGCCATCAGGCCGAGCGAGATCACCCAGTTGAAGCCGATCGCGAGGGCCAGGGTCGCATGGCCGACCATGAGGATGATCAGCAGGCCGCCCCAGACGCTACCGGTGATGAAGCCGTCCCAGGTCGCTTTCTGGTCGCGGATGTCCATCTCGCCGTGGTGGTATTCGTGGGTGGCCATGGTCTGCCCTCTTGATCGGTGGTCGTGCCTGCTGCGCGTTCTATCGGGCCTCCCCCGGCGCATCAAGCGCGGCAAAGCGACCCTGACGTGGCCCCGGTCAGTTGACCGGCTGGCGTGCCTTGCGTTTCGGCGGTTTGGGCGCAAACGGCGCCGGCAGCGGCAGGGCCGGCACGCCCTCCTCCTTCAGCGCCTCGCGCTCCTCCGGGGTCGTCTCGCCCCAGATCGGCCGGTCGTCCTGCTCGCCGTAATACATGGCGCGCGCTTCTTCGGCGAAATCGCCGCCGACATAGTCGAAATTCTCCGCAACATGCTCGCGCGCCTTCTCGGCAAACGCGGCCATCAGCTTTTCGGGATCAGGCGCCGCCGCCTTGCCCTTGGTCGTCTTCACTGCCGGCGCCATGATCTGCTTGGCAACCGCTCGGCTGTCGCAGTCCGGGCACGCCACCAGCCTGCGCTTCGCCTGCTTGTCATAGGCGTCCGACGAGGCAAACCAGGCCTCGAACCCGTGATCACAGTCCTGACAGGCCAGCGCGTATCGAATCATCGCAGCTCGCCTCAGGCGCCTGCCAGCAGCGGGTCCAGCTTGCCCGCCTGCTCCAGCGCCATCATGTCGTCGCAGCCGCCGATATGCTTTTCGCCGACAAAGATCTGCGGAAACGTTTTCCCGCCGCCCGACCGCTGGACCATTTCTTCCTTCAGCGCGGCGTCCATGCCCGCATCGATCTCCTTGAAATCCGCCTTCTTGTCCTTCAGCAGCGCGACCGCGCGCGAACAATAGGGGCAGAACTGACGCGTATAGATCGTGACCTTGGCCATCCGGCATTCCTCTCTAAGCGGCAGACGCATTCTGCCCTGACACATTAATTATATGGTTACGTCGGTTTCCCGGACAACGCGTGCCAGCACCAGAACGTCAACGTGCCGCGCCCCGGCCTGTTTCAAGGCGCGCGTGCACGCCGACAGCGTCGCCCCGGTCGTCAGCACATCGTCCACCAGCAGCACCCGTTTGCCTGTGATCGCGGCCAGCCGGCTCTTTCTCACCCTGAACGCCCCCGAAACGTTGCGCCGCCGTGCCCGGCCCGCCAGCCCGGCCTGGCTGGGCGTACGCCGCGTGCGCACCAGCCCGTCCACCAGCACCTTGCGGCCCGTCTCGGCGCCAATCGCCTGCGCCAGCCAGCCGGACTGGTTGAACCCCCGCACCACCAGCCGCGTATAGTGCAGCGGCACCGGCACCAGCACCTCGGCGTCATCGATCAGCGCGCCGCCGGCCTGCCGCATCCAGCCGCACAGCGTCTCCAGCCCGTCCCGCCGGCCGGCGCGCTTCAGGTCCAGCACCGGGCGCCGCGATGTCTCGTCATAGATCAGCGCCGCCCGGGCCTGGTCCCAGCGCGGCGGCCGCGCGAGGCACACCACGCACCAGGTCTCGTCGCCGGTGCGGTAATCCAGCGGCACCCCGCACCGTTCGCACAGCGGATCGGAAATGAACCGCAGCCGGGCGAAGTCTTCCGGCGACAGCGGCCCGCGCCCCATCCCCCGCGCGCCGCTGATCAGCCAGCGCGGCGGCCAGAAGAAATCCCCGGCCGAGCGGAGAAACGCCTTGGCCCCGGCCCGCCCCTTGGGCATATCCCCTGTCATGGCGCCCCCCGCACAAGCCCCGCCGCAGATCTTCGACCGGGCGCGCCTCGCCGCGCGCCGGGGCCGGATCGCCAAAACTTTCGCAGACTACAGCTTCCTGCGCCAGCGCGTCCTCGTCGACCTCGAAAGCCGTCTCGACGACACCCCCCGCAAGTTCGCGCGCGGGCTCGAACTGGGCGCCGCCGGCGGCGAGCTGTCCGCACGCCTGCTCGCCAGCGGCAAGGCGCAGGCGATGGTCGCCGCCGATACCGCCCCTGCCTTCCTCGCCGCCGCCCAGGCGCGCGGACTGGACGCCGCTTTCGCAGACGAGGAGGCCCTGCCCTTCCCGCCGACCAGCTTTGACCTGATCGTCGCCCCGCTGACCCTGCACTGGGTCAACGACCTGCCGGGCGCCCTCGCCCTGATCAAACGCACGCTGCAGCCGGACGGATTGTTCGTAGGCGCCCTGCTCGGCGCCGGCACGCTCGCCGAATTGCGCAGTGTACTGACGGACGCCGAGGCCGAGATCATGGGCGGCCTCGCGCCGCGCCTCTCGCCGCTGCCCGGCCTGCGCGACATGGCGGGCCTGCTGCAACGCGCGGGCTTCGCGCTGCCGGTCGCCGACCGCGACACGGTCACCGTGCGCTACGCGGATCCGCTGCGCCTGCTCGCGGATCTGAAAGGCATGGGCGAGCGCGCCGCCTTCACGCGCGGCAATGCCCAGCCGCTGCCCCGCCGCGTCCTCGCGCGCGCGATGGCGCTCTACCAGGAACGCTTCGCCGGCCCCGATGGCCGCGTCCCTGCGACGTTTGAAATTGTCCACATCCTCGGCTGGGCCCCCGCGCCCGGTCAGCCGCAACCGCTCAAGCCCGGCAGCGCGCGCGCCAGCCTCGCGGACGCCGTGCGCCGCGTGCAGAAGGATGAGGGGTAAGGTTGTCTTCCGTCTACGGACGGATCAGGTGACGATCGCGTCTTCGATCAGCTGGTAGGTCTCGTCATTCGCGGCGGCGACCGAGGTCAGGCCGGACAGCAGTGCCACAACGATCAACGCCGCGATCATGCCGTATTCAACAGCCGTGGCGCCTCCCTCATCGGCGAGAAGGTCTTTGAGGAGGCAGCGCATCGCGTTCATTTTTTTATCCATCAGGGCCGTAGGGCGAGCCAGTCGAACAGGGGCAGATCTGCCGGTGGGGCCGGGTAGTCTCGCAGTCTTGATGTCTCTACCCACGCTACGGCCTGGCCTTCGCGCGGCTGGATGGACCCCGACCACTTTTTGCAACCGTACAATGGCATCAACAGGTGAAATGTGGGGTAAGTGAAACTCGCAAAAGTCAGCGGTTCGAGTGTGCTTTCGTTAACCCTGATCGACAGCTCCTCCTCCAGCTCGCGCACCAGCGCCGCCTCGGGCGTCTCGCCCGGCTCCAGCTTGCCGCCCGGAAACTCCCACAGCCCCGCCAGCTGCTTGCCCTCCGGCCGCTGGGCCAGCAGGATGCGCCCCGCGCCATCGAACAACGCGGCCGCCACGACCAGCAGCACCGGTTTCGTCATGTCCGGTAGGCGCCGTTGATGTCGACATAGCCGTGCGTGAGATCGCAGGTGTAGACGGTCCACCTGCCCTGGCCGACGCCGAGATTTACCCTGATGCGGAATTCGGGCTGCGCGAACACCGCGCTCGCCGCCGCCTCGTCATAGTCCGGCGCCCGCCCGCCCTCCTTGGCGACTTGCACGCCGTCGAACCAGATCGCCAGCTTGTCGATGTCCACCGGTTCGTACGACTTGCCGACCGCCATCACGATCCGCCCCCAGTTGGCGTCCCCCGCTGCCATCGCCGTCTTGATCAGCGGCGAGTTGGCAATCGACAGGCCCACCGCCTTGGCGGAGACCTCGGACGCGGCGCCTTCCACCTCGATCGAGACAAACTTGCTGGCGCCTTCGCCGTCCTTCACCACCTGCCAGGCCAACCGCGCGCAGACGCCGGCGAGCGCCGCGCTGAACGCCTTGAACCGCAGGTCCTCGCGGCCGGTGATCGGCGGCATGCCACTCGCCCCCGTCGCAAACACCATCAGCGTATCGGAGGTCGACGTATCTCCGTCCACGGTGATCGAGTTGAACGACAGGTCGGCCGCCTCGGCCAGCGCAGCCTGCAACAGGTCCGGCGCGATCGCCGCATCGGTGAACACGTAGGACAGCATCGTCGCCATGTTCGGCGCGATCATGCCGGAGCCCTTCGCGATCCCGGCAAAATGCACCGGCACACCGCCCAGGTCTGTCGTATGACCTTCGCCCTTGGGATAGGTGTCCGTCGTCATGAACGCCCGCGCCGCCCGCTCCCAGTCCGGCGCCGTCAGCTGGCCCGCCAGCTCCGGCACAAACGCGCCGACATAGTTGGGATCACTGAGCGGCTCGCCGATCACGCCCGTCGCGGCCAGGAAACATGCCTCCCGCCGCACGCCCAGCGTCTGGGTCAGCGCCTTCAGCGTCGCGTCATTCTTCAGCACGCCCTTGGGCCCGGTGAAGGCGTTCGAATTGCCGGAGTTGGCCACCAGCGCCCGCGCCGTGCCGCCGCCCGCCTGCAGCGCCTCACGGCACCAGCGCACATCCGCGGAGGCGGTCAGCGAGCGCGTGAACACACCGCCGCAGGTCGTGCCTTCGTCGAACACGAACAGGAACACATCATCGCGCTCCACGCCGCGCCGGGCATAGAAGCCGCGGCTGCCGGTCGCCGCCCTCACGCCGCGCACCTGCGGCAGCGTCGGGAACGTCTCAGGCGCAAAAGGCGACGGGGTCAGTTTCACAGGTCATCATCTCCGGGTGGGCTTTGGGGAATGGGCGCGGCAGGCTCCGTGGACGGCACATAGGTCTCCCCGCCCCCCTGCTCGATGGTGGCTTCGGTGCGCAGGCGGCGCAGGATGCGGCTCACCTCGTTGAGCGTCAGGAAGGTCGCAATCTCGGGCCGCATCTCCTCACGCGTCTTCGGCGGCTCGGTCCGGCGGTCCTTCACCTTGAGGATATGCCAGCCATCGGCCGTCTCGAAGGGCGGCGAAACCTCGCCTTCCGGCGTGTTGGCAATCACCACCGGGAACGGCTCGGCCAGGTCGTTCGGCGCGAGATACCCGAGGTCGCCATTCTCCATCCGTGTGCGGGTGTCCTTGGAATTGTTGAACACCAGGCTCTCGAACGTCTCGCCCTGCTCGATCCGCAGGAACAGGTCGTCGGCCTCCTCCTTCGTATCCACAAGAATATGCGCCACCGATACCTGGTCGTTCGCCTGCTGCAGGCGCACCTGCTCGGCATACATCTTGCCGATGGCCTCCTCGGTCACCTGCTGCGCCACCAGGCTCTCCACCAGCAGGTTGCCGAGGATCCGCTCGCGCGCCATCTCCAGCCGCCGCTGTCCCGAAGGGTCGCGGTCCAGCTGCCGGCGCGCCGCTTCCTGCGCCATCAGTTTCTGGTCGATCAGCTGGTCGAGGATGATCCGGTGCTCGTCGTCATCGGCGCTGAAGTCCTGCCCGGCATTGATCAGCCCGCGGGCCACCGCCTCCAGCTCGACATCCCCCTCGAACACCGGCTCGCCGTTGACATAGGCTGCGACCGTTTGGTCGATCACCGGAATCTCGGTGGCCGCCGTCTCGGTCTTTCCGCAGCCCGCCAGCAGCGCCAGAACCGCCAAATGCACAGGCAAAATCAAAGGCATGGCTCGCATGGGGCCCCCTTACAGACTGAGGGCGCCTCATTGACACCCTTTGGCGGCGTTCTTAAGTCTGCCCCGCGTGCTGGTCGAGTGGTTTCAGCCAGACAAGGCGCGGTGGGATAGCGGCCTTAAATCCTGTAAGCTCCGGTTCAGGATTGCCCGCATATATCCCCGTAAACTGGTTGGTGCTGCTTCATATGCTTACTGTTGCCCGCAAGATTTTTGGAACGGCTAACGACCGCAAACTGAAACCGCTCCGCGCCCGGGTGAACCGGATCAACGCGCTCGAGCCGATCATGGAAGCGCTCTCGGACCAGTCGCTGAAGGGCAAGACCCAGGAATTCCGCAAACGCCTCGCCGATGGCGCGACCCTCGACAGCCTCCTCGAAGAGGCCTTCGCCGTCGTCCGCGAAGCCGCCAAGCGCGCCAACAACATGCGCCACTTCGACGTCCAGCTGATGGGCGGCATGGTGCTGCATTCCGGCGCCATCGCCGAAATGCGCACCGGTGAGGGCAAAACGCTTGTCGCCACCCTCGCCGCCTATCTCAACGCCCTCGAAGGCAAGGGCGTGCACGTCATCACCGTCAACGACTACCTCGCCCGGCGCGACTCCGAATGGATGGGCCGCATCTACGGCGCCCTCGGCATGTCCACTGGCGTCGTCGTCCACGGCGTCACGGACGAAGAGCGCAAGGCCGCCTACGCCGCCGACATCACCTACGGCACGAACAACGAGTTCGGCTTCGACTACCTGCGCGACAACATGAAATACTCGCTGGAGCAGATGGCCCAGCGCGGCCACCATTTCGCGATCGTCGACGAAGTCGACTCGATCCTGATCGACGAGGCCCGCACCCCGCTGATCATCTCCGGCCCGACCGATGACCGCTCCGACCTCTACATCAAGATCGACAGCCTGATCCCGCGCCTCGAAGCGTCCGATTTCGACCATGACGAAAAGCAGCGCTCGGTCGTCTTCTCCGAAACCGGCACCGAGAAGATGGAAGCCTGGATGGTCGAGCTTGGCCTCCTCGAAGGCTCGCTCTGGGAGCCGGGCAACATCTCGCTCGTCCACCACTCGAACCAGGCCCTGCGCGCCCACAAGCTCTACAGCCGCGACAAGGACTATATCGTCAAGGACGGTCAGGTGATGCTGATCGACGAATTCAACGGCCGCATGATGGAAGGCCGCCGCCTCTCCGAGGGCCTGCACCAGGCCATCGAGGCGAAAGAGCGCGTCGATATCAAGCCCGAGAACGTGACCCTCGCCTCGATCACCTTCCAGAACTATTTCCGCCTCTACAAGAAGCTCGCCGGCATGACCGGCACGGCGCTGACCGAGGCCGACGAGTTTGCCGACATCTACAAGCTCTCCGTCATCGATCTGCCCACGAACAAACCGGTCCTGCGCCTGGACGAGGACGACGTCGTCTACCGCACGGCCAAGGCGAAATACGCCGAGATCGTCAAGGAAGTGAAGGAAGCCCACGCCAAGGGCCAGCCGCTCCTCCTCGGCACCGCCTCGATCGAGAAGTCCGAACTCCTCTCCAACCTGCTCACCGCGCAGCGTATTCCGCACAAGGTGCTGAACGCGCGCTACCACGAGCAGGAAGCCTTCATCGTTGCCAATGCCGGCGTACCCGGCGCCGTCACGGTTGCCACCAACATGGCCGGCCGCGGCACCGACATCCAGCTCGGCGGCAACCCCGACATGCGCCTCGCGGCTGAACGCGCCGAGAAGGAAAAAGGCCTCGGCCGCGTCCTTTCGGACGGCGAAGTCTCGCTGCTCGCCGCCCAGATCCGCGCCGATATCGAAATCAAGAAGAAGCAGGCCCTCGACGCCGGCGGCCTCTATGTTCTGGGTACGGAGCGTCACGAATCCCGCCGCATCGACAACCAGCTGCGCGGCCGTACCGGCCGTCAGGGCGACCCCGGCAAGTCGAAATTCTACATCTCCATCGAAGACGACCTGATGCGCATCTTTGCGGCCGACCGCATGGACACCGTCATGCGCCGCCTCGGCATCAAGGAAGATGAGGGCATCACCCATCCCTGGATGAACAAGGCGATGGAAACCTCGCAGAAGAAGATCGAGGAACGCAATTTCGAGATCCGCAAGAACGTCCTCAAGTATGACGACGTGATCAACGACCAGCGCAAGGCGATCTTCGAACAGCGCCTCGACTTCCTGCGCTCGGACGACGTCTCCGACACCATTCTCGACATGCGCGAAACCGTGATCGACGCCCTCGTCGCCCGCACGATGCCGGAAAAGGCGTATGCGGAGCAATGGGACATTGAAGGTCTCGCCGAAAGCCTGCGCGGCGATCTCGCACTCGACCTGCCGGTCAAGGACTGGGCCGCCGAAGAAGGCGTCGCCAACGAGGAAATCGCCGAGCGTATCCGCGCTGCGGTCAACACCCATTACGGCGACCTGACAAAGGCCGTCGGCGACCAGCAGATGCGCCGCATCGAGAAACAGCTGCTCCTGCAGGTGCTCGACCTGCGCTGGCGCGACCACCTGCAGCTGATCGACCAGCTGCGCTCGGTTATCCACCTGCGCTCCTATGGCCAGCGCGATCCGCTGAACGAGTTCAAGCGCGAAGCCTTCAACCTGTTCGACACACTGCTCGGCGAGCTGCGCATCACGGTCACCCGTTCGCTGATGCACATCCGCGTCCAGGCCGCGCCGGAGCCCCAGCGCCGCCCGGTCCCGGTCGCCGCGATGCCCGCGCCGCCGAGACCGCAGGTCGCCCATGAGACCAAGCTCGACCCCGACACCGGCGTCAACGAAATGGCCCCCGAAGAGGCCCCCGTCGAACTGCCCCAGGCCGAAGACGACTGGTCCAACACGCCGCGCAATTCCGCCTGCCCATGCGGCTCCGGCAAGAAATACAAACACTGCCACGGCGCCATCGAAACGCAGAAGGCGTGACCGGTCCGCTCATTTCAATCCCCATCCCCGCTTGCGCGGGGATGGGGATTGATTGAGTGTGCATCAGCGATACGGGACGATAACGAACCGTCCCTGAGCGACAAAAAATGAGAATCAATGAGAAAGATTCGACATCCGGTGTGCATTGAATCCAGACGGATGAAGCAGCTTGGCGAGGGCCAGCGAGGCTAGGCGCCCCGACTTGCGCCTACAAAAACCACCCCGCCCCAAAAATAAGATCGATCCAGATCAAGCGCTTGTAAAATAGACCGCAGATCCTTGCGCCACACCTCCGTGCACGGAGTTATACTCCCTGCATGAACCCACCTGAAAAAAGTCCCGAACAAAAGACTCTCACCTCCCATTGCTCCACAATGGGGGAAGAGGCAGCTACCCCGCCTTGCCCATCCGGCGGCGTTGCACGCTGGAGGGAATGTTCAGGCTCTCGCGATATTTCGCGACGGTGCGGCGGGCAATGTCGATGCCGAAGCCGGTAAGGATCTCGACGATCTGGTCGTCCGACAACACGTCTTCCGGCTGCTCGTCCTCGATCAGCTGCTTGATCCGGTGACGGACGGCTTCGGCCGAGTGGGCTTCACCGCCGCCGGTAGCGGGGATCGAGGCGGAGAAGAAGTACTTGAGTTCGAACAGGCCGCGCGGCGTTGCTATGTACTTGTTCGTCGTCACCCGGCTGACCGTCGATTCGTGCATCTCGATCGCGTCAGCCACCTGTTTGAGATTGAGCGGCCGCAGATGCGCGACACCGTGCGCAAAGAACCCGTCCTGCTGGCGGACGATCTCGCTCGCCACCTTCAGGATGGTGCGCGCCCGCTGGTCGAGCGACTTGATCAGCCAGGTCGCAGACGCCGCGCATTCGGAGATGAATTCCTTCTCCTTGTCGCGCATCGGCAGCGCCGTGACTTCGGCATAATAGGCCTTGTCCATCAGCACGCGCGGCAGCGTTTCGGAATTGAGTTCGACGGCGTACATGCCGTTCGGCAACTCGCGGACATATACATCCGGCGCCACCGCCACGGTCGTGTCGCTGGAAAAACCCGCGCCGGGCTTCGGCGACAGCTGGCGCAGTTCCAGCAGCATGTCCTGGATGTCGGCCTTGTCGACACCGCACACGTCCATCAGTGTCTTGATGTCATGCTTCGCCACCAGGCCCAGATTGTCGAGCATCGCCTGCATCGCCGGATCCAGCCGGCCGCGGTCACGCAGCTGCAGGGCCAGGCATTCGGGGATCGAGCGCGCCATCACGCCGGTCGGGTCAAATCCCTGGCAGACGCCGAGCACGGCCTCGACATTCGCGATGTCGGCGCCGAGCGATTTCGCGATGTCCTCAAGCGGCGTGCGCAGGTAGCCGGTCTCATCCGTTTCGTCGATCAGGCGCGCGGCAATCAGCCGGTCGGCGCTCGAAAGGCCGGCGAAATTCAGCTGCATGTGCAGGTGTTCGGCCAGCGTCACATCGCTGGAAAGGTTCGCCGCATAGTCAAAATCTTCCGAGGACTGACCACTTCCGGCGCTCGACCAGTCGGTCGTCGCCGACGGGCCGGACGCGTTCGCGGGCATGGCGGCGTCGGATCCCGTGCCGGGCTCGTAGACATCTTCGCCGGGCGCATCGAGCTGGTCGCGCGCCTCGGTCTGGGCGGCTGCCTCGCCCTGTTCGCGTGCGTCGCTGCGCTGCGCCTCGACGGCTTCCGCCGCCGGCGTCGCGTCGCCTTCGACCTTCACGAGCAGCGGATTGCGCTCAAGCTCGGCCTCGACGAATTCGGCGAGTTCCTGGTTCGAAAGCTGAAGGAGTTTGATCGCCTGCTGTAGCTGCGGCGTCATCACCAGGGACTGGCCCTGGCGCATGTCGAGTGAATGTTTCATGGCCATCGGCCGCGCCCCCTGAGATCAAGCGGCGAACTGCTCACCCAGATAAACCCTGCGGACGTCATCATTCTTGAGCACGTCTTCCGGCGTGCCATCAAAGAGGACGGCGCCATCATACATCACATAGGCCCGGTCCACGATCTGCAGCGTCTCACGAACCTGGTGGTCCGTGATCAGAACGCCGAGGCCGCGCTGCTTGAGGAAGCGGACGAGGTCGGAAATGTCGGAAATGGCGAGCGGGTCGATGCCGGTGAACGGTTCGTCCAGTAGCATGAAGCTCGGACGTGATGCGAGCGCACGTGCAATCTCCACACGCCGCCGCTCGCCGCCCGAAAGGGACGTCGCCGGCTGCTTGCGCAGGTGTTCCACGTGCAGTTCACTGAGCAGGCTGTCGACCTGTGCCTGGCAGGCGGCGCTGTCTTTCTCGACAAGCTCCGCAACCGCCATGACGTTTTCCTCCACACTCATGCCCCGGAAGATCGAGGCCTCCTGGGGCAGGTATCCGACGCCGAGACGGGCGCGCTGATACATCGGCAGGCGGGTGACATCCTCGCCGTCGATGGAGATCGCGCCGGAATCGGCCCCGATCAACCCCATGATCATGTAGAAACAGGTGGTCTTGCCGGCCCCGTTGGGTCCGAGCAGGCCGACAACTTCGCCGCGGCCAAGGGAAAGGGACACGTCGCGGACGACCTGGCGCTTGCCAAAAGATTTGGCAAGATTGCTGACTACCAGGCCTTCGGCCGCTTCGTTCATTCCGTTTTCCATCCATCCACGGCCGTTTTCCGGCCTCCCACAGCCTTAACCGGCCATGCTTAAGATCGCTTTCACCTGTCGTGTAAAATTCACTGGTTCTGGCCGGGCTGCGTCGACGGATCGATCACCATCCGCGTGCGTCCAGACCCGCCTTCGAGCGTCGTGCGGCGGTTTTTGACCTCCATCCGCAGGATTTCGCCCTCGGCCACGTCGCGTTCCCGCATCAGGGCGACCTTGCCGGTGATGGTGATCGTGTCGGTGGCGAGTTCGTAAACACCGCGGTCACCTTTGGCCTTCAGCTCCGGCGTCACATAGTAAACATTGCCCTCGGCAATGATATTCTCGACCTGGCCGAACCCGCCGACGATGCTGGTGCCGCCGCCGCCCGGCTTGCCCGTGAAGCGGATGGTGACCGTGTCAGCCCGAAGGCGCGCGGTGCCCTGCTGGATGTCGACATTGCCGCCAAGAATGACCTTGCGCTCGTTCTCGAGGCTCTCGGTACGCGCCGAGTTGATATAGATCGGGCCACCCTCGGAAGAGATCTGGGCAAACGCAGGCGCGCCCATCAGGGCGAGAAAAAAGGCTGCGCCGGCAGCTTTACGGAGTGCCATCTTGCTCACTTTCAGACGTTGCGGGCTCTTCGGCCGGTTGAGGATAGATCACGGTGCGCACATTGCCTTCGAAGACAATCCGGTTGCCGCCGTCGAGAATTTCATAAGAGTCCGCCCGGATATCGCCAAGGGGGCCCTTGCCTTCCAGAGGTGAAAGTCCCTCCACCCTCTGTTCGCCGAGCACCATCCGGGCGCCGCGGCTGATGAAGGAATAGCCGCCGCTGTCGGTGATGTTGACCGCTTCGTAGAGCTCAAGGATGCCCTTGTCGCGGTCATAGTACCCGGTCGGGGCCTTCAGTTCGGCGCCGGTGCCATCGCGCATGATCGGATTGACGAGGTCGACGACGCCGTTCTCGGCGCGCCGGCGCTGGGCTGAATCGGCGGTGATCGTGAACACCTGGCCGGCCGAATCGCGGCCCGTGAAGCGCGGGTTGATCATGGTGACGGCGTCGTCATCGCGCACGGCGGGCGGACGGGCGTCCTGGCTGAGGGCGCTGCGGAACACGAAGCCAAGGAACAGGCCGATCGAGACAGCGGCCGCGCCGACAAAGGCATAGCGCAGGTAGCGAACCCGCTCGGACCGCTTGCGCGCCTGCGCCAGCGTCAGCTGGCGCCGCGGGGCCCAGAGCGTGGCGGGGTCGTGATGAAGGCTGGCGTCCATGATGGGGCGGCCTGATCCTGCGATAGTTTCAGGCTATATGCTTAGCCGCGATGGGCCCCGAGTGAAAGCGCGGGCCGCAGGCGATCAGGAATGCGAAAAAATGTCTTCCTCGCCCCAGCCGGCAAGGTCGAGCTCGGCGCGTACCGGCAGGAAACCGAAGCAGGCCTCGGCCAGCGCCATCCGGCCTTCACGCTCCAGCATCGCTTCCAAGCCGGCCTTGATCTGGTGCAGGTAGAGCACGTCCGAGGCGGCATACTGGATCTGCGCGTCGGTCAGCGCGGCGGCGCCCCAGTCGGAACTCTGCTGGGCCTTGGACATGTCGATCCCGGCGATCTCGCGGGCCACATCCTTGAGGCCGTGCCGGTCCGTATAGGTGCGGGCGAGGCGCGAGGCGATCTTGGTGCACCAGATCGGCGAGACGGTGATGCCCATCCATTTGCGCATCATGGCGATGTCGAAACGCGCAAAGTGGAACAGTTTCACGACCTTGGGGTCGGTCATCAGCGCCTTGAGGTTCGGGCAGTCAAAGTCCCGCGTCAGCTGGACGAGGTGCGCCGTCCCGTCACCGGACGACAGCTGTACCAGCGTCAGGTAGTCCCGGTTCGGATTGAGGCCCATCGCCTCGGTATCGACGGCGACGACGGGGCCGAAGCTGAGGCCTTTGGGGAGATCCCCCTTGTGAAGCGTGATCTGGCTCATCTGCGGCCCATACCACGGTGCCCGTTAAGGGCAAGTGTGCGGGCGCCCTACCCGGCCGCCTTCCGGACCGCGACGAGGGCCGTATCCAGCGCCGAGAGAAACCGCGACCGGTCCGCCTTCGAGAAGGGCGCTGGCCCCGAGGCGCCGATGCCGGCGACCCCGACGCGCAGGTCGGCCATGATGGCCCGGGTGGCCAGCGCGCCGCCGATCGAATCCGGCGTGAACGGCTTACCGGCATTACTGAGGACTTTCGCGCCGGCCTTCAAGCAGCGGTCCGCGAGGGGAATGTCGGCGGTGATCACGATGCAGGCCGGTGTGGCCTGTTCGGCAATCCAGTCATCGGCGGCATCGAACCCGTCGCTGACGATCTTGCGCGAGAACAGCGGATGTTCCGGGATGCGGATATAGGAGTTGGCGACAATGACGGCTTCGACGCCGTGGCGCAGGGCAACCTTGTAGATCTCGTCCTTCACCGGGCAGGCATCCGCGTCGACAAGGATACGAGGGGTCATGCCTTGGCCTCCTGTCAGGGCGCGGGCGGAGCCGCCTCCGCGCGCCGTGTGGCGACCCAGATCATGAGGAAATCCCGGCCGTGCGACAAGGTCTGGCCTTCGATCCGCCCCTCCACGAAGCGTCCGGAATGGCTGTAGAGCGCCTCGCCATCAGTGGTGACGCTGCCGAAAGCGAGGGTGTCGCCGCGCAGGGAATATTCCCCTTCCAGAAAATCCGACTCCTAGAAGGAGCCCGTGACCTTGTTGTCCGGCGACGTCGCCAGCACCATCACGGTGGAACTGGGCGGCTCGGTCGGCGACCAGAACATCGTGACGTCCCAGGTGCCGTCGAGATCGCTGGCGGCGAGGACGGGCGGGGCGGCTTCGGCGGCTGGACTTGCAGGCGCCACAGGCGTTGCGCACGCCGCAAGCAGGAGGGCGGCGAGCGGGTAGAGGAATTTCATGCGGGATGTCTCCGGGCGAAGCAGGCTTGTTCGCGAGAGCAACTAACACCCGCGCAGGGGCCGGCAAGCCTCAACGCGGCTCCATCTCCGCGATCCAGTCGCGCACCAGGGCCAGACCTTCCGGGTCCGGAACACTGCGGCCGAGTTCAGGCATCGCGACGCCGGGTTCGGTGGAGGCCATGCGGTAGGCGAGGATCGAGCGGTCCGGGGCGCCGGGGACGATGACCTGGAACAGCGTCCCTGCCCCGCGCCCGGCGGCGACGGGGTGCTTGCCGATGCCGATTTTCACCGGGTCGGTCTCGGTGGCCGAGAGGACGAGGCCGGAATTCGACGCCGAACCATCCGGCTTGTGGCAATGGGCGCAGTTGATATCGAGCCAGGCGCGGGCCCGCGCCTCAAGCGGCAGCGACACATCGTAGACGGCCGCCGAGGCTGGCGCCGATGGCGGAAGCTGGTCCAGCAGGCCTTTCGCCACCCAGTCTTCGAGCTGGCCCCCGTGATTGAGATTGCGCGCCTTCGGCCCGATCGGCGAGAGCGCGTCTCCGGCCTGATGGCACGTCTTGCACTGGTTCTGGTTGGGCACGGCGTACTGGATCGTAAGCGGCGTACCGGCGGGCGTGATTGTCTCGATCGTCCGTTTGCCGCCAATCGGCGCATAGACCGCCTCGGTGCCGTCGTCGTTCCAGATGTAAGGATAGGCGACCCAACCCGCCGCCTTGTGGATCAGCAGGCGGGTTTCGACCCGGTAGGCGCTTGTCTCCGGGGCGCGCATGTCCGGCGCGAAGGCAAACGTCTTGACCAGCACCGTGCCGACCGGGAAGGCGAAGACGTCATTGTCAGAATACGCCGCCCTCTCGCCGCCGGGCACGAAGACCAAGCGGTGCTTTGCAGCATGGTCCGAGAAGAGCGGATTGATCAGGTCATAGGGCACAACGCCGGCGGCCGGCACGGCA
This sequence comes from Candidatus Sulfopaludibacter sp. SbA3, assembly GCA_945888325.1. Classification (GTDB taxonomy): domain Bacteria; phylum Pseudomonadota; class Alphaproteobacteria; order Caulobacterales; family Hyphomonadaceae; genus Hyphomonas. The sequence continues at coordinate 39,549 of CAMDAC010000015.1, forward strand.
TCGGCCATATCCGCGAACAGTCCGTAGCCGGAGAGTTTTTCCGCCGGCGCCTCCGCGAGGATCACGCCCATGTCGGGGCCGCCGCCCTTGGCGAGCCCGCAGGCGGAGACCAGCCCCGCGAGCAGCGCGGCGAGCAGGAGGGCAGCGGCGCGCAAGGCCTATTCCTTGACGTGCGCCAGCACGATCGCAGCAGGCTCGGCCGGCGGCGTGCTCGCCGGGCGGTCCGGCGACGGCGCCAGCGTGGCCGGATCCAGCGGATAGGACGGAATGCCGAAGTTCAGGAAACCCACTTCGGGCGCCTCGGCGATGGTGAGGTTCACCGTCTGCGCTTCGGTAGCGCCGGGCCAGGTGGACACGCCGTCCCAGACGATGGGAGGCAACGCGCCGCCGAGCGCTTCGGCAAGCGGAGTGAGGATGCCCTGCGGATCATCGCCGCCGCCGGAATAGGTGTTGTTGCGGATCACGATATCGCGCGGCAGCGGATTGTAGGCCGCGTCGGTGAAGGGCAGCGAATAGGCGGTGATCAGGACGTGGGCGGAGCGATTGTTCTCGAAGGCATTGTCGAACACGTGGACGTTGCGGTTCGCCATGATGATGACGCCGGTGCCCGAGGGCACGCCCGCGACGATGTTGCCGGCGGGGGCAAAGTTGCGCGTGTTGTTGGCGAAGATCTGGTTGGCATAGATGCGGGTTGCGTTGCCGCCGGAGACCGGAAGGTCCGGCAAGTCGAACACCAGGATACCGCCGGTATTGTTGCGGGCGATGTTTCCGTAGACGTCGGCGCCGGTCGAGTTCTCGATCTCGATGCCGGCAACGTTGAACTCGACGACCGAGTTGCGCACGATGATGTTGGAGGACTGGCCGACATAGATGCCGGCGTCCGAGGCGCCGCGGACGGTCACGTTCTCGACCAGCACGTCCTTCGATTCGACCGGGTAGACGCCGTAGGCGCCATTGGTCTCGTCAGGCTCGCCGCTCCATTCGACGGTCAGCTGCTTGTAGGTGATCCGGTCGGCGCCTTTCGACTTGATACCGTCGCCCTTGGTGTCGCGCACGGTGAAGTCGGTCAGGGTGACATCATCCGACGTGACGAGCAGGCCTTCGCCGGCGCCCGACTGCTGGGCGAAGTCGAGCACGGTGACACCCTGCCCCGCGCCGCGCAGCGTGACGCCATCCACGTCCAGAGACAGCGAATCGGCCAGCGCAAAGGTGCCCGCGGGCATGACGATCGTGTCGCCGGGCTTGGCATTGATCAGCGCGCCCTGAAGCGTTGCGCCGAAATCGCCTTCGGCCGACAGGGGCGCAGGGGCGCCTGGCTCTGAAGCCGGGGCCGATGTGGTATTCGGCGCGCAGGCCGAGACGAGCAGTGCGAACGGAATCGCACAGGCAAAGCGCGCTAGAGTCATGGAGTCCTCCCCGGATCAGTTGACGCGAGTGTCAACTTCAATCCGGGGAAAAGCAAGACGGCGCGGGACGGCGCTAGTGAACGCTGAGCGGGCTCAGATCGTTGGCAAGAGCCGCGGCAAATGCCGCTTCACGGCCTTCGACGATGGCCAGGCGCTGGCCGTCTGCCGAGGCAACGACGAACAGGTCTTCCGGGTCAGCCACATCATCGAGGGCTTCAGGCGGCAACAGGCTGCGGATTTCGCCATCATCGAGATGGCGGATGTAGACGAAGGAATTGCCTTCGGGGGAGGTCGATTTTAGGCCGGTCGTCATAGGTCCACTCCTTTCCGCGCCCCGGATGGGGTCGCTGGCAGGCGGGTGCTCTGCCATGGACTGAAGGTGGGCCTCGAATGGGTCCGGTTCAAGCACCGGCCTGCGGCAACACGGCGGCGACGGCTCACAGGCCCGTTTAGCGGGCCTGAATGCTCAAATTTTGACAGGCTTGCCTTGAAGCGGGTCCTGGTGGAGCCAGACGGAGTCGAACCGACGACCTCTTGCATGCCATGCAAGCGCTCTACCAACTGAGCTATGGCCCCTGACCGGGAGGCGGGAGGATTAGTCTCAGCCTCCCGCCGTTTCAAGTCCTAATTATCACCGTTCGTCTTCATCGTCGTCGAGGGCGAGATCATCGTCGCCGTCCTCGTCGTCATCGATCTCGAACTCTTCCTCATCATCGTCGGCAATGATCACATCATCATCGTCGACTGCGGCGCCGTCTTCGGTGAAGCCGGCCGGCACCTTGCCCGGTGCTGGCGTCTCTTCCTCGTCCTCGGCGTCTTCCAGGATCACGTCGTCTTCCTCGCCGACGAGCTCCTTGGTTTCCTCTTCATCGTCCTCCTCGACCTCTTCGGCCTCGGCGGCATCATCTTCGTCGTCGTCGCGGATGACGGCGTCATCCTCTTCCTCGGCGTCTTCGTCATCATCGGCCACGGCCTTCACGGCGGCGCGGGCGGCCTTCGCCTTGACCTTGGTGATCGTGGTGCGGATCACCTCGTCCTCGGGGTCGAATTCCGCGCCGCATTTGGGGCATACGGCGGGGCGTTTGTTCAGATCGTAGAATCGCGACTCGCAGGACGGACAGACCTGCTTGGTTCCGAGCTTGTCCTTGGACACTGGCGCGCGCTCCTCTTTATAGGGAAAATACCTGTTGGAAGCTGGCGCGCTTGCCATGAACGCCCGGCGCTGTCAAAGCCCGAATTGAAGTCAGCATTTTATAGAAACAGGGCCTTCTCTCATGGTCTGGACCAGCCGACCCGTCCGGCGCCTCGCCGGTTCCATCCGCGCGCCGGGTGACAAATCCTGCAGTCACCGCGCGCTGATCTTCGGCGGGCTGGCCTCCGGGGTGAGCCGGTTCACCGGCCTGCTCGAAGGAGACGACGTGATCCGCACCGGTCTCGCCATGGCGGCGATGGGGTCGGAAGTCGCCTGCACCGGGCCCGGCGCCTGGGAGGTCCGGGGGGTGGGCACGAAGGGCCTCGCCTCCCCGAAGGACGGGCTGGATTTCGGCAATTCAGGTACCGGATCTCGACTGATGATGGGCGTGATGGCCGGTTTTGACCTCACGGCGGAGCTGAGCGGGGACGCGTCCCTGTCCTCCCGGCCGATGAACCGGGTGCTGAACCCGCTGCGCCAGATGGGGATGCGCGATACCGCCGGGCAGGAGGGCCGCCTGCCCTTCGCCCTGACCGGATCGAGCGCCCTGAAGGCCATCTATTACAAGCCGCCGCAGGCGAGCGCGCAGGTGAAGTCGGCCATCTTGCTGGCCGGCCTCAACGCGGTCGGCACGACCACGGTGCTGGAAGCCAGGGCGACGCGGGACCATACCGAGCGCATGCTGCAGGGCTTCGGCGCGAAGCTGGACTTCTCCACCCGGCCGGGCACCGGCGAAACCGAAATCTCGATTGCAGGCAAGCAGCCCCTGTTCGCAGTGGACGCAGCCATTCCCGGCGACCCGTCTTCGGCGGCGTTCCTGATTGCGGCGGGCATCCTGTCGCCGCAGGGCGATGTGATGGTCGAAGGCGTGATGTCGAACCCGACGCGTTCGGGCTTCTATGACGCGGCGAACCTGATGGGCGCGTCCCTCGGCGCCGAGGAGCGCGGTGAAGCGGCGGGCGAGCGCCTGATCGACCTGCACGCGGGCTATGCCGGACTGAAGGGAATCGCGGTGCCCGAGCGTCTCGTCGCCTCGATGATCGACGAGTTCCCGATCCTCGCGGTGCTGGCCGCCTTTGCGACCGGCGAGACGCGCGTAACAGGGGCGGACGAGCTGCGCGTCAAGGAGAGTGACCGGATCAAGGCGATCGTCGCGATGCTGCGCGTCAACGGCGTGGGCGTCGAGGAGACGGTGGACGGCTTCACGGTGCAGGGCTGCGGCGGGCCGGTGCCGGGCGGCGGCCTCGTCGAGACACGCCACGACCACCGCATCGCGATGAGCGCGCTGGTGATGGGCACGGCGGCGAAGAAGCCCGTAAGCGTGGACGACGTGTCGATGATCGACACGAGCTATCCGGATTTCCTCGGCCACATGGCAACGCTGGGGGCCGAGATTTCAGAGGGGTGAGCCGTGATCGACATCATCTATCTGCGGAAAGACCAGGTTGCGGCACACCGCGCAGCCGTCGAAGCGGTCGCGGCGGAGCGGATTTACCTTGGACTGGTGACACTGCCGCCGTTCGATCCGGAGCACGCGTTTCCGCTCCGGCTGATCGAGAATGACTGGCCGATGTATGCGGCGATGGACGGCGATGACCTCGTGGGCTGGGCCGACATCACGCCTGTGTCTGTGCCCGAGAGCGTGCATCGCGGCGTGCTCGGCATGGGCCTCCTCGCCAGCCATCGCGGGGCCGGAATCGGGCGGCGCCTGCTGGAGGCCTGCCTCGCCCATGCGCCGCGATGCGGCCTGTCGAAAGTGGAGCTGACGGTGTTCACGCGCAACACGCCGGCCATCGCGCTCTACCGGCGCGCCGGCTTCACGGACATCGGGATCATCAAGGACTATCGCCGGCTGGACGGCGTGACTTATGACGCGCTGATGATGGAATACTTCCTGCCGTGACGGGCGCCGAGGGCCTCTAGTGGCTTATCGCCAGGTTGAACCCGGCGGCCACTCCGGAATTGCGAAGCGAGGTGATCTCGCCGCCTTGCATGCGGTGCACGAACGTCTCCTCATCCGCGATATCTGACCGCGCGAAAAGGCTGAACTCCACACCGTCGGACACCGGACGCACCGCGCCCCATTCGACACCCGCATAGGACCTGTGCGCCGAGTCGTCTCCGGGCTGGACGAACCCTGCCCGCCCGAGGGCGTAGATCGTCCAATCCCCGGCTTCCCATTCGGGTCCGCCCGCCAGTTCCAGGCCCCAGTCCTCGAAGTCCGCATCATAGAAGCCGATCAGCGCGGGGGCGAACGCCGTATGGAAGGTCAGGGCGCCCGCCAGCTCGATGCTTGATTCCGCTTCCTCACCCGGATAGGTCAGAAGGTTGGCAGAGATATCCGCACTGTAAGCTTGCTTGTCCCAGGCCATGCCAAGCGTGAAACCCGCTTCGTCGTCGAAAGCTTCCTGCTGCCCGCCGACCGGAAGCAGGCGATAGACACCGCCGTAGACCGTCACCTCCTGCACTTCGGCCTCGACGCCCAAGCCGAACTGCAAAGCTTCGCGGGCGATCTGTTCGCCGCGATCATGCAGCGCTGATGCGGCGGCGACATCGACAGAGAGTTGCATCTCGCCAGCCTCAGCCGCGAGGGGCGCGCCGATCATCAGGATCGTGGAAGAGCACAGGGCACGTTGAAGGAACATTGGGTACCTCCTTCATAAAGTCATCGAGATTGCAGCCGGCCGGGCCCGGCAATCAGGCCACACGGCGCGAACGGGGAGCAGCGGCGCTTCCGCTGGTTTCACCGGCCTTGAGCTTGAAGGCCGCCACGGTTGCTGCCAGCGCCTCGGCCTCAGCCTGCAAGGACTGCACGGCGGCGTTGGTTTCCTCGAAGATGGCGGCGTTCTGCTGAGTGGCGCGGTCAAGTTCGCTGGTGGCCCCGGATATCTCGCCGATACCGGTGGCCGTTTCATTCGATGCGGTGACGATCTCGCGAATTTTCACGGTCACGTCGGCAACGCCCGAAACGATCTCGTGCAGGGCGGAGCCGGAGGAGCGCACCAATTCGACACCGCGGCTGACGGTGCTGCCCGAAGTTTCAATCAACTTGGCGATCTCGCGCGCAGCCTCCGACGACCGGCTGGCAAGGGCCCGCACCTCGGACGCGACCACCGCAAAGCCGCGTCCTGCATCGCCGGCCCGCGCCGCCTCGACGCCCGCGTTGAGCGCCAGAAGGTTCGTCTGGAAAGCGATTTCGTCGATGACCTGGAGGATCCGGCCGATGGCGTCCGACGACGCGCGGATTTCATCCATCGCCGTGACGGCGCGGGTCACGACCGCATGACCGGCAGTTGCGCGGGTAGAGATGCCTTCAACGGCCGCGTGGGCGGTTTGCGCCGACCCGGCGGCGGAGCGCACAGAGGCCGACATCTGTTCCAGCGCCGTCGCGGTCTTTTCGAGCATTGACGCGTTCTGCTCGGTCCGCCGCGCCAGATCGTCCACCGCGCTTGCGATTTCGCGCGAGGACGTGTCGACCGAAGTGGAAGTCTGGGAAATCTCCGACAACGTACGGCCGAGGCTTTCCGCTGTTGCATTGACGCTTGTGGCAATCTCGGCAAACACGCCATGGAAGTGCACAGGCATCCGGTAGGTCAGATCGCCTTTGGCAAGATGCGCGAGGCCGGTGCGCACTGCGCCGAGACCTTCATTTGCCGCGATGCCGATCCGGTTCATCCCGTCGCACAGCTCGGCGAAGACACCTTCCTTGTCGTCCGTGCGCAAACCGCGCGAGAAATCGCCCCTCGCGCAAGCTTCGACGACCTGCGCGATTTCTGCGGCAGCACGGGCTTCGGCGTCGCGCCGGAGTTCCGCATCGCGCCGTTCAGCGTCAGCCTTCTGCCGCTCCCTTTCGGCGCGGTCGGCCTTCTCGGCCATCTCGGCGCGGGCACGTTCGGCCTCGGCGGTTCGCATGGCGGCTTCGCGTTCGGAGGCCGCGCGAGCCTCTGCTTCCAGCGACCGGCGTTCCTCCTGCGCTGTGCGGAAGCTAACCAGCGCGTCGCGCAGGTCGCCCAGCTCGTCGTCTGCCTGCCAGTTCGGGATCGGGGCATTGAGGTTACCCGCTCCCAGAGCCGCCATCCCCGACGTGACGTCCTGCAGCCGGCGAACCAGGCGTGCCTCGACGAGCCGGTAGCCGGCCATCATCATCAGGACGAGCCCGACCGACACGGCCACGACCGACGCAATCGCGATGGCGCGCGCCCACATCAGGCCCGCCAGGCCGCCCGCGATCTGCTTGTTCAGGCTGGCTTCCGCCCGGCCCGAGAGCGCCACGAATTCTGCGTAGGCGACATCAAAACGTTCATCGGCGCTGGCGCGCTGCTCGCTGACGTATTTGGCGGTATCCCGCCGCTCAGCCGCGACCGCAGAGAATTCTTCAAGGTCGGCGGCGATGGCGCTGAACTCGGAGAGTCCGGTCAGCCGCCGGGCTTGCACCAGCTTTTCGGCCGCCAGGGCGAACGAGCCGAGGGCGGCATCAAAATCCTCGCCCGCGTCGCCGCCCAGCGATTCCTCAACAACGAGGTGGCCGAGCGTGGTCTGGAAAAGCGCCTCACCAACGAGGCGCTGCGCGGCGGCAGAACCGGACATTGCGGGCCGCCCGGCGATGACCTGCAGTCTTTCCACAATGCCGTCAAACAGCGTGTCGAAGGCTTCATCGGCGCCTGAGCCGGCCGTCTGATCAAGCGACAGCGTGCCGATCCGTGTCTCTGCCTGAAGCCGCAATACGGCCAACTGTTCGCGCGCTGCGGCGATTTCGCTCCGCACCAGTTTGGACCCGACCGGCCGGTAGACGGTGCCGTTGACCTTTCCGCCTTCGACAATCGCCGACAGAAGCTGGTCTGTGTGATCGAGGAGCGCGGTGACATCTGCCGGCGCCACGCCCTCTTCATGGTTCATGATATGCTCGACCAGCAGGTGCGCTTCGGCAATGTTCTGGCGGACTTGCAGTGTGGCGCCCGACAAAGGCGACAGATCGCGGCCGAGTTTGAGGCCCGCATGCGCGAGATAGAGCGTGGCGAACAGGCTTATGGCTGCGCCCGCCAAGGCGATGGCAAGGAACAGTCCGAAGCCGCGCCGGGCCTGAGCCGCAATATCAGTTCGCATCCTGAGCTTCCCATGTTCGTACTCGGATTAGCCATAAATCCGTTATCCTTGAGAAAGGGTTACTTGCCTTTTTTGAGTTGAACGATTCGTGGACGGAGGATTCCACTTTATTTAGTATTGCGCGTACATGACTAATCTGCGTGAGCTCAAAAAAATAACGGATTCAGGAGCTTTTCTGACACAAGCCCAAAGAGTCCTATCTGACAGTTGTGTGGACATTCCTGCAGGCGCACGCGTGCCGTGTGCTCGTCCGGCTGGCCCGGAGGCCGGAAAATCGGGAACTCAGTCTATAAATCGAATCACCCCTTGAGCGTTTTTGACGAAGCGTGCGGCTCAGGCCTCTTGCTATCAGGAACCGAAAGGAGCGTCCTTCTTTTTACTATTTTAGATTGTTATTTCTAAGACGCCTCAAGCCGGGAGGCTTTCGCAGTCCGGGCAGCATCAGATGAGAGACCCCTGCCCCGGCGGCAGAATTGACGGGCGCGCCGCTGGCGCCATTGTGGCGCGATGACAGATCTCCATTCTCCTCTCTCCCTTTCGCGCGGGCCTGCGATGAAGAACCGCTTCATGCTGGCGCCGCTGACCAACCTCCAGAGCCATGCCGACGGCGTGCTCAGTGATGACGAGTTTCGCTGGCTGACCTACCGGGCGCAGGGCGGCTTCGGGCTGACCATGACCTGCGCGGCGCATGTGCAGGCAAAGGGTCAGGGATTTCCCGGACAGCTTGGCATCTTTGATGACAAGCACCTCGCGGGTCTGTCGCGGCTTGCCTCGGCGCTGAACGCGGAAGGCACACATTCGGTGGTGCAGCTTCATCACGCCGGCATGCGAAGCCCCAAGGAGCTGATCGGCGAGGCGCCGCATTGCCCGTCAGCGAATGACGAATTCAGCGCGCGTGCGATGAGCCTCGACGAAGTGCGGGAGTCGCGTGACACGTTCATCGCGGCGGCGGTGCGCGCCGAGAAGGCGGGCTTTCACGGCGTGGAACTGCACGGCGCGCATGGCTACCTGATCTGCCAGTTCCTGAGCGCCGAAGTGAACCTGCGCACGGATGAATATGGCGGCGATTTCGAGAACCGCCGGCGGTTCCTTGACGAGATCCTCGACGGCGTCCGCGGGTCGTGCGGCAAGGATTTTTCGGTTGGCGTGCGGCTGTCGCCGGAACGCTTCGGCATGGACCTCGGCGAGATCCTTGTTCTCGCGCAGGACCTGATGACGGGCGGCAAGGTCGACTATCTCGACATGTCGCTCTGGGATGTCTTCAAGGAGCCGGAAGACGCCGCCTTCAAGGGCAAGACATTGCTGCAATGGTTCAGCTCCCTGCCGCGCGGCGACTGCCGCCTCGGCGCAGCGGGCAAGATTGCCACCGGCGCGCAGTGCCAGAAAGCGATGGACGAGGGGCTCGACTTCGTGGTGATCGGGCGCGCGGCGATCCTGCACCATGATTTCCCGAAGAAGGTGGCGGCGAATGCGGCGTTCGAGCCGATCGCCCTGCCCGTGCCGGAAGCGCACCTGAAGGCCGAAGGCCTCGGCACCGCCTTCCTCACCTACATGAAGACCTGGAAGGGCTTCGTCGCCGAGCCCCAGACATAATCCGCTGACTGACAAAAAACTCAAAGGGAGACACACATGGAAATCACCAAGGACACAGCCGCGGTCGTGACCGGCGGCGCCTCGGGCCTCGGCCAGGCGACCGCCCGGGCGCTGGCGAAGGCCGGCGCAAAGGTTGCGATCTTCGACATCAATGCCGAAGCCGGCGAAGCGACCGCCAAGGAAATCGGCGGCATCTTCTGCAACGTCAACATCATGGACGAGGACTCCTGCGTTGCCGGCTTCGAGAAGGCCCGCAAGGCCAACGGCCAGGAGCGGATCACCGTGCATTGCGCCATGGCGGCCAAGGGCGGCAAGACGCTGAGCTGGGACAAGGAAAACGCCCGCTACACGCGCCTTTCGACGGCCGACTATGCGTTCGGCGCCGAAGGCGTGCTGGTCGCCTCCTACCGGATCGCCTCGCTCTCGGCGCTCGGCATGGCAGGCCTGCCGGAGCTGGAAGACGGCGAGCGCGGCTGCATCACGCTGACGGCGTCGGTGGCTGCGCAGGACGGTCAGATCGGACAGGTCGTCTACGGATCTTGCAAGGCGGGCGTCAACGGCCTCGTATTGCCGATGGCGCGCGACCTGATGGATGTCGGCATCCGGGTCAACTCGATCATGCCGGGCATCTTCGCGACGCCGCTGATGCTGCGCGCCTCGGACAAGGTGCTGAACTCGCTGGCGTCCTCGGTGCCGTTTCCGAAACGCCTCGGCAAGCCGGAAGAGTATGCTTCGCTGGCCCTGCAACTGGCGACGAATTCCTACTTCAACGGCCAGTGCATCCGTCTCGACGGCGGCATCCGGATGGCGCCGCGTTAAAGCTGCGCGCCCTCCGGGCTTGCTGCTCGGTGCTGTTCGCGGGCTGAAGCCCGCGGCACCTGCGCCTGCGCCTTGCTTGTGGAGGCAACAGGCCTAGAGCAATGCCCTGTAAGGGTCTTGAATCCGTCTGTTTTCCATAGATCAGTGGGCGGAGGGATTGCGCAAGGTCTGGCGCCGGATTTCATAACGGCTTGACCGGGATAGATTTTATTTTTCCGAAGCCGGTTTTTGTGTAGGCGCAAGTCTTCTCATTCTGTCGCCGGACGGCTTCATCCTGTTGCAGGCTTTGCATTCCTGATATCGATTTTTTCTCATTGATTCTCATTTTTTATCACTTGGTATCGGTTCTTTCTCGCCGGTTCTCGGGAGTGTCGGATTTCGGCCTGCGGCCTCTATCCGACCTACGCTTGTGGGATTGGAGCTGAGTGTAACCCCGCGCGGAGGGGTGTGGCGCACGTTTTCCGGAGAAATCTTTCAGGCGCTTGAGGCGTCTGCGGATTTAGTCTCCGGGGGGCGGGGATCTTGTTGCGCAAGCCGGGTGGCAGATGGGGGAACTTGACTTGGAATATCCCCTGCCGCACTCCCCGGCTCCATGATCATAGCGATTGATGGCACTACGGCGTCCGGCAAGGGGACGATTGCGCGGCGGTTGTCCGGGTATTTCGGGCTGCCCTACATGGACACCGGGCGGCTCTACCGCGCCGTCGGTGTCGCGGCGATGAAGCATGGTGTGCCGCTGGACGCGGCGGGGCCGTTGTCCGATCTCGCCCGCACGCTGGACCTGAATGACTTCATCGAGCACGAGCTGCGCTCCGCCGAGGCGGGCAAGGCGGCGAGCATCGTGGCGGCCATCCCGTCGGTGCGCCAGGCGCTGTTCGAGCTGCAGCGGGCATTTGCCATGCAGGCCGGCGGCGCGCTGCTGGACGGGCGCGACATCGGCACGGTGATCGCCCCGGACGCCGACGTGAAGCTGTGGGTGGACGCCGATGTCATCCAGCGCTCGGTCCGGCGCTGGAAGGAGCTGGTCGGCCAGGGCGACCTCATTCCCCTCGAAACGGTGGTGGAACAGCTGAAAATCCGCGATGCGCGCGACCAGGGACGGGCCGACGCCCCCGCCGCGATGGCCGCCGATGCCATCTTGATCGATACGACTGATCTCACTATAGACGCGGCTGTGGAAAAGGCGGTGGCTGCCGTAGAGGCTGCCTTCGCCCGTGGAAAGACTGCCTGAGGGCCCAAAAGGCTCAATCCAAACAGGCGGCGCCGCAACAGAACCAGACCACCCCAAGGGGCCGGATGTCCGCAGGCTGCAATCATGCACGCCCTGCCTTTGAACCATTCATGCCCTTCCCCGGAGACAAAATGACGAAATCCATGAACCCTACCCCTGCCGACTTCGCTTCGATGTTCGAGAGCTCGGCCGCCGCTGGCGCCATGAAGGAAGGCCAGGTTATCCCGGCCACCGTCCTTCGCATCGACAATGACTCGATCGTCGTCGACATCGGCCTGAAGACCGAAGGCCGCATCGATATCAAGGAATTCTCCCTCGAGGACAAACAGCCGGCCCCCGGCGACATCGTCGACGTGTATCTCGACCGGATCGAGAACGCCCTCGGCGAGGCTGTCCTCAGCCGCGAGAAAGCCCGCCGCGAAGAGCGCTGGGTCAAGCTGGAACGCAGCTTTGCCAAAGGCGAGCCCGTCAAGGGCGCCATTTCTGGCCGCGTCAAGGGCGGCTTCACGGTCGACCTCGGCGGCGTCAATGCCTTCCTTCCCGGTTCGCAGGTTGATATCCGCCCCGTGCGCGATGTCGGCCCGCTGATGGGCGAAGTGCAGCCGTTCGCGGTGCTGAAACTCGACCGCGTGCGCGGCAACATCGTTGTCTCGCGCCGTGCGATCCTCGAAGAGAGCCGCGCCGAACAGCGCGCCGAAATCGTCTCCGACATGAAGGAAGGCGATGTCCGCAAAGGCGTCGTCAAGAACATCACCGATTACGGTGCGTTCGTTGACCTCGGCGGAATCGACGGCCTGCTGCACGTCACCGACATGTCCTACAAGCGCATCAACCACCCCTCGCAGGTGGTCGAAGTCGGCCAGGAAGTCGAAGTCCAGATCATCAAGATCAACCCGGAAACCCAACGTATCTCGCTCGGCATGAAACAGCTGGGTTCGGATCCGTGGGACAATATCTCGGCACGCTACCCCTCGGGCGCCCGCCTCAAGGGCACCGTCACCAACATCACCGACTACGGCGCCTTCGTGGAGCTGGAAGACGGTGTCGAAGGCCTGATCCACGTCTCCGAAATGAGCTGGACCAAGAAGAACGTGCACCCCGGCAAGATCCTCTCGACCTCGCAGGAAGTCGATGTGGAAGTGCTGGACGTGGACAGCGACAAGCGCCGCATCTCGCTCGGCCTCAAGCAGACCATGGACAATCCGTGGGACGCGTTCCTGGCCGAACACCCGGTCGGTTCGGAAATCGAAGGGGAAGTGCGCGGCATTACCGAGTTCGGCCTGTTCGTGGGCCTTGGCCCCGACCTGGACGGCATGGTGCACATCAACGACATCTCGTGGGACAAGCCCGGTGACCAGGCCATCGAAGCCTTCACCAAGGGCGACACCGTCAAGGCGAAAGTCCTCGATGTGGACGTCGACAAGGAGCGCATCTCGCTCGGCATCAAGCAACTGTCGGGTGACCCGATCGAAGCGGCAGCCAGCAGCGGCGAGGGCGGCGGCATCAAGCGCGGCTCGACCGTGACCTGCACCGTGGTGGAAGTGACCTCGGGCGGCCTGGAAGTCGAATTCGGCACCCCGGCCATCAAGACCTTCATCCGCCGTTCCGACCTCTCGCGTGACCGGGCTGACCAACGCCCCGAGCGCTTTGCGGTCGGCGACAAGGTTGACGCGAAAGTCGTGACCTTTGACCGGGCTTCGCGCCGGGTCTCCCTCTCGGTGAAAGCCCTGGAGATCGCGGAAGAAGCCGAAGCCGTTGCACAGTATGGCTCGGCAGATGCCGGCGCTTCGCTGGGCGACATCCTGGGCGCGGCACTGGCCTCGTCGGGCACCAAGGCGAAAGCCAAGGCCGCTCCGGCTGCCAAGGGCGATGCCAAGTCTCTCGATGCACGCGGCCGTCTGACGGCGCCGCAGGGCACCGCCGATGATCTGAAGAAGATCAAGGGCGTCGGTCCGGCCTTCGAGAAGAAGCTGCAGGAAGCCGGCATCTTCCACTTCTGGCAGATCGCTGCCCTGTCCGACGACCAGGTTTCGAGCCTTGAAGAAGAGCTCGCTTTCCAGGGCCGGATGGAGCGTGACGACTGGAAGGGCCAGGCTGAAGAGCTGATGGCCGAAGGCTGATACCGGTAGATCCCGTAGAGGGGCCAACTAAAATTCAGGCAATGTTTGCGGCGGGGGCCTAGCGCTTCCGCCGCAAATGCGTTTAATATCAACAGGATGCTGAAGTCTCAACTCATTGACAAGCTCGCCGCTGAGTACCCGCACCTGCGTCACGAGGACGTGGAGAAGGTGGTCAACGTGATCCTGGAAGAAATCGGCGATGCGCTTGCGCGCGGCGACCGGGTGGAATTGCGCGGCTTCGGCGCCTTCTCGGTGCGCAAGCGAGATGCCCGCAGAGGGCGCAACCCCCGCACCGGCGAGCCGGTGAAAGTGCCGGCCAAGGCTGTCCCCTTCTTCAAGGCCGGCAAGGAGTTGCGCGCCCGCGTCAATGGCGGCGACGATCCCGAGGCGCGATAAGCCCGAACCTTGCTCGCCTTTCATGTGTCGTCTGCTTGACGCTGCACCCGAACCCCGCAATCTGACTACCTAGTTTTGGCTTAGTATGCCCGGGGCGAAAGGGGAAAATATGCTTAAGGAATTCAAAGAGTTCGCGATGAAGGGCAACCTCATCGACATGGCGGTCGGCTTTGTGATGGGCGGCGCCTTTGCAACTGTCGTGACCGCGTTCATCCAGGGCGTGTTCCTGCCGGTTCTGGCACCGATCATGGGGGGGATCGACCTGTCGTCCCTGAAGATCGAGATCACGCCCGCCGTTCTCGATGCGGCTGGTGAAGTAACCAAGCCCGCCGCGATCATGGAAATCGGCCTGTTCATCAGCGCCCTGATCTCGTTCCTGATCGTCGCCTTCGTGATGTTCATGCTGATCAAGGGCATGAACAAGCTCAAGAAAGCCGAAGCTGCAGCCCCGCCGCCGGCCCCGCCGCGGCAGGAAGTGCTGCTCGAAGAAATTCGCAACCTGCTGGCCAAGCAAAGCTAGGGGTCGCGTCACGCCGTTCACGGAGCGTTAGGGATTACACCCGCATTATCCTGAACAGTAGAGTACCGAGTAGAGTGGTGAGGGGCGGCCTAACGGCCGCCCTTCTTTCATTTGGGGTGGGTCGCCCGGCTAGGCCGGCGGGATGCCGAGCGCCTGGGCCAATGCGCCGTGGGAGCCCTCGGTGAAATGGAAGGCCTGCCAGCCCCGGCTGCGGGCGGCGAGGATGTTTTCCTGCATGTCATCGACCAGCAGCAGCGTGGAGGGGTGCGCCTCGAGTTCGTCCTCGATATGGGCGAAATAGTCCGTATGCGGCTTGGCGATCTTCATGCGGCCCGCCGCGAAGATGCGGTCGACATGCGCATGAAAGCCCATCTTGTGCTCGATGAAATCGGTGCGATGGATTTCGTTGTTGGTGGCCATGACATTGCGCACGCCGCGCGCCTTCAGCGCGCCGACGATCGCCAGTGTGTCCGGATCGGGCAGCGCATCCTGGGTGAACCAGTAATCGAGGATCTCGGATGTGCGCCCGTGGGCGCCGTTTTTCTCGGTCCACTCGGTGACGATCTCGATCAGGCAGGCCTCGCCCTGCATCGCCTTCTGGAAGCGGCCGTCAAACAGATGACGGCTGAAGGAATGTATCGACAGGCCAAGGTCGCGCTCGAAATTGCGTGACCAGGCGAATACGCCGTTCTGGACATTCCGGTTGAGGACGCCGTCAAAGTCCCAGGCGACAACCTGGACCGCCGAGGGATCGCGGATCGTCAGTAGGTGTATTCCTCGATGCTCGTCAGCTTGATCGTGTAGGCCGCGTCCGCGAGATCGCTTTCCTGCGTCTGGGTGTAGATGACGCCTTCGATCCAGACGGCCTGGGCGAGGTCGTTCATCTTGATCGGCTTTTCGGCCATGATGAAGATGGTCTGGTTCGGCGGGGGCGGCGGCGAGTGGATGCAGGCGCCGAAATACGGGACCAGCAGGAATTCCTTGATCTGCGCGTCGGCGCCGTATTCGAACGGGACGGTATAGCCCGGGATGCGGATTTTCTTGCCGTTGAGTTCCTTGACCGTGTTGAAGGTGCCGACCTGGACGGCGACGTCGCCGGCCGAGCCTTCGGCCACACCGGCGCCGGAATAGAGCATCGCCATCTGGGCCTGGTACATCTGGGCGAGGCGTTCCTCCTCCCCTTCCGGCATCAGGTCTTCCCAGCCGATCCGCTTGACGCCCTTGGCGGCGAGTTCGGCGTCTTTCTTCTTGGTCTCGGCGGCGCGCTCGGCGGCTTTCTTCTCGCGCGCGGCGGCGCGGTCTGCGGCCGTCTCACCGATCTTGTCACCGACTTTGGGGCCCGTCGCGTCCGTTGTTTTGGCGGCCGGTGCGGGGGTCGACTTGGCCGCCGGCTTCGCGGCCGGGGATTCAGCCGCCGCGGGCGAGTCGGCTGCGCCGCAGGCAGCAAGGCAGACCGCGAGGGCGACGAGGGCGGAGCGGGGGAATGATTTCATCATGCCTTCCTAATTAAGCGTCGGCGGCGCCAAGCACCAGAGCCGAAAACCATGCCTTAGAGCCGCACGCTGAGACCATCGGCGAGAGAGCGCCGCATGGCCGTGAGAGCCGGGATTGCGCCGATGACCAGCGACGCGCCGGTCACGGCACCGAGCACCGCGAGATCGACCAGTCCCGGCGCGCCCATGGAGAACGCTACACCGTACTGCGCCTGCAACAGCGGGGCGAGGACCGCGATCAATCCATGGATGAGCACGATGCCGAGCACCGCGCCGAGAAATCCGATAAGTCCGGCCTCGAAGACGAGGAGCAGGAAGATGTGATGCGGCCGCGCGCCGGTGGCCCTGAGGATCGACATTTCCCGGCGGCGCTCGTTCAGGCTCGTCAGGATGGACGTCAGGATCGAGACGAGGCCGACCGCGATGACGAAGGCGGAGACGGCGAGCAGCGCGCGCTCGGCCACCGAGGTGACGTTCCAGAGTTCAGCCAGTGCTTCGCCGGGGATGATGGCCATCAGCGGCTCGCCGCGATTGGTATTGATCGCCCGGCGGGTCGTCAGGATCGTGCCCTTGCGCTCGAGGCCGACGAAGATGGCCGTGACCGTCTTGGGCGTCAGATCGAACGAGCGGATCATTTCTTCCGGGATCGTATCGGCGAGCGGGTTCTTGGCGCCGGTTTCCCAGCCGACATGGATGGCGGTGATCGCCTCCAGCGAGACATGCACCGTGCGGTCAACCGGCGTGCCGGTGGGCTTCAGGATGCCGGTGATGCGGAACGGCCGGTTCTCGTGGCCGGAGCCGAGATCGGCGGCGCCGAGTCCGTGCGAGAGCGTGACCGGGGTATCGAGCGTGTAGCCGAGTTCGCGGGCGACCTCGGAGCCGATGACAGCGTCGAAGAGGTCCGAGAAAGGCTCGCCTTGCGCAAAGCTGAGCTGCTGGCCGCCGCCGAACTTGTAGTGGTCGAAATAGTCGAGATTGGTGCCCATCACGCGGTAGCCGCGATGACTGTCGCCAAGGGCGATGGGAACCATCCAGGCAACGTCTTCGCGCGCGGCGATTTTCTGGTAGGTCGGCCAGGAGACTTCGGCGGTGGCGCCGCCCATGCGGAAGACCGAATAGAGCAGCAGGTTCACCGAGCCGGTGGGTGCGCCGACGATCAGGTCCGTTCCGGAGATGGTGTTGCCGAAGCCTTCGCGCGCGCCGCTGCGGGCCTTCTCGACGCCGAGGAAGAGCGCAACCGAGAGCGCAACTGCGACGATGGTGAGGATCACCGAGCCCTTGCGGTTGAGCAGGCTGGCCCAGGCGAGAGAGAGGAGCGCGCTCATGCGGCGGCCCCTGCCCGGGTCATGGCCCGGTTGATCGCGGCGAGATCGACCGCACGGGTGAACAGGGGCGCGAGGCTGGCATCATGACTGACAAAGAGAAGGCTGGCACCGGTGCGCGTCACTTCCTCGGAGAGGAGCGCAATGAACCGGTCGCGTGCGTCAGCATCGAGGGCGGAGGTCGGCTCATCCGCGATGATGAGTTTCGGCGCGCCGATGAGGGCGCGGGCGGCGGCGACGCGCTGCTGTTGGCCGACCGAGAGGTCCGACACACGGCGCTTCAGGAGTTGCTCATCCTCCAGACCGAGGCGCGCAAGCAAACGGCGGGCTTCACCTTCCGCGTCATTGCCGGCCGCCTTGCGACGCGCGGGCGAGAAGCGCAGCGGCAGCAGGACGTTCCCAGTGACCGAAAGGTAGGGAACCAGATTGAAC
Organism: Candidatus Sulfopaludibacter sp. SbA3; assembly: GCA_945888325.1. Taxonomy (GTDB): domain Bacteria; phylum Pseudomonadota; class Alphaproteobacteria; order Caulobacterales; family Hyphomonadaceae; genus Hyphomonas. The sequence continues at coordinate 57,176 of CAMDAC010000015.1, forward strand.
ATCTGGAAGATGACGCCGACATGATCCGCCCGCAGACGGTCGCGCTTCGATGGCGACAGCGCGCTCATGTCTGCGCCAAGAACGCGGATCGATCCCGATTGCGGGGCGAGCACGCCGGCGATCAGGCCGAGCAGGGTCGACTTGCCGGAGCCCGACGGGCCGCGCAGGAATACCCGCTCTCCGGGGTCCACGCGGAACGCCGGAATGTCGAGCACCTGCGGCCCTTGCTTCCAGGCAAAGGCAATGTCGCGAATGTCGATGACGGGCTGGCTCATGCAGGCCTTATTTCAGGGAAAGCTCTGGCGCGGAAGGTGTCAGTTCGCCCGCTTTCTGGTCCGCTTCGGTGATGTAGATCGTGTTGACGGTCTCGAAGCTCGGGAACGCGGTGAAGCCGGCAAAGCGGACGAGGCGCACGTCATCCGGCTTGGCGCAGGTCCAGACGAAATGCACGATGCCGTCTGTGTGCTCGCCGGAATTGTCCGTCATCGGGTGCGGCACGGCGGCGGTGCACTCGCCGCCATCCACTTCGAGGAGTCCGGAGAGTTCGGCGGTAACCACATCAGTGAAGGCGCCGTCCGTTTCCGAGAGACCGAAATTTGCCATCGGCGAGATCAGTTCGCCGAGAATCTTGTTGCCTTCCCGCGTGATGGCGAGATCCGCGAGGCCGTGGACATGGGCCGTGCCGCCAGCGGTGTCTTCATCCTCGTGGTGGTCTTCGCCTTCCGCATGATCGTCATGCGCTTCGGTTTCAGGCTCCGCCGTTTCCGCCACGACGGGCTCTGGCGCCGCCACAGGCGAAACGGGTTCCGAGCGGCCGCACGCTGCAAGCAGGCAGGCGATCAGCAGGATCATCGGCAACCGGACGGGAGGAAAGGTCATGGGGTCAGCTCCGGGGGAAGAAAGTTTGCCAGCGGCAGAGGGCGGAAGATTCCGCTCGCCAAGCACATATTGAAACATTATAACAAATCTCGCAAGCACCTTCCGGACCTGCCCGGGCGCGGCGCTGCGTTGCCAGCAGGACTGTTTACCCCGATGCCCCTCTCCTTACAGGCCGCCGTATCCTTTGGCCTGCTTGCCGCTGTCGTGACATCGCTGGGGCTCGCCGCCGTGGCGCTGCGCAGCGAATGGTCGGCGCGCCAGTCCGGCCTGTTTGCGCTGGCGGCCGGCGGCATGCTGATCACGATGAGCCTGTTGCATATCGTGCCCGAAGCGCTGGGCGCGGGACATGGCGCGGCGAAGTTCGTGCTCGGCGGATTCTTCGCTGGCCTGCTGCTCAGCTTTGCGATGCGCACCTTCTTTCCGGAGCGCGCGGGACAAGCCCGGGCGGAGGCCTTCACGCCCCTGCTCGCGGTTGGCGTGCACTCGTTCTTTGATGGCGTGATCTACTCGGTCTCGTTCGCGGCGAGTTTCCAGTCAGGCGTGTATGCATCTCTGGGACTGATCCTGCATGAGTTTGCCGAAGGCATCATCGCCTTCGCGATCCTGTCGCGGCATGGCTTCAAGGTAAAAGAGGCCCTCGTCTGGGCTTTCATCGCGGCGGCCGCGACGACGCCGCTGGGCGCACTGGTTTCCGGACTGTTCGTCAACGGACTGGGTGCGGGCACCATCACGGCGCTGTATGCCCTGTCAGCGGGCTTGCTGATCTATGTCGCGACCGGGCCGATGATGGAGCCGCTGAAAGAAGTCTCTCCAGTCCGGGCGATGGGCTCACTCGGGGCAGGCGTGGTGTTTGCCCTCGCCGTCCTCGCGCTGCCGATCCACGATCACGGCGTGCTTGATAACCATGGCCATGGCCATGATCACACGGAGATCGACTTCCGCACGCCCGGCACACTGCCGCCGCCTGCGCCCTGATCGGGCCGCTCCGGCGCCGGCGCCTGCCGGTCCGGCATACCGTTTGCATGGCCCCGGCCCAAACAAGGCGGGGAGCACGCGGTGCAGTTATCGAAGAATGTCCGGCAGGTGATTGGCGCGGCGATCGGCGCCGCGATTGCAGCGGTGGTGTCGACCACGCTTGCGATGCCGGCCGTGGATCGGCACGAGCAGAAATTCGGCACCGGCGAGCCGGTCCAGCCTTCAAACCCTGCTCCGTAGGCGGAGCTTCAGGATCGCTGACGTTTAGCCGGAGCGGCTTTGGCAGCTTCCTCGGCCGGGCGGCTGGTGAAGCGGCGCGTGAACTGCGTCACGCGCGGCGCAATCTCGGTCTCGAAGCGTGAGCCGTTGAACACGCCGTAATGGCCGACGCCGGGCTGGATATAATCCGAGCGCATGTCTTTCGGGATGTTGGTGCAGATATCATGGGCGGCCTGCGTCTGGCCGATGCCGGAGATATCGTCCTTCTCGCCTTCGACCGTCATCAGCGCGACAGTGCGGATGGCGGAGGGCTTGACGAGGCGCGTACCGCGATAGCTGTAGATGCCGCGCGGCAAGTGGTGTTCCTGGAACACGCGCTGGATGGTCTGCAGGTAAAACTCTTCGGTCAGGTCGAGCACCGAGAGGTATTCGTCGTAGAACTCGCGGTGCTTGCCGGCATTGTCGCCGTCGCCGCCGACGAGGTGGTTGAAGAACTTCCACTGCGCATCGACATGCCGGCCCCAGTTCATGTTCATGAACGAGGAGAGCTGCACGAAGCCCGGATAGACGCGGCGCAACATGCCGGGATAGGGGCCCGGCACCGTATGGATCATGTTCTCCTCGAACCAGGAGAACGGGCGTTCTTCGGCCAGCTTGTTCGGCACGGTCGGCGACAGGCGCGCATCGATCGGCGAGCCCATGAAGGTCATCGTGGCCGGCAGCGCGGGATCTTCTTCCTCGGCCATCATCGAGATGGCGGCGAGCACCGGCGGGCCGGGCTGGCAGACGGCGAGGACGTGCACGCCGCCGCCGAGATGGGTCAGCATCTTGCGGATATGGTCGATATAATCGTCGAGATCGAACCGGCCGAGCCAGACCGGCGCCATGCGGGCATCCGACCAGTCGGTGATGTAGACGTCATGCGTTTCGAGGAAGCCTTCGACCGTGCCGCGCAGCAGCGTCGCGTAGTGGCCGGACAGCGGCGCCACAATCAGCATGCGGGGCAAGGGCGCCGCGCCGGGGCGGCGGCAGGAGGCGAGGATGTCCGCATCCTTCTTGAAGTGCACGAGGCCGCACCAGGGCGAGCGCCAGGCGACTTCCGGCGTCACCGGAACCGTCACGCTGTTGATGCGGACATTGTCGATGCGCCATTCAGGCTTGCCGTAATACCGGGTCGCGCTCTCGAACACGTCGGCCATGGCGGCGAGGGACTTGCCGTAACTTGTCTGGCCAAGCGGGTTCAGGGGCGACGCCAGCGCGGCCCGGCCCGCCTTGGCGGCCAGACGCATGGGCGCCATCGCGACCCGGTTCATTTCGACAAGGGAATACAGCATCGTGTAACCTGCCCTTCATGTTGCGCTGCAGCGTAAGCCGGGGATTGCGATCCCGCAATGGGCCTCGCCAGACGCGCGCAATTTTCCATGGTGAACGCAAAGTGCTGAAAAAGTGACAATTTTCGCCTCCCACGCGAACACCGCCCTCAGGCGTCCCTGCTAAAACTGCAGGGGCTGGGCCGAAACAGGAGGGATTTGCGATGTTCCTGAGCTGCCGACCGAACCCCCACGACGGTGGACGGATGACCCGCGCGCTGGTGTTCGAAAAGACGCCGGGCACCCATTTTGCCATCGATGCCGAAGCGCTGCACCGCCAGCCGGAATTGCTGAAGCCGTTCGGCCGGGGCCTTGATGTGCGGATCCGCGTGCTCGATGCGCTGGCCTATCTGGCGGTGCTGATCGGCGTGCTGGCGGCCCTGCCTGTAGGCTGGTGGACCGCCGGCGTGGGCGTGCTGGTTTGCGTGCTGATGCTGGCCGTGAACCGGAAAACCGCCGGGCGCCTCGCCCGCGCGGCAACGGAGCGCTCAACCGAGAGCTTCCGTCAGCTCCACGAAATAGGCTGTCTCTGGCTGGTAAAGGGCTAGAGCCCGAACAGGCCGAGGATGGCAGCGATCAGCGAGGTCGCCGTAAACATCAGGATCAGGCCGACCGACGTGCCACGCTGTTCCTTGCGTTTGGTGCGGACGCCGGGGGCATTCTTGCCTTCCTTGGGCGCCAGCATCATCCGGGTTGCGTAGAAACCGAACGCCGCGACCAGCGCCACGATGCCGGATACGAGGCTCGAGGCAAACAGGAACAGGCCGCCGGCCAGCGCCATCAGGAAGCCCAGCTGCGGGCTTGTCCGGTGGATGAGTTCGCGCACATGCCCGTCGGCGCGCGCGCCCGTCAGCTTGTCGAAGCTGCAATTGGGCGACACGATCGCGGCCACCCAGGAGGCGCCGATGGCCAGCGCGCAGGCCATCAGGGCGAGATTGTTCAGGACAGATTGCAGGGCTTCGGGCATGGACCAGCTGTATCGGCGGATTCGCCCGCGTTCGGGAAGGGCCTAAAGGCGGGCCGGCAAAAACCCTCCAGATTCGTGTAGTCGCCGACCGCGCGAGAGCGTTGGCGGCGCCGATGGGGCTGTGCAATCTGGGCGCGAGGAGGGTCCGGCGACACGATGGCCTACAGGTTCAAGTCAGGCGACGCGTCGACCAGCGAAGCCCTACGCCGGATTGCGGCGGAGGAGTTCGCCGCCATTGGCTCAGCACTGGCGGACACGTCGGTGCCGATTCCCCGCAAGGTGCACGAAGGCCGCAAGGCGACCAAACGGCTGCGCGCCCTGCTGCGCCTTGTTGCGCCGGTTTTTCCGGAGGCCCGCGCAGAGATCGCCGTCCTGCGGGACGCAGCGGCGCGCCTGTCCGCGCTGAGAGACAAGGGCGCCCTGGCTGAAACGCTGGCGCGGCTGGACCTGCCGGAAGACGTCTCCGTCAACCTGAGTGCCGCCTTGGACAAGCGCCGCGCCGCTGGCGCCGCTGCGCAGAAGCGCCTGCTGGCTACCTTTGCCGGAGAGATGGGCGCGGCGGCCGGGCGCGCGCAATCCTGGACGCTGACCCAGACCGGCTGGCACGCCCTCGCGCCGGGCCTGCAGCGCAGCCACCGCCGATTCCGCAAGTCCTTCGAGGCGGCATGGCGCGGCCGGGACGAAGAGCCCGTCCACGAGTTCCGCAAACGCGCGAAGGATCACTGGTACCAGACGCTGCTGCTGCGCGGCGCCTTTCCCGAAGTGATGAATGGCTACGCCGCTGCTGCCGAGCGGCTCTGCGATGATCTCGGTGACTGGCGCGATCTCGGCCTTCTGGAAGCGGCCGTAATGGACGTGCCGGCGCATCAGCTTGCCAAATCCGATGCCGCGGCCGCGCTGGCACTGATCTCCAAAGCCCGCCGCCGCGCCCTGCGCCGCGCCTTCCGCACCGCGCGCCGCCTCGCCGGGGAGACGCCCCGTGCCTATACCGCGCGGCTGGCGGCCTGGTCAAAGACGCGTGGCTGAACCCCAACGAAAACGGGCCGCAGCAAAGTGCTGCGGCCCGCCTTCATCTGTGTACTGAGGGCCGGATCAGAAAGCGTAACGTGCCATGATCTGGAACACCGGGCCGGCTTCTTCGGACTCGAGTTCGTACTCGTCAAAGCTGCGGTCGATCTGGTCCTGGATCGTGGTGAACTTGTTGAACACTTCGTCCTTCGAACCGTTCAGGAGGTTCGAGCCGACGGCCCGGATCGTGAAGCTGTCACCGAGGCGTTTCTCGATAAAGACTTCCAGGTCAGCGCCGTAAGACGTGGTGATCTCTTCGCCGATCACCCGTCCGTAGGCGTCACCCTGCTTGCGATAGGTCGCGCCGAAAGCTGCGTCGAACGCGACGATATCGTGGATGAAACCGAAGTTGTAGACGAACTCGGATTGATCGTTGAACCGGCGCGAGCCGAACTCGTCTTCAATGTCGCTGTCGAGCCAGGAGAAGTTCGCGAAGGCGCCCGTATTCGGGAGGCCAACGACGGTCAGCGGCGTCGAGAGGTCGAGTTCGATACCGTAGACGCTGCCGTCACCGGTGTTCTGCGGCTGCAGCACAAAGGTGCCCGGCCCTTCCGAGCCTTCGATGCCGGTGCTGGCAACTTCCACCAGATCTTTGACGTCGCGGTAGAACAGGTTGACCCCGAACACGCCGGACGAACCGAGGCGGCGCTCGTAGCCGAGATCGGCGCCCCAGGCGCTTTCCGGCTCAAGGTCAGGATTGCCGAGCAGGTCGTTGTCGCCAAGTTCGGCTTCGAGCAGCGCCGGCGAGATGAAGTTGAAGTTCGGCCGGCGGACGGTCCGCGCCACGGACGCGGAAATCCGGTCGGCAGCGGTGAGATCATACTTCAGGTGAGCCGAAGGGAGCAAGAACGAGAAGTTGGTGCTGGTGGCGCGATCGGCCGGAGCCACGGTGAGGTCCGTGATGTCGACTGTCGTGGTCTCGTAGCGAAGGCCGGCTTCCCAGGCGAGGGGGCCGCTTTCGCCGTTCAGTACGGCAAAGCCGTCTAAACGTTCTTCTTCGATCTGGCTCAAGCCACCTGCAACGGGCTGAAGGTTCGTCCAGCCGATCCGGGCCACTTCCGGGTTATTCGAGAATTGATCCCAGGAATTGCGCAGGGCGACCGGCACGTTGAAACGGTTGCGCTGCGCGCGAATGTCGGTGTCACGTTGCTTGGCCTGATAGAAGAGACCGAATTCGAATTCGGTGTTGTCGCCGGTCTCGATCTCGTGAGCGAATTCGCCGAAAAACTCTTCATCGACGATACCGACAATCGTAAGATCGCCCGTGTAACGCGGCGTTGAGCGGTCAAAGTCGATTTCGTCTTCCGTCTCGTACTGGTTTTCTTCGAAATTCGCGAGACCGACCTTGAGGGTGGTTTCGCCAGCCGCCCATTCCTCTTCAACGACCGCGCGCAGGGAGTAGTTTTCCTGGTCGATCCTGTTGAGGTTGGCGTTGTCGGTGAGCAGGTTGCCCGCCACGGCGCGCCGCACAGGACCGTTGATCGCTGCCGGGTCATTGTACTCGAACGAGCGCTCGTCTTCAGTCCTCTCGGTCTTCACGTAAAAGCCGGAAAGGTTGATGTCGGTGCCGTCGTCGGAATCGATGCTGTAGTCGGCGTTGAACGAATAATCCGTGCCGTCGCGCGTGTCGGTCTGGTCTTCGCGGTTGTCAAAGTCATCGACGCGGAAGGTCGGGTTGTTCTCCGGGCTGTCGCCGAAGCGCTGCGAAGACTTGAGTTTAGGGTAGTAACGGCCCTGCAGGTTTGCGCCGAGCAAGAGGCGGCCCGGGCCAACGGCGCCGCCATAGACGCCGCCAAGGCTTTCCTTGAACTCGCCGTCGTCGAAGGCCAGACCGCCAACGCGGATGTAACCGCCGTCGAGTTCGTAGCCGTCACGCAGGACGATGTTCAGTGTACCCGCAAGGGCGTCGCCGGAACGGCGGGCCGACGAG
>CAMDAC010000016.1 GCA_945888325.1 Candidatus Sulfopaludibacter sp. SbA3
AAGCAGGCTATGCGAACCGCCAGCGAAAGAACCGTCGACGCCGTCATGGACCGCGTCGCAAACGTCATCCAGTCCATCAACGAACGCGAAGCCAGAAACTACATCACCAACGCAGGGTATGCTTCCGCGTAAGTCAAAACCGCTCTAGGCCTCACCGGCCTATTTTCTGTCCGGACCCGGAACATGTTTCTGACGCGGGGTGTCGGGGCCGCCGGGCATGATCGGACGCGGCGCGTGGCCACCCATCGAGAGGTGGCGGTCATACATCACCATCGCGCCCGCCAAGCTGACATTGATGCAGAACTTGGTGGGGATCTTCACGACATGTGCGCAGCGCTCGAGGATAGCGGGCGACAGGTTTCCCTTCTCGGGGCCGAGGATATAGGCCGCCTGCGGCGGATGCCGGAAGGAGGGGAGCATGACCGCGTCGTCGGTGAGCTCGACGCCGACGAGCTGGCAGCCGCGCGGCAGCTGCATATCGTCGACCGAGTCCCACTGGTAGAAGGGGATCTGGTCTTCGCTCTTGGAAGTGTCGGCCCAGTGGCCTTCCTTGATGTTCTTCGCCGCTTTGATGGAGAAAACAAAGCTCGCGCCGAAGGCATGGCCGGTGCGCATCAAGGCGCCGAGGTTCATCGGCTTGGAAATGCGCTCGGCGCCGATAGCGAAGAAGCCGCGCATCTCAGATCACTCCAAAGGCGTAGCGTCCCGCGAGGACGAGCACCAGCAGCAGGCCGGGGGCGATCAGCGCGACGCGGCGGGCGAGGGCAAGGTGGGCGACGGGCTTGGGATACTCCGTAGACAGATAAAGCGCGTGCTGGGAGTCTGGCGCCGTGCGCCCGGCATCGTAGATGGCGGTGCGGTATTCCGTGTCCGTATGCTTGCCGCCGAACTTCGCGGCGAGCGCGCGGCGCAGCACGATGGACAGGAGCATCCGCATCTGCGCGGCGAGAAGGATGGCGAAGGCGAGCGCTGCGGCGAGGACCCAGAAGAGAATGATCACAGGAAAGTCCCCACTTCGAAACGGCCGCGCGAATCGGCGAGAGCGCGCTTCAGGCCGGAGGAGTTGAAGCCCCAGGCGAGTTCGCCGCTGGCCGAGACAGCGATAATGCCGCCATTTCCGCCGAGCCGTTTGACATCGTCAAGCGCGCCGTGGACGGCCTTCTCGAACGGCTGGTTGCCATAGCGGATGCGGGCCGAGACATCGGCGGCGGCGTTGGCGCGGATGAAGTATTCGCCGAGGCCGGTGCAGCTGACGGCGCAGCGCTCGTCGGCCCAGGTGCCGGCGCCGATGATCGGCGTGTCGCCGATGCGGCCGGGGGTTTTCGACAGGACGCCGCCGGTGGAGGTGGCGGCGGCGAGGTCGCCGTACTGGTCGAGGGCGACGGCGCCGACCGTGCCCATGTTTGGCGTGTCTTCCTGCACCGTGTCTTCGTCGACGGCGCCGTAATAGGATTTGGGATCGGTGACGCGCGCGAGGTTGGCGGAGGCGGCGAGGGTGGCTGCGCCGCCGGCGACGAGCAGCACGTTGGGCGTGCGCTCCATCACGGCGCGGGCGGCCTGCACGGGGCTTTCGAAGCCCTGCAGCGCGCCGACTGCGCCGGCGCGGCGGGTGCGCCCATCCATGATCGCGGCGTCGAGTTCCCACTGGCCGGCGGTGTTCGGGCTCGCGCCTTTGCCGGCGACATAGAGGCCGGAGGCTTCGAGCGCGGTGACCATCGCCTCGACCACGTCGAGCGCCGCGTCGCCCGCGGCGAGGCGCGAGGCGCCGTCCTTTAGGAGAGCGCGCAGGTGCGCCTCTTCCGGGGCATAGTCGCGCCCGAAGATCGGACCCGCACCGCCATGCAGGGCAAGAGCCCAGAGTTTCGCCATCTCTTTTTGCCTCTTTCCCCTCGCGTCAGGCTTGGCGAGGGTGTGGCGCATGGCTACCGTCAGGGCAGCGAAACAACAAGCCGTGAAGGGAGCTTCCGCATGAAAGCCGTGCTGTCGAAAACCGTTGGGGGCCCTGAAACCCTCGTGCTCGAGGATGTCGCCGTTCCGAGCCCGGGCAAGGGCCAGGTGCTGATCCAGGTGAAAGCCTGCGGGGTGAACTTCCCGGACTCGCTGATGCTGCTGGACATGTACCAGTTCAAGCCGGCGCGGCCGTTTGCGCCGGGCGGGGAAGTGGCGGGCATCGTCTCGGCGCTGGGTGAAGGCGTGAGCCATGTGAAGCCGGGCGACCGGGTGCTGGCCTCGGTCGGCACGGGCGGCATGGCCGAATACGCCGTGGCCGCGGCGCCAAGCGTGATGCCGATTCCGGACAACATGCCGTTCGACGAAGCGGCCGCGCTGATGATGACCTACGGCACCTCCTATTATGCGCTGAAAGACCGGGCCGATCCGAAGCCCGGCGAGAAGCTGCTGGTGCTCGGCGCAGCAGGCGGCGTCGGCATTGCGGCAGTGGAACTCGGCAAGGCGATGGGGCTCGAAGTGATCGCGGCGGCCTCGACGCAGGAGAAGGTGGATTTTTGTCTCTCCAAGGGCGCCGACAAGGGCCTCGTCTATGCGAGCGAACTCGATCGCGACGGGCAGAAGAAATTTGCCGACGACATCAAGGCCGTCTCCGGTGGCGGCGTCGACATCGTGTATGACGGCGTCGGCGGCAACTATGCCGAGCCGGCCGTGCGCGCGCTGAACTGGGAGGGGCGTTTCCTCGTGATCGGCTTCCCCGCCGGCATTCCGAAGCTTCCGCTGAACCTGACGCTGCTGAAAAGCTGCGACGTGCGCGGCGTGTTCTGGGGCGCGGCGGTGGCGCGCGATCCGAAAGCGCATGCGCAGAACGTCAAGGAACTGTTCGAGCTCTACAAGGCCGGCAAGATCCGTCCGCACATCTCGAACTCCTATCCGCTGGAGCGTGGCGGCGAAGCCATCCGTGAACTGATGGACCGCAAGGCAACCGGCAAGGTTGTCGTGCTGATCTAGGATGGCGAAAGCGGCGCTCTCGGCAGGGGAGGTGATGGCGGCGCTGTCACATCCGGTGAAGGCGGAAGCTGACGCGCTGCGGGTGATCCTCCTGGCGCTGAAGGCGCCGAAACTGGACGAGTCCGTGAAGTGGAACGCGCCGAGCTACGCTGTGGGCGGCGTGCACTGCGTGACGTTCAATTTCAGCGACAAGAAAAGCATCCGGCTGATCTTCCATTGCGACACGGCGCGCAAGGAGACGAAGGGGGCGGCGCCCGCGTTTGTGGATGAGACGGGGCTGCTGGCCTGGCAGTCCGACATCCGAGCGATTGCCGCGTTCCGGAGCATGGAATACGTCGCGGCGGCGAAAACTCTTTTGCCGGAGTTGGTGACGCGCTGGGTAAGGGTCCTGATTCCGGGATTTTCTTTAGATCCGTGAGCGGAGGTGTTGCGCAAGGTTTGGGGACGGATTGCGTTACGGCTTGACGGGGATGGAGTTATTGTTTCCCAAGCCGTGTTTTGAGTAGGCGCAAGTTCCCTTCCTGCGCTCACAGGCTGCCTCATCCTGTTGCAGGCTTTGCATTCCGGATGTCGTTTTTTTCTCATTGATTCTCATTTATTATCACTTCGTATCGATCGATTATCGCTGGCTCTAGGGGATGTCGGATTTCGGCCTTTGGCCTCTATCCGACCTGCGGGGTGCGGGTGAGGCGGAGTATAGCCCTGGCAGGCGCGGTGTAGCGCAAGTTTCCCGGAGGAATCTTTCAGGCGCTTGAGGCGTTTGCGGATTCTGTTGTCGGGGGGGGCGGATCTTGTTGCACAAGCCGCGTCTGTTGGCAGAGGCGGCATAGAAAAACCCCGCCGGATGGCTCCGGCGGGGTTTTGTCTGTGTAGGGACGGAAGGCTTACGCGCGCTTGTCGCCGTCGACTTCCTCGAAGTCGGCGTCCACCACGCCGTCATCCTTGGCGCCGTCGGCTTCGGCGGCCGCGGTGCCGGCGGCGGCGTAGATCGCCTCGCCGAGTTTCATCGCGGCGTTCATCAGCGACTGGTGCTTGGCCTGGATGTCGGCGGCGTTGTCACCTGCGGCAGCGGTCTTCAGGTCCGCAATCGCCGATTCGATCTCGCCTTTGACCGCGTCAGAGACTTTCGAGCCATGCTCGATCATCTGCTTCTCGGTCTGGTGAACGAGGGCTTCGGCGTGGTTCTTGGCTTCGACCAGTTCGCGGCGCGCCTTGTCGGCGCCGGCATTGGCTTCGGCTTCGGCCATCATCTTCTTGATGTCGGCTTCGGACAGGCCGCCATCCGCCTGGATGGTGATCTGCTGTTCCTTGCCGGTGGCCTTGTCCTTGGCCGAGACCGAGACGATGCCGTTGGCGTCGATGTCGAAGGTCACCTCGATCTGCGGCAGGCCGCGCGGGGCCGGTGGCAGGCCTTCGAGATTGAACTGGCCGAGCATCTTGTTGTCGTTGGCCATCTCGCGCTCGCCCTGGAACACCTTGATGGTCACGGCGGGCTGGTTGTCTTCGGCCGTCGAGAACACCTGCGATTTCTTGGTCGGGATGGTCGTGTTGCGGTCGATCAGGCGGGTGAAGATGCCGCCGAGGGTTTCGATGCCGAGCGAGAGCGGGGTGACGTCGAGCAGGACCACGTCCTTCACGTCGCCCTGCAGCACGCCGCCCTGGATCGCGGCGCCGATGGCGACGACTTCGTCCGGGTTGACACCCTTGTGGGGTTCCTTGCCGAAGAATTTCTTCACGGCTTCCTGCACGGCGGGCATGCGCGTCATGCCGCCGACGAGAACGACCTCGTCAATGTCGGACGCCGTCTTGCCGGCGTCCTTGAGGGCTTTCTGGCACGGGTCGATGGTGCGCTTGACGAGGTCTTCGACAAGGCCTTCGAACTTGGCGCGGGTCAGCTTGATGTTGAGGTGTTTCGGGCCGGTGGCGTCCGCCGTGATGAAGGGCAGGTTCACTTCGTACTGGGTGGCCGACGAGAGTTCCTTCTTGGCCTTCTCGGCTTCTTCCTTGAGGCGCTGAAGGGCGAGCTTGTCGGTCTTCAGGTCGATGCCCTGTTCCTTCTTGAACTCGCTGGCGAGGAACTCGACGATCCGCAGGTCGAAGTCTTCACCGCCGAGGAAGGTGTCGCCGTTGGTGGAGAGCACTTCGAACACGCCGTCGCCGATCTCGAGGAGCGAGACGTCGAACGTGCCGCCGCCAAGGTCATAGACGGCGATGGTCTTGTTGCCGGCCTTGTCGAGGCCGTAAGCGAGGGCGGCTGCCGTCGGCTCGTTGATAATGCGCAGCACGTCGAGGCCGGCAATGCGGCCGGCGTCTTTAGTCGCCTGGCGCTGGGCGTCGTTGAAGTAGGCGGGAACCGTGATGACAGCCTGCGTCACTTTCGCGCCGAGATAGGCCTCGGCGGTTTCCTTCATCTTGGTGAGAATGAAAGCGGAGACTTCCTGCGGGGAATAGTCCTTGTCGCGGCCCTTGACCCAAGCGTCGCCGTTCGGGGCTTTCACGATGCCGAAGGGGCTCATGGCCTTGTCCTTCTGGGCGGTCGGATCGTCGAACGTGCGGCCGATCAGGCGCTTGATGGCGTAGAAGGTGAAGTCCGGGTTGGTAACGCCCTGGCGGCGGGCGGGCTGGCCGATGAGGCGGTCGCCGCCCTCGGTGAAGGCCACAACCGACGGGGTGGTGCGGGCGCCTTCGGAGTTTTCGATAACCTTGGCCTGGCCGCCTTCCATGACGGCGACGCACGAGTTGGTGGTGCCAAGGTCGATGCCGATGATCTTGCTCATACTGTCTCTCTCTTCGTTAGCTGCCTTGGGCGGGGTTTGGGTTCGGTCTGCTCAGCAGCCCCGGCCGCCAATGGCTCTCTTCAAGTTCTGTTTTGAGCGGTGAGGACGGCGGCCAGCGCCGACTCACCTGTTCGGTCGTCGATATGGTGAACCCTGAGCGTCGCTCAAGGGGCATATGCACATTTGGATAGGTGGCGTCATAGGCGGCGTCTATGGCGGATTCGGACAGGATCAATTTGCAAATCATTCTCAGAGTCCTCATGTGGACTCCATGAGATTGAGATTCCCAGCCTTGCCGCGTCCCGCCCTGAAGACGCTGACCTACAGCCTGATGCATTTCGCGGTGGCGATCACGGTCGCCTATGCGCTGACGCGTAGCTGGCACGCTGCGCTCGCGATCGGCATGATCGAGCCGCTGGTCCAGACGGTGGCCTATACGCTGCACGAGCGCGCCTGGGCGCGGGCGGAGCAGCGTGTCAGCGATCTTGCCCTGCAAGGGACCTAACAGCGGCGCCTCGACGCCGCGCGTTTTGTCCTTATCTAGGTGGGTAAGCGAAAGGGCTCCCCCATGAAATACGCGAAACTCGGACACACCGGACTGGTCGTGTCGAAACTCTGCCTGGGCACGATGACGTTCGGGGGCGATGGCGGGATCTGGAAGTTCATCGGCAAGCAGCAGCAGGAAGAAGCGGACGCGCTGGTCAAGGCGGCGTTCGAGGCCGGGATCAACTTCTTCGATACGGCAGACGTTTACTCGGCCGGCCGGTCCGAAGCGATCCTCGGGCAGGCGATCCGGAACACGGGCCTGCCGCGCGACGAGATCGTTGTGGCGACCAAGGTGTTCGGGCGGGTCTCGACGCTGGTCGCCGAGGGGGCCGGCGCCGCGGAGACGGCGGAAGCCGAGCGGCGCGAAAAGTACGCGCGCAACATTTCCGGCCTGTCGCGCAAGCACATCTTTGACGGCGTGGACGCGAGCCTCGACCGGCTCGGTCTCGACTATATCGACCTCTACCAGGTGCACGGCACCGATCCGCTGACGCCGATCGAGGAGACGGTGGAGGCGCTGGACGCGGTCGTGCGCTCCGGCAAGGTGCGGTATGTGGGCCTCTGCAACATGCCAGCCTGGTTGATCATGAAGGCGGTGGCGTATGCCGAGAAGCGCGGGCTCGCCCGATTCGAGAGCTGCCAGATGTATTACTCGATCGCGGGCCGCGATCTTGAGCGCGAAGTTGTGCCGATGGCCAAGGACCAGAACCTCGCCATCCTGCCCTGGAGCCCGCTGGCGGGCGGATTTCTCTCCGGCAAGTTCACCCGCGACGGAGCCGGGCCGAACGACGCGCGCCGGACCATTTTCGACTTCCCGCCGGTGGACAAGGAGAAGGGCTTCAACATCATCGACGTGATGCGGGAGATCGCCGCGAAGAAGGGCGCAACCGTGCCGCAGGTGGCGCTCGGCTGGCTGCTGCACCAGAGCCATGTCACCAGCGTGATCATCGGCACACGGACGATGGAACAGCTCGCCGACAACCTGGGTGCGGTGGATGTCGCGTTGGACGCTGGCGAACTGGCCGCGCTCGACGCCGTTTCGGCGCTGCCACCGGAATATCCGGGCTGGATGGTGGACCGGCAGGGCATGGACCGGCGCGGGCAGGTTTGAGGCCGGATCAGGAATTCTTAAGGCAACCCTGCTATTCCACGTCGCTAAAGGCTGATGAAAACAAGCCGCCGGGTGATATGATGCAGGACTTTCTGGCGGGAATCGCCTGGCAAGTCGCCGTTCTGGCGGGCCTCACAATCGTGTTTACCGTGTTGGCGTTCCTGTCGCGGGGGCGAGCGGCGCTGCATTGGCCGAAATCGTTGCGCCAGAGCGCGATCACGAATTTCCTGATCGTTCAGTTCACCAGCCTGAACGGCGCGATGTATCTGGTCCTGATCGCGCCGCTGGCGGTTTTCTACACCTGGCTGGGCCTGCCGGTGCTGGATGCGGCGGCATGGGACAGCGTGCCGCTTGCGGTGAAGGCGCTGGCCGCGCTCGTCGTCTATGATTTCAGCCTCTACTGGGTGCACCGGATGCTGCACACCAGTGTGCTGTGGCCGGCGCATGCCGTGCACCATTCCGATCCGGAGCTGCACTTTCTCTCCTGGTCGCGCGGGCATTTCACCGAGCAGGTGGTGATTGCCGGCTGCCTCGTGTTCACTTCGTCCTGGATGGGTTTCCAGCTGGAGGAAATCGCCGGTCTCGCGCTGATCAAGGGGCTGCACCAGCACTATGTCCATTCGAAGCTCGACTGGGATCATGGCATCTTCCGCGATCTGATCGTCTCGCCGCAGCTGCATCGCTGGCATCATGCGAATGTGCCGGAGGCCTATGACAAGAACTTCGCCTCGATCTTCCCGGTCTTCGACCGGATGTTCGGAACCTATTACAATCCGGGTTCGGCCATCAATCTGCCGACCGGCATCGCGGACAATCCCTCGAACGACTTCCTGACCCAGACGCTCTATCCGTTCCGCAAATGGGCGGAGATGCTGCGCGCGCGGGGCAAGCCGGCAGAGCCCGCCAGCGCCGTGTAGGCTGGCCAGCCCGGCAGGTTTCGGGCATGGTTTCGCATCTTTCGATGCGGAGCCCTGACCATGCGCACACTCATTATCCCGTCCCTTGCCGTTCTGGTGCTGGCTGCCTGCGGCGGACCCGCGCCGGAGGAGACGGCGGAGGTTGCGGTCGTGGCCGAGGAGGTCGAGACCGCCATTCCCGAGACGCGCGCGCTGGAGCTGGTCTGGATGGCCAGCGGGTTCGAGCAGCCTGAGGGCGCCGCGCTGGCGCCGGACGGGGGCTATTTCATCTCCAACATCGGCCCCGGTCCGGAGACGGAGAAGGACGGCAATGGCTATATCTCCAAGCTGAACGCTGACGGCACGGTGGCGGCGGCCAAGTTTGCCGAGGGTCTCGACGCACCGGCCGGCCTCGCGGTGCATCAAGGCGTGCTGTATGCCGCCGACCGCGACGGCGTGGCGATGTTCGATGCCGCAACCGGCGCAGCCAAGGGCAAGGTTGTGATTGAAGGCGTCGCTTTCCTGAATGACATGACGGTGTGGAAGGGCGACGTGCTGGTCTCCGATTCCGGCACGGCGACGATCCACAAGGTGACCCCGGAGGGCGCGAGCGTGTTTGCGACGAATGCCGGCTGGGAGGGTATCAACGGCATCCTCGGCGACGGCGACCGGTTGCTGATCACGACGATGACCGAAGGCAAGCTGATCGACCTGCGCGGACAGGGCGCCGAAACGTTGATTGCAGCCGGCATGAAGGATGCGGACGGCGTCGGCTTGGTGCCGGGCGGCGGGTATCTGGTGTCGAGCTGGCCGGGTGAGATTCATCATGTCAGCGAAGACGGCGTCGTCTCGCTGATGGTTGACACCAAGGCCGACGGTATCCTGCAGAATGATCTGTCCGTGTTCGGAGATGTCGTCATCGTGCCGAACTGGGAACCGGGGACGGTGACGGCGTGGAAGATCGTGGGGCAGTAGGGAGCCTGCGACGGCTTGTCCGGGCCATGGTGGGTTGTCTGGACGCCGCTGTCGCCCATTTTCGGGAGAAGAGGTGATGCCCATGGCTTTTGACCAAAGTTCCCCGCTCTCGATGCCGCTGGAGTACCGGCATAGCCCGCAGGACATGTCCGACCGGGTCGCCTACGGACTCACCAAGATGCTGCGTTTCTTTGCGGATACGTTTTTCCGCAAGCGCTACGGGCACCGGGCCGTCGTGCTGGAAACAGTCGCGGCCGTGCCGGGAATGGTCGGCGGGATGCTGAACCACCTGAAGAGCCTGCGGAAGTTCCAGGATGATCGCGGCTGGATCCACACGCTTCTTGAAGAGGCCGAAAACGAGCGGATGCACCTGATGACCTTCATCGCGGTGGCGCATCCCAACTGGTTCGAGCGGGCGCTGATCATCTTTGCGCAGGGCGCCTTCTTCAACGCCTTCTTCGTGCTCTACCTGTTTGCGCCGCGCACAGCGCACCGGCTGGTGGGCTATTTCGAGGAAGAGGCGGTGATCAGCTACACGGCCTATCTCAACGAAATCGATTCCGGTCGGCTGCCGAACCCGCCCGCGCCGAAAGTCGCGATCGACTACTGGAAGCTGCCCGCCGGGTCGACGCTGCGCGATGTGGTGATCGTGGTGCGCCAGGACGAGGCCGGGCACCGCGACGTGAACCATGCGTATGCGGAGGAACTCCGCACCGGGCGCAGCGAAGGCAAACAGATTTCCGAGCCGGGCGAGAAGAGCGAACTGGAGGCGTAGCCCCTAGTTCGCCTGCCCCAGGCTGACCGCGACCATCGCCGCCCGCAGGATGCGTTCGCCGATGCGCCAGCCGGGCTGGAAGAGTTCGGCGATGGTGCCGGCCGGGTGGGGTGAGGGGATCTGCGCGACGGCCTGATGGACGTTCGGGTCAAAGGTGCTGCCGGGAGCCGCATCGATCTCCAGCACATTGTGGCGCGTGAAGACGGTGTGCAGCTCCTTCTGCGTCATCTCGATGCCGCCGAGCAGGTTCTTGCCGGCTTCGGTGAGTGTGTCGCGGTCGGCGTCCGGCAGGGCGGCGAGGGCGCGGGCGAGGTTGTCGGCGACGTTCAGGAGGTCGCCGGCGAACTTGCCGATGCCGTAGACGCGGGCTTCGGAGACTTCGCGCTCGGCCCGCTTGCGGGTGTTGTCGAGGTCTGCGTAGAGGCGGAGGAACTGCGTGCGCAGCTCTTCCTTCTCGGTCTCAAGCCGCGCGATTACCTCTTCAGGCGCCGGGGCTGCGGCGTCCGCAGCCGCTTCGGGCGCGGGTTCAAGATCGGCGGTTTCGTTCTCGTTCGTCGTATCGTTCATGACTTCCCATCCTTGCCGCGCCGGCCCGCGAGAATCTCGCCGACCACTTTCGCGGTATAATCCACCATCGGGATGACCCGGGCATAATTGAGCCGCGTTGGCCCGATCACGCCGAGTGCCCCGATCACCTGCTTCGTGCCCCCCATATAGGGAGCCACAATCACACTTGAACCCGAGAGCGGAAAAAGCCTGTTCTCGGCGCCGATAAACAGGCGCACGCCTTCGGCGTCGCGGGTGGTGTCGAGGATCTCGAGCAGGCTCTGCTGGCGCTCCAGCTCGTTGAACAGCTGGCGCACCCGGTCGAGGTCCTCGGCCGCCTTGGCGTCTTCCAGGAGGTTGGCACGGCCGCGCACGATCAGGCTGCGGCCCCGGCCCGGCGCGTCGCCGCCCCATTGGGCGAGACCGGCCTCGACGAGGGCGGTGGCGGCGGTGTCGAGCGCAGCGCGGCGGGTGCGCAGTTCTTCCCGCACCTCGTTTGTGGCTTCCGCCAGCGTGCGGCCCTTGAGGCGGGTGGAGAGATAGTTGCCGGCCTCGATCAGCGTGGTGAGAGGCAGGCCTTCGGGGACCTTGAGGAACCGGTTCTCGACGTCCCCGTCCTCGGTGACGAGCACGCAAAGCGCGTCGCCGCCGGCGAGGGGGACGAATTCGACATGCCGGACCGGGGCGTCGCGGGTGGGCGAGGAGACGAGGCCGGCGCCGCCGGTGAGGCCGGAGAGGATGCCGGAGGCTTCGCCGAGCACGCTTTCAAAGTCGGCGTCTGCAGCGGCAAGACGGTCGTCGATGGCTTTCTTGTCGAGCTTCGAGGGCTCGCCGTATTCGAGGAAGCCGTCGACGAAGAGGCGCAGGCCCCGGTGGGTCGGGGCGCGTCCGGCGGAGATGTGGGGGGCGTCGAGCAGGCCGAGCTCGGTCAAATCGGCCATCACGTTGCGGATCGAGGCGGGGGAGAGCTGGATGCCGCTTTTGGACAGGGTGCGCGAGCCGACCGGCTCTCCGGTCGCCAGGTAGCCCTCGACAATCTCCCGGAATATGTCGCGGGAGCGCTGGTCAAGGCGCTGCATCAGGGAATTGGTCTCGAAACGCTCGGCCATGCTTCTGGAGTAAGGAGCGCACGCCGACTGTTCAATAGGCCAGCCGCTGCGCAGGCCGCAAATCAGTTGAGCCCTTCGATCTGGCCCGCCGCGTTCAGGTGCATGATCTCGGCGGCGGGGTGGCGGGGCAGGCCCGGCATGGTCATGATGTCTCCGCAGATTGCCGCAACGAAACCGGCCCCGGCCGAGAGGCGCACTTCGCGCAGGCGCACGACATGGCCTTCGGGCGCGCCGAGCAGGGCCGGGTCGGTCGAGAAGCTGTACTGCGTCTTCGCCATGCAGACCGGCAGCTTGCCGAACCCGGCGGCTTCCCAGGCCTTGAGCTGGTTGAGGACCGCGCGCGTCGTCTCGACCCGTTCGGCGCGGTAGATGCGCCGGGCCACCGTCTCGATCTTTTCGAACAGAGGCATGTCGTCCGGGTACAGAAGTTGGAACGGCTCTGCCCGGCGGGCCGTGAGTTCGGTGACGGCGCGGGCGAGCGCCTCGGCGCCGCGCCCGCCCTCGGCCCAATGGGTGCAGAGCGCCACCGGCACGCCGAGCCTGGCGCAATAGGCCTCGATGGCCGAGATTTCGGCGGAAGTGTCGGTGGTGAAGCGGTTGATGGCGACGACGACGGGCAGGCCGAAGAGGCGCAGGTTCTCGATATGCCGCCCAAGGTTGGCGAGTCCGGATTCGAGCGCGCTGTAGCTGACCATCGCCAGGTCGTCCTTGGCGAGGCCGCCATGCATCTTCAGGGCACGGACGGTTGCAACCAGCACGGCGGCGTCCGGCACGAGATTGGCTTGCCGGCACTTGATGTTGAGGAATTTCTCGGCGCCGAGATCAGCGCCGAAGCCGGCTTCAGTCACCACATAGTCGGCCATGTGCAAGGCGGCGCGCGTGGCGATCACGGAGTTGCAGCCATGCGCGATGTTCGCAAAGGGGCCGCCATGGATGAAGGCCGGGTTGTTCTCCAGCGTCTGGACGAGGTTCGGCTGCATCGCATCCTTCAGCAGCACCATCATCGCGCCGACAGCCTTGATGTCGGCGGCGGTGACGGCGGCGCGATCGCGCGTGTAGCCGACGATGATGCGGGCGAGGCGCGCCTCGAGATCGGCGGCGTCCTTGGCGAGGCAAAGGATCGCCATCACTTCGGAGGCGACCGTGATGTCGAAGCCGGTTTCCGAAGGCGAGCCGTTGCCGGGCCCGCCGAGGCCGGAGACCACATTCCTCAGGCTACGGTCATTCATGTCCATCACCCGGCGCCAGGTGACACGGCGCGGATCGATGCTTGGTTCGTGGTTCCAGTGGATGTGGTTGTCGACCATCGCGGCGAGCAGGTTGTGCGCCGAGGTGATGGCGTGGAAGTCGCCGGTAAAGTGGAGGTTGATCTCGTCCATCGGCACGACCTGGGAGAGGCCGCCGCCGGTGGCGCCGCCTTTCATACCGAAGCAGGGGCCGAGCGAGGGCTCGCGCAGGCAGAGCATCGTCTTCTTGCCGATCCGGCTCAACGCATCGGCAAGGCCCACGGAGGTCGTTGTCTTGCCTTCGCCGGCCGCGGTCGGGTTGATCGCGGTGACGAGGATCAGCTTGCCAAGGTTCTGCGGGCGCAGGTCCTTGATGTAGCGGGCCGAGACTTTCGCCTTGTCGTGGCCATAGGGGATGATGTCCTCGGCCGGAATGCCAAGGCGTGCCGCCACCTCGCTGATGAGGCGTTTCTTCGCCGCGCGCGCAATCTCGATGTCACTAGCCATGTCCGGCGATACTCCTTCGGCGCGTCCTTTGGAGTGGACACGCTGCACAAAACCCGCAAATCAGGCCGCAACCTATAAGGATTCCGCATGATGCCCAGTGCCACGACCTCTCTTCTCCGCCCGTCCGGCCGCGCTTTCGATCAATTGCGCCCGATTTCCCTCGAAACCGGGGTCACCCGGTATGCCGAGGGCTCCTGCCTCGCGAAGTTCGGCCACACCCACGTGCTGTGCACCGCCAGCTGGGAAAAGGGCGTGCCGGGCTGGATGAAAGGGAAGGGCGCAGGCTGGGTGACCGGGGAGTACGGCATGCTGCCGCGCGCGACCCACACGCGCGGACGCCGCGAGGCGGCGCAAGGCAAGCAATCCGGCCGTACGCAGGAAATCCAGCGCCTGATCGGCCGTTCGATGCGCTCGGTAATCGATCTCGCCGCGCTCGGCGAGAACACGATCACCATCGACTGCGATGTGGTGCAGGCCGATGGTGGCACGCGCACGGCCTCGATCACCGGGGGCTTCGTCGCCCTCGCGCTCGCCTGCAAGTATCTGCAGACGGAAGGCGTCATCAAGACAAGCCCCGTGCTGAAACAGGCGGCGGCTATTTCCGTCGGGCTGTTCCAGAACCACCCGGTTCTCGATGTCGATTATCCGGAGGATTCCGGCGGCGAGGCCGATATGAACGTCGTGATGAGTTCGGATGGCGGCTTCATCGAAGTGCAGGGCACGGGCGAGTCGCGCCCGATGACGCGACCGGAACTGGATGCCATGATGGTGCTGGCGGAGAAGGGCTGCAACGAACTGTTTGCGGCGCAGCGCACCGCGATCGGCTAGGCTATTCGGCTGCCGGTTTGCCCTCGGTCCAGGTCACTTCGCGGCCATAGAGGGGGACGGTCGAGAGGCTCATCTTGGCCGAACCATCGACGATGGTGCGGCTGAAGGAGACGTACATCAGGCTGTCGCTGCTCGCGTCATAAATGCGGCGCACGGCGAGCTGCTTGAACACGAGGCTCTGGCTCTGGTCGAAGACTTCCTCGCCGGACTTGTCGGTGTCGATCCGGCCGATCGTGATCGGGCCCGCCTGGAGGCAGGAGATCGAGGAATTGGACGGGTTCTCGAACCAGTTGCCCTTGCCGAGCCGGTCCCAGACGCCGCGGTCGAAATGGGCGAGGTGGCAGACGACGCCGGTGACCTTCGGATCCTGCAGCTGGTCAATCTTGATCTCGTTGCCGGTCCAGTCGTTCTTGAACTCCCCGACTTCGTTTCCCCCGCCTCCGCAGGCGGCCAGAAGGCAAACGGAGACGAGCACAGACGCGGTTTTCAGGAGATCCATTGTCATATGGTTCCCGGCTGTTTCAATTATTTTTCAGTTTTCTCAGCTGACCGACCGCAGCGGGGCCAGACTGTCCCACTGGACGATGCCGTGCGCCTCGTCGGCCTCGAAGCCGGCCAGGTGTTTCAGCAATTCCACGCGCTCACTCGGCGGCATGCCGGCCAGAGACCGGGCCTGACGGTCGAGCAGCCGGTACAGCACGGCGCGGTCAAGCGAGGCCGCGAGGTGGCCTTCGAAGAGGTCGCCAAGGGCGGCTTCGACGGCCAGATCGCCTTCCGCCGGACCGCCAAGCGCGGTGGACGCATAAAGGCGCAGGCGAGGCAGTTCGTCGTTGATGATGTGTATCCAGTTTATGGGGCGCGTGTAGCCCAGGCGCGAATCTCGCTTGCCACGGGAATCCACGACACCGTGGTCATTTCCCCTGCGACATCCTGTTCGTCAGGCGACCAGACCCAGCGCGAGGCCCCGAAGACCTGCCGTTACCCGGTCATGCACGTCCAGCTTCTCGAAACACCGCCGGACGTAGGTATCGACCGTGTTGGAGGAGATGCTCAGCTGGGCCGCGATCATCTGGTTGGAATGGCCGCGGACCACGAAGGCGAGGATCTGGCGCGCGCGCTCCGACAGGCTCACCTGCTCGGGCAGGGCCTCAAGGATGATGTCACAACAGCGAAGGTGAGCGAGCTGGCAGGCGGCATGCAGCTCGGCGATTTCCCGCTCGTCCAGCAGAGGCACATCGTTGCCGATACCGGCCGCATAATAGCCGTTGCGCCCGTTGGGGCCGAAGACCGGGATCGCGAGTCCCGGCCCGAAACGCTGGGCCCGTATGTTTTCGATATAGGCGCGTTCCTCGGTATCGAGCGTCGCCATCTTGTCGACCTCCGACCACCAGAAGGGCAGCGTGCGGCGTGCGGCGATGCGGGGCACCGGGTCGATATGGATGTAGTCCGACTTCCAGTAGGTCTCGACCCAGCTGGCGGGCCAGCCGAAATTGTAGACCCGGATGTCCGGACCAAAATCGACGGCGCCGACCGGGGGATAATGACTGTAGCTGAGCATCTTGATGCGGACACTCGGCGCGTAGGATTCCATCGCAAACTGAATTTTCGGCAAGTCGGTCGCCGCGCTCACGGCGCGGCGCAGGCGCTCAATCGGAGAGGTATCGGGTTCCGGTGACTTCGGCATAGTCCTTTCCGGGCATCAAACGTTGCCCCGGCAGGATGCCTTTATTTTCTCTGGAGTGGAAGAAAAACTATTCGGCCGCGACGCGGCGCTGGCCTTCCTCGTCTTCGGAATCGAACACGAGGATGTCTCCGGGCTGGCATTTGAGTTCGCGGCAAAGCGCTTCGAGGGTGGAAAACCGGATGGCCTTGGCCTTGCCGGTCTTCAGGATGGAAAGGTTCGCGAGGGTGACGCCGACACGTTCCGACAGCTCGGTCAGGGACATGCGGCGCTCGAGGAGCACGCGGTCGAGGGTCACGCGGATGGTCATGTGTGGATGGCGCTCCTCAGATCGTCATTTTTTCTTCATCGCGCAGGCGGGTGCCTTCACGGAAAACTTGGGAAAGCACGAACAGCGCGGCAACCGAGATCCACAGTATGAACTGAGTCGAGAGGCGTGGAGGTTCATCGCCCACCAGAGTCGGGACCGTGGACACCACCATAACCGTCGCGATGCGGATCAGTTCCATCACGGCAATGGCAATGCCGACTCGCGACAGGCGGCGTGCGTTTTCCGGCACGAAGGGGTCGCCGTCGGCGAGCGTCAGCAGGATACGGCGCAGCTGCATGCAGATGAAAATGACGCCGGGAACGATCACGGCGAGACCGACGAGGCCGATCACCAGCTGGCCAGGCATCACGCCGTCCGCCAGCGCCTTGATGCCGGAGAACTCGGTGCTGCCGCCCGACAGGCTTGCCATCAGGCCGATGGCGAGAACCGGAATGCCGATGACGCCCATCGCACCCACGATCCACATGGCGACCGTGACCAGCACAGTCATGATTTCTGCCATGGAGTTTCGTCCGGTGCTCGGCATACCTAGTCTTTTCACCCTCTATCCTTGATGGTTGATGAACCCGGACTCAGCTCGTGCATTGTCCCGATGTTACCGAATAACGATATATGAGTTCGCGCACAACGCAAGAATGGAGCCAAAATGGCAGCCCGATCCGCTGAATCGCCCCCACGACTCGCGCCTGGACCGCTTCTGGCGGCCACGCACAACAAGGGCAAGGTCGAAGAATTGAAGGCCTTGTTCGAGCCGCACGGCTTCAAGGTGGTCTCTGCGATCGATTTGGCGCTGGATGAGCCGGAGGAGACGGAGACAACTTTTACGGGAAATGCGCTGCTCAAGGCCCGCGCCGCGATGAAGGCCTCCGGGCTGCCCGCGCTCTCCGACGATTCGGGTCTGGCAGTGACGGCGCTCGGCGGGGAGCCGGGTATCTATTCGGCCCGGTGGGCGGGCGAGCCGCGCGACTTTTACGTGGCCATGCAGCGGGTCGAGGCGGCCTTGCAGGCGAGCGGGTCGTCTGACCGGTCGGCGAAGTTCGTCTGCGCTCTGGCGGTCGCCTGGCCGGACGGACAGGAAGCGGTGTTCGAGGGCGAAGTGCACGGGCAACTCGTCTGGCCGCCGCGAGGGACGCAGGGTTTCGGCTATGATCCGGTTTTTGTCGCAACCAGCGAGACGCTGACGTTCGGCGAGATGGACCCGGACCGCAAGCATGCGATGAGCCACCGCGCTGAGGCGGTAAAAAAACTCCGCGCGGCCCTGCTGACATGACCGATGCCCCCGCGCCTTTCGGACCGCATTTCGGGTTTGGCCTGTACGTGCACTGGCCTTACTGCGCGCGCATCTGCCCGTATTGCGACTTCAACGTCTACGCCGCCAAGGACCGTGACAGCGGACCGCTGGTCGAGGCCATCGCGGCGGACATCCATGCGCACCGGCCGAGGATGCCGCAGCATGGCGGGCTCGACTCGGTTTATTTCGGCGGCGGAACCCCGGCGCTGCTGCGGCCGGACGAACTGGGCACGATCCTGCTGGCAGCGTCGGAGACGTTCGGCATCAAGCGCGGCGCCGAGATCACGCTGGAAGCCAATCCCAATGATGTTCTGCGGGCGGATCTTCTCGGCCTGCAGAAGGCCGGAGTGACGCGCCTGTCAATCGGTGTGCAGTCGCTGCGCGATTCCTCGCTCGCCTTTCTCGGGCGCGACCATGATGCTGTCTCTGCGGCCGAAGCGGTGAAGCGCGCGCTGCAGGTGTTCCCGTCGGTCTCGATCGATCTGATCTACGCGCGCCCGGGCCAGAGCCCGGCGAGCTGGGAAGCGGAGCTTGTCGATGCCCTCGCGCTCAGCGCGCCGCACCTGTCGCTCTACGAACTGACCTTCGAGGCGAAGACACCGTTCGGCCTGGCCGCGGCGCGCGGCGATATCTCGCCGATGGGCGATGATGCGCAGGCGGATCTTTATGAGTTGACGCAGAGCGTGACGGCGGCGGCTGGCCTGCCGGCCTATGAAGTGTCGAACCATGCCGCCTCGCCCGCGCACCAGTCCCGGCACAACCTGACCTATTGGCGCGGCGGGGACTGGATCGGCGTCGGTCCCGGCGCACATGGGCGCATCTCGGTCGGCGGCGGTCGGTATGCCAGCGAGGCAGAGCGGCGGCCGGAGGCCTATATCGCGAACGTGCAGGCGCTGCAGAACGGCTGGGGCGATGCGGGGCGGCTGGAGCCACTGGAGGTCGCGCGCGAACTGCTCGCGATGGGTCTGCGCGCGGGGGAGGGCGTGGACTTGCGGCGCATTGAAGTGGTGTCCGGCGCGCCGGTGCCGCGCGACAAGATCGCGGTGTTCGCCGACAAGGGCTGGGCGGTGCTGGAGGGCGCAGAGCTGCGACTGACACCGAGCGGCCGTTTGCTGGCAGACGCTATCACGGCGGCGCTCAGCCCCTGATTTCAGGCGCGCGGATGGGCGGCGGCGTGCACGGCGCGCAGGCGGCTTGAGTCGACGCCGGTATAGACCTGCGTCGTCGAGAGCGAGGCATGGCCGAGCAGGGTCTGGATCGCGCGCAAGTCAGCGCCATTGGCGAGAAGGTGTGTCGCGAAGGCATGGCGCAGGGCATGCGGCGTGGCGGTTTCCGGCAGGCCCAGCAGGCCGCGCAGCATCTGCATCCGGCCCTGGATGATCCGTGGGCTGAGCGGTCCACCCTTGGCGCCGCGGAAAAGGGCGCCGCTTTTCGTGAGAGCGTAGGGGCAGAGTTTGCCATAGTCGTTGATCGCCTCGCGCACCGGCGCGATGAGCGGCACGAGCCGTACCTTTCCGCCCTTGCCGGAGACGCGCAGGCGTTCCGGGGCCGGCAGGTCAGCGCCGGTCAGGCTGAGCGCTTCGGAGATGCGCAGGCCCCCGCCATAGAGCAGCGAGAGCACGGCGAGGTCGCGCGCGGCAATCCAGGGCTCGGCGTCGGGCTCGGTCTCGGCTTCGTGCAGGATGTCTTTGGCCGCTTCGATCGACACCGGACGGGGCAGGCGCGGCACGCGGCGGGGTCCTTGCAGGTATCCGATCTCGGCATTCTCGAGCCCGTGGGCGCGGCTCATCCAGCAGTAGAGTGCCTTGATCGAGGACAAGAGGCGCGCAATCGAGGCGTCGGAAAGGCCGTCGCGGCGGCGCGCGGCGAGATAGGCTCGGATATCGCGCGCCTTGAGGCCGGCGAGCGCCTTGAGGTTCGGCTCGGTGCCGAGATGCAGGCGCAGGAACCCGAAGAACATCGCGAGGTCCGAGCCATAGGCCTCGACGGTCTTGGCCGCCATGCGGCGCTCGTTGCCGAGATGCGAGAGAAAGGCGGGCAGAACGTCCATGTCCCGAGTTTGGACTGTTTACCTTAAGCGCTGGTTGAAGCCCAGCAGGTCCGGGAAGTTCGCGGGTTGGTGCGTTAATTGCAAGGTGTCGGTGAACAGGCGCCAAAGTGGAGGGACGTATGCGGTATCTGGGGATAGACCTTGCTCGGTCGGTTGCGATCATTTTCGTGATTCTCGGGCACGCGCTGATCGGCGCGAACGTGCAGGAAGGCGCCGGGGTATCGGCGCTCAGGTTCTTCCTCGCGGTTTCCCCACCGGTATTCTTCTGCCTGTTCGGTTGCATGCTGCAGCTGGTCTATGCCCGTCAGTACGCTGCCGGGCGCCAGACCGAGATCGTCCAGCGCCTGCTGACCCGCGCCGTTCAATGCTGGGCGCTGTATGTGCTGACCTGCGCAGCGATGTGCATCGCGGCTGGCTTGCCATTCACCTATTTCATCCGCTGCGCCCTATTCCTTGGCGACACGCCGTACACGGATATCCTCAAGTTCTACGCGGCCCTCCTGCTGGCGGCACCTGTGCTTGTGGCCGTAAGCGTGCGCCATGGCATCTCGCCTCTGGTCGCCGTTTGTCTTGCCATCCAGGCGGCGTTCCCTCTGATCTCGCAGATCTCGCCGATGCAGGGCTTCGCCGGTTCGGGGACGCTTTCCGCCTTCCTCTATGGCGGCGAGTATATCGGTCATACCGGCCCGTCGGTCATCCACGGCCTGGGCTTCGTCGTCTTCGGCATGCTGCTGGGGCGTATCTGGCAGAGCCGGCCGGGTCGGGAGTTCCTGTTGTCGGGTCCGGGCTGGGCGCTGCGCGCAGCTTTCCTCGCGATGCTCGCGGCCACGGCTGCCTGGATCATCGCCGGTGGTCACAACCTGCTTGAGCCGGCCGAGCGCGTCACGCTGCGCAATACCAATCACCCTCTCTACCTGCTGTTCGGCTGCACGGCGGCGATTGTCTTCATAGAAGTGTTCAGCGCGCTGCGGCGGCTGGCCGGCATCGGCGCAAAATCCTTCTGGCTGATCTTCGGGCAGACGAGCCTGTTCACCTTCTGCTTCGGCAATATTCTGCTCTATGCGGCCATGCTGCCTGATCCTACCGCAGCGCCAGATCCGGCACGCGTGGTCTGGTCGACACTCGCCGCGCTGAGCCTCAGCATCCTCTATTACCATTTCCGTGAAGGCCGCTGGGTCAAGTCAGGCCACCCTGCCGCGCGGGCCTATCGCTGGCTGGCCGATGACAGCGCCGCGCAACTGGTCCGCTGGGTCACGGGGCCATTCTTCGCGCCGGGTCTCGGGGTGCCGAAGCCCCTGAAACCGGCCGATTCCGCGCTCTAGGGCTCGTTGCCTTCCCAGTCGACGATCCAGTCCTCCTGGTCTTCGTCGAACACGGTGTCTTCAGAAACCGTCCGGCCACGGACCGAATGGCCCTCGGCGTGAACCCGCTCGCGGTCGCCGCAGCGCAGGTGATGCCACTCGGGCAGGTCCTTGCCTTCGTTGACAAGGCGGTAGGCGCAGGTCGAGGGCATCCAGCGGATTTCCTCTATGCCGGCCGGTGTCAGCTTCACGCAGTCCGGCACATGCAGCTTGCGGTTGGCATAGTCCGAACACTGGCAGGTGCCGGCGTCCAGCAAGCGGCAGTGCAGCTTGGTGTAGGCGATCTCGCCGGTGTCTTCGTCTTCGAGTTTCAGGAGGCAGCACTTCGCGCAGCCATCGCAAAGCGATTCCCACTCGGCCTCGTCCATCTGGTCGAGGCGTTTGGTCTTCCAGAAGGGAAGGGAGGTCATGCGCTGAGCCCGGCCCATTCCGGAGTCTTGCCGATCAGGCCGCTCGCAAACCAGCAGGACGAGGAGACCGTCTCTTTTGCGGCGATGACGTCCTGCATGATTTGCGTCACCAGCCGCTTGCCGAGGCCGCGACCGCCGAGCGCATCGGGCACGATCGTGTGCGTGATGTGCCGGTGGCCGGATTTTGGGCGCTCGTAAGTAAGAAAGGCTTCGACACCATCGATGACGGCAAAGTATCGCTCGCGGGTGGCATCATGCTGGATGTCGGGGGTCATGCGAGCACGTCCTGCCATTCGGGGTGCTTCTCGATCTGCGCCTTGGCGAAGGGGCAGAGGGGAATGACCTTGATCCCGGCCGCGCGGGCATCTTCCACCGCGCGTTTGACAAGCGCTTGCCCCGCGCCCTTGCCGCGGAGCGCATCCGGCACGCCGGTATGATCAATGATCATCCGGGTGGCGCCCGCCTTCGAATACGTCATTTCGGCGGTATGTCCGTCGATGGCGGTCAGGTACCGCCCGCCGGTCGGGCCATCTTCGCGCGTTACAACTATATCGGTCATGCCAAACTCCACCTTCGTGTTCGTTGACACGAAAGTGGAGTGGGCAGCAACAAAGGGCAATGGCCATCGGACAATAGCACTTATGCAGACAAGAGCCGCAACCGGCCTTCGGCCTACTTCTTCTTTAACGCGTCTTTCACGTCGCCGGCAGTCTTGCGAATTTCGCCTTCGACCTTGTCCATCTTGCCTTCGGCCTGCAGCTTCTCGTTGCCGGGCAGTTTGCCGACGCCGTCCTTGATGTGGCCTGCAGCCTTTTTGGCCTCGCCCTTCAGATGTTCCTTGTCCATGAGGAGTTTCCTTTCCGCTGCGCCGCACGAATTGCGGACATTTGAACAACGCAGGTTTGCCGGACGGGTTCCGCGCATACCCCCTACTCAAGACACCGCGGGCGGGTTAATTCGGCGCAATGGCCCGCCTGCTTCTGCATCCTGAACTGGACTGGACGGACGACGGCGCGCCGCACGCGCGCCGGCACGGTGATGTCTATTTTTCCGCGCAGGACGGGCTCGCTGAAACGCGGGCAGTGTTCCTGAAAGGGTGTGGCCTTCCGGAAGCTTGGGAGGGCCGCACTGAGTTCACCGTGGCGGAGACGGGTTTCGGCACCGGCCTCAACTTCCTCGCGCTCTGGCAGCTCTGGCAGCTCTGGCGCGCGCATCGTCCCTCACCGGCGGCGCAGCTCACCTTCGTCAGCTTCGAAGCCTATCCGCTGCGCCGGGAGGACGCCGCCCGCGCGCTGGCGGCCTGGCCCGAGCTTGGCGATCTGGCAGGCGCGTTGACAGCCCGCTGGCCGGACCCGGTGCGCGGTGTACGGAGCATTTCGTTTCCGGAAGACGGTGTGCGCCTCATCCTGCACCTCGGCGATATCCGCGAGACGCTGCCGCAAAGCGCCTTCAGGGCGGACGCCTGGTTCCTCGACGGATTCAGCCCGGCGAAGAATGACGACATGTGGCACGCCGGTCTCTATCCCGATATTGCCGCACGCTCGGCGCCGGGCGCCCGGCTGGGCACGTTCACGGTAGCTGGCGCGGTGCGGCGCGGGCTTGCGGAGGCGGGCTTCGAGGTTTCGAAAGCCGAAGGGCATGGCCGCAAGCGCGAGCGACTGGAGGCGCGGCTGGTGCAGGCGCCGGTAGCGGCGGCCGATACGTTCGGGCTGCGCGCGCCGCCCGCCGCTCCGGCCCGCGTGGCCATCCTCGGGGCCGGAATCGCGGGCGCGGCGCTCGCGCAGGCCCTGAGGGGCCGGGGCATCGAGGCCGAAGTTTTCGATCCGGCGCCTGGGCCTGCAAGCGGTGCGAGCGGCAACCCGCTGGCGCTGCTGATGCCGCGCCTGGATGCCGGCGATACGGCCGAGGCAGGCCTGTTGCTCGATGCCTATCTCGCCGCGCGCGATGCCTACCGCGATATGCCGGAGGCGGAGGAGACGGATGTACTCCAGTCCCCGCGCAATGACGCCGAACGCACGCGGTTTGAAAAGCTGCTCGCCGACCCGCCGCTGCCGCTCGAATATCTCGAAGCCGTGCGGGGCGGCGGCCTACTGCACAAGCGGGCCTTGATCCTGCGCCCGCCCCAGCTCGTGGCGCGGCTGTTGGAGCGGGTCACCTGTCATTTCGGCGGCGAGCCGGTGGTTGATCTGGCGCAGTGCTCCGTCAACGGACGGACGTTTGAGGCGATCATCCTTGCGAACGGCATGGCGGCGTCGGCCCTTGCACCGTCGCTTCCGCTGGAAGCGCGGCTGGGGCAGGTGGATTTTCTGGACACGCCGGTGAACGCGCCGCCGTCAGCCTCTGCCTCGGGCAGCTATGCATTGGCGCTCGGGCTGCAGCGGCTCTGGGGCGCCACCTTCGCGCCGTCGGGGCCGGATTTTGCACATGGCGGCACGGCCGAGGCGCGCGCCGAGAATCTCGAAGGTCTCGAGCGGCTCTCGCCTTATTGGGTCCGTGCGGCGCATGAGGCGGGCGTCCAGTCCCGCGCCAGCCTGCGCGCGACGACGCCGGACCGCCTGCCGCTGATCGGAGCGGTGCCGGATTACGCCGCTTCGATCGAGCTGTTAGCGCCGATGAAAAAGGGGCGTGCCGTGGATGCGGACGCCCCTCTGCTTCCGGGTGTTTATGTTGCCAGCGGCTACGGCGCGCGGGGCTTTACCTGGGCGCCGTGGGCGGCGGACATTCTGGCGGCGCAGCTTGCCGGATCGCCGATGCCCGCATCCTTGCCGGCGCTTCGCGCCATCAGCCCAATGCGCTTCGTGTTCCGTACACTGAAGCGCGGCTGAAGTCGGTCAGGGCGCCCGCACGAAGGAGACGACAAGCCCGTCTTCGTGTTGCGACTGGACGCTCAGCAGCATTTCGCCAAGCTCCATCGAGATGCCGCCCTGGAAGTGCGCGACGGTGAGCGCCGCTACCAGAACCGTCAGCGCGAGGGCGCCGAGCAGCCGGTTGTTGCGAAGAAGTGTCCCCTTGGTCATCGGTCCGGTCCTTGGTCGGAAAGTCGCTGGTTGGGTGTGGCAGGAAGGGCAGGTGTCAGTTGCCTTTTTCGAGATCCTTGAACTCCTGGCGCAGGCGCCATTCGTCCGAGGTCACGGTGCGCTCGATGTTCTTCAGGCGCTCTTCGAGGTCCATGAAGGAGTATTTGATGGTGCCGAAGGTGGCGCGGGGCCGGTCCGAGACGCCCCGCCAGAAGGCGTCTTCGTCGGCGGAGAAGCTTTCGTAGCCGAGCGGCGTGCGCGGTGTGACAAGGCAGATCACGATATACGCGACCAGGGCGACCGGCCCCATCATGAAGATGGTCAGCAGAACCGTCAGGATACGGACGAGCGTGGAATCCCAGCCGAAGCGTTCGGCGATCCCGCCGCAGACGCCGGAAATGACGCTGTCATTGCGCGACCTGAAGAAGCGCTTCGGATTTCGGGAACCGTAGGGGTCGTAGGTGCGGGACATGAAGATGTTTCCTCAGTCTTCTAGAGTTGAGCGGGTGGGGCGAGGCGGACGGCGCGGGGCGTCCGCCTCGGTCTTGTCGAGCAGCGCTTCGAGGGACTCGATGCGCCGCTCCATCGCCTTGGCAGACCGCCAGAGGTCTTCGAGCATCCGCTCGTCATCTGGCTGCAGCGTCTTCTGCCGGCGCCACAACGTGATGTAGTGCAGGATCATGCCGGGCAGGATGATGAACAGCGCGACTGTTCCTGTGACGGCGACCAGGACGATGGCAGCTTCGTCCATCAGGCGTCTCCCTCAGCCCGGCGGGCGGCGGCCGTTGCGCGGCTTTCCGCGATCAGGCCTGGGGCGCAGATAAGCGCGAGGACTCCGGTCAGGCAGGCGATCGACATCAACATCGATTAGCCCTCCGTCTTCTTGCCGGCCGCCGGCTTGCCCTTGCGGGCCTTGAGAGCGGCAAGTTCCTTCTCGACCGACTCGTTCTGCTCGAGTTCGGCAAACTCCTGTGCGAGACCCGGCTCGCCGCCGCGGATCGTGTCCGCATAGGCTTCCATCTCGTCGACTTTGCGCTCCAGCTGATTGTAGCGCAGGATCGCCTCGTCGGCGCGGCCGTCATAGAGCTGGCTGCGCATGCGGATGCGTTGCTCGGCGGCTTCGCGGCGCATCACGAGGGCGCGGTGCTTGGCTTTCGCTTCGTCGAGTTTCGCCTGCAGTTTCACGAGATCTTCCTGACGGCGCAGGAAGGCTTCCTCGGCAATCACCATCGCTTCCTGGCGGCGGACGATTTCGATTTCCGATTTCTGCTTGGCCAGCAGCGCGCCGCGGGCAAGGTCCTCGCGGCCCTTGTCGATGGCGAGTTCGGCTTTTGCGGCCCAGTCATCGCGCGAGGCCGAGAAGTGGACGATTTCGCGTTCCATTTCTTTCTTGTCGGCCATGGCGCGCGCCGCAGAGGTGCGCACTTCGACCAGCGTGTCTTCCATTTCCTGGATGATCAGCCGGGCGATCTTTTCGGGGTTTTCGGCACCGTCCAGCATCGCGTTGAGGTTCGAGTTGATGATGTCGCCGAGGCGAGAGAAGAGACCCATTGTCAGTTTCCTTTCTTGGTCCCGGATCAGAAGAAGAGGCCGCCCAGGATCACGCCTGCGGCAAAGAACATCCAGGTTTCAGCAGAGCGCGTGGACAGCCAGCGGCCAAAGCGGCCGGAGTCGGAGCGCGGCGGGTAGCGGTAGTCCTGGTCGTTCATGGTCTTCCTTGTCCTTCGTTGGGGTTGGCAACGCCCGTCGCCTGATGGCTTTCTTGTTTTCAAGGACCGTGCCAGTTCCGGATTAATAGCTTAAAGCCTTGAAATATTGGAATAAAAAACTTTACCCGAAGTGGTTTTTAAGAACTGTTTGGTGAAAACCACCAAAATAATGGTCGAAATCACAATCAACATTCGCTAGATTGATCGCATGCAGGACCGGTCCAAGCAGCTAGTCGGAGAATCGCCGCCCTGGCTGAGCGCGCAGGAGCATGCGAGCCGCGTGGCCCCGCTGGACCGTTCGGTGCTGGTCATCGGTGAGCGCGGGACCGGCAAGGAGCTGATCGGCGAGCGGCTGCACTTCCTGTCGAAGCGCTGGGAAGGCCCGTTCGTGAAGGTGAACTGCGCGGCGCTCTCGGAGACGCTGCTGGATTCGGAGCTCTTCGGGCACGAGCGGGGCGCCTTTACCGGCGCGACCGAGCTGCGCCGAGGCCGGTTCGAACTCGCCGATGGCGGCACGATCTTCCTCGACGAGATCGCCACCGCCGGGGAGGCCTTGCAGGAAAAGCTGCTGCGCGTCGTCGAATATGGCGAGTTCCAGCGGGTCGGCGGCTCCAAAGTGCTGACCACCAATGTGCGCATCATCGCCGCCACCAATGCGGACCTTCCGGCCTTCGCCGAGGCGGGTAAGTTCCGCTGGGACCTGCTAGACCGGCTGTCCTTCGACGTGATCACGCTGCCGCCGCTGCGCGTGCGGCACGGAGACAAGAGCCTCTTGGCGGATTTCTTCGCGCGCCGCATGGCGGTGGAGCTGGCGCAGGACTTCCCGGGTTTTGCGCCGTCCGCCATCGAGGCGATCGAGGCGCATGACTGGCCCGGCAACGTTCGCGAACTGCGCAACTTCGCCGAACGCCTCGCGCACCGCGCGCTGATCACGGCGCCGAATGATCCGGTGCAGTTTGATCCCGCTGCGCTCGACCCCTTCGCCTCACCCTGGAGGCCTGCCGGGACGGCGAAAAGGGAGTCCATGAACCGTCCACAAAATGCCCCTGTGGAGCCCCCCGACTTATGGACGGGTACGGGCGGTTTTCCGGAGGCTGTGCGGCTCTACGAATTGCGCCTGATCGACGCCGCGCTCGCCCGCGCGCAGGGCCATCAGGGCAGGGCGGCCGAAGCCCTCGGCCTCACCTACCACCAGCTCCGCGGCCTGCTGAAAAAGCATGGATACACCAAGCCGGAGAAGGCGGGTGCCTGAAGCTCAGGGAGCCAAGCCTATCGCACAGATACTTGAACGTTACCGATTTTTGGCGGCGCGCGATCCTATTGGGGGTCGCGCCCCGGTTTACTTTGCGTCATAGTAAACTGCCGACATGCGCAAAGGAGACGCTCATGCAGATTCAGATCACCGGCAAGCACATGAACCTTGGCGACGCGATGCGAGACCGGATCGAGGCAGGCCTCGAGGCGGCGGTGGCGAAATACTTCAACCGGACCGGCGAAGCGAGCGTCTTTGTCTCGCAGCAGGGCCCCTTCGTCGAAGTCGACTGCAATGTTCACCTGCCCTCCGGGATCGTCCTGCAATCGACCGGGCGCGCCGACGACCCCTATGCGGCCCTGGAGGTCAGCCTTGAAAAGATGGAAAAACGGGTGCGCCGCTATAAGCGCCGCCTGAAGGACCACCATGCCAGCGCGCCGCAGCCGATGCCGGCCGCGCCGGCCGCCGAAGCACTGATCCTCGCCTCGGATACAGATGATTCAGACGATGAGCGTATTGAGGTGGGCGACGCTCCCCTGACAGTTGCAGAAACGAGCGTCCAGATCCGTACCATGACCGTTTCGGAGGCAGTGATGCAGCTCGAATTGCAAGATGTCCCGGCATTAATGTTCAGGAACGCTGGCCATGACGGCCTGAATATGGTCTACCGCCGCCCCGACGGGCACATTGGCTGGGTCGACCCTGCAAATACGCCCCGCATCTGAGTGTCACGGAACCGTAGACTCATGGCCACCGATCTGAGTGCTTTGCTGCAAGGCGGGGTGATCATCCCACTTCAGGACGTGCCGAGCCGCAAGCAGGCGATCCACGTCCTGTGCGAAGCGCTGAGCGAGACGACCGGCATTGGCCCGCGCGTGATCGAGGACGCCGTGATGGAGCGCGAACGTCTCGGCTCCACCGGCGTCGGCGAAGGCGTGGCGATCCCGCATGCGCGCCTGCCAGGCCTCGAGAAACCGGTCGGCGGGTTCATGCGCCTGCTGCACGGGGTCGAGTTTGAATCGATCGACGAGCGGCCCTGCGACCTGATCTTCATGCTGCTGGCGCCGGATGGTTCGGGCGCGGACCATTTGCGCGCCCTCGCGCAGGTCAGTCGCGTCTTCCGCCAGGGCCCGGTGCGCGACGCGCTGCGCAAGGCGAGGACGGAAGAGGATGTGCGCGCCGTGATCTGCAAGGAATCGGTCAGCGGCTGATCCGGGTTCGGTGACCGCGGACAAGAAAAAGCCCCGCCAGCGATGGCGGGGCTTTTGTTTGGGGGCAGGCGGCGCGCTTCAGCCTTCGGCGGGCGGCGGCGTGGCGAAGCCGCGATTGCGCAGCAGGGGCTCGATGCCCGGATCGGAGCCGCGGAAGTTGCGGTAGAGTTCATCCGTCTCGCGCAGGCCGCCGGACTCGTAGACCCACTTCTTCAGCTTCGCGGCGAGTTCCGGATTGTAGATGTCGCCCGATTGCTTGAACGCGTCGAAACCGTCTGCATCCAGAATTTCCGCCCAGAGATAAGCGTAATAGCCGGCCGAATATCCGCCATCGAAGATGTGCGAGAAATAGGTGGTGCGGTAACGCGGCTCGATCACTTCGGGGATTTTGTACTTCTTCAGCACGTCCAGTTCGAAGGCGCGCGCGTCGGTGATCTTCGCCGCCTCTTCCGAGGTCAGCATGTGCCAGTGAAGGTCGATCAGCGAGGCGGCGATGTACTCCGTCGTCTTGAAGCCCTGGTTGAAGGTGGCCGCGTTGTTCATCTTGTCGATGAGGGCCTGCGGGATCACTTCGCCGGTGACGTTGTGGCGGGCGTACTCGGCCAGAACCTGCGGCTCGCTCGCCCAGTGCTCCAGAACCTGCGCCGGGAACTCGACGTAGTCGGGGCCGCCGAACGTGCCCGAGAAGGACGGATAGCGGATCGTGGTGAGCAGGCCGTGCAGGCCGTGGCCGAATTCGTGGAACAGGGTTTCGACTTCGGTGAACGACATCAGGGCCGGCTGGCCGGAGGCCGGCGCCACCATGTTCATGTTGTTGGTGATCACGGGACGGATGACCTTGCCGTCCATCGCCGATGACTCGCGGTAACCGCTCATCCAGGCGCCGCCGCGTTTGGACTCGCGCGAGAACATGTCGATCATGAACAGGCCGAGATGCTCGCCGGTCGCGTTGTCCTTGACGTCATAGGCTTCGACGCTCGGGTGCCAGCCGGCCACATCGACGCGCTCCAGCGTGATGTTGAACAGGCGCTCGGCGACTTCGAAGGCGCCGTCCCGCGTGCGGCCGAGTTCGAAATACGGGCGCAGCTGGTTTTCGTCGAAGGCGTATTTGTCGGCGCGCACCTTTTCCGAATAGTGCCACCAGTCATGGCCCTCGATGGGGAAGCCCGCGAGTTTTTCCATGTCGGCCTTTTCTTCGGCGGCGCGGGCGAGGCCCGGCTCCAGCACCTGGGCGAGGAAGTCGAGCGCGGCTTCCGGCGTTCTCGCCATCCGGTTCTCGAGCACGTAGTGGGCGTGGCTCTTGTAGCCCATCAGCTCGGCGCGCTTGGCGCGCAGCTGGGAAATCTTGATGGCGAGGGCGCCGTTGTCGAACTCGCCAGAGTCCGCCCGCAGGCGGTAGCCGTCAAACAGCTGCTTGCGCAGCTCGCGGTCTTCTGCGCTGGTCATGAACCCTTCGTAGACGGAGCGGTCGAGGCCGATGACCCAGGTCTTGTTGCCGTCCGCATCCAGCGCGTTCTTGAAGTCGTCCGACAGGCCGCCGAGGCGGGCCGGGTCGGACACTTCGAGTTTGAAGGCCTTGGTTTCGGCGAGCAGGTTCTGGCCATACTGGGTGGTGAGGGCAGAGAGTTTTTCGTTGATCTTGGCGACCTCGGCCTGGACATCCGGGGCAAGGGCTGCGCCCGCGCGCACGAAGTTGCGGTGGGTGAGTTCAAGGAGGCGCGCGTCCTGTTCGTCAAGGCCGAGGCGGTCGCGGGCATCATACACGGCTTTGACGCGGGCGAAGATGACGGGGTTGAACGTCACGGCGTCGCTCTCGCGGGTCAGCATCGGGTAGATCTCGGCTTCGAGCGCCTGGATCGTCTCGTTGGTGTCGGTGCTGGAAAGGTTGCCGAATACGCCCATCACCTTGTTGAGAGACGCGTTGGAACGCTCCAGCGCGAGGATCGTGTTCTCGAAGGTTGGCTCTTCGGTGTTGTCTGCGATGGCCTGGATGTTGGCCCGCGCTTCCAGAATGCCTTTGAGAATGGCCGGCTTGAAATGCTCGTTCTTGATGTCAGCGAAAGGCGGAACGCCGTACGGGCCGCTCCATTCGGCGCGGAAGGGATTGCCCTCCAGTTCGGCGTCGGTGACCGTGATCTCCGGCAGTTCGATCTGGACCGCAGCGGCGGCGGGCTTGTCGGCCGTGGTGCCGCTGCAAGCTGCGGTGGCCACGAGAACGAGCGCGGCTGCGCCGCCCTTGAGTGCTTCAGACATTTTCATCCGTCTTCCTTTGGAAAGGGGTTTTGTGACTTTGTAACGGCCACGCAGTAAGATTTCCAGAGAAAGCGGCAGGCCCGGGCAGAATTCCCCCTGTTTTGACCCGAACGTCGCCTCCGGCGATCAACGCGGCAGGTGCGAGACCACGCGGTGATACTCTTCCAGCGTTTCTTCGAAGATCTGCGCGATCGGCTTCACTTCCGAGATGCGCCCCGCGACCTGACCTGTCAGCGCGATACCGGCTTCCAGGTTGCCGCCGAAATAGACATCCTGGGTGCCGGCGAATTCGCCGAAGATGTTGGGTGAGCCCTCCTTTTCGAGCCGTGTGGTGCGCTCGGTGCGCAGCGCGCGCAGTGCGGGACCGGGGCCGGCGCGGTTGAGGAAGACGGTGTCGGTCGAGTCCGCGCTGATGATCGCGTCCTTCCAGTTGGCGTGCACCGGGCTTTCGGCGGCGGAGAGGATGCGCGTGCCCATCAGCACGCCTTCGGCGCCGAGCGCGAAGGCGGCCGCCATCGTGCGCCCGTCCATGATGCCGCCAGCAGCGACGACCGGCACCGAGACTTTCTCGCAGACCTGCGGGATCAGCACCATCGAGGCGACGTCCTTCGGGTTCTTGAAGCCGCCGCCTTCGCCGCCTTCGACGATCAGGCCGTCAACGCCTGCCTCGATGGCGCGCTGCGCGCCCGCGAGAGAGGGGACGACATGGAAGACGGTGAGGCCGGCTTCCTTCAGCATGCCGGTGTATTTCATTGGGTCACCGGCGGAGGTGGTGACGAACTTAATGCCCTCGTCGATGATGAACTGGACGATGTTCGGATCGCGCACGAAAGCCTGGGCGACGTTCACGCCGAACGGCTTGTCCGTCAGTGTCTTCATCTTCTTGATCTCGACGCGGATCGCGTCGAGCTCGCCGGACGAGGTCTCGATGATGCCCATCCCGCCGGCGTTGGACACGGCGGAGGAGAGCGGCGCGCGGGCAATCCAGCCCATGGCGGCCTGGATGATCGGCTTTTCGATCCCGAGCATTTCGGTGATCCGGGTTTTCACGGGCGCTGCGGGCATGAGAGGTCTCCTATGGCGATCTTGATAAGCCACAAGACGCGTCTTCCCTTGCGGGAGGCAAGTCCTGCCCCGGATGACAGGGGGAGTGATCTGCCCGGCCCTGTTAAGAAGCAGCGTAATCGCTTAGTCGTAACATTAGAAAGCGATCCGGAGCGACCAAGCCATGCTAAAACCCTTCAACGCCATTCTTGCCGTCAGCCTTGCCGCCATGTTGACGGCTTGCGGTCCGGAATCTGTCTCCACGCCGGTCGAAACCGCTCCCGAGGAGACCGTCGCTGAGGAGACCCCTGCGCCTGCGGCCGAAGCCCCGGTGCAACAGGCTTTGGTTCCTTCCGGCGAACCGCAACCGCTCATGGTTGAGACGACGGAATATGCCAGTGCGGCGGCGTCTGTCGTGAAGGTCGATCTCCTCGCGAACCAGGGCGAGGCGCCCGGCGTCAAGCTGTTCGGCACTGCCGGCGGCGATCCTGCGGCGAATGGTTTGTACACCTACATCGCGTTCTACATCAGCCCGGGCGGCGACTGGACCGTCTTTCCCGTCGGCAATTTCATCGACTATCGCATCCTGTCCGATGCGCCGGGACGCGTTGACCTCGAGATCACTGAAACCACCATTGACGAGGCGACCGCAGAGATGGGCACCGCGGTCCGCCGCGTTATCATCAACTGGACGTCCGCTGCGGACGCCGCGCCGCCTGAGAGTGTGACGGTCACGCCCGCCGAGTAGTCCGAGGCCTGGCTCTTCCGGACCAGGTCAATGCCCGCGCGGGACCGGAGTGCCGTGCAACGCGGCGAAGTGTTTCGCGATCAGGCGGGCGGAGGGCAGGTAGGCGCGGCCGCCTGCTTCGGAATAGGGCAGGCCTTCAGCGCGAGGGCTGCCAGCATGCAGCACCAGCGTGGGCGCATTGTGGCGGCCCTCGCCCAGCAGTGCCGTGATCGGGGCGCGCGGATGATCGATGCCGACATAGACGATTTCGAGCGTCTCCTTCAACGCCGGGAACCAAGAGAGAACGCCCCAGAGTTCGGCGCATTCCGGGCAGAACTCGCGCTGGCCATTGGCGGCAAAGCCGGGGGGCAGGAGGAACAGGCTGTCGCGGGGCATCGGTCTGCTTTCGGTTGATGTGCTGTCCTAGCGCGGGGCGGCACGGCCGTCATCCCCCGTGACTTTGCCGCCGGGCAGGTTAGGTTCGGGGCCAGAAACCGGCTGGAGGACACAATGAGCGCGAACTATGACATTACGAAAGACAAGTGGGAGCGGTTCACCTTCGAGCGGAAGGGGCGTGTACTGACGGCTTACATCACCTCGACGCACCCCGTGAACGGCGTCGACGAAGCGATGCACACCGAACTCGCGCTGGTGTTCAACTGCCTGCAGCGGGATACGGAAAGCGACCTGATAATCCTGTCCGGCAAGGGCCGCGCATTCTGCGCCGGCGGGGACTTCGACTGGTTCGAAGAACAGATCGCCCATCCGGAACGCTTCCGCGCCATTGGCTGGGATGCCAAGCAGATCGTCGTGACGCTCTTGCAGATGGAGAAGCCGATCCTCTGCCGGATGAACGGCGCCGCCGCCGGGCTCGGCGCGACGATTGCGCTGCTGTGCGATGTGATCATAGCCGACGAGACCGCGAAGATCGGCGATCCTCACGTGAAGGTCGGCCTGGTGGCGGGCGACGGCGGCGCGCTGATCTGGCCGCAGCTTATCGGCTTCGCCAAGGCGAAGGAACTGTTGATGACCGGCGATCTTCTTTCCGCGCCCGAAGCCCAGCGCCTCGGTCTCATCAATTATGCCGTGCCCGGAGCAGAGCTCGACGCAAAGGTGGACGAGATCGCCGGCAAGATTCTCGCCAATCCGAAATGGGCCGTGCGCTGGACGAAGACGACCGCGAACATCCCGCTGCGCGCGCTCGCGGCCCAGCTGATGGACGCCAGCATCGGCTGGGAAAGCGTCTCAAACTATCTCCATGACCGGCGCGAAGCGGTCACCGCCTTCAAGGAAAAACGCGCACCAAAGCTGACGGGGGAGTGAGCACATGTTGAACGCCCTCATCCTCTCGGGACGATTCCTGCTCGGCCTCTACTTTCTCTTGCCGGGCCTGATGAAATTTGCCGCGCCGGACATGCATGTTGCCCTGATGGAGGCGCACAATGTGCCGATGGCAGAGCCGCTGATGTGGATTGCCGCCGTGGCCAACGTGGCCGGCGGACTACTCCTGATTTCCGGGCGGCATGTCTGCCTGACGGCGCTTGGCCTGGTCGTCTACGTGTTGCTGGTCAATGTACTTCTGCATGACTTCTGGAATGATCACGCCGGCTTTTCCGCCGAACGGGAAATGCAGAACTTCATCAAGAATCTCGGCATCCTTGCCGGGCTGCTGGTTCTTGCGGGTCATAGCGGGGCGCGCCCATTGACGCTGAAAGGCTGGTGGCGGTCCGACCGGGCGATCAGGGGGAGCTAGGACGAGGCGCTTGTCGCCGGCGCATTCCCGCGCTAAATGCGCGTCGTGGTGATTTGGCCGGCCGGCTTGCAGCCACGTTAAACAAGTCGCTAAAGGGCCGAGATGTGGGATACGCCCCCGCCTTTCTCCCCCATGCGGTGCCTTGCAGTCCCAAGCGGGCCGACAGGAACGTTTTGCCATGCCTATCCGGATTCCCGATACGCTGCCAGCCGCCGAGACGCTGACGCGCGAGGGCGTGGCCGTGATGCGCGAAACCGACGCCGTGCGTCAGGACATCCGCCCCCTGCAGATCGGCCTCTTGAACCTGATGCCGAACAAGATCCGCACCGAGGCGCAGCTCGCCCGATTGATCGGCGCGACGCCCCTGCAGGTCGAGCTGACCCTTGTCCGTGTCGGAGGGCATACGCCGAAGAATACGCCGCAGGAGCACCTGATCAGCTTCTACCAGACCTGGGAGGAAATCCGGGAACGGAAGTTCGACGGCTTCATTGTGACCGGTGCGCCCGTGGAGCAAATGGCATTCGAAGACGTGACCTACTGGACCGAGCTGACCCGGATCTTCGACTGGATGCGCACCAATGTGCATTCCCCGCTCTATATCTGCTGGGGCGCCATGGCGGCGGCCTACCACTTCCACGCCATTCCGAAGTATCCACTCGGCTCAAAGGCGTTCGGCGTGTTTCGCCACCGCAACCTCGATCCGGCCTCCGCCTATCTCGCCGGCTTCTCCGACGACTTCCAGGTTCCCGTTTCGCGTTGGACTGAAGTGCGGCGCGAGGACGTACTGGCCCGCCCGGAGCTTAAGTTGCTGATCGATTCCGGAACGGTCGGGCCATGCCTGATCGAGCATGCGCCAAGCCGCAGCCTCTTCATGTTCAACCACATCGAATACGATTCCCTTTCCCTAAAGGAAGAGTTCGACCGTGACCGCGCCGCCGGAAAGCCCATCCACGTCCCGCACAACTATTTTTCAGGCGACGATCCGTCGACACAGCCGCTGAATCGCTGGCGCAGCCACGCCCATCTCCTGTTCGGCAACTGGATCAACCAGACTTACCAGACGGCGCCCTATCAGCTTGAGGACATCGGCCGCCTCGCCGCTGAGACCTGAAACCGGTCGCGGCTTTTGCCGCGCTCCGGGCTTGCAGAAGCGCCCGAAGTTTGGTCACTCGCGCAAGTAAACGCAGCGGGGTCGAGGGCAGGGGCGCACAGCTTGCTGTCATCGCGCCGCCAAAAATGGCGCTTTGGGAGGGCGCACGAAATGACGAACGCAACACCCGGCCGCGCAGGCTTGGCGCGGACGATTTCAGCTTGCATCTTGCTGTTTGCGGGCGCCGGGCCTGCGTTCGCCGACTCCGGAGACACGGCCTGGATCTTGGCGTCGACGGCGCTGGTCCTCTTCATGACGCTGCCGGGCCTCGCGCTTTTTTATGGCGGTCTCGTCCAGTCGAAGAACCTGCTGTCGGTGCTCTCGCAATGCATGGCGATCGCCTGCTTGATGTCGCTGCTCTGGGTGGTGGCCGGTTACTCTATCGCGTTCGGCGATGGGAATGGCC
The DNA here is from genome assembly GCA_945888325.1 of Candidatus Sulfopaludibacter sp. SbA3. Lineage (GTDB taxonomy): Bacteria > Pseudomonadota > Alphaproteobacteria > Caulobacterales > Hyphomonadaceae > Hyphomonas. Next base: position 35,901 of record CAMDAC010000016.1, read on the forward strand.
TCGCAGATGGCACAGGCGCGCTTTGGGGCGGTCTCGGCAAAGCGTTCCTTGGCGGCGTGGCAACGGACGCCGTCGTCGGCACGATTCCGGAATCGGTCTTCCTGATGTTCCAGATGACCTTTGCGATCATCACGCCGGCGCTCATCGTCGGGGCCTATGCCGAGCGCGTGAACTTTGCGGCCGTGCTGGTGTTCAGCGGGCTCTGGATGCTGCTGGTGTATGCACCGGTCGCGCATTGGGTCTGGGGTGGCGGCTGGCTGGCAAAAATGGGTGTCAGCGACTTCGCAGGCGGCCTTGTCGTGCACGCAACGGCCGGCACCAGTTCACTCGTCTTCGTGATGATGATGGGCAAACGGAAGGTCTTTCCGTCGGACCTGCGGCCGCCCCACAATCCGGCGTTCGTGATGCTTGGCGCCGCGATGCTGTGGGTGGGCTGGTTCGGATTCAATGCGGGCTCCGCGCTCGGCGCAAATTCATCCGCCGGTCAGGCCATGCTTGTGACCCACCTGTCGGCATCCGTCGCGGCGCTTGTCTGGATGGCGATTGAATGGATCAAGTATGGCAAGCCGACCCTCGTCGGCATCGCGACAGGAACGATTGCCGGACTTGCGACGATAACCCCCGCGGCGGGATCGGTTGGCCCGGTTGGAGCGCTTGTCATTGGCACGCTGGCCGCCGGCGTGTGTTACATAGCCGTTGTCATCGTGCGCAGCCGGCTCAAGATAGACGACAGCTTGGATGTCTTCGCCGTCCACGGCGTAGGCGGCATTCTCGGCACGCTGCTCATTCCTTTCCTCGCAGGCGTCGGGTCGATGGCGCCCGGCCTTGGCGCAATGACATTTGGATCCAAGTTCGCCGCCCAAATTGCGGGCGTGGTGAGCGTGTGTGCTTATTCGGTTGTCATTTCGGCTCTGATCCTTGCAGTAACCCGGCAGTTCATTCGCTTGCGTGTCAGCGCCGAAGATGAAACCAATGGTCTCGATACAGCGACCCATGGAGAGTCGGCTCATGGCCATGGCTGATGCAGAAAGCCCGTCTGGCGAGCCGTCCTCTGCCTTGTTTTTCGCCGGTTTGACGTGCCTTCGTTCCGGAGTGTAATTGGCAGATGTCCACCAGTTTTGCCTTAGAACCCGGCCACATCACTGAAATTCGCCGCCAGCTGTCGCGCTGGGTGGCCGAAAAGATGCCGCGCGAGAAACGCCGCGAATGGGACAAGGCGGCGACCTGGGACCGTGCCCTCTTCTGCGAGATCGCGGAGATGGGGCTGATTGGGCTGACCATCCCGGAAGAGTATGGCGGGCAGGGGGAGGATATCTACGCGGCCGCCGCCGTGATCGAAGAATTGTGCCAGGGCGGGTCCAGCATGGCCGGGCCGTATATCCATGCGGCCTTCTATGGCGGGCTCAACATCTCCGAGAACGGATCAAAGGAACAGAAGGAGGCGCTGCTGCCAAAGCTCGCGCGCGGCGAGCTGTTCCTGGCCTATGGTCTCTCCGAGCCGAATGTCGGCGGGGACCTGCCGAGCGTCGAGACGCGGGTCGAGCGCAAGGACGGCGAACTCATCATCAAGGGCGCCAAGCGCTGGTGCACGGGCGCCGACTGGGCGGATTACATCTATTGCCTCTGCCGCTCCGGCGAGCCGGGCGACCGGCATGGAAATCTTACGTTCGTCCTTGTGCCGACGAACGCCAAGGGCGTCACGATGCAGGCCATCGAACACTCGAACCTGCGCTACACGCATTCCATGGACGTGTTCCTCGATGATGTCCGTCTGCCGGAAAGCGCCATCGTCGGTGGGCCGGACAAGTGGAACAAGGGCTGGGAGGCGCTGGCCGGCCGCGCGCTGGATGTCGAGAAGATCGAGATCACGGCGGTCGCCTACGGCCTCGCCCGTGCGGCGCTGGAAGAAGCCTGGAAGTATGCGGGCGAGCGCGTGCAGTTCGGGAAGCCCATCGGCAAGCACCAGGCGGTCGCGCACAAGCTCGTCACGGCACGGACGAAACTCGCCGCCTGCCGCCACATGCTCTACCACGCTGCCTGGCTCGCGAGCGAAGGCCAACCCTGTTCGGCGGAGACAGCCATGGCGAAGCTCTATGTCGCCGATACCGGTGTCGAGATCGGTCTCGCCTGCCAGCAGGTGATCGGCGCCTATGGCCTGTCGGATGCCTATGACATCGAGCGCAACCTGCGCGACCTGCTCGGCATGCCCATCGTCGGCGGCTCGTCCGACATGCAGAAGAACAACCTTGCACGGATGTGGCGGCTTTAGATGAGCGACTGGCTGCGCTGGGTGCAACTCGGTATCGCAATTGCGCTTCCATTTACGTTCTGGGCGCTCTCGTCCGGCCGTGAGTCCCTTGGGGCGGTGGCCATGGTGGTGTTGATGGTTCTCATCTCCATCAATCTTTGCGTGTCTGCGTTCCGCAGCTGGCAAAAGTGGCAAAATAGGACGATGTCGGCTGAAGCACCCGTGGTGCTTTCGTTAGACAGCGGTGGGAAAAGGTCCAAGTTGCGTGACTGAGAACCTGACCGTCCCCGAACTCTCCTACGCTGCCTATTTCGAGGACCCGGTGAAGCGGCGCCTCGTGCAGGCGGTGGAGCGGCTGTCCGGCCAGCCCAAGATCAAGCGGCTCTACGACCATTACCGCGCCGACCTCTCGCGCGATGTGCCCTTCTTCGAAGCGGCGATCCGGCTGCTCGATCTGGATGTCCAGTTCTCCGCTAGCAAGCATTCGCAGATCCCGCGTGAAGGCCCGCTGGTCGTGGTGGCGAACCATCCGTTCGGCGTGCTCGACGGCCTGGTCATCAGCTGGCTGATCAGTTTGCGCCGGCCGGATTTCAAGGTGCTGACCAATTCCGTGCTCGACGGGGTGCCGGAGGCGCGGCCCTATCTGTTGCCCGTCGATTTCGGCGGCACACGCGAGGCCATCGAGGCAAACGTCGCGATGCGCAAGGCGGCGCTGGCGCATGTGAAGGGCGGCGGCTGCATCGTCGTGTTTCCGAGCGGCGGGGTGGCGACGACACCGCGCCCGTTTGATCCCCTGGCGGTCGATGACGAGTGGAAGCCGTTCACAGCCAAGCTGATCACCCAGAGCCGCGCGCACGTGACGCCGATCTTCTTCGATGGCCAGAACTCGCGCCTCTTCCAGATCGCCTCGCACCTGTCGCTGGAGCTGCGCCTCGCGCTCGTCTTCCGCGAGGTTCGCCGCCGGATGGGCAAGACGCTGCGGGTCGAGGTCGGCGAGACGCTGACGCCGGAGACGCTGGACGCCGCCGGCAAGCGCCGGGGCCTGATGGAGTACCTGCGCGAACAGACCTATGCGCTCGCCCCGGACGGGAAGGCGCCGCATTACCGCGCTGCCGGTGTCCGGTTCCAGGCCAACAAGCCGAAAATTTTTCGCTAGAGCAAATTCCGCTCAAGTGGGCACCGGTTGAGCGCAAGAATTTGCGACAATCAAATATCTTGCCGCCCCTGACGCAAGAAGCCGATTGTGCGTCGGCCCGGTCCCTGTGAAAACCTGTCCGGGACGGCGGGGAGAGCGGCCATGAGTGACGAATTCGGCGCGGCCGCAGACACCGCCCTCGAACATGCCGCCGCCGATGCGGTCGACGGTATCTCGGGCAAAAAGGGCCCCGTGGTCGATCCGAACTGCCTCAACTGCGGCGCCTTGCTGGCCGGTGAGTTCTGCCATGAGTGCGGGCAGAGCGCGCACAGCATCCGGCGCCCGTTCTGGTCGCTTGTGGGGGAAAGTCTCGAGACCTTTTTCTCGATCGACGGGCGCATCGCCCGCACCCTGCCAGACCTCCTGCTGCATCCGGGCCGGATGACGCGCGCCTACCTCGATGGAAAGCGCGCGCGCTTCATTCCCGCCTTCCGTCTCTATGTGCTCGCCTCGCTCATCTTCTTCGTGCTGATGCCGCTGGTCACCGGGCAGGGAACGATCAGTTTCAACGACTCGCCCTCGATGGAGGAGGCCCGTGCGGAAGTCGAGCAGTCGTTCGAGGAAGGCGAGATCACCGAGGCGGAATACCAGCAGGCCCTGAAGGTGCTGGAAGATGTGGAAGCAGCCTGGAAAGGCGGCATTCCCGGCCTGGTGCCGGATCCACCCGCCGCCCTCGGCGAGACGCCGCCGGCCGATGCCGAGCCAGCCCCGGACGAAGAATGGGCGGGCTTCGTGCCGCAGTCGGCCATCAATGCCGCGCGCGAGGCCGGAGAGGCCGGAAATGAAGAGGCAGCCGAATTCGCCGATGTGATGGAAGATCCCGCGCGCCTGGCCCGCCAGACGCAGGAATGGATTCCGCGCCTGATGTTCGTGCTGCTGCCAGTCTATGCGTTGCTGCTGGCGCTCACCTATCTCTGGCGCCGCCAGTTCCTGTTTTTCGACCATCTCATCGTGTCGCTGCATTTCCATTCGGCGCTGTTCTTCGCGATGTCGGTCGGCTTCCTTGTCTCGCTGCTGATCGGGGCCGGCTGGGTCGTGCTGGCGCTGCTGGTCTATTCCAACTGGTATCTCTACCGGCTCCACCGCGTCGTCTATGGCCGCAGCGGCTATTCCTCGGTGCTGCGGACGATCACGCTGGATGTGATCTACCTCTTCGTGCTGCTGTCGGGGCTCCTCACGGCGGTGATCCTGGGCGCGCTGTCGCTATGATCACGCCGGCGAACCTGCGCAAGGCCGCGCTGGCCTTGCCCCGCGCGCTGGAGCGGCCGCACTTCGACTGGGCGAGCTTCCGGGTCGACGCGCCGAAGGGCAAGATCTTCTGCACCCTGCCGCCGCACCATGAATTCTCGAACGTCTTCCTGACGCCGGAAGAGCAGCGGATGCTGCGCGAGGCGGAGCCGGACATCTTCTTCCAGGTGCCCAACAAGTGGGGTGAGAAGGGGGCGACCTCGATCCGCCTCAAGGCCTGCGATGCGACAACGCTACGCTCGGCGCTGGTGATGTCCTGGCGCCATGCGGCCCCGGCGAAGATCCATCCAGAACTGAAACTCTGAACCTTCAAACGCCCTTGAACACCGGCGGGCGTTTCTCGACGAAGGCAAGCGAGGCGGCCTTGTGGTCTTCGGTCATCATCGTGCGCACCATGTGCGCCGCTTCCATGTCCAGCACCTCGGAAAGCGTCGCGCTGGCGGCAAGGTTCAGATTCTTCTTCATGTAGCCGATCGCCACGGTTGGCAGCCCGGCCAGATAGCGCGCCTTCTTCTTTGCGGCCTCTTTAAACTGTTCCGGCGCAACGGCCTCGTTGACGATGCCTAGCCGGGCGGCCTCCTCGCCGGAGATCACGTCGGCCGTAAAGTACAGCTCCCGCGCCTTCGCCTCGCCGACCAGCTTGGTGAGGAAATACGAGCCGCCATAGTCGCCGCTTGCGCCGATCTTGGAGAAGGCCGTCGTCAGCTTGGCGGTGGTGGTGCAGATCCGCATGTCGCAGGCCAGCGCCAGAGACAGGCCCGCACCCGCCGCTGGACCCGGCATGACGGCCAGTGTCGGCTTCGGCATTTCATGCAGCCATTTGGCCGTTTCCATGCCTTTCCGCAGGCCGGCGATGCGCTGCTCCATGTTGAAGAGCGCTGCGCCCTTGCCCGAGGTGCCCGCCGGTTGCGCGACGAAGCCTTTCACGTCGCCGCCCGCGCAGAAGGCCGCGCCCGTCCCGGTCAGCACGACAACCCGCACTTTCGGGTCGAGGGCGAGGCGGGGCACCGCATCGGCGAGCGCATCCAGCAATTCGCCGGTCAGCGCGTTGCGCGCCTCAGGGCGGTTCATGGTCAAGGTGGCGATGCCGTCCTCGAAGGTTTCCAGCAGTTGGTCGGTCATGCGGCGCTCCCCGTGATTTTGGTTCTTCGGCGCGAGCTTAGGCGCCGGGCAACAGGCCAGCAATACTGACCCAGCGTGAGTCCCCGAACGGACACTTTGAAGCGCAGCGGAAAAGGGCTAGCTTCCCGGCATGCCTCATACCGTCCAGACCCACGACCCCATCGCCGCCGTCCAGCCGCTGCTGGCCGAACTCGCCGCCCGCGCCGCCGAAATGGAAGAGGTGCGCCGCCTGCCTGCGGATCTTGCCCGCAAGCTGGCCGCCACGGGCGTCCTGCGGATGGTGACGCCGAAACGCTTCGGCGGCCTTGAGTCCACACCGCGCGAGATCGTCGAAATTACCGAGGCCATCGCCCGCGCGAATGCGAGTGCCGGCTGGTGCGCGATGATTGCCTCCACGACGGCGCTCAACGCGGCCTATATGGAACCGGTCTTTGCCGAGGAAATCTACGCCGATCCGATGGCCATCACGGGCGGGGTGTTTGCACCGATGGGCCGCGCGATCATTGAGGGCGACCACTACCGCGTCACCGGCCGCTGGCAGTGGGGCTCGGGCTCGGCGAACTGCACCTGGCTCTGCGGTAGCTGCACGCTCTGGGAAAATGGCGACATGAAGCGTCTTGTGTCCGGCGCGCCGGATACGCGGATGATGGTTTTCCCGGCCGGTCAGGCGACCCTGCTGGACACCTGGCACGTCATGGGCCTGAAGGGCACGGGCTCCGGCGACTTTGAAGTGAAGGACATCCTGGTCCCCGCCGGACGCTCCGTTTCGCTTGTCTCGGACGCGCCGCGCGAAACCGGCGCGCTCTACAAGTTTCCAGCTTTCGGCCTGCTTGCGCTCGGTGTCTGCGGCGTGGCGCTGGGAAACGCGCGCGGCGCGCTGGATGCCTTCCACGATCTCGCCACGGTTAAGAAAAGCCAAGGCTCGTCCAAGACTTTGTCAGAGCGCCAGTCGATGCAGGCGGCTTATGCGACCTGCGAAGCCCAGTGGCGCGCCGCGCGCGCTTATCTCTTCTCGGAGATCGACAGGGTCTGGGCGATCGCTCAGCAGACGGACGACATTCCGATGGCGCTGCGCGCTGACCTGCGCCTCGCCTGTACGCACATGACGCGCACGGGCGCCGACATCTGCCGCACGCTCTACGATCTCGGCGGCGGCGCGGCCCTGTTCGAATCCAGCGACCTGCAGCGCCGCTTCCGCGACGCGCACGCCATCACGCAGCATATCGTCACCGCCCCCTCGACGCTGGAACTGACAGGCCGCATCCTGTTCGGCCTGCCGACAGATGCTGGCATGGTCTGAAGCGCGGGTCCTGCAAACCGGGAACCGGGAAGTAGAAGACGCGTCTCGGCGCAGGCGCCGATATCCCAACGACGCGCGGCTGGTGGTTTAAAATCAGAAACTTGAGCTTTTAACCCAGCTTTGACGCAGTTGTGTGCCTATGCGGGGCTTGCGAGGCGGCGGTCCCGGTTCCATCAGGGGCAAGCCGCTACGGCGAACAGGAGCGAACGAACTTGCAGGCGAATGTTATTGCCCAGGAGGCAACCGGGCGCGCGACCACGGCTCGCCTATCGGTGATCGTGACCAACTACAATTATGCGCGCTACCTGCCGGTTGCGATCGACAGTCTCCTATCACAGCCTGAGCCGATCCAGATCATTGTCGTCGACGATTGCTCGACGGATGGATCTCGGGAAATCATCCAATCTTACGGCAACAAGATTATTCCTGTCCTGCAGCCCGAGAACGCAGGTCAGGGAGCAGGGTTCAATGCCGGGTTTGCCCGGGCATCAGGCGACCTGGTACTGTTTCTGGACGCCGATGACTTCCTCCTCCCAGGCACAGCCCGGCTGATCGTGAAGAATTATGATCCCGGACTGGCAGCCTATTTGTATCGCATGAATTTTTCCGACAGGGACGGTTCCCTGTACGGCCTGTTTCCGGCTTCGCGGATTTCCTTTTCAGAAGGGAATATTTCACCTCTGCTGCGTGAGCGCGGCCGGTACAACGGAACCATTACGTCCGGCATCGTTTTCTCCCGTGCGGCGCTCAGCAAAGTGATGCCCATGAACCCGGAGGCCTTCCGGTTCGGCGCAGATGGCTATCTCAGCACAATTGTTCCTTTGTACGGCCCGGTTGGCGCCTATGAAGATGTGATGTCAGCTTACCGGCTGCACAGCGAGCAGCATTCCCGCCCAGGGCCTGAGAGTTTCGTCAAGCGCGCCCGCTGGCGTCTGATGCACGACAGGGAACGCTACACCGCCCTGCGGGAGCATAGCGCCCGTCTCGGTCTTGATGTGGCAGAGGATCTCGGAACTCAGGACGCTCTCTATCAGAAGGAACGGGTCATTTCGCTGATGTTCGATCCTGTGCACCATCCGTTCCCGGAGGATAATGTCAAAGGTCTTATCCGTCAGATGCGCGCCCTCAGCCTGTCTCAGGAGCACGGGCTCTATCGCTACCTGCGGGCGGGCTGGTGGACCTTGCTGTCGGTATTGCCGGAGAACGCACGCAAACAGGCTTTCCTGTTCGAAATTGACCCGGCGTCCCGGCCGCGCTGGTTCACGCGCCTCGTGCGTGCGCTGAAGCGCGGACGCTGACTACCAGGTCTCGTTCCAGGGCCTGAGGTCCAGCTCATGGGTCCAGGCGGAGCGGTGCTGGCGGTGCAGCCAGACATAGTTTTTTGCAATCTCGTCCGGGACCAGCAGCCCGTCCCGCGCCCGGCGTTCGTCCGCATCGGGAAGGTTTTCCCGGATGAACTGGCTGTCAATAGCGCCGTCAATGACGACATGTGCCACGTGGATGCCCTGCGGCCCGAGTTCGCGCGCCATCGATTGTGCCAGCGCCCGCAGCGCATGCTTGGCGCCGGCGAAGGCTGAAAATCCTTCCCGGCCGCGTACGCCGGCGGTGGCACCCGTGAACAGGATCGTGCCGCGGCCCCGCGGTTTCATGACCCTTGCCGCTTCGCGCCCCGCAAGGAACCCGGAATAGGCCGCCATCTCCCAGACCTTGTGATAGACGCGCGCCGTCGTGTCGGTGATACCGAAGCGGACATTCGCGCCGATATTGAACACGCAGACTTCGAGCGGGCCAACCTCCGCTTCGATCTGGTCGACCAGGGCGATTGTTGCCTCTTCCTCACGTGCATCGACACCGAAGGCGCGCGCCTGACCCCCTTCCGCTTCGATGCCGGCTACCAGCGCGGCAAGCGAATCGAGATTGCGGGCGCGGCGGGTCACGCAGGCGGTCAGCCCCTCGCGCGAGAAGGCCTTCGCGATGGCGCCGCCGGTCGCGTCTCCGGCTCCGACAATCAGGGCTGCACCCTTGGACATCGCGCTCTCCCGTTTCGTTTCGGAACTCACTCTCGCGCAGACTTGCGCAACACACAAGGAGCAGGGCTAAACAGGCAAATGAGTCGTACACTATCCATCGGGATCGCCGGCGCCGGGATCGGCGGCCTTGCGGCTGCTGCCTTGCTGTCGGGGCAGGGTCACCGCGTCACGGTGTTTGACCAGTTCGAGGCTGCCGGTCCGGTTGGATCTGGTCTGATGCTTCAGGAAACCGGGCTCGTCATTCTCGGCCAGTTGGACCTGCGGGAGCGCGCGGAGGCCCTCGGTGCGCCGATTGCGCGGTTGTGGGGTGTCTCGGCTGACACCGGGTGGGCCGTGCTGGATGTGCGCTACAGCGCGTTGCGCGCCAGCCTGCGCGGGATCGGTATCCAGCGTTCGACATTGTTTGCGCTGCTCCATGAGGCGGCCATCGCCAGCGGTGCCCGGCTTGTCACCGGCGCCCGCATCACGGCGGCGAATGCAGCCAATGGCACGCTCGTCGACGCGGCCGGTGGCGCACACGGCCCGTTTGATCTTGTTATTGATGCACTCGGTGTGCGCTCACCGCTGTCATCGGCGCCGGTCAAGGAACTGCCCTATGGCGCGCTTTGGGCGACGCTGCCTTGGCCGGAAGACAGTCCCTTTGATCGCACGGCGCTGGAGCAGCGCTACGAAGCGGCGCGCAGGATGGCCGGGGTGATGCCGTCTGGGCGCTCGCACGAGGGTGCTGGTCAGAGCCTCACCTATTTCTGGTCGATCCGCGGGGATGTGCATCAGGACTTCCGGTCTGCGCCCTTGGTGCACTGGAAGGATGCTGCGCGCACCCTCTGGCCGGAGACGGCCATGCTGGTTGATCAGATCACGGATCATGACCAGCTGACCTTCGCGCGCTACCGCCACCGCACGCACTGGCCGGCCACCGAAGGGCGCCTGATCCATCTCGGCGACAGCTGGCACGCCGCCAGTCCGCAGCTGGGGCAGGGGGCGAACATGGCGCTGCTGGACGCGTACGCGCTTGCCGGCGCGGTCGAGGCTGGCGGCGAGGCGCCGGATATCGCCGCGATGTATGTTCGCCAGCGCGCCTCGCATGTGCGGCTCTACCAGCTGATGACCTGGGCCTTCACGCCGGTCTACCAGTCGGATTCGGATATCCTGCCCTGGCTGCGCGACCGGCTGGTGGCGCCCATTTCGAAACTTTGGCCCGCGCCGCCGATCCTGGCAGCCCTGGTCAGCGGGGCGCTGGGATCGCCGCTGGCGAAGCTGGGATTGAAGCCGGAGAGGTGAAGGGCTGGAGTTTGGGAGTTTTCACGGTTTAAGGTGTTTTCGGACCAGGTCCGTGGGCGGAGGTGTAGCGGAAGGAATGGCTGGGAATTTTGTAAGGGCTTGATCCGGATGGGATTTGATTTTTCCGAGGCGTGTTTGCTGTAGGTGCAAGTTGGCGCTTTTTTTCTTCAGGCTGCCTCACCGCCTCTCGATCCGTGTACGCCGGATGACGAATCTTTCTCATTTATTCTCATTGATTCTCATTTTTTATCACTTCGTATCATTTGTTTATCGCTGGCTCTCGGGGGTGTCGGATTTCGGCCTTTGGCCTCTATCCGACCTACGGTACGGGTGCGCGGCGGAGTATAACTCCGGGCGGAGGGGTGTGGCGCAAGTTGCGGCGCGATTTTTTTCAGCGCGTTGAAGCGTCTACGGATTTTGTTGCCGGAGGCGGCGGCTTCTGTTGCGCTACTTCTGGCAACCGCTGCAATAGAACGTCGACCGCCCGGACTGGACGATCCGCTTCACCGCTGCGCCGCAGCGTTTGCAGGGTTCGCCTTCGCGGTCGTAGACGTCGAAGCGGTGCTGGAAGTAGCCCAGGTTTCCGTCGGTTCCTGCGAAGTCCGAGATCGAGGAGCCGCCGGCTGCAATCGCTTCTGCGATGACGGCGTTGATGGCGGGTGCGAGCCTTCCGGCGCGCATGCCCGGCACGGAGCGTGACAGGCGTTTTGGCGAGATGCCTGAACGGTAGAGCGCTTCGCAGACATAGATGTTGCCGAGGCCCGCGATCACCGACTGGTCGAGCAGCGCGGCCTTGATCGGCGCGGCCTTGCCGCTCAGCGCCGTGTCCAGATAGGCGGCGGAGAAGCCGTTCGACAGCGGCTCCGGCCCCATGGTCATTAACCTCGGGTAGGCCTCGAAATTCGCGGCGGGCCAGAGTTCCATGAAGCCGAACCGGCGGGGGTCGTTATAGGTGACGGTCTCGCCGCCCTCCATGTGGAAGACGACATGGTCATGCGCGGTAAGGCCGCCGGTCTCGTGGTGGAAATCGCCCTGCGGCTTTCCGGAGATCGTGAACCGCCCTGTCATGCCGAGGTGCATGACCAGCACTTCGCCCGTGGAGAGGTGGGCGCTGAGGAATTTCGCCTGCCGGGCGAGCCGGTCAATCCGGGCATTCGCGACCCGTTCGGCAAACCGCTCGGGCAGGGGAAAGCGCAGGTCCGCCCGCCGCTGTTCCAGCCGCAGGATGCGTTTGCCCTCCATCACAGGGGCAAGTCCGCGGCGAACTGTCTCGACTTCAGGTAATTCAGGCATCCTTATCGCATATACGCTAAGGCGAAGGGGACATGTAAGGTGGCATCGCATGGCTGAAATGGACGGCAAAGAGCGCAAGGTCTCCTTCGGGTTCGAGGAGGTGACGGAGGCCGAGAAGGTCGCGCGGGTCAAAGGCGTGTTCCGCTCGGTGGCCTCGCGCTATGACCTGATGAACGACCTGATGAGCGCCGGGGTCCACCGCCTGTGGAAACACGACGCGATGAACAAGGTGAACCCGCAGCCGGGCGAGCGGCATCTGGATGTTGCGGGCGGCACCGGCGAACTGGCGCGCGCGTTCCTGGAGCTGGCCGACAAGGCCGGCGCGCGGCGCGGCGATGCGCGCCCGGCCACGGCCATCGTCTGCGACATCAACGATGCGATGCTGGATGCCGGCAAGGCGCGCGCCGACAATGCGAAATGGGAAGGCCGGCTCGACTGGGTCTGCGCCGATGGCCAGAAGCTGCCCTATCCGGACAAGAGCTTTGACGTGGTCACCGTCTCGTTCGGCATCCGCAACTTTGCGGACCGCGTGGCGGGCCTGCGCGAATTCCGGCGCGTGCTGAAAACCGGCGGCCGTCTCGGCGTGCTCGAGTTCAGCCAGCTGACCGCGCCGCTGCTTCAGGAAGCGTATGACACCTACAGCTACGCCGTGATCCCGCGCCTGGGCGAACTGATCGCCGGCGACCGGTCAAGCTACCAGTATCTGGTGGAATCGATCCGTCAGTTCCCGGAGCAATCCGTGTTCAAGGCGGAAATCGAAGGCGCCGGATTTAAACAGGTTTCGGTGACGAACTATTCGGGCGGAATCGCCGCCCTGCACTTCGGCTGGGCGGCGTAAGCATGGCCCGCCTAGTTTTCGTCGATCTTCACGCCGTCTTCGCCGACGGAAATCTCGACGCCCTGCGGGCCGCCGTCACCTTCGGTGAAGTAGTAGATGCCAAAGGCGACCGCTGCGGCCACCAGGATACCGACGATCAGGTACAGGAAATTGTTGGATGACGGGGAATCGGACATGATGGAATTCGCTCTCTGCAATTTAGTTTCTCTGCATGAACGCGCAGCTGCGGCGTTCAGTTCCCTGACTGCGGACAATACCTAGATGGGCGCGCTGGGTGACTACTGGCGGCTGATGCGCGCGGGCACCTCGCTCGCGCGGCATGACGTCGTGCTGCCCGGCGCCTACCAATCCCGGCTGCCGATCCCGGCGCGCGTTGCCGGCAGTGTGCTGCGCCTGTTCGGCGGCGCTAGAGGCCGGCCGGGCCAGCGACTCGCCACCGCCCTCGAAGGCCTCGGCCCCGCCTACATCAAGCTCGGCCAGTTCCTCGCGACACGGCCCGATGTGTTCGGCTCCGAAGTCGCGGGCGATCTCGGGCGCCTCAAGGACAAGCTGCCGCCCTTCTCGATGAAACTCGCGCGTGCTGCGCTCGCGGCCGAGTTCACTGAGGCGGAAGCGATCCGCCTCTTCCCGGGCCTGTCGGAGCCGGTCGCCGCAGCCTCTCTCGCGCAGGTGCACAAGATGAGCCTGCCGGACGGCGACCGCGCGGTGAAAATCCTCCGTCCCGGGATCGAACGCCAGTTGGCGCTGGAGCTTTCGGCCATGCGCCGCGCCGCGCGTACCATCGAAGGCGTCTCTGCCGAGAGCCGCCGCCTTAAGCCCATCGCACTCACCGACACGATCTCCAACTTCATGCTGCGCGAGCTGGACCTGCGCCTTGAAGCGGGCGGCGCCGACGAGATGCGCGCCATCAACGAGAAGACCGGATTCTTCGACATCCCGAAGGTCGACTGGGAGCGGACCGGAAAACGTGTACTGACGATCTCCTGGATCAACGGCACGCCGCTCACGGCCCCCGGCGTCCTCGACCGTCCGGGCCTTGACCGCGTGCGGCTCGCCAACGACATCACACAGGGCTTCCTGTCGAGCGCCATCGAGCACGGCGTCTTCCATGCCGACATGCACGAGGGCAATGCGATCCTGACGCCGGAGGGCCGCATCGCGCTGGTCGATTTTGGCATCATCGGCCGCATCGGCCCGATGGAGCGCCGCTTTCTGGCCGAAATCCTCTGGGGCTTCCTGAAGCGCGATTACATGCGCATCGCGGAGGTTCACTTCGAAGCCGGCTACGTGCCGCCCTCGCAATCGGTCGGCGATTTTGCGCAGGCGCTGCGCTCCATCGGCGAGCCGCTGTTCGGGCGCCCTGCCGAAGAAGTCTCGATGGGCCGCGTGCTGCTGCAGCTGTTCGACTATACGCACACGTTCGGCATGGCGCTGCGGCCTGAACTCGTGCTGCTCCAGAAAACCATGGTGCAGGTCGAAGGCGTCGCGCGCGCCATTGATCCGACGCACAATATCTGGAACGCGTCCGAGCCCGTCATCGAGGCCTGGATGCGCCGCAATTTCGGCCCGGAAGGCGCGGTGCGGATGATCCGCGAAAACGTCCGTGAAGTGACGAACCGGTTGAAACGGCTTCCGGAAGTCATGGACCGGTTCGAGAAAAGCCTCGACGCCGAACCCGCCCCGCCGCCTCCGCCGCAGCGCTTCGCGCCGTGGTGGGGCTGGTTCGGACTGATCGGCGTCCTCGGCGTTGCGGCCGCCTGGGGGGCGCGCGCCTTCAGTTAGGCGGAACGGCCGGCTCTGGTGTGACGGGTTCGGTCACCGGTGCAGGCACAGCCTCCGACGCCGGCGCAGGCACGGCGGGAGGCGCCTCGGTCATCGGCGTGCTGAAATGGCCATGGACGAACTTCCACTGGCCCTCTTCGTTGACGATCACGCCGGTGAACACACCATCGGTCTCGACCTGAAGGCCGCCCAGTTTGAAAGTCTGCGTATAGTCAGCCGAGACCGCGGCGATGTTCGGGGCGAGCGGCGTGATCTCACGGTCCCCGAAGCTGAGCTTCGGCGTGTAGCCACCGGTGGAGGCGAAATCGAGCGCTGCCGCCGCCTCGCCGCCGGCCGCGTGCTTCGTGCGGCCTTCCTCGACCCAGATGAACCCCGTCTTGGCGTAATACATAGGCGTGAGCGCCGCGCCGTCGCCGGCCTCGCGGGCGGCCAGCCAGCTGTCCAGAAACGCGTTGGACTCCGAAATCGTGACCGTCATGTCGTGCGGCGCAAGTTCCGGTGCCGCAGCCGGACACGCGGCAACGATGGCCAGTAACGGCGCGGCCAGAACAATGCGCAGTCTGTGAATATGAGATTTCATGTGCTGTCTCCCCTGTTCGCTTGTCATAGCGCTGTTTGGCCTGGCCGGGGAGGGGGAGACTTGTCCGGCCGCGAGGGCCACGCGAATTTCTCGCGGCTGCGGCGCCTCGGGGCCTGTGAGTTTCCCGCCTCAAGCGTAAGGGCTTCTTCGCGTTAAGACTTCGGTTACCTTCTGTTTCCGTCATCACAAGGAAGCCGGTCCCATGAAACGCCTTGCCGCCCTGATCGCCGCTGCTGCCTGCCTCGCCGCGCCCGCCTTCGCCGATACCTGCGCGGCAGCCACCGAAGCGGCCACCCGCGCGGCGCTGGACTCCGCTGCTGCGGCGGGCCGGCGCACCGCCACGGTTCGCGTCACCTGCGACGGCGAGCGCCAGACCTTCGTGCTTCATCGCAGCCAGGGCGCGTCCGGCACGTCGGTCACCGTGCGCGAGATCAAACGCAGCGCTGACAAGACTGGCCTCGTAGGCGAAAATCGCGCGTCTTCCAGCACTTCGACCGCGAAACTGATCCGCGTCGGCGAATAGGCCCGGGCGCCAAGTCTTACCGCATCCTTGACGCCGGGCTGGCGATCCCGCGTATTTGATGGGACGATTTCAAGGGTTTTGCGCTAGGAAGGGCCTCAAACCGGACTGGCAGACCTGATGAAAAGCCCGAGAATTCTCCTGATCATCGGCGGCGGCATTGCCGCCTACAAGAGCCTTGAGCTGATCCGCGAGCTCGGGCGGCGCGGCATTGCCTCGCGGGCGATCCTGACCAAGGCGGGCGCCGAGTTTGTCACGCCCCTGTCGGTCTCCGCCCTGTCGGGCGAGAAGGTCTATTCCGAACTGTTCGATCTGACCGACGAAACCGAGATGGGGCATATCGAGCTGTCGCGCTCGGCGGATCTGGTTGTCGTCTGCCCGGCGACGGCCGACCTGATGGCCAAGGCGGCTGCCGGCCTCGCGAATGATCTCGCCTCCACCACCCTGCTCGCCACCGACAAGCCGGTGCTGATGGTGCCCGCGATGAATGTGCGGATGTGGGAACACGCCGCCACGAAGCGCAATGTTGCGCAGCTGCGCGCGGACGGTGTGCGGGTTGTCGAGCCGGATGTCGGCCCGATGGCGTGCGGGGAGTTTGGTCCCGGCCGCCTGCCCGAAGTGCTCGCCATCGTGCGCGAGATCGAGGCCGCGCTGGCGCCGCCGTCGAAGCGGCTTGAAGGTCTCCACGCCCTCGTCACCGCCGGCCCGACGCGCGAGCCGCTGGATCCTGTGCGCTACATTTCCAATCATTCCTCCGGCAAGCAGGGCTATGCCATCGCGTCTGCCCTCGCCGCCGAAGGCGCGCGCGTCACGCTCGTCTCCGGCCCGGTCGCGCTGAAGGCACCGGACGGGGTCACGTTCGTCTCTGTCGAGACCGCGCGCGAGATGCTGAAGGCCTGTGAGGATGCGCTGCCGGCAGACGTGTTCGTCTCGGTCGCCGCGGTGGCTGACTGGCGCCCGGTGAAGGCTTCGCCGAAGAAACTGAAGCTGAAAGGGCAGGGCGAAGCGCCCGCCATCCAGCTCACCGAGAACCCGGATATCCTGCGTACGCTCAGCAGCAAGCGGAAGGGCCGCCCGCGCCTCGTCATCGGTTTCGCCGCCGAGACGCATGATGTCCAGCAGCTCGCCGTCGAGAAACGCGCCCGCAAGGGCTGCGACTGGATCGTCGCCAATGATGTCTCCGGCGACGTGATGGGCGGCGACCAGAACGAGGTCTACCTGATCACGCCCAAAGGCACGGAGCACTGGCCCCGCCTCGCCAAGGACGCCGTCTCCCGCCGGCTCGCCACCCGCATCGCCGACGCACTGACCGGCCCCGCGCCGCGCCTCAGCCTCGCGGCGGAGTAGCCTTCCCAGCTTGACTCGAACGCAGAGTCTCCGCACCCGGGGGCGATGAGCACCGTCACTGTCCAGGTTCGCCCGCTGCCGCATTTCGAGGGCCTCGAATTGCCCGCCTACGAGACGTCCGGGTCTGCCGGGATGGACGTGCGTGCGGCTGTGCCCGTTGCTGAGCCCATTACGTTGAAGCCCGGCGAGCGCGCGATGGTGCCGACCGGCCTGTCGGTTGCGATTCCCGAGGGCCACGAGATCCAGGTCCGCCCGCGCTCCGGCCTCGCGGCCAAGCATGGCCTCACCTGCCTCAACACGCCGGGCACGATCGACTCCGATTATCGCGGCGAGATCAAGGTCATCCTGATCAATCTCGGCGCCGAGGCCTTTGTCATCCAGCGCGGCGAACGCATCGCCCAACTCGTCCTCGCTCCGGTCACACGTCTTGCCTGGAGCGAAGTGGACGCGCTCGACGAAACAGCGCGCGGTGCCGGCGGATTTGGCTCCACGGGGCGTTAGTCCAATTTAATCGGCCAAAGCCCTTGCGCTGCCCTCAAACTTCCCCACATTGATATTCGATAAAAGTGGGAGGTGACGATGAGTAGCCTGTGGCCTGTCTTTGCAATTGTTGGCTTCATCTGGCTGATGACGCGCAGCCGGCGCCGCAGCCGCCTGCGGCGGTGGGAGGCGGACGCCCGGTATGAGCCCCGCCCGGATGAGCGCGACGACGAGATCGCACGGCTCAAGGAACGCGTCCGCGCGCTCGAGGAAATCATCACCGGTGACGACTGGCGCCTGCGCCGCGATTTCGACGGGCTCTGACGCGCCCTTTCATTCAACGTCCCTTTGGGGCATGTTTTTCCGCAGGCTTGGAGGACGAGAACATGGATCCGTTTCAGATGGTGGTGCTCATCGTCGCGATCAGCGTCGGGGCAGGGGTCTACCAGACCTATCTGAAGACGAAGGCCAATTCGCGTGCCGACGAGACCACGCAGGCCGATGTGACCTCCATGCGCGACGAGATCAGCAAGCTGAAGGAACGCGTCCGCGTGCTGGAGACGATCGTCACCGACAAGGACCGCGCCCTCTCCGAAGAGATCCGCAAGCTCGCCTGACCGTTTGGTTAACGCCGCCGCGAAAATTCCGCCGAGCGATTTCGCCGGATCGATAGATTGATCGGTTAAGGTAACTCTCGATACTGAGGCCCCACATGGCGACGGTCGGCAAACAGGTTTCAACAGCTGGCAGCGCACCTGCCAAGCCCACTTTCGGCAAGAAAACCGGGCCCGCCCCCATGGGCCGCGCGGCGCCTTCCGCCGCCCGCGAGCAGCTCTCGCCCCAGGCCCTCGCTTTCCTCCAGGCTGAACGCAGCCGCGCGCCGGAGTCGGCCGCAAAAACACGCGCCCCGGCGCAGCCAGCTTATGCGGCGGCCGCCAGCACCTCCGGAATCCAGGCCGGCAAACCCGTCTGGGGCCGCCGCGTCATCGCGACACTGATCGACAGCGCCGTCTTCCTGGTCCCGCTCATCCTGATCATCGCCCTCATGGGCCCGCAGCCCGGCACGACCGATGGCCAGTTCGCCGCCGGCTTCATCGGCGTGATCCTCTTCCTCGGACTCGGCAGCCTCGCCTATGCCATCGGCATGGAAGCCTCGGCGCATCAGGCGACGCTGGGCAAGATGGTGGTCGGCGCCATCGTGACCGACAAGACCGGCGGCAAGCCAACGCTCGGCGCCATCATCATGCGCAATACGCTGGGCAAGATGATTTCGAGCTTCACGCCGTTCTACATCAGCTACCTGATGGGCCTCGCCCGCAAGGATCGCCGCTGCCTGCATGACCTCATGGCGGGCACGATGGTTTGCGAAAAAGGCAAGGCGACCGTATCCTACGAAAACACGTTCGCCTAGACGAGCATCCCTTCGTCCTTGCGGAACTTCGCGAGCAGGTAGTTCGGCGTATCCTCGATCGTGTCGAGCGCGCCAAAGGCAAAGGCCTCCCGGTCCAGCACCAGGTCGCGCGGGAGCAGCTGGCGCGAGATTTCGAGGCCTTCAAGGGTGCGCGCGCGCGAGAAGGCCACGTAGGCTTGTCCGTGGGCAAACATTCCGGAATCGAAGTCGATGAACACATTGTCGAGCGTCAGGCCCTGCGCCTTGTGGATCGTCACGGCGTAGGCGAGGCGCAGCGGTACCTGCTTGAACGTGCCGACTACTTCGCGCTTCACCTTCTTGGAATCCATCTCGAAATCGTAGCGGTACTTCTCCCAGGCCGCCGCCTCGATCTCGTAGACCCGGCCGGCGATCTTGACGATCACGCTCTTGGCGCCGAAGCCCTCGACATGCGCCAGCGTGCCGTTGACCCAGCGGCCTTCCGGATCATTCCGGATTAGCATCACGCGCGCGCCGACTTTCAGTTCAAGGTCGGATTCGGTCGGGAAGCTCTTCTCGTCGAACTGGCCCTGCACATCCGCCGGGAAGATCTTCCGCTCGCCCTTCAGCTCCGCCAGCCGCGTCTGGTTGATGCGGAAGGCGTTGGCATTGTTGGGCGTCAGCACGACATGCGTTTCGGAAGCGTCGGAGGCGCTGCGTGTGGAGACGAGCTTGGCCAGCGTTGCCTCATCGTTGGGCGTCACCCGGCCGGAGCGAAGTGCGCCGAGCAGCGCGAGGAAGCGCGGGTCCTCCTGCCGGAACACGTGTTTCAGCGCCAGCAGCGAGAACTCGCCGTCCCGGAAGGCGGGCGCGTTGAAGAAATAGTTGCCGCCGAAGCGTTCCAGCAGGATCGGGCTTTCCTGATTGGAGACGACCGGCGGCAGCTGGTGCAGGTCACCGGACAGGATCATCCGTACACCGCCGAACGGGCGTTTGGAGCCGCGATTGAGCTTCAGGCTGCGGTCGATGGCGTCGAGCATGTCGGCGCGCACCATCGAGATCTCGTCGATCACCACCGTGTCGACGGCGCGCACCACCCGCGCGTTGGGCAGGCGGCGCACGTCCTGCGCCTCGATCAGGCGCGGGGGCAGCTTGAAGAAGGAATGGATCGTCTGACCGCCGGCGTTCATCGCGGCGACACCCGTGGGCGCCACGATCACGGCCTTGTCGCCGGCCTCGCTGAGGAACTTGCGCAGCAGCGTGGTCTTGCCGGTGCCGGCGCGTCCCGTCAGGAACAGGTTGCCTTGCGCGCCCGCGCCGCGCGCCACCCATTCGGCGGGCGCCGCGTAGATGGACTCAGGGGTGGGGGGCATCTTGCGGGGCAAGCTCAGGGGCTGACAAGGCGCATCTGGCGCGCCTTGCTTGTGCTGCCCGTGCTTGCCACCACTTGCCAGCCGAGCGCCTCATAGGCCCGCCGCGCGCCAAGGTTCTCGGCGTCCACATCGAGGCTGAGGGCGCCGGTCGCGCCCTGGCGCGCCACTTCCAGCAGGCCGCGCGCGACACCGCAGAAGCGCCAGTCGGGGTCGACGAACAGGTGGTCGATATAGTCCTGCGGCAGCTGCAGCGTCAGGAAGCCGATCACGCCGGCATCCGGCTCTTCGGCGACCCAGGCGTTCAGAGGCGTCAGCGAACGGCGCAGGATCATGTACTGGCCGCGGTTGCGGATGCGCCAGGGCATGTCGATCAGGCAGTCGCGGAAGATCGCCAGGCACGCGCCCGCAGCCGCCGCGGTGAACGGCCTGATGCTCCATCCGGCTCCGGCATGCTTGTACATGGGGTGCAGAGTAAAGTGAGGCGCGCGCGGCGTCCAGCGGGCAGCCGCGTCAAATCTCACATCTGCATCGTCCAGCCTTCAACGCCCATCGCGGCCTGGCGGACGGCCTCCGACAGCGTCGGGTGCGCATGGCTGGTGCGGGCGATGTCCTCGGACGAGGCGCCGAATTCCATGGCGACGCAGATTTCCGCGATCATCTCGCCGACGCCGACGCCGATCATGTGCGCGCCGAGGATCTTGTCGGTGCCTTTTTCGGCGAGGATCTTCACGAAGCCGGTGGTCTCATGGTTCGTCCGTGCACGGGAGTTTGCCATGAACGGGAACTTGCCCTTCACGTACTCGACGCCGGCAGCCTTCAGCTCTTCCTCGTTCTTGCCGACCCAGGCGATCTCGGGGTTGGTGTAGACGACGCTGGGGACGAGGTTGTAGTCGACATGCCCGGCCTTGCCGGCGATCAGCTCGGCGACCGCCGTGCCGTCATCCTCGGCCTTGTGCGCCAGCATCGGCCCGTGGATACAGTCGCCCACCGCCCAGACGCCGTCCGCGACCTTGAAGTGGCCATCGACCACCTCGATCACGCCGCGCTTGTCGGTCTTGCCGCCGACGGCTTCGAGCCCCAGGCCCTCCGTGTACGGCTTGCGGCCGATGGCGACGATCACGATGTCCGCCTCCAGCGTTTCCGCCGCGCCGCCCTTGGCGGGCTCGACATTCACTTTCAGCTTGGTCTTGGTCTTCTCGACGCCGGTCACCTTGGTGCCCAGCTTGAAGGCGAGGCCCTGCTTCTTGAACGTGCGCTCGGCTTCCTTGGCGACTTCAGCGTCGGCCGGCGGCAGGATGCGGTCGAGATACTCGACGACGGTCACTTCCGAGCCGAGCCGCGCCCAGACCGAGCCCATCTCCAGTCCGATCACGCCCGCGCCGATCAGCACCAGTTTCTTCGGAACCGCCTTCAGGCTCAGCGCGCCGGTGTTCGAGACGACACGCTCCTCGTCGATCTCGATGCCGGGCAGAGTGGCGGGCTCGGAGCCGGTCGCGATCACGATGTTCTTGGTCTCCAGCACGCGTGTGCCGCCTTCTGCGAGCGCGACTTCGACGCGGCCCTTGCCAAGGATCTTGCCGCGGCCTTTGACGTACTCGACCTTGTTCTTCTTGAAGAGGAATTCGATGCCCTTGGTCAGGCCTTCGACCGCTTCTTCCTTCTGGGCCATCATCTGGCCGAGATCGAGTTCGATCTTGCCGGTCTTGATGCCGAGTCCGGCGAACTCGTGCTGCGCGGCGTGGAAATAGTGCGAGGCGTTCAGCAGCGCCTTGGACGGGATGCAGCCGACATTCAGGCAGGTGCCGCCGAGCTTGCCGCGAGTCTCGATGCAGGCAACCTTGAGGCCCAGTTGTCCGGCGCGGATCGCGCAGTTGTAGCCGCCGGGGCCGCCGCCGATGATGACGACGTCATAGGTCTCTGCCATGGGAATATATTCCTTAGATGGGGCGGGTGCCGCGCGCGATTCGATTGCGCCGCATACCTAGGCATTCCGGCCCCGAAACTCAATCCGCAGAGACCGCAGAATGGACCTAGGTTCGCTTCACAAATGCGAGCACGCCCGCCAGCACCACCATCACGCCGCCGGAATAGACCTCGTCCATCCACAGGCTCGAATCGGTGCCCAGGGCGGCCATCGCCCCTGGCAGGGCTGCGAACAGCACCGCGCCGGTCATGCCGAGCCAGGCGCCACCCTTGATGTTGAGCACCGCCAGCAGCCCGCCGAGCAGGGCGAAGCCCGCCGCGAGAATGCGCCACAGGCTGGTGGGCGGCTGCAACAGTGCATCGTCGAGTGGGCTGCCCCGGCTGACGATCATAGAGACGGCCGAGACGCCCTGCCAGAGAAGCCAGGCAGCGAGTATCGCCAGCGCGGCGCCGGCAAGTTTGCGGATCATGAGCGTCCCCTCCCGGAACTTTGTATGGGGATCAAGCTAGGCCGATGCGGGCGTTCCGGCAACGGGGCGGCGGCGATCAGGCCGCTTCTTCTTCCTCGTCCCAGTCGCCGCGATGGCGCGCGAGCGCGGCGGCGCGGGCGGCCTTCTTGCGGCGGGCCTGGGCAATGAACATCGCCCGCTGGCGCTGCACCACGATGTCCGGGACGAACAGGGGCGGGTGTTTCTTTTTCACCTTGGCGGGCTTCTCCGGGCGGGCAAGGATCGGCGCGTGCTGGGCGGCGACCGCCGCTGCCACGGCGGGGTTCGTCATGGTTTCCGGCGTCACTTCCACGTCCATGAATTCCGGCGGGCGTTTGCGCAGTTCCCAGACCGCGAGCAGCAGTAGCACGGCGCCGGCCATCAGACCGGCCATGGCGCCTTCGCCGGCGCTGGGGTTAAGCCACCAGTTGGCGTCGAAATGGACGAGGAAAACCGAGGGAACCGAGAAGGCGAGGGCGAAGATGTACCAGCCGACGGCGCCGCCCTTGCGGGCCGCGAGGATGGCGCCGGAGGCGTAGTAGCCGAGGGCGGCAAACAGGTAGGCGGCGCCGTGGGCAATGCCGAGTTCGCGCCAGTTCACGCCGCTGAGGCCGCCCTCGACATCATCGGCCATGATCCAGCCCATTACCATGACGATGGACGGCCAGCGCACGGCCGTCAGCGCGCCGAAAGCGAAGGCAATCGCGTAGATTGTGAGCAGGATGGCTATCAGGCGGCGCGGCATCCCTCCCGGGTACCACACACATGGTAAGTGCCCGTTGAAGCGGGTCTATGAAATTTCATCGATCCGCTGGCCAGACAGGCAGATCCTCGGCGGTCTTGGCGTAAGGAATGCCCTTGGTACCAAGCTCGAAGAGGTCGCCCGCCCGGGAGTCGACCTCGTAAACGCGCCCGATGATCTGCACGGCTGGAACGCATTCTTCCGGTTCAAATTCGCCGGTCAGAGGATGATAGGAATCCTTGTAATTGAAACAGGCTTCCGGCGGCGAGCCGGCCTCGGCAATGCTCCAGGTTCCTTTTTCGACGCTGGTATTGAGCGGGTACCATGAGAAAAACCGGCCATCCGGCGCGGTGTACTCCACATAGATGCCGTGGCCGTCCTGGCGCACAATCGACGTCCTGTCGGAAAGTTCCTCGACCAGCGCGGCGCCCACCTCCTCATCCGTCATGTCGCCGATCGCCGTCGATGCATTCATCCACCGGACCACAGCCCGATCTTCGAACGCAGCCGCATCCTCAGCCAGCATGTCCATCATCACGGGCGGGCTTGTGGCGCAGGCGCCAAGGCACAGGGCCAGAATGGATGCGGTGATCAGCGGCAGTTTCATCTTGTGTTTCCTGTTCTCACGTCGATGTGGAGGCCAGATGTGGCCGGGATTCCTGTTTCGGAAAAGCCGCACGCAGCCGACTTTAGGATAGATGCCTGACGCTTTGCGTCCCACTCATCTGGCTGCTAAGCCATCGGCCAAATCAGGGAGGAAAAGGCATGGGACGCGTTTCAGGCAAAATGGCATTGGTGACCGGCGGGGCGCAGGGCCTTGGCGAGGCGATCGGGCGGATGCTGGCGAAGGAGGGCGCGAAGGTGACGCTCACCGACATAAACGGCGCGGGCGCCGAGAAGGTCGCCGCCTCGATCAACGCCGCGCACGGGGCCGGGACGGCGTTTGCGTTCCAGCAGGACGTGACCGACGAGGCGCGCTGGAAGGAAGTGGCCCAGGCCGCGCATGACGCGATGGGCGGGCTCAACGTGCTGGTCAACAATGCTGGCATCGGCTCGCTCGGTTCGGTCGAGGACGAGAGCTACGAGATGTTCCGGAAAGTGCAGGCAGTGGATGTCGATTCGATCTTCCTCGGCTGCAAGTATTCGATTCCCTTGATGCGCGCGCACGGGCTCGGCTCGATCATCAATATCTCGTCGATCGCGGGCATCATCGCGAGCGGCAATTACGTCTCCTACAACACCGCCAAGGCGGCGGTGCGGCATCTCTCCAAATCGGTCGCGCTGCACTGCGCCAAGACCGGCGGGCAGATCCGCTCAAACTCCGTACACCCCGTATTCATCAATACGCCGATCCTCGACCGGACCAAGGAAATGTTCGGCGAGCAGAAGGCTCTCGAGAAACTGGGCCGGCAGATTCCGCTCGGCAAGGTGGGTGAGCCGGATGATATTGCCTACGCCGTGCTTTACCTGGCCTCGGACGAATCGAAGCTCGTGACGGGCGCCGAGATCAAGGTCGATGGCGGCATCAGCGCGATGTAATCAGGCCTAAGGCGCGGGCGCCTTGCGGGTGAGCGTCCAGGCATAGATCGTCAGCCCGGTCATCAGCAGGGCCGAGACGACCAGCGGCGCGGCATGGCCCACGTACTTATAGAGGCCCGCGCCGATCAAGGGACCAAAGATGAAGCCGGCTGGCGGGGCCGCCGACATCAGGGCCGCCGCCGCGCCCTGTTCCTCGCGAGTGACCGACAGGCTGCCGAGGGCGTTGGCGGACGGGATCGCCATCGCCGAACCGACGCCGACGATAAAAAAGCTGGCGCAGAGCAGCGGGAAGGCCATCAGCGTATCGGCGCCGATATAGCCGATGACGACGATGCCGAGGCCGATGGGGAGCAGCTTGCGAGGGTCCGGCCGGTGGCGCGAGATGTAGCCGAACTGCACGGCAATCGTGGCGACCGCCATGCAGGCGAACACGATGCCGGTGTAGAGCACGGCAGTCTGACCGGATTTCTCTCCCAGCGCGCCGAGATTGTAGCGGTCCTCGATGAACCAGCCGAGGGTCTGCTGGATCATCCCGACACAGATGAAATAGGCGACGAGGAAGGCAAGGTGCGGGCGCACCCGCTTGTCAAACATCGCCAGCGGTTTCGGGCGCGGCATCGCACGGTCACGCGGCACGGTTTTCGGCAAGGCGTAGCCGAGGATGACGCCGACCACGATGCAGAACACGATGGTCCCCCAGAGCGGGGCGAGGGCGCCGAAGGGAGCGAGGGCGGCGGCGCCGGCGGGGCCGAGGATCGAGCCGATGCTCATGCCGGCGCCGAGCATGCCGAGGCCGGCGGCGCGGTTGGCGGGCGTGGTCGCATCGGTCATCGCCGCCATCGAGGCGGGCTGCAGGCCGGGCGTCAGCAGGCCGAACCAGAGGCGGACGAAGACCAGCGTCAGCAGCAGCGCCATGCCGGCCATCGCGCCGGCGAGGGCGGCCTCCAGCGTGAACAGGAAGGCGGTGTTGGTGAGGCCCATCATGATCAGCGAGAAGACCATGACGCGCTTGCGGCCGACCCGGTCGGCGATGCGGCCCCACTGGGGGATCATGAAGGCGTAGAGCAGGGTCGACAGGGTCAGGATCGCGGCGACCTCGACCTCGCCGAGCCCGGCCTTGCGGGTGAGCGGGGCGACGACCACGAAATTGATGCTCATGCCGGCGCCCATCGCGATGGTGGCCAGCATCAGCATGTTTCGCTGGAACGCCGAGAGCGGATGCAGCGGTGTTTCGGTCGTGTCCATGTGCATCGTCCCGGGAGGAAGGTGAGGAGGCTAGGGCGGTTGGGGGGGCTTGCCAAACCCTTCCGTTGCGACAATCGGCGGGGTGAACCTTGCCGGAAGGGGGCGATACACCCTAAGTGACACTCAGTTCATCCCCCTGCGCCGGAGCGACCCCGCACCCATGAAAGCGATCCTCGACGTCCTGCTTGCGATTCTCTCGATCGCCACCTGGATCATCCTCATCCAGGCCGTCCTGTCCTGGCTTCTGACCTTCCGAGTACTCGACCTGCGCAACAATATCGTGGCGCAGATCTGGGGCGGGCTTGAGCGGCTGACCGAGCCGCTGTACCGGCCGATCCGCAATATCCTGCCGCCGATGTCGGGCATCGACCTGACGCCGCTGGTGGTCCTGCTGATCATCTTCTTCCTGCGCTCGGTCATCTCCCGCTACGGCTACAGCCTCGCGCCGTTCTGATGCGTCACCGGCTGGCCGTGCGGGTTCAGCCGGGCGGATCGGCAGACCGGATCGAGGGCAGGGGCAGCGACGATGCCGGCCGGGTGTTCCTGAAAGTGCGGGTGCGGGCGCAGCCCGAGGACGGCGCGGCGAATGCGGCGGTGGAGCTGACGGTCGCGAAGGCGCTGGGTGTGGCGAAGTCTGCGGTGCGGGTGGTGACGGGCGGCAAGACTCGGCTAAAAGGCCTCGAGATTGAGGGCCCGCCGGAGCTGGCGGGTGTGATTGAGGGCTGGCTGGCAGATGAGCGCAGTACGGATTGACGGGGTTCAGGTCGCGGCTGATGTGCGCGCGGCGGTCGCGCGGGCGGTGGGCAAGCTGCCGGGCGTGCCGGGGCTGGCCGTGGTGCTGGTCGGCGAGGACGCGGCCAGCGAAGTTTATGTGCGCAACAAGGTGAAGGCGACCGGCGAGGCGGGCATGGTCTCGCGCCACCACAGGCTGCCAGCGAGCGCGACGCAGGCCGAGGTCGAGGCGTTAATCACGGCGCTGAACGCCGACCCCGAGGTGGACGGTATCCTGCTGCAGCTGCCCTTGCCGGCGGGCCTAGATGCGGACGCCGCGATCGAGCTTATCGATCCGTCCAAGGATGTTGACGGGCTGACGGAAGCCTCCGCCGGGCGGCTCAGCCTCGGCAAGCCGGGGCTTCGTCCGTGTACGCCGGTCGGCTCGGTGATCCTGGCCAAGCGCGCGCTGGGGGACAATCTTTCAGGCAAGCATGCGGTGGTGATCGGGCGCTCGATCCTCGTCGGCAAGCCGGCGGCGCTGCTGTTTCTGGCAGAGAATTGTACGGTGACGATTGCGCACAGCCGGACGGCGGACCTTGCTGCGGTGTGCCGTGAGGCAGACATCCTGGTGCCGGCGGTGGGCCGGCCGGAGATGGTGCGCGGCGATTGGGTGAAGTCGGGCGCGGCGATCATCGATGTCGGCATCAACCGCGTGGCCGCGCCCGAGAAGGGCGAGGGCAAGACGAAGCTGGTGGGCGATGCGCATTATGCGAGCTGCGCGGAAGTGGCCGGTTTCATCACGCCGGTGCCGGGCGGCGTCGGGCCGATGACCATTGCGTGCCTCTTGCGCAACACGGTGCTGGCAGCCTGCGCGCGGCGGGGCTGGCCTGTGCCGGCGGGGCTGTGAGCCAGAGCTTCGCCCCTCCGGATACGGAGCTTTTCCGCAAGCTGTGGGAAACTCAGGAAGGTTGCTGCGCGCTGTGCGGGCTGGCGATGCCGAAGGACCGGTTCGAGCTGACCCATGCCACGCTGTGGCAGAAACAGCGCCCGACGTTTGATCACATCCGCCCGAAGGCGGCGGGCGGATCAGACCGCGCGGACAATCTTCAACTCGCCCACGCCGCTTGCAACAAGCGCAAAGGCGCGCGGGTTTAGCTTACCCGCTCGATCATCATGTGCTTGACCTTGGCGATGGCCTCGGCCGGGTTCAGCCCCTTCGGGCAGACCTGCGCGCAGTTCATGATCGTGTGGCAGCGGTAGAGCTTGAACGGATCCTCGAGATCGTCGAGCCGCTCGCCGGTGGCCTCGTCGCGGCTGTCGATGAGCCAACGGTAAGCCTGCAGCAGCGCTGCCGGGCCGAGGTATTTCTCGCCA
>CAMDAC010000017.1 GCA_945888325.1 Candidatus Sulfopaludibacter sp. SbA3
AGGATGGATAGGTTGGGTCTTCTCGATGTTGCTCATGGGAGCCTCCGGACGGGCGCTCCCGGCCCATCCGGGCGCTGCCCGGAGACATCAGACGGTCATGTCGATCCCCAGCGCCGCAACGTTCAACTCGCGCGCGAGCGCGTTAGTGCGATCGCCGATAGCGGTCGCCGGCATTGCGCCGGGCATGACCCCGCAACAACGAGGACGCGCCTTGTTCATGGAACCGGGGGCTTTGGAAATGCCGCTGGCGCCAGGCGAACCAGCCAAGTTCGTCAAACGATGCCGACGGTGACCTTCAGAAATGTTGCTGGAATTGATGTCGTTCCCGAATCCAGCGCAACGTTCTGATTGCTGAAAAGGGTTTCCAGCTCGGCGAGCAAGTCACCCGCGCGGCCACTGCTCTCTGCTGCAGCGACGGCATTCATTGTCGGCCCGTAGTAGTCTTTGAAAACCTCCAGCAATCGGGACGGCGGCGCGTCCATGTTGAACGTGTAGGTCTCCTTTGAAAAAGAAATGTTCCCGCGGGGAATGCCAGCGCTTTCAAAGCGCGCGATGACATTCTCCTCGACGCCCCAAGTCATGGGGCTCACAAAGCCGTCCGGTGGCGGTGGTGAGTAAGCAGAGCTGATTTTCAGTATCTGTGCAACGAGCGTCGGATCACCCGGGATCCAATTGCCCATCACGATCCGCCCCCCTAGCTTCGTCACCCGTACCATCTCTTTGGCAACATCGAACGGTCTGGGTGCGAACATGGCACCGAAGATGCTCACTGCAAGATCGAATGTATCATTGCCAAGCTCTTCGAGATTCGAGGCGTCGCCTTGCTGGAATCTGCAGTTGGTTAGTGCGCTTTGTGCGGCGCGCTGGTTGCCAGCTGCTACAAGGTTAGAGGCAATATCAACGCCCAAAACATCTGCTCCAAGTCTTGCAGCAGGGATCGCCGTCGTTCAGTCGCCGCACCCGAGGTCGAGAACCTTGAGCCCGTGCGTGATGCCCAGTGTCTCGACCAGCGCTTCCCCGCTTTCTCGCATGCAATCCGCAATGCGAGTGAAATCGCCTTTTTCCCAAAGCGCTTTATTCGCGTTCATCGACTATCCCCGTCCAAATTTGTTGTTGATTGGCTAGGTTCTTACCAGCAAGTGACCGGTGGTGAAGCGAGCCGCCGATCGAATTGTATGAGCCGATCAATCTACGGATCCGGCGAAAGCAATCGCGTCAACCGGACCTTCGAATGCGATGAACAGAGTGCAAGTTTCGCTGCCGATACAGGTCGCATCGTGCGGCAGAGCGGCAGGGCCGTAAGCGTAGTGACCCGGCTGCAAGGTAACGGGCGGCGCACCCAAGTATTTCACCCGCAATTCTCCAGAAACAAGGATCATCCGCTCCGCAGACGTGTGGGTGTGTGCCGGCAAACCAAGCCCGGCGGGAACACGCAGGAAAATGTCTGCGTTCGGAGCCGCGGGATCACCTTGAAGAACTCCGATCTGGCACCCTGCCGGAAAGATCGGCGGGCAAGGCCCCCAAGGCAGGTCGGACTCGACCGAATATGCGAGCGGCGTTGATGTCGCGGTCTGGGCATTTGAGCTGGCGCAGGCCGAAGCCACTACCAGTGCGGCAATCGCCAGGACTTTCCCGGCAATGAATGTGCGGTTGAGTGTCATGCGTGAGTTCCCTCTTTTCCGGCTTGCCCCTGAAGGGCTGGGATGAGGTGAGAGACGTAGCGCACGCCGAAGCCGGCAGCTTGCAGACAGTCTTTAGAATATCTGGAGATTACAGGGTTTTCGGCTATGATCGCGGGTGATGCTATATCAGTTTGGCGAATTCGAGCTCAATCCCGGCCGCGTTGAACTGCGCTCGAACGGCGTGGTCGTTGCGGTGGAGCCGCAGGTGTTTGCGCTCATCCGGCTGCTGGTCGAAAACCGCGACCGCGTGGTTACCAAGGATGAGATTGTCGAAAAGGTCTGGAACGGGCGGATCGTGTCTGACTCGGCGATCTCGAGCCGGGTAAAGTCTGCCCGCCAGGCGATTGGCGACGACGGCCGCGCGCAGACCTGCATCCGAACGGTTCATGGAATTGGTTTCTCTTTCGTGGCGGAAGTCGCCACCTTTCCCGCGATATCGTTCGCAGAGCCCCGATCGTCGGCCGGTGTTGCGCCAATACTCGGTTCGCAGCCGAGCATTGCCGTAATTCCATTCGACCTTGTTGGATCAACCCCACCAGAGTTTCCGATTGCGGACGCGTTACCGCATGATCTGATCACCGATTTGTCGCGTCTGCATTGGCTTGTCGTAATCGCTCGGGGCTCGTCATTCCGTTTCAGGGGCGCAGACGTGAACCTCGATGAAGTGCGCAACAAGCTGAGCGTTCAATACTGCCTCACCGGCACTGTCGAAATTTCCGGAAAGTTTATGTCGGTGTCGGTCGAGCTTAGCGAGACGGAGGACAAGCGAGTTGTCTGGTGTGACCGGTATCGCTCCGACATCGGCGCCGTCCATGAGATACGCGACCAAATCGTAAATGCCGTAACAAGCGCAGTCGAAGTCAGAATTCCATCAAACGAGGCACAGCGGGCGCTTCTTAAGTCGCCCGAAAACTTGGACGCGTGGTCGGTCTACCACTTGGGCGTCCATCACATGTATCGCTTTAACAAGTCGGATAACGAAGTCGCCACCGGCTTCTTCAAGCGTGCTATCGCTATGGAGCCGGGTTTTGCGCGGGCGTACGCTGGGCTTTCCTTCACGCACTTCCAAAGCGCCTTCCTGCGTTATGAAGACAATGCCGACGCGAAAATGCTTGCGCAGCACTATGCCTCTCAATGCGTCGAGCGAGATCCGCTCGATCCATTCGGTCATTTTACAATGGGCCGAGCGCAATGGCTGCGCGCCGATCTTGAGGCAAGTGTTCCCTGGCTTGAACGGGCCAGCGCCCTCAATCCCAATTACGCACAGGCGAAGTATTCAACAGGATGGGCCGAAGCGCTGCTGGGCAGCGCTAAAACCAGCCAGGCCAACATTGCGGCGGCACTTGTCTTGAGCCCTTTGGATCCGCTGGTCTACGGCATGTTGGGTGTCAGGGCCCTCTCCTATCTGGCCCTTGAGGACGCGGCGCAGGCCGCTGAGTGGGCTGAGCGAGCAGCAAACTCACCGGGCTCTCACGCGCTGATAGAAATGATTGCCGCCGCGGCTCATGGTCTGAATGGTGACGAGGCTCGTGCAAAAGCGTGGGCAGCGTCTGTACATGCGCGTGCGTCACACCTGAATAAGACCGATTTCCTTCGAGCTTTTCCATTTCGCGACGAGCCCACAAAAATGCGGATTTTTGGCATGCTTGAGAAGTTGGGGTTGTAGCGGTCGGCCGCGAATAGGTCGGTCTCGAAAGGCCAGGTCCGCTCCGATCATCAATGTGGGCGACCGGTAGGGTCACTACATTCCGCTCACTGAACAGGTTCAGGGCTTGATCCATTTTTCCGCAATGCTGGCGCCCGCGTGCAGGGCGAAGTCTTCGGCGCTGCGCGCGAGGGCGATGTCGTAGCGGCCTTCGGGGACGTGCCAGGCGCGGCGACCCGTGTCGAAGTCTGCCAGCAGGCGCGGATCGGCGGTGAGGGTGACGGAGGTACGTTCACCAGGTTTCAGCCGCAGGCGTGACCAGCCGAGGAGCCGGCGGATCGGCGCGCCGCTGCGATGGGAGAGATAGACCTGCGGCGTGTCAATCCCCTCGCAGGGGCCAGTATTGGTGACATCGAATGTGATCGTCAGTGCATCGCCGCCGGTGACGGCGAGGTTGGCGTAGCCGAACGCTGTGTAGGACAGGCCGAATCCGAACGGAAAGAGCGGCGCATGTCCCTCGCGCGCAAACCAGCGATAGCCGACATCAGACCCCTCCGCATGCGGAACATCGAAGCCCGGCGCGTTAGCTAGATCGACCCGCGGGCCGAACGGCGCGGCCCAGCGTTTGCCGAGGCCGGGCAGTTCGGGGCGCGGTAGCTGCGCGGTCGATTGCGGGAAGGTGACGGGCAGGCGCCCTGCGGGACAGGCAGCGCCGAACAGGATATCGGCGATGGCTTCTCCGCCTCGCGCGCCGGGATACCAGGCCTCAAGCACAGCGGCGACGCGTCCCAGCCATGGCATCAGGACCGGGCCACCCGTCTGCAGGACAACGATGGTGTTGGGGTTGGCGGCGGCGACCGCGTCGATCAGCGCGTCCTGGCCATTCGGCAGCGTCAGGTCCGGAACGTCGGCACCTTCCGTGGTCCACTGGTTGGCGAAAACGATGGCGATGTCGCTGTCGCGCGCGAGCATCGCGGCTTCCGACGGGTAGCGTCCATTGGCGAAGCTGACCCGCGCGCCCGCCGCGGCCCGCTTGAGGGCGGCGAGCGGCGGCGAGGGGTGGTAGGCCTCGCTGGCCATCGCCATCATGGCGCCTTCGCCGCCGGCATGGATGAAGGCGGCGTGGCCTTTGCCGGTGGTGACCTGAGAAGACCCGCCCCCGCAGAGGACGCCAACATCGGCATGCCCGCCGATCACGGCGATACGTTTCGCGTCGCCGGTCAAGGGCAGGATGCCGCGCGCGTTCTTCAGGAGGACAATCCCTTTGGCTGCGGCCTTGTGCGCGATCCGTCCGTGGGCGGCGTAGTCAATCGGTTCGCCTTTCGGCAGCGGGCGGTCGAACAGTCCGGCGGCAAACATCGCGCGCAGGATGCGGCGGGCCATATCCGAAATGCGTTCCGGCGGAGTCTCGCCGGCGGCGACGGACTCTCGCAAGGGTTCCTCGAACCAGACGCGATAGTCCAGCTGCTCGCCGGACTGCTGGTCGAGGCCGTTCGCGGCGGCGTGCACGCTGGTGGTGGCGCCCCAGTCGGCCATCACGAAGCCGGGATAGGCCCAGTCGCCTTTCAGCACGCCGTTCAAAAGCGCGTCGTTTTCGCAAGCATAGTGGCCGTTGATCTTGTTGTAGGCGGACATGATCGCGCCCGGCGCGCCGCGTTCGATAGCGATCTGGAAAGCGAGCAGGTCGCTTTCGCGCAAGGCTGCTTCATCGATGACGGCATTGACGACGTGCCGGCCGGTTTCCTGGTCATTCAGCACGAAGTGCTTGGCGGTGGCGATGATGCCCTGGCTCTGGGTACCCCGGATCGCTTCGCCCGAGAGGACGCCAGCGAGCAGGGGGTCTTCGCTGAGATATTCAAAACTGCGCCCGCATCTCGGATCGCGCACGAGGTTCATGCCGCCGCCGAGGAGGACGTTGAAGCCTTTCTTCGCGGCCTCATCGCCGACCATGGCGCCGGCGTCGCGCGCGAGGGCCGCGTCCCAGGTGGAGGCGAGGGCAAGACCCGAGGGCAGGGCGGTGGCTGTGTCGCCCGGGCGGGCATTGCGCGGATTGGTGACACCGAGGCTCGCATCGGTTTCGTAAAGGCCGGGAATGCCGAGGCGCGGAATCGGCGGCACATAGCCGGCGGCGGGAATCGCGCCCTCCGGCAGGGGCGCGTCCGGCAGGAAGCCGATGGCCCATTGGCTGTGCAACAGGCCGTAGCGTTCGTCCTCGGTGAGGGCGGCGTCCAGCAGGGCCGCGCGGGCGTCCGGCGTCAGTCCGGGCGCCATCCAGGGCGCATCGGCAAGGGGGGCATCAGAACTCAAGGGCATCCTCCGGCAGGCGGCATCGGCGCGGGCAGTCGGGCCGGCGCGCGGCCGTCATACTCTACCGCTTTCGCGCCGACTTCCAGAGCGCGGCGGAGCTGTCCTGAAGGTTCAGCCGGTACGTTCGACTAGACGGCCGACGCCGAGGAATTTGCGTTCGCCGACACGGAACGCGGCGAGGCCGCCGAAGTAGAGGAAGTAGACCATCATGCTGCTTGTGCCGGAGGCATACGACTCGGTGAAGCAGGAGATGAAGATCACGGTGAACATCACCAGCAGGATCGAGTTGGAGACGCTGCCATCGCGCAACCAGAGGCCGACTGTGCGCAGGCCCGCCCATGCAACGGCGAAGATGAAGAAGGCGAGGCCGACAAAACCGAAGTGGACGCGCAGTTCCCAGAAGGCGCTGTGGAAGGACAGTTTGGTCCCGAACGCCTTGGAGTCGTTTTCGTTGAGGGTCTGGGCGATGCCGGTCATCGGGTTCCAGAAGCCTTCGATGCCGACGCCGAACCAGGGGTGCTCGGCGGAGACGCGTTCGGCCGCTTCCCAGATGGCCGTGCGTCCGGTGAGGGAGGAGTCCTTGCCGAGCAGGGCGAGGAAGTCGTCGACGATCGTATTGTTCGGTATCGACAGCACGATGATGGCCACAATGAGCGCGAGCGCCGCAAACAAGGCCAGTGTGGTGGAGCGCATGTGCCGGACTTGTGACACGCTGCCCCAGACGACTTTGACCATGATCAGCAGGGCGCTGCCGACCACCGCAAAGACGAGCGACGTGGCAGAACCCGCGATGTACTGGAAGAGGAAGGCGACCGGCACAAACACGAGCGCGATCAGCCGGAGCGGCAGCGGCTCCTCCTCGTTCAGGAAGGTGCCCAGCGACACAAGGATGACGATCATCATGTGGAAGGCAAGGCTGTTCTTCTGGGCGTAGGGCCCGCCATCCGCAAAGGTTCCGAAGAAGGGTACGGAGTAAAGTGTGCCCAGCCAGGCGGCGAACATGACGACGCGCAGGAATTCGATGGTGCGCAAGCGGGCGGCGAGCACGACAAGCAAGGTCGGCGTCAGCAGAAGCAAGATCGCCGTCTTGAGAGCGTCCGCCGGATAAGGGGTCCAGAACACCGAAAAGGTGGCCAGAATGGGCAGCGTAAACAGCGGCCAGGCCTTCAGCATCAGCGGAAGCACTTCCGCGCGGTGCATGATCATCATGCCGAGCAGTCCGGCGATGCAGGCATAGCGGATCGGCTGGAAGGCATCGATCGGCATGAAGATCGAGAACATCCACGCCGTGTAGAAGGTCTGCTCCCACAGGGGCGCCTTGCGCGCGTCCTCGTACACGTTCACCGGGGTGACGCGCGGGGGCGGAAGGTGGCTGATCTGCGAATGTAGCAAGTTTGGGGAACTCCGGCGCGTGACCCTGGTGTGCAAAAGCCGTGCCCAAAGGAGGGGGCGGGCGCAGACGGGCCATCTCTGCACCCGTCATGCGGGCTAAGGGTTAAAGATGACGTTAGGTTCCGTCAGGGCGAGGGGCAAGACGGCGCAGGCCGCAGGCTATTGTGCTCAGGGCCTGTTTCGGTCAGGTGACGGGCATGGTGATGGTAAAGATCTGCGGCCTGAAGGATCCGGACCTCGTGGCGTTTGCGGCGCGCGAAGGGGCGGACTGGATCGGGTTCATGTTCCCGGTCAGCCCGCGTCAGGTGACGCTGGCGGCGGCGGAAACACTGCTCCTGTCCGTCGGCACGGCGGTGCCCGTGGCGGTGCTGCTCGATCCGCCGGACGCCGAGGTGCGGGCCGTGGCGGCGCTCGGGTTCCCGGTCCTGCAGCTGCACGGGAATGAGACGCCGGAACGAGTGGCCGAGATCAAGGCGATGACGGGTGCGGAGGTCTGGAAGGTGCTGGGCGTGCGCTCGGCAGCAGACCTCGCGCGGGCGGGGGATTACGGCGCGGCCGACCGGCTGCTGCTGGATGCCAAGCCGCCGGAAGGGGATGCCCAGAAGGGCGGCCATGGTGCGGCCTTCGACTGGAGCCTGCTGAAAGGTTGGACGTCGCCCAAACCCTGGCTGCTGGCGGGCGGTCTAACGCCGGAAAACGTGGCCGGCGCGATACGCCAAACTGCCGCGCCTGCGGTGGACGTGTCCTCTGGTGTGGAACGGATACGGGGGTTAAAGGACAGGGAACTGGTGCGCGCCTTCATCCGCGCGGCAAAAGGGAACTGAAGCAGCCTTGAGCGCGATCCATCGCGCAGCGGGGATCAGAGGAAGAATGATGGATCTGCGAAATACCTGGGACAAATGGCCTGACGCGAATGGCCGGTTCGGCGAGTTCGGCGGACGCTATGTCGCCGAGACGCTGATGCCCCTCGTGCTGGAGCTGGAGGCCGAGTATCGCAAGGCCAAGCAGGACCCCGCCTTCGCGGCAGAGATGCAGGACCTGTGGACCCACTATGTGGGCCGCCCGTCGCCGCTGTATTTTGCCGAGCGCCTGACCGAGCATTTCGGCGGGGCGAAAATCTATTTCAAGCGCGACGAGCTGAACCATACCGGCGCGCACAAGATCAATAACTGCCTCGGCCAGGTGCTGCTCGCGCGGCGGATGGGCAAGAAGCGGATCATCGCGGAGACGGGCGCCGGCCAGCACGGCGTGGCGACGGCGACGATCTGCGCGCGCTTCGGCCTCGAATGCGTCGTGTTCATGGGCGAGACGGATGTCGAGCGGCAGAAGCCGAACGTGTTCCGGATGCGCCTCCTCGGCGCCAAGATCGTTCCGGTTTCCTCGGGCACCGGCACGCTGAAAGACGCGATGAACGAAGCCCTTCGGGATTGGGTGACCAATGTCGAGACGACGTTCTACTGCATCGGCACAGCCGCCGGGCCTCATCCGTACCCGGAGATTGTGCGCGACTTCCAGTCGGTGATCGGCAAGGAAGCCCGCGCGCAGATCCTGGAGCGGGAAGGGCGCCTGCCGGACGCCGTGATGGCGTGTATCGGCGGCGGCTCGAATGCGATCGGCCTGTTCCATCCGTTCATCGACGATGAGGACGTGCGCCTGATCGGCGTTGAGGCAGCAGGCCACGGCATCGAGACAGGCATGCATGCGGCGGCGCTGAATGGCGGCCGGCCGGGCATCTTGCACGGCAACCGGACCTACCTGTTGCAGACCGATGACGGCCAGATCATCGATGCGCACTCGATCTCCGCCGGGCTCGACTATCCGGGCATCGGGCCGGAACACGCCTTCCTGCGGGACATGGGCCGGGCGGAATACCTGTCGTGCACGGATGACGAGGCGCTGGAGGCGTTCCAGCTCTGCACGCGCCTCGAAGGCATCATCCCGGCGCTGGAGCCGGCGCACGCGATTGCCCGCGTCGGCGAAGTGGCGAAAGATCTGGGCAAGGACGGATTGCTTATCCTGAACATGTGCGGGCGGGGCGACAAGGACGTATTCTCCGTCGCCAAGGCGCTTGGAATGGATATCTAGGAGAGCGGGATGACACATGTGACAGGCGGTTGCCATTGCGGTGCGGTGCGGTTCGAAGCCGAAGGCGATTTCTCGACCGGGCTCGAATGCAACTGTTCGCACTGCGACAAGAAGGGCTTCGTGCTCGCCTTCCTGCCGCGCCCGGATTTCAAGCTGACCAAAGGCGAAGGCGCCTTCACGACCTATCACTTCAATCGCGGCGCGATCGACCATAATTTCTGCAAGACCTGCGGCACGCAGGCCTTCGGTATCGGTTCCGGGCCTGACAGCAAGGAAATGGCCGCGATCAACCTGCGCTGCGTCGACGGCCTCGACCGTTCGAAGATCACCATCCACCCCGTCAACGGCAAGGATTTCTGAGCGTGACGAAACTCATCCTTGTCCGGATCACCTGTCCCTCGCGCCGCGTGGCGGAGGATATTGCCGATGCCGCGCTCGAAGCGCGCCTCGCTGCCTGCGCGAACCTCGAAGGGCCGGTCACCTCATCCTATCGCTGGAAGGGCGTGATCGAACAATCCTTCGAGTTCATCCTCTGGCTCAAGGCGCCGGAAGCGAACTGGTCAAAGATCGACGAGTTGGTGAACCGGGTGCACCCGTATGATGTGCCGGCGATTGTCGCGATGCCGCTGACCCATGTCAGCGATGCCTACGCCGCCTGGGCGCTCGAAAACACGGACGTCTGAGATGGGCCGCACACGGATTGAAGCGGCCTTCGCCAAGGCGCGCAGTGAAAGCCGCGCGGTATTGGTGGCCTACCTGATGGCGGGCGACCCGGACCTCGAGGCCAGCTACTCCGCGCTCTGCGCGCTGCGCGACAATGGCGCCGACATCATCGAGCTCGGCGCGCCGTTCACCGACCCGATGGCGGATGGCGCGGCGATCCAGAAAGCCGGCCTGCGGGCGCTGGCGAACGGCACCAGGCTGACCGATGTGATCGCGCTCGCCGCGCGCTTCCGGAAGGACGACCAGACCACACCGCTGATCCTGATGGGCTATGCCAACCCGGTCCATTCGATGGGCTACCTGACGTTTGCCGAAGCGGCCGCGAAAGCCGGCATCGACGGGTCAATCATCGTGGACCTGCCCCCCGAGGAAGACGCCCCGCTGCGCGCCATTTACGCGCAATACGGGCTTTCGGTGATCCGTCTTGCAACCCCGACGACGGACGAGCACCGAGCCGCGAAGGTCTCCGAGGGGGCCTCAGGCTTTATTTATTTCGTCGCCGTAACGGGTGTGACCGGGGCTGGAAGCGCGGATCCTGCAGCGATTGCAGGGCAGGTCGCGATGGTTAAAAGAGTGTCGGGATTGCCGGTTTGTGTCGGTTTTGGTGTAAAAAGTGGTGCACAGGCTGCGGAAATGGCTAAAATCGCAGATGGGGTGGTCGTTGGTTCGGCTTTTGTGGAAAAGGCGGGCGATGCACATGCAACTGGCCGGTTCGAGGCTGCGGCACCCGCGATGGGCGCACTGGCGCATGAACTGCGGGTTGCCATCGATTTTGTCCGCAAAGCCTGACTCTGCCGCTTACTCGGGAGTTCCTGACTTATGAACTGGATCAACAAGGTCACGCCGCCTGGTCTCAAGACGATCATGTCGAAAAAGGACACGCCGGACGACCTTTGGGTCAAATGTCCGATCTCCGGAGAGCTGATCTACAAGAGTGACCTCGAGGCGACCTGGAATGTGACGCCGGCGGGCGCGCATCTGCGCATCTCGCCGCGCACGCGGTTTCGCCTCCTGTTCGACGATGAGCGCTGGGAGCCGGTATCGCTGCCGCCCGTGCCGCTCGATCCCTTGAAGTTCAAGGATGACAAGCCATACCCTGCGCGCCTCAAGGCCGCGAAGGCGAAGGTTGCTGCGCGTGATTTGAAGGAAACCGAAGAGGGCGGGGCGCCGCTCTTGCAGGAAGACTGCATGGTCGCGGCCTATGGCAAGATCGGCGGCGTGCCGGCGGTCGTGCTGGTGCAGGATTTCGATTTCATGGGCGGCTCGCTCGGCATGGCGGCCGGTGAGGCCTTCATCACGGCGGCGCAGCTGGCCCTGGCCCGGAAGTCTTCCTTCGTGGTCTGCACCGCCTCCGGCGGTGCACGCATGCAGGAGGGCACGCTCAGCCTGATGCAGATGCCGCGCACGACGCTGGCGATCAACGACCTCGCGGATGCGAAGCTTCCCTATGTCGTGGTGCTGACGGACCCGACCTCGGGCGGCGTCTCGGCCTCCTATGCGATGCTGGGCGATGTGCACATTGCCGAACCCGGCGCGATGATTGCCTTCTCCGGCCCGCGCGTGATCGAGCAGACGATCCGCGAGAGCCTCCCGAAGGGTTTCCAGCGCTCGGAATTCCTCCGCGAGAAAGGTCAGGTCGATATCGTCTGTGACCGGAGGAAACTGAAGGCGACGATTTCGCGGGTGCTGTCGCACCTGTTGCCGTTGTCGCGCCGCCGGGATGACCGGTCCAATATCATGCTGACACCTCCGAAAACGCATGCCGACAAGCTGCCCCAGCCAAAGGGCTCCGCTGATTGATCGGTAACAGTCCGGCGCTCGACGCCTCGCTGAAGCGGTTCGAGGGTCTCTATCCTGATGTTATCGAGCTTTCGCTCGGGCGCGCGCTTGCGGCGCTGGGCGCACTCGGTCGTCCGCAGGACAGGCTGCCGCCGGTGATCCATGTGGCCGGCACCAACGGCAAGGGGTCGACCTGCGCCTTCATGCGCGCGATGGCCGAAGCGGCCGGATTGTCCGTACACGTGTTTACCTCACCGCATCTGGTGCGCTTCAACGAACGTATCCGGCTGGCGGGTGAGCTGGTGGACGATGCGCGCCTGATCGGCTGGCTGGACCGGACGTTCGAGGCGATCGGCGCCGGGCAGATCACGCATTTCGAGGCAACGACGGCGGCCGCAATCCTCGCCTTCTCCGAAGTGCCGGCGGACCTGCTCATCCTCGAGGTTGGCCTGGGCGGCCGGTTCGATGCGACCAACGTGATCGATTCGCCGGCCCTGTCGGTGATCACGCCGGTGGACTTTGACCACAAGGCCTTCCTGGGCTCCGACCTGCGCTCGATTGCGGGCGAGAAGGCCGGCATCATCAAGAAGGGGCGGCCGGTCCTTTCGGCGATCCAGCGCAAGGTCTGCGATGATGTGATCTCCAAGAAGGCGGCGGCCGAGGGCGCGCCGCTCTACCGGCTGAAGACGCATTTCGTCGATGCCATGCCTGAGGACCTCGCGCTGATCGGCGAGCACCAGCGCTCGAACGCCGCGCTGGCGGCGATGGCGATGCAGCTGTTCGGCAATTCCGTCCGTGTGCCGCAGGAAGCGATCTTCCGCGGCGCGCGCCAGGCTACTTGGCCGGCGCGGATGCAGCGGCTGAAACCCGGGCCGGTGACCGCGATGGCGGAGGGCTGCGACGTCTGGCTCGACGGCGGGCACAATCCACACGCGGCGCGGGCAATCGCGCGGCATCTGAATTCCCTCGGCGGCAAGACGGCCCTCGTTACCGCGATGCTCGCGAGCAAGGATTCGGTCGGCTTCTTCATGCCGTTCCGCTACCTGAAGCCGCCGGTCTTCACGATGCCGAATGCGGCCGGCCATGTGGGCGCCGACCCGCTGCAGCTGGTTGAGGCCGCGCACACGGCCGGGCTGGAGGCGACCGCCTGCGCCGGCCTCGCGGACGCGATGCGCGCGGCGGCGGCCAGCGGCGCCGACCGGGTGCTGATATGCGGGTCGCTGTATCTCGCCGGCATCGTGCTGGGCGAGAATGGCGAGGCGCCGGACTAAGGGTTTGAGTCTCAGGCTTGCGCCTACATTTGCGCGCGCCTCACACAAGCAAAATCAACACGGTACAAAATACTTGCCGGAACTTCCGCCCGCCCCTCCGCACCGAAGATATACTCCGCCGTCGGACCAAGCCCCGTCCAAGCGCCAGACCCTTCAATTCGCTCACCACGCCGCCGCCTTCCGACAAAAAGGCATAAAATACAAGGCTCTCAGCATTCTTGCGCCAGAACAAGCGATAAAAAGTGAGAATGAATGAGAAAAACTGAGAGAAAAACGAGACCGCCCGAGACAGAAACGACGCGAAAAGTATACGGGCCGAGAGAGGAAGAGAGGCAGATGAGGCGGCGCCCCTCAACTTCTCTCCCGCTTCGCAGGAAAGGGGAGGTTGGATTGACCTTTCCAGGAGTGCGCCGAATTGACCCTGACGTAAGCGTCAACTCTTGCGCGCTGGGCGCCGCAACGGTAGGGACGGCGCACTTTCTAGTTCCACAATCATAAACCAGCCTGGGAGCGCCCGCATGAAGGTTCTCGTGCCCGTCAAGCGCGTCATCGATTACAACGTGAAAGTCCGCGTCAAGCCGGACCAGACCGGGGTCGATCTCGCCAACGTCAAGATGTCGATGAACCCCTTCGACGAGATTTCGGTCGAAGAAGCGGTGCGGATGAAGGAAGCGGGTATCGCGACAGAGGTCGTGGTTGTTTCCATCGGCCCGCAACAGGCCCAGGAAACCATCCGCACCGCGCTCGCCATGGGCGCTGACCGGGGCATCCTGATCAAGACCGATGCGACCGTCGAGCCGCTGGCCGTGGCCAAGCTGCTGGCGAAAGTCGTGGCCGACGAGAAGCCGGACCTCGTGCTGGTGGGCAAGCAGGCAATCGACGACGATTCCAACCAGACCGGCCAGATGCTGGCGGCGCTGCTGGACTGGCCGCAGGGCACCTTTGCCTACAAGATCGAGAAAGACGGCGACGCGCTGAAAGTGACCCGCGAAGTCGATGGCGGCCTGCAGACCGTGAAGCTGAAGACGCCGGCCGTCGTGACCGTGGACCTGCGCCTCAACGAGCCGCGCTATGCCTCGCTGCCGAACATCATGAAGGCAAAGAAAAAAGAAATCGCCGAGAAGTCGCCTGCCGATTACGGCGTCGACATCACGCCGCGCCTGACGGTGGTGAAGGTGACCGAGCCTGCGGCCCGTTCGGGCGGCATCAAGGTTGAAGATGTGGCGGCCCTGGTCGCGAAACTCAAAACGGCAGGAGCTGTCTGATGGCTGTCCTCGTAATTGCTGAACACGCCCATGGCGCACTGTCGGACGCGACCCACAAGGTCGTGACCGCCGCCTCGAAATTCGGCGGGGATGTCGATGTGCTGGTTGCCGGCGAAAACGCTGGCGCCGTGGCGCCGGCCGCCGCGAAGATTTCCGGCGTGCGCAAGGTGCTGAAAGCGGAAGGCGAGACCCTGCGCAAGCAGACCGCCGAAGCCATGGAAGCGCTCGTCGTGCCGCTGATGGCGGGCTATGACGCGGTGTTCATCGCCGCGACAACCACGGGCAAGAACATCTCCCCGCGTATCGCGGCCAAGCTCGACGTGATGCAGCTGTCGGAAAT
The DNA here is from genome assembly GCA_945888325.1 of Candidatus Sulfopaludibacter sp. SbA3. Taxonomy (GTDB): domain Bacteria; phylum Pseudomonadota; class Alphaproteobacteria; order Caulobacterales; family Hyphomonadaceae; genus Hyphomonas. The sequence goes on from CAMDAC010000017.1 coordinate 14,490, forward strand.
CGTCGAAGTGGTGGACCAATCCACCTTCGTGCGCCCGATCTATGCCGGCAACGCGATCATGACCGTGAAATCCTCTGATGCGAAGAAGGTGATCACCGTGCGCGGCACGGCGTTCCCAGCCGCTGGCAATGACGGCTCGGCTTCGGTCGAAGACATCGCGGCCCCGGCTGCGCAGACCAAATCCGAATTCGTGTCGGAAGAGATGGTGAAGTCGGACCGGCCGGAACTGACCGCCGCGAAGCGCATCGTCTCGGGCGGCCGCGCGCTCGGCTCGTCGGACAAGTTCAAGGAAGTGATCATTCCGCTGGCGGACAAACTGGGCGCCGCTGTCGGTGCCTCGCGCGCCGCCGTGGACGCTGGCTACGCGCCGAACGACTACCAGGTCGGCCAGACCGGCAAGATCGTCGCTCCGGAACTCTACATCGCCGTCGGCATCTCGGGCGCCATCCAGCACCTTGCGGGCATGAAGGATTCCAAGATCATCGTCGCGATCAACAAGGACGAGGAAGCCCCGATCTTCCAGGTGGCCGATTACGGCCTCGTGGGCGACCTGTTCGTCGTGGTGCCGGAGCTGACCAAGGCGCTCTGATCTGCGATTTTTCCGATAAATCAAAGCCCGGCGTCCGCGAGGAGGCCGGGCTTTTTGTTGGCGCAGGGCTGGCCTGCAAACCCGCACTTTGCTGCGCTGCACAAGCGAGTATAACGATGCCCGTTCAACAGATGTTCAAGGATCAGCTCCATGGCGGAAATCAGGACAGTCGGCGTGATCGGCGCCGGACAGATGGGCAACGGCATCGCGCATGTCTCGGCGCTGGCCGGGTATGAGGTCGTGCTGACGGATGTGTCGGAAGCGGCGCTCGCCAAGGGGCTTGCGGCGATCGAGGCGAACATGACGCGGCAGGTGGCGCGGCAGGTGATCACGCCGGACGACCTGAAGGCGGCGCTGAAGCGGATCCGTCCGTCTGCGGACATCAAGGCGCATGGCGTGTCGGACCTCGTGATCGAGGCGGCGACCGAGAAGCGGGAGCTCAAGGAGCAGATCTTCCGGGCGGTCAGCGAAGTCGTGCCGCCGCATGCGTTCCTGGCGACCAACACGTCTTCGATTTCGATCACGCGGCTGGCATCTGTGACGGACCGTCCGGAACGGTTCATCGGGCTGCACTTCATGAACCCGGTGCCGCTGATGAAACTGGTCGAGGTGATCCGTGGTCTGAATACGGACCAGGAGACCTTCGAGACGGCGATCACCTATGCCAAGCGGATCGGCAAGACGACGACGAATGCGGAGGACTACCCGGCCTTCATCGTCAACCGCGTGCTGATGCCGATGATCAACGAGGCGGTCTACACGCTGTATGAAGGCGTCGGGAACGTCGAGTCGATTGACACGGCGATGCGGCTCGGCGCGAACCATCCGATGGGGCCGTTGCAGCTGGCGGATTTCATCGGCCTCGATACATGCCTGTCGATCATGCAGGTGCTGCATGACGGGCTTGCCGATACGAAGTACCGGCCATGTCCGCTGCTGGTGAAATTCGTGGAGGCCGGCTGGCTCGGCAAGAAATCCGGCCGGGGTTTCTATGATTACTCGGGCGATCATCCGGTGCCGACGCGATGAAATCTTAATCTTTCGGTAACCCTCTCAGGGCTCCTTGGGCTTCCAACAGGAAGTGTGAGGGGAGCCCGACATGTCCATCCGTACACCGCTGAATTACCTGGCCGGGGCCGGGGTCCTGCTCGCGATCGTGGCGGGCGGCGCGTATTATGCGTCGCAGGCGCCCGCCGCGTCGGCTGCCACCGCGGCCACCGAAGTTCCGCTCACGGTCTACTGGTCGGATGGCGATTCGGGGCGGCTCTCGGACGGCACGAAGTTCCGTCTCCACGGCATCGATTCGCCGGAGACCGGCTCGATGAAGCAGCGCGGCGGGGCAAAATGCGAAAGCGAGCGCGCCCTCGGTTTCGAGGCCAAGGAAGCGGCGCTGGAGATGACGCGCGGCAAGGAAGTTACGATCAGCGAGATGCGCGGGACGGACCGGTATGAGCGCACGGTCGTGCGGCTTGAGCTGGACGGCAAGGACCTCGCGGCGCTGCTGGTGGCCGGCGGAACGCACAAGATCTGGGACTATGACGGGCGCGAGAAGAAGCCTGACTGGTGCGCCGGCGCGGCGAGCTGAAGGCTTGCGTTCGGGCGCTCGCGGGCTAGCGTCGCCCTGACGAGAGGGAGAAGGCCATGCGGCAATTCTGGGTTTCGGGAAGTCTGGCGTTTTCGCTCATCCTGACCGGGTGCGGCGAGGCAGAGGCGCCGCGCGGTGAACCCTATTTCGAGAAACCGGCCTCGCAGGAGGCGCGCGAAGTCCTCGGCGAAGTTGAGGCAACAGACCTGCCGGCGTCTTCGCGCGCGGCACTGGCCTATGCGCATGCGGTGACGGCGGCCGCGCTGTTCAAGGCGGGCGATGACGCGGGCGGGGCGGCTCATGTCGCGCATCTGGATCCGGCGGCGCATGCCGGGCTGATGGTTGGACTGGATACGCTCGGTTTCGATCCGGCGCCGATCGCGGCGGTCAGAGCCGCGCCGCAGGATGAAACGGCGCTGGCGGCGCTGGACGCGATGCTCGCGGCGCTGCGTCCGAATGCGGCGGGAGACGTCAAGGAGACGACGGAATTCCTGATGAAGTCGCTGGGGGTCGCCTATGAGGCCGGGGCCGATGCGGGGACGATCTCGGATCTGGAGGCCTACCAGAACGCTTACGGCCTGGCTGTGACGGCGCGCGATATTGTCGCCGCGCAGTACGATGCGGCCTATGACGACCTGCGGCTCGAGCTGGAAATCCTGGTGCGGATGTGGCCGGGCAAGGGGCCGGTGGCAACGTCCACGCCTGCGCCGGATCTGGAGATGGCGCAGGCCTTGTCGAACATCAAGCTAGCGCTCGCGCGCCTGCCTTAGGGCGGCGTCGATGAACTGGACGGCTTCCGAGGCGGCCCAGTCGGCTTCGCCGGACAGGCGGGCGAGTTCGGTGCCGTCCGGGCCATAGAGGATCGTGGTCGGGAAGCCCTGGACATTGGCGCCGTAGACAATGTCGCCCCGGTCGAGCGGCGCGTGGCGGAAGGCGATGTTGGCGGCGCCAAGTTCGGTGAGGCGGCGTTTGGCGTAGTCCACGTCCTCATCGGAATCGATGCTGATGGCGACGACTTCGAACGCGTCGCCGCCGCGCGCCGTCTGGAGCGCGCCGAGGGCCGGCATTTCCTTTTCGCAGGGCGCGCACCAGGTGGCCCAGTAGTTCACGAGGATGGTCTTGCCCTTGAAACTGGCGAGCGTGACTTCGGCGCCGGCGGCGTCGTTGAAGGTGCCTTCGGGGACGGATTGGCCGGCGGAGGTGAAGTCGAGCCGCTCGAGCGTGCCGGTCGCATAGCGCTCCAGCGGGTTCGAAGGCGGTTTGCCGCTGGATGCGCTGATCAGCACATAGACAATGGCGGCAAGGGCGACCAGAAAGAGGCCGGAAAAGACATAGCGGTTCATGCGGGGCGTCGTCTCCGTGCGGCCGGTTGCGAGGATATGGCGATGAATTCAGGTAAAGGCCAGACAATGTGGGGTGGCCGTTTTGCCGCAACGCCCTCGGCCATCATGAACGAGATCAATGCCTCGCTGGATGTGGACCGGCGGATGGCGGAGGAGGACGTGGCCGGAAGCCGGGCGCATGCCGACATGCTGGCCGAGATGGGCATCCTGAGTGCGGCGGACAATGAAGCCATCCAGGGCGGGCTGGACACGATCTCCATCGAGATGCGCGCGGGCACGTTTCCCTTCCGGCGCGAACTCGAAGACATCCACATGAATGTCGAGGCGCGCCTCAAGGAGCTGATCGGTGAGCCGGCCGGGCGGCTGCACACCGCGCGCTCACGCAATGATCAAGTGGTAACGGACTTCCGCCTGTGGACCCGCAGCGCGCTGGCGGAGACGAGTCATCTGGTGACCGCGCTGCAAGGTGCGCTGGTGCGCCGGGCGGGGGAGAATGTCTCGACCTTCATGCCGGGCTTTACCCATCTGCAGACCGCGCAGCCGGTTACGCTGGGCCATCACTTGCTGGCTTACGCTGAGATGCTGGAGCGGGACCGGACGCGGCTGCTGGACTGCGCGGCGCGGCTCAATGAAAGCCCACTCGGGGCGGCGGCGCTGGCGGGGACGGGGTTTCCGATCGACCGGGACATGACGGCGGAGGCGCTCGGCTTTGCCCGGCCGATGGCGAACTCGCTGGACGCCGTGGGCTCGCGCGATTTCGCGCTGGAGGCCCTCAGCACGCTGTCGATTGCGGCGACGCATCTGTCGCGGCTGGCGGAAGAGATTGTGCTGTGGACGAGCCCGCAGTTCGGTTTTGCCGTGCTGCCGGACGAATGGTCGACGGGGTCTTCGATCATGCCGCAGAAGCGCAATCCGGACGCGGCAGAACTGGTCCGGGCGAAGGCGTCGCTGATCACGGGATTGTTTTCGGCGCTGCAGGGGGCCGTGAAGGCGCTGCCGCTGGCCTATGCCAAGGACCTGCAGGACGACAAGCGGCTGACCTTTGAAGCCTTTGACACCTACAACCTGTGTGCGCGGGCGATGGCCGGGATGGTGGAGACGATCCGCTTCAAGCCGGAGGCCATGCTGGCGGCGGCGGGGAAGGGCTATTCGACGGCAACGGACCTGGCGGACTGGCTGGTGCGGGAGCTTGGCCTGCCGTTCCGGGACGCGCACCATGTGACAGGGCGGATCGTCGCCCTGGCCGAGGAAAAAGGCGTGGAACTGGCGGCCGTTTCGCTCGGCGACATGCAGAAGGTGCATTCCGCAATCACCAAAGATGTCTTCAATGTGCTGACGGTCGAGGCGTCTGCCTCATCCCGGACATCTTATGGCGGCACAAGCCCTGTTCGGGTCGCGGAACAGGTGGCACAGTGGAAACAGAGACTGCGACTGGAGTGATGACGATGAAACGGCTTCTGGGCGCTGCAGCAGCGCTTGTCCTTATGGGGGGTGTTTCGGCCTGCGGGCTGACGGGCGATCTCAAACGCCCCGGTCCGCTGATCGGAAATCCGAACAATGTGGATCCCGCATCGCTGCCGGACGCGGAAAACAAAAACCTGCCGCAACTGCCGGACCGTCCGGCTGACCCGGTCGATGAAGACGCCGAGGACGAACTGCTCGGCGGGCCAGACTCCTGATGCGCGCGCGGATGCTTCTTGCGGCAGGCGCAGCGCTGGCAGTGTCGGCTTGCCAGACACCGCCGCCGGCCGAGCCGGTGATCACGCTGGCCGAGGCGGCTGAGCCCGCGCCGTTGGGTGTCGCGGTGCCCGTCAGCGAGAACCCCGCCGAGGGCATGACGGAGAATGACTGGGGCGGGGAAGTGCCGCAATCCAAGCCGGCCGGCGACGTCAATGAAGGCGGCCTCGGCGACCTCGACTAGCCCCGGAGCAAGGATGCATCATTTCAACTATTCCGGGGGCCGCCTTCACTGCGAAGGCGTGGACCTTGACGCCATCGCTTCGGCGGTCGGGACGCCCTGCTATGTCTATTCGAGCGCCACGCTGGTGCGCCATGCGCAGGTGATCGCGGAGGCCTTCCGTGGGCAGAGCGTGCTGATAGCCTATTCGGTGAAGGCCAACGGCAACCTCGCGGTGCTTGCAACGCTTGCCGGGCAGGGCTGCGGCGCGGATGTGGTCAGCGGCGGCGAATTGCTCCGGGCACGGAAGGCCGGCATTCCGGCCTCGCGGATCGTCTTCTCGGGCGTCGGCAAGACGGCGGCAGAAATGGCGCTGGCGCTGGATCAGGGTATCCATCAGTTCAATGTGGAGAGCGCGGGCGAACTGCGCCTGCTGTCGGCAGTCGCCGCCCGGCTGGGCAAAACGGCGCCGATTGCGCTGCGCGTGAACCCGGATGTGGCGGCCGGCGGGCATCCGAATATTTCCACCGGCAAGTCCGGCGACAAGTTCGGCGTGCCCTGGGGCGAGTCCGAGGCGCTGTATGCCGAGGCGGCGAGCCTGCCCGGCATCAAGGCTGTCGGCGTGGACGTGCATATCGGCAGCCAGATCGGCGACCTCGCGCCGATGCGGGCGGCCTTCGAAAAGGTGGTGGCGCTGGCGCTCCGTCTGCGCGGGCAGGGCCATGACATTCGCCGAATCGATGTCGGCGGCGGGCTGGGTATTCCGTACAAAGAGGGGGATGCGCCGGCGCCGCCTTCGGCCTATGCGGCCATGATTTCAGACGTGACCGCCGGGCACGGCTTTGACGTGATCCTCGAGCCGGGCCGTGTGATTGCGGGCAATGCCGGTGTGTTGCTGACGACGGCGCTGTACGAGAAACAGGCGCCGGACCGGACCTTCCTGATCATTGATGCGGGCATGAATGACCTGATCCGCCCGGCCTTGTACGGCGCGCATCATGATATTGTGCCGCTGGCCGAGCCGACAGCCGGGCAGGCGCAGAAAATCTATGATGTGGTGGGGCCGATCTGCGAGTCGACCGACAAGTTTGCGTCCGGCCGCGTGTTGCCGGAAGTGAACGCCGGTGACCGGCTCGCCTTCATGTCGGCAGGGGCGTACGGCGCCGTGTTGTCGTCAGCCTACAATGCGCGCCCGCTGGTGCCGGAAGTGCTGGTCGATGGCGACCGGTTCGAGATCGTCCGCAGGCGGCCCAGTTTTGAGGAATCGGTTGGACTGGAGAAAGTGCCGGAGTGGCTTACGACGGTGGCCTGACACAGATCGCGGCCAAGGTTGCCGCGACGCAGCGCCGGCTCACGCTGCTGGCGCTGGGGCGTGCCTTCTGGCCGGTGTTCGTTCTGCTCATGCTGTTCCTGTCCGCGGCGCTGTCCGGCGGGTTCGACCGGCTCGACAAGATTTCGGCGGCGCTGATCACGCCCGCGCTGCTGATCTTCGGCGGCGTGCTGACCTGGCGTGGATGGCAGAATTACGAACAGCCGGACGAATCCGAGGCCGCGCGGCTGCTGGAAGCGCCGTCGGAGCTGCGGCCCCTGACATCGCTGAAGGACCGGCCCGCGCACCCCTCCGCGGCGGCGTCCGGTCTCTGGCAGGCGCACCGGGCAAGGCTGCTGGCCGAGCTGCAAAACCTGCGGCTTCCGCGGTTCGGGGCGGAATGGAAGGCGCTTGACCCCTACATGCTGCGCGCCGTTCTGCCGGCGGCCGTGATCATCTTCGCGGTGCTGGCGGGCGGTGATGGCCCGGGCCGGGTGATGCGGGCGCTGTTTCCGGACTATGGCGCGCTGGTCGGCGCCGACAAGATGATGGTCGAAGCCTGGGTGACGCCGCCGGAGCATACCGGGCGGGCGCCGATCTTCCTGAAGCCCGGCAGCGAGGATGTCCGTGTACCGAAGGGTTCGGAAGTGACCCTGCGCACCGAGGCGGCGTCAGCGCCGCGCCTCGTGATGAAAGGCGCGCGTGACAAGGACGCGAAGTTTGCCGCAACGCCGGACGGCGCGTGGGAAGCCAAGGCGACCATCACAGGCGATACGCGCATCAGCGTGCGCTGGTGGGGCGAGCGGGCACGCTATGGGTTCAAGGTGCTGCCGGATGCGGTTCCCGCGATCGAGTTTGTCGGACTGCCGGAGCCGGGCGCGCAAGACCGCGTGAAATTTGCCTGGAAGGCGCAGGATGATTTCGGGATCGCCGGGATCGACCTGGCGATCCGGTTGCGAGAGCCGCATCCGGCGGCGCCGGACTCCGAAGAGCGCGTGCCCGTGCCGATGCCGGGCGCTGCTGGCGCCAAGGAAGCGAACGCGACGGTCGAGCTGGACCTGACGCGCCATCCCTGGGCGGGACTGGCCGTGGACCTGCAGCTCGTTGCGCTGGACGGCGCGGGGCAGGAGGGACGCAGCGAAAGCGTCCCCTACATCCTTCCCGAGAAGCTGTTCCTCGATCCGCTCGCACGGGCCACGCAGGAAGCGCGCGTGACGGTTTTGCGTGAGCCGCGCGACTATGCGCCTGAAGGGAAGAATGACTCCACGCTGCGCGACGGATCGATCAACACGGCAGCTACAGGACGGCTCGGCGCGGCTCCGGAGGGCATTCGCCAGGGCGTGCTGATGCTGGAATCGATTACCTACAAGGGCGAGCAATTCATCGACGACCTCGGCGTTTTCATGGGTCTGCAGATGGCGGAGAGTACGCTGGTCGCCGCCGGCTCGAAGGCCGAGGCGGAAGCGGTCGATCCGCTGCTCTGGGCGATAGCGCTGAAGCTGGAATATGGCAGCGCGGCGGACGCAGCGCGGCGTCTGGAAGCGGCGCGGGCAGCGCTTGAGCGCGCGCTGCGGGACGGTGCCTCGGAGGAAGAAATCCGCAGGCTGATGGAAGCGTTCCGCGACGCTGCGAACGAGTACATGGCCGCGAAGATGGCGGAGGCCATCGCCAACGGGCTGGACGCGCCGGAATCCAGCGAGGACAGCCAGGCGCAGGCGGGCGGTGAAGGTCTCGGCGGGCAGGACTTCGAAGACATGCTGAACGCGCTGCAGGATCTGACCGAGACCGGCGCCAGCGATCAGGCGCGCCAGCTTCTCTCCGACATCACCAACATGCTCGAGAATCTTGAATTCCAACAGGGCGGCGAAGGTCAGCAGGGACAGGGCATGCCGGGCGAGCAGGCTGAAGGCGAGGAAAGCGAATTGCCGCCTGAGGAGCAGGAGCTGACGGATGCGATGCGGCGCCTGTCGGAACTTCTGCGCGAGCAGCGCCAGCTGAACGATGACACGCTCGCCCAGCAGCGCGGGGAGCAACCGTCCGGGCAGGGCGGCACGCCGCCGCCGTTTGGCTCGCCGGAGGGCGAAGGCGCGGATGAAGGCGGCGGCGGGCAGCAGGAAGGCAGCGGTATGGGCCGCGGCGAGCAACCGGGTGAAAGCGGCACCGGCGCTGGCCAGGAGGGCGAACCGCAGGACGGCGATCAGGGCGGCGGTCAGCAAGGTGGCGGCACGCTGGCCGAGCGCCAGGCGGAGCTTGGCCGGCTGGTCGAAGAGTTTGCACGCCGCAGCGGTGAAGGCGCAGGCGACGGCGAAGGCGGCACGGGCGCGCAGGTGGATCCCGATGCGATGTCGGCGATCCGCGACGCGCAACGCCGGGCCGAGCAGGCGCTTCAAAACGGCAATGACGGCCGTGCGATCCTGGAGCAGGAGCGGGCCACGCAGCTGATGTCAGAGGTGGCGCGCGGCATGGCGGGCGCGCTCGACAGCCTTCAGGCCGAGCGGCTCGGAGAGCAATCGGGCGGAGAGGATCCGATGGGCCGCTCGCTGATGGGCGCGGGCAATGACGGCGAGGGCGTGAACATTCCCGACGAGTCCGAGCGCCAGCGCGCCAAGGATATCCTCGATGAACTGCGCCGCCGCTACAACGAGGCGGAGGACGAGGAAGAGCGCGAGTATCTGAGGCGGCTGCTCGACCGTTTCTGACGCGCTTGCGCGCAAGCTCGTTCCCTGACTTGATGCACGAAAACGGGAGGAGCGGGCCATGGCGCAGCGCTGGGAGTATACCAAGGGCCTCAAGGATATCGGCAACGGGCTCTATGCCTGGCTGCAGCCGGATGGTGGCTGGGGCTGGTCAAATGCGGGGCTGATCCGTGACGGCGAGGCGTCGCTGCTGGTCGATACGCTGTTCGACATGGCGCTGACGCGCGACATGCTGACGGCGATGGAGGACGCGGCCGGGATCAGCGCGGGGAAGATCGGCACCATCGTCAACACGCATGCGAACGGCGACCATTGCCACGGCAACGGATGTTGTCCGCAGGCGGAGATCATTGCCAGCGAGGCGAGCGCGCGGGAAATGGCCGAGGTGCCGCCGGCAACGCTCGCCATGTTCAAGGCGGCGGGCGCGAAGCTCGGCCCGGCAGGGGCTTATTTCGCGGATGTGTTCGCGCCGTTTGACTTCGACAATGTCGAAGAGCGGACACCGACAAAGACTTTCTCCGGCGCGATGGACATGAAGGTCGGCGACAAGGCCGTGCGGCTGATCGAAGTGGGACCTGCGCATACCGGCGGTGATGTGCTGGTGCATGTGCCGGGGGACCGAGCGGTGTTCACAGGCGACATCCTGTTCATCGATGGCACGCCGCTGATGTGGGCGGGGCCGGTCGCGAACTGGATCCGGGCCTGCGAGACGATCATCGCAATGGATGTGGACGTCATTGTGCCGGGGCATGGTCCGATCACGAACAAGGCCGGTGTGCGCCGCGTGGCGGATTACCTCGCTTACATCGACCGGGAAGCCCGCAAACGGTTCGACGCCGGATTGCCGGTGCGCGAAGCCGCGCTGGATATCGCGCTCGGCGATTACTCAAGCTGGGGCGATGCGGAGCGGATCGCGGTGAATGTGGACAGTCTCTACCGGGAGTATCGCGGCGACGGGAAGGTCACGCCGGTGATCGAGCTGTTCGCGCTGATGGCGGAAGTCCGCGACGCGCGGCGGTAGATTCTTGTTTGTCGCGATGTCTTTCGCTCAACCGGTACCCACTTGAGCGGACATCGCTCTAGTGCAGCTTGAGCTTGGGCCGGACGACCTGGTTCACGTGGCCCATGATAATCATGCCGAGCCCGCGGATTGATCCGTGGATCGCCATCAGGTGCATGCGGTAGAGCGAGATGTAAACGAAGCGGGCGAGGCGGCCTTCGATGGCCATGCGTCCGCCGACGAGGTTGCCCATCAGCGTGCCGACGGTGGCATAGCGGCTCATCGAGATCAGTGAGCCCTTGTCTTCGTAGGTAAAAGCCTTGAGCGGCTTCTGTTCGATCAGGGCACGGATGTTGTTGTAGGCCGTGCCGGCCATCTGGTGCGCGCTCTGGGCGCGGGGCGGCACCGGACGGTCTGCGCCCGGCGGCGTGTAGGAGGCGCAGTCGCCAATGGCGAAGATGCGTTCGTCGCGCGTCGTCTGCAGCGTGTCTTTCACAAGCAGCTGGTTTGAGCGGTTGGTTTCGAGGCCAGCAATGTCCTTGAGGAAGTCCGGCGCTTTCACGCCGGCCGCCCAGACCTTTAGGTCGGCCGGGAACACCTTGCCGTCCCTGGTTTCGATGGCTTCGGGCGTGACGCGTGAGACTTGCGCGCCGGTGACGACTTCGACGCCGAGCGCTTCGAGTTCGCCGTGGGCGGCTTCCGCCAGTTTTTCCGGAAGGGCCGGCAGGATGCGCGGGCCGGCTTCGAGCAGGCAGACCTTGAGGCGCTTCTCGTCGAACACTTCGAGGCCGTAATAGCGCAGGGCCGAGGCAGAATTGTAGAGTTCTGCGGCAAGCTCCACACCGGTTGCGCCGCCGCCAACGATCGCGACGCGGACATATTCGTCCGCCTGTGGATCGAGGCTGAGCCGGCGCGAGCATCGCAGGCACTGGTTCAGGAGGCGCTGGCGGAACGAGTCTGCATCGCGGCGGCTCTCCAGAGACAGGCAGTTGTCCTTGACGCCTTCGACACCGAAATCGTTCGATACGGAACCGAGGGCGAGGACGAGATAGTCATAGCGGATGCGGTGCTCGCCCATCAGCTCCGAGCCATCCACGTCCAGGAGGGGCGAGACGATGACCTGGCGGTTGGCGCGGTCGATGCCCTTCAGGGCGCCCTGGAAGTAGCGATAGCCCCAGCGATGGGCATGGGCACCATAGCCGACCTCATCGAGGTTGGCGTCCAGCGAGCCGGCGGCGACTTCGTGGAGCAGGGGCTTCCAGATATGGGTCCGGTTGCGCTCAAGCAGGATGATGTCAAACTTCTCGCGGCCATAGCGCGCGCCGAGCCGGGCCGCGAGTTGCAACCCGCCGGCACCGCCTCCGACGACGACAATCTGGATCTTCAGCCCGCGCATTGACCAAGCATATCGCCCGAACGGTAAAGAAGGAAATAGCGAACTCGATCAGCGGTTTGCGCCAGGGACCCATTTCACGTCGTCTGCCCCGTCATTGTTCGCCGCGCGCCCGGCGACGAACAACCAGTCCGAAAGCCGGTTGATGAAGGCGAGGGCGACGGCGTTCACCGGCTCTTCCGGCAGGGCAGAGAGTTCGGCGATCTGGCGTTCAGCCCGCCGGCACAGGGTCCGGGCCACATGCAGGTAGGCCGACAGGGCCGATCCGCCAGGCAGGATGAAACTGTCGAGCGGCGGGATCACGGCGTTCATGGCGTCGATCTCGGTCTCGAGGCGTGTGACCTGCGATTCAATAATGCGCAGCGGGGTCCATTCGAGGACGCGGCCACGGTCTGGCGTCGCAAGGTCAGCGCCGAGATCAAACAGGTCGTTCTGGATGCGCCGGAAAGCCTCGAGCATGGCGCCCTTGGCCTCAAGGGCGGCGACGCCAAGGGCGGCGTTCAGCTCGTCAACGGTGCCGTAGGCCGCCACGCGCGGATGCCATTTGGGTACCACTTCGCCGGTCGACAGGCGGGTTTCGCCGGTGTCGCCGGTGCGCGTATAGATCTTGTCGAGCCTGACCATTCGGGCGCTCCCTTGTTTATGCGCCGAACTTGATGGCGCCGGCCACCACGCCCAGCAGGACGAGGAAGGCAATGGCGGCGGCCTGGAGGATGACGCGCATGCGCATCAGCTGGTTTGAACGGCTGGCCTGCTTCTCGTCGCGGCGCGCGAGATTGGCGATGCCGACGAGCAGCACGACGACGATCGCGGCGAGGAGGATGTAGAAGCCGATGGTCAGGGCGCTTTGCATGGGGCTTTAGCCTTTTCGAGGAGTTTCAGGCGGGACCATAGACCGGGGCCGCCCATCCGGCGCTGCTGCATCCGGTCGCGGCGGTGTCAGCGTTCATTTTCGAGCCGGGCCGCGAGGGCTTCAACCCGGCTGGCCATGGTCAGCAGCAGCTCGACCGCGCGCGCTTCGGTATCCGGCCGGGCGGACACGCCGCGCTTGGCGCTGTCGAGTTCATCGAGGAGGGCCAGCGCGGTGATCAGTAGCAGGCGCTCATCGCCGATATCGCCGACGGCATCAGCGATCTGGCCAACGCGGGCATCCAGTTGTTCGGCGAGGCGCTGGACGCGCATTTCCTGCCCCGGCGCGCAGGCGATGGAGAAGCTGCGGCCCCGGAGCGTGATGTCTGCCTTGGCCAAGCGTCAGTCCTCCTTGCCCAGCGCGGCGCGGACTTCTTCGATGGCGGACCCAAGAGCCAGACTCGCCTCATCGGCGAGTGCCTGGAGTTCCGGCGCGCGCGCGAGGGACTGGTCGAGGGCTTCGGCGAGGTTTGCCCGGTCGGTCACCAGCGCCGCGATCTCGGCGCGCAGCGCAGTGGGATTGCCGGTGCGCAACAGGTGCGCCTCCAGCGCCAGCTCCAGGCGGTTGAGGGCGGTTTCGAGACGCAGGGCGGCCGGGTCGAGGTCTGTCATGACCTTTCTGGACTAACTGGAATGACTGCGCCCGCCAAGCGCCTTGACGGTTCGGAACAAGTCTGGCCTAGCACGAATCGCGAAAACTCCGGGAGATCAGCAGAATGGCTGTCACAAATCGCGACATGGCGAATGCCATTCGGGCCTTGTCCATGGACGCCGTGGAAGCGGCAAAATCGGGCCATGTCGGCTTGCCTCTGGGCATGGCGGATACGGCGGCGGTGCTGTTCCGGAAGTTCCTGAAATATGATCCGCGCGACCCCGCCTGGCCGGACCGGGACCGGTTCGTCCTGTCGGCGGGCCATGGCTCGATGCTGATCTATTCTCTGCTCCACCTGACCGGCTATGCCTCGGTGAGCCGCGACGACATCCGCAATTTCCGCCAGCTGGGCGCCAAGACGCCGGGTCACCCGGAAAACTTCATCACGGCAGGTGTCGAGACGACGACGGGCCCGCTGGGGCAGGGCATCGCGACGGCGGTCGGCATGGCGATCGCCGAGCGCCACCTGAATGCGCGCTTCGGCAACGAGCTTGTGGATCACCGCACCTGGGTGGTCGCCGGCGATGGCTGCCTCATGGAGGGCATCAGCCAGGAAGCGATCACGCTCGCAGGGCATCTGAAGCTGAACAAGCTGATCGTTCTGTTTGACGACAATTCCGTCACCATCGATGGCGGGACGGACCTGTCCGACGGGACCGACCAGTGTGCGCGCGTCGAGGCGTCCGGCTGGATCAGCCGCCGCGTCGATGGGCATGACGAGAAGGATGTGACCGAGGCGCTGAAGTGGGCGACCAAGCAGAAGAAGCCGGTCTTTCTTGCCGTGAAGACCATTATCGGTTTCGGCGCACCGAAACTGGCGGGCACCGGCAAGGCGCATGGCGGGCCTTATGGCGCCGAGGAGATCGCCGGCATCCGGAAATCCCTTAACTGGCCGCACGAACCTTTCGAGATTCCGGACGCCATTGAAGCCGCCTGGGCGAAGGCGGGTGAACGCTCGCGCGAAGAGCATGCAGCCTGGAAGAAACGTCTCGCGGCGAGCCCCAAGAAGGGCGAGTTCAATGTGGCCATTGCCGGCCGTCTGCCGAAGAATCTCGGCAAGGCGATCCTCAAGCACAAGAAGGCCGTGGCTGAAGGCGGCGCCGCCAAGGCAACGCGCGTGTGGAGCGGCGAGGCGCTGGAAGTGATCACGCATCTCGTTCCGGAAATGGTCGGCGGCTCGGCGGACCTCACGGGTTCGAACAATACCAAGACGGGCGCGACCAGCCCGATGACGCCGAAGAGCTGGGACGGACGCTACATCCACTACGGTGTGCGCGAGCATGCCATGGCGGCGGCGATGAACGGCATGGCGCTGCATGGCGGCATCATTCCGTACTCGGGCACGTTCCTCGTGTTTGCAGACTATAGCCGCGCCGCGATCCGGATCGGCGCGTTGATGGGCCTTCGCGTGGTCCATGTGATGACGCATGATTCTATCGGTCTCGGCGAAGACGGCCCGACGCATCAGCCGGTGGAGCAGATTGCGTCCCTGCGCGCGATGCCGGAGATGCTGGTCTTCCGTCCGGCGGACGGGGTTGAGACCGCGGAGTGCTGGGAGCTTGCCCTGACGCGTCAGGACGGTCCCTCGACAATGGCGCTGACCCGCCAGAACGTGGCCCCGGCCAGAAAGACGCATACGGACGAAAACCTGTCAGCCAAGGGCGCCTATGTCCTCTCGCCCGCCAAGGGCAAGGAGCGCGGCGTGCTGATCGCGACGGGCTCGGAAGTGGAGATCGCGCTCAAGGCGCAGGCCATGCTTGCCGGGGAAGGTATCGGCGTGCGTGTCGTCTCGATGCCGTCGATGGAACTGTTCGGCCAGCAGGACGCCGTCTACCAGGCCGAGACGCTTGGCAAGGGATTGCCGCGCGTGGCGGTGGAAGCAGGCGTGCGCTTCGGCTGGGATCGCTGGATCGGGCATGACGGCGGCTTTGTCGGCATGGACGGATTCGGCGCCAGCGCGCCCTACCAGCAGCTCTACAAGCATTTCGGCATTACGGCGGAAGCCGTTGCTGAGGCGATGAAAGCGCGGCTCTAGGGCTTTCCGGATTTGAACAGGTCGAGCTGGTTGGGGTCGGACGCCTTGCGACGCTTGGTCTTGGTGCGGCCGCGCCGGAAATAGAGGTCGTCCGTGTGGTCGGACTCTGCGGAGGGCGAGGTGGCTTCAGGCGGCGGCGGAGGCGCGGGCCTTGGCTTCGGCGGAGATTTCGGATCGGCAATCAGCCACCAGCTGACGGCAATCACGACATGGCCAGACGTATCTTCGTAGCGTTGCAGGTGTCCGGCCGGGCCGTCGGCGCCTTGCGCGGCGAGCAGGGCTATCGCTTCGGCTTCCGGCAGGTGGAGCCAACCGGTCTCCAGCCGCTCGACCCGGTAGCCGGGCGCAAGGCTCACGGCCTCGCTCAGCGACCGGGCGGTTTTCACGCCGGGCTGGGTCGCCTCCTCGAGGCTTCGGGCAATGGGATAGGCAAGGCTCATTTGATGGGCGAGGTAAGCCCGTCATCGCTCGGCGTCCAGCCCGCATCCGCCGCAACGGTAAGCCGCGCGGCGCCGAGCCTTGCGAAACGGAGCGTCACGGCCTTGCGGCGGGCGGGTGCCAGTCGGGTCTCGGGCGCTTCGCGGATGACCGCTCCGTAAAAGGCGTCCGCCATAATCAACCCGGCTTCCGGCGGGATCAGTTCCTGAGGGAAATCATCGCCGACCGCGAAGCTCAGCCGGTCGCAGAAATCCATGTACTCGCGCCATTTCGTGTCGGATTTGAAATCCTGGATGCTGGACTTGATCTCGATCATCCAGATGTCCCCGGCGGGCCCGATGGCCGCGATGTCGGCGCGCCGATGGTTGGCGAGCGTCATTTCGGTGAGACCGTAATAGCCGAGCTGGCTCATCAAGCGCAGGGTGCCGCGGCAGATTTCGGCCGACCGGCGGGGAAGGGGATCGTTGGGCGCAAGATTGATCATGGCAGGCGGTTCGTTCCGCTTGTGTTCCGGGCCCTGAATTAGGCCGCTGAGGCCCTGGACGTCAAGGCAGATCACGGCCCGAGCGGGGCTAGAGCGGCCGGAGAAAAAATCAAGGCAGCCTTCATCCAGTGACCGCGAGCCTGCGTAAACAAAGCAGAGAGAGACACAGGTTGTCTCTGCCGGGAGCACTTGATGGCCAGCGCTTACGACACGAACAACAGTTCCGACCGCCAGTTTGTCCGCACCGCGATGAAGGTCGCGCTGCTGGAGCCGGCCCATGAAGCGAGCCTCGCCCGCCGCTGGCGCGAGCAGAATGACGAAGTCGCGCTGCATGAACTGACCACGGCTTACATGCGCCTCGTCATCGCGATGGCCTCGAAGTTTCGCCACTACGGCCTGCCGATGGCGGATCTCGTGTCCGAGGGCAATGTCGGCCTGATGCAAGCCGCCGCGCGGTTTGAGCCGGAACGCGAAGTGCGCTTCTCGACCTATGCCAGCTGGTGGATCCGGTCCTCGATCCAGGACTATGTGCTTCGCAACTGGTCGATCGTGCGGACGGGCACGACCTCGGCGCAGAAGTCCCTGTTCTTCAACTTGCGCCGCCTGCGCGCCCGGATCGCCGATACTGGCGACGGCATCATGAGCATCGAGAACCGCGAATGGGTCGCCAACCATCTCGGCGTGCCGGTGCGCGATGTCGAGACAATGGCCTCGCGCCTGTCGGGCTCCGACCGCTCGCTGAATGCGCCGCTCTCCATCGACGGCGACGGCGAGTGGCAGGACATGATCGCCGACGAAGCGGCCATTCCCGAGCAGCTGGTCATGGTGGAGCACGACACCGCCAAGCGGCGGAAGTGGATTGCCGAGGCGCTGAAGACGCTGAACCCGCGGGAGATGCACATCATCTCGAAGCGGCGGCTGGCCGAAGAGTCGATGACGCTGGAAGCGCTCGGTGAGGAACTCGGCGTCTCCAAGGAGCGCGTGCGCCAGATCGAGCACCAGGCGCTCGGCAAGCTGCGCAAGGCGCTCGAGCGCATCGTCGGCGATCCGATGAAAGCCGGACTAATCCCCGAGGCGTAAGCCTCAATCGAGCATTTCGAGATTGAGCGGATGGCTGATTTCGAGCCGTCCGTCACGCAGGAAACCGCGCGCCCGGATCTTTGCGCCTTCCGGCAGCTGGCAAAGCTCCGCTGCGGACTTTCCGATTTGCAGGATCAGCGGCGACCCCCGCAAGGCCACGTCACAGACCGCAAAGCGCTCCTCGGATCCCTGCATGGGGCCCGCAACGCCTTCCACGATCTGGAACCTTTCGGCTTCCGGCGGCAGCGCGGCCGCATTGTGGATGGGCCATACGCCGTCGTCCCAGAGGCCACGTCCGTCTGCACGGGCCGCGGCCTCCAGCGCGAGCAGCGGCGCATTTGCGGTGGCCGTATCCGGATAGACACGCACCCGCGCGCCGCCTTTCTTCACCATCTCGGCATTGAGCCAGAGACGCGGCCCCAAAGCGTCCGTGGTCACGACATGCGCGAGGGCGCGGTCATACCGGTCGCGGGTGAGGCCGCCATAACGCAGCTCCACTTCGCGCCCGAGCACCATGTCCTCAAGGATGCGTTTGGCTTCCTCGAAGCCGGCGTCGCCTTCCCGGTCGCGGTAAGGGGCCGCGGGCGCCTCCACCCCGACGAGACGGACGCTCTGGCCGGTGTCCAGCAACCAGTGCGTCGCCGTCCAGAACGCGCACCACGCGGCCACGTTCGCCCACGGCGAGTTCATCAAGCGGGTCTTTTGCGGCGCTGCAGGCGGCCAGACCGATCAACAGTCCGGCGATCGCAAACTCCCGCCCCACGCGCATGCCCATCCCCAGCCGGTCCACACGCCTGTATCGCCTGCCCACCTTCCGGCCTGCAAGCGGAGTCTCCTGCAGCCTTGCCAGAGGGCGGCGGCGCCCTTTAAGGCTTCCCCTACGATAACTCCCGGGAGGGACCCCATGTCAAAGCCCAAGAAATCCTATCGCAAGCGCGAAATCGGCGGCCACACGCTGAGCCCTGAATCCCTGATGATGGGGTTCGGCTACGATCCCTTCATGTCGGAAGGCTCGATCAAGCCGCCGATCTTCATGACCTCCACCTTCGCCTTCAAGTCGGCCCGCGATGGAGAAGCCCTGTTCCGCCGCTTAGCCGGGCGCCACGAGGAGGGGGACCCGGAAGATGCGGACCTGATCTATACGCGCTTCAACAACCCCAACATGGAAGTGCTGGAAGACCGGCTGACGCTCTATGATGACGGCGAAGCAGCGCTCGCCTTCTCCTCCGGCATGTCCGCGATCACCACCGCGCTGTTCGCCTGCGCCGAGCCGGGAACGGCCGTGCTGCATTCGAGCCCGCTGTATGGCGCCTCCGAAGTTTTCATCCGGACGTTCCTGCCGGGTTGGGGCGTGCGCTCGGCCGAGTTTGATGCCTGGTCCACCGAGGACGAGATCCTCGCGGCGGCCCGCGCTACCGTGAAACGGTTTGGACCGATCTCGGTGATCTTCACCGAGTCGCCCGCCAATCCCACCAATGCGCTCGTGGACATCGCCGCCTGCGCCCGCGTCTGCGACGTGATGGAAAAAGAGACCGGCCGCCGGCCAATCCTGATGTGCGACAACACGATGATGGGCCCGATCGGCCACCAGCCGCTGAAGCACGGCGCCGATCTCGCGCTTTACTCGCTGACCAAGTATGTCGGCGGGCATTCGGATCTAATCGCCGGCGGCATCGTCGGCAATGAGGAGATGATGACCAAGATCCGCCGTATGCGGAACTATCTGGGCACCATGCTGGACGCGCACTCCTGCTGGCTGCTGACGCGGTCTCTGGAAACCGTGCAGCTGCGCATGGAGCGCGCTTTCCGGAATGCCAAGGTCTGCGCCGAGTTCCTGAACACGCATCCGAAGATCACCAAGGTGATGTACCCGGAGTTCCTCAAGGAAGGCGACCCACAGAAGAAGGTGTTCGACGAGCAATGCCTCGGGGCGGGGGCGACCTTCTCGTTTGACGTCAAGGGCGGCAAGGAGGCGGCGTTCAAGCTGCTCGACAACCTGCGTCTCATAAAGCTGGCGGTCAGCCTCGGCGGCACCGAAAGCCTGATGTGCCATCCGGGTTCGACCACACACTCGGCTGTGCCGGCAGATGTACGCGCGCGCATCGGCTTCACCGACGGTCTCGTGCGTTTCTCCGTCGGCATCGAAGCGCCGGAAGATCTGGTCGCCGACCTCGGCCAGGCCCTCGAACACGCCTGAGGCGCAGCGGCCTTCAAATCCTCAAGGTTTTCCCTTATGGGAAGATCCGGCGATCCCGTAGCTCAGCAGGATAGAGCGACAGATTCCTAATCTGTAGGCCGCGCGTTCGAATCGCGCCGGGATCACCAATGTTTTCAAAGAGATAAGGGTGATTCAGAGGGGATCCTGTATGTCCGTGGAAGCATTGTGGAAGCAAGCCAAGCGGACAAAAAAGAAAGCGCGGAGCTCAGACTCCGCGCTTCATTTGTTTGGACGTCATCGATCAGTTGGGTCGGAGATCCTGATCAACCGTCGCGTCTTCTATCCATGCGCGTGAATGTGGCGCGGCGCGGCCTGCCGCAGCCGGTCGAGCATCGGATGCGGATCGCGCAGGAATTCGGGATTGAGCTCAGTCAGTTCAAATCCGTTGGGCAAGGGCTGGAGCTCGGCCGCATTTTTCAATCCCTGCATCTCAATTCCTCCAAATGCAAACAGAAGTTGTATTTCAGAGTCCGGGCCGTTTCGCAACCGGCCTCCAGCTTGACACATCGGCGGCCTTCAATTACTTGGTATTTCAAAGTACTTTACAGGAGATACAAATGGCATCCCCCGGAACCCTCTCGAGTGATCTCGCCTACGTCCGTGACCTCGCCGAAGCCGGCCAGAACGCGCCGCTGCTCGGCGGACGCTTCCTCGTCATGTGGGGCGGGCTCGTGTCGCTGGCCTATGCCGGACACTTCCTGATCGCCACCGGCGCCTTCGGCCTTGCGCCGTCTGCCCTTTGGATGCTGTGGGTGGCGATGGGCATTATTGGCGGCGCTGGTCAGTTTCTTCTCGTCTCGGCCCTGCGCGGCAAGCCCGGCGGCGCGTCCACCGGCAACCGCGTCCAGAGTGTTCTCTGGTCTACTGCCGGCATATTCCTCTTCGTCTACTTCGTGGGGCTGATGGCCCGCGTCTTCTTCACCGGTGAAGGCATCGAGGGCTTCTACTGGTCCGTCCCCATGGTGCTCGGCCTTTACGGCATCGGCCAGTTCGTGACCGGCGCCATGACCGGCAGCTCGGCCCTGAAGTTCGCCGGCATCGCCGCTTTCGCGGGCGTGCTCGCCGCAACCTTCCTGACGGGTACGGAATATATCTGGCTCGTCGGCGCCGGCTCGGCTTTCACCGCGGTGTTCATCCCGGGCCTCTTGATGATGCACGCTGAACCCTCTGAAACCGTCTGACCGGAGGGCCCAGCGATGAGCGAGGACAACCCTTTCGACCATAACGACATCGACGACGTCATCCACGGGCGTCTCCGCCTGGGTGTCATGGCCTACCTGTCGGTGGCCAGTCCTGCGATCTTCGGCGAACTGCGCGACAAGGTCGGCGCCACGGATGGAAACCTGTCGACCCACCTGAAGAAGCTGGAAGAGGCGGGTTACGTTACTCAGGAAAAACGCTTCGTCGGCAAGAAGCCGCAGACGCGTGTGTTCCTGACCGACAAGGGCCGCAAGGCCTGGATACTCTGGATCCAGCGGATGGAAGCCATAATGCGGGCGGCGGAATGAGGATCACAGTGAGTTGAGTTGAACCACCAGGGCTGCCTGTGCGTATTGCAGGCATGACCCAGTCCATCTTCTCCCGCCGCCTCTTCCTCGCCTCCGGCGCCACCGCCCTTCTCGCCGCCTGCTCCGGCGGCACGCCCAAGGCCAGCGCCTCCACGCCGTCCGAGTATTCCGATGACGAGTGGCGCGCGCTCAGCGAAGAGGACTGGAAAACCCGCCTCGCGCCCGCCGCCTTCGCCGTGCTGCGCAAGCACGACACCGAGCGTCCGTTCACCTCGCCGCTCAATGACGAAAAGCGCGCCGGGACTTTCCACTGCGCGGGCTGCGACCTTGCCCTCTTCTCGTCCGACGTGAAGTTCGACAGCGGCACCGGCTGGCCGAGTTTCTGGGACTTCATTCCGGGCAGCCTCGGCACCAGCGTCGACCGCAAGCTCTTCATCGCGCGCACGGAGTATCACTGCGCCCGCTGCCTCGGCCACCAGGGGCACGTCTTCGAAGACGGCCCGGCGCCCACCGGCCTGCGCTATTGCAACAATGGCGTGGCGCTGACGTTCAAGCCCGCGTGATGGCTCGCCCCCGCGCCTGATTGGCGAAGGGGCGAAATCCGTCAGTAGAAGATCGACGCCGCCAGGAAGGCGAAGAAGAAGCCGATCGCATAAAGCGCTACGCTCAGTCCCCAGACGATCCAGCTGACTTGCCGCGCCCGCGCGCAGGCGGCGGCCTGCGCCTTGTCCACCGGGCAGGGCAGGCTGCGCGCGTGCCACTGCCAGGCGCCCGAGACGAGCAGCAGCAAGCCCGCGACGCCGAACACCAGCGCCTTGTTCTTGCCGAGCCAGACGAGCTGCGGCACCGCCTCGATCAGCCCCGCCATCACGGCCCCGGCTCCAAGGCTGACCAGCAGCGCCGGCAGGGCGCAGCAGATCAACGTGCCGGTGGACGTGAACAGCGACAGAAACGCGGGCAGCGTACTTGGTGGGCGAATTTCATCCGTGTCCGTCATTTCGCGACGTTCCGGTCAACCGACACCAGAGAGTATCCGGCCTTGCGGATCAGTTTCTCAAGGGCGGCGTCGTCCAGCGACTTGCCGGGTTTCAGGTCCACACGCACCTGGCCCTTGGAGAGGTCGACATAAACTTTTTGCACGGCTTCGTCCTTGCCGACGATCTTGCGGATTGACTGGGCGCAGAAATCGCACACGAGGCCGTTCACTTTGGCCATCAGGATTTCGCCGGGGGCAGGTTCGGCCATGGTGGAAGTCTCCGGCGAGGCGAGAGCGGCCAACGGTGCCGTCGAAAGCGCCGCGGCGAGAGCGAGAGTTTTCAGGAGTTTCATCAGTTTGGTCCTTTGAAGAGAGTGTATCAGAAGCGCCAGGTCCAGTTGAGCAGGAATTCTTCCTCCTCAAGTGTGTATCCGGCCTCGACGAGCAGGGGGCCTTTGAAGAAGCGCAGCAGCGGCGTCACCGTCACGGGTTTGTCCGCTTCCGGATGGTTTTCCACCTGCACCATTGCCCAGGTGTGGAGTTCGCCAAACTCGGCCACGTAAGGCGCAACGCCCAGCCGGGCGGCATGGGAGAGGCTTTCATCCGCGCCGAAGTCGCTGGCCCGGACATCGTAGGAGACGAACACGCGCCGGGTTTCCCAGTCAGCGGCAACGCCCGCAAAACTGCCGAGCTCCGTTTCCCCGTCCTCGAAGGGATCGACGGCGCCGGCGCCGAGCTTGAAGTAGAGATTGCCCTGACTGTCCGGTGCGTTCCAGCGCCGGACCAGCCGGTTGTACTGGAGGCCAGTGAACGTCTGGTCCATGTCCCAGTTCTGCTCGACATAGAGGCCGATGGAATCGGTTGCGGTCGGCGAGTAGTGGGCGTGCACGGACGAATACATCCCGTTATTCTCCTGCATCAGTGTCCAGCCGCCTTCATAGGAGACGGGCCGGGCGCTGGCAGGCGCTGCTAGCGCTGCAAGGGCTAGCCCTGCAGCAAGGTATCGAGGGGGCATGATGCCGTTCCTTTGTCCGAAGTTGATCCAACGTCTACGGCGGATCAGGCTTTCGGCGGACGGGGCTCCGGAAGGAGGGTGCGGGAGGCAGCGCGTGCCTCAAGCGGGAAATCAGGCGCCTGCGCAAACACAAACACGCCGGAGTCCGGCAGGGCAGGGGACGGAAAGGCCGTCAGCACGGCCGGGCAGCAGCAATTGGCGTCCGTATCCGGATGGTCCGGCAACTGAGGCCCAGCGGGCTCAGGGGCCGCCATCATGTCGCAATGGGCGTGTGTCCCGGCAGGTGCAGCGGCCTCAACAGGCGGGCGTTCCATCCCGCAAGGCCCGGCATGTGCTGACAGACCGCTGGCCGCTATCAGCCAGAGGCCAAGACAAAGGAGGAGGGCGCGTTTGAGCATCAAGCCTCAAGATGGCTCTTCGGGCGCCTGCGGTCAATGCTCGCGCTACTGCGCCGTCCAGCCGCCATCGATGGACAGTTCGGCGCCGTTGATCGAATCCGCCGCCGGCGAGCACAGGAAAGCGGCAAATCCGGCGACCTGCTCGACCGTCACGAATTCCTTCGTCGGCTGGGCCGCCAGCAGCACGTCATTCTTCACCTGCTCTTCGGTCATGCCGCGCGCCTTCGCGGTGTCGGCAATCTGCCCTTCCACCAACGGCGTGAATACATAACCCGGGCAGATGAGGTTTGCCCGGACGCCGGAGGTTGCCCCTTCCAGCGCTGTTGTCTTGGTCAGGCCCGACAGGCCATGCTTGGCCGCCACATAAGCTGACTTGAACGGCGAGGCGACCTTCGCATGAGCGGAACCCATATTCAGGATGCGGCCCCATTTCTTCGATTTCATGTGAGGCAGGGCGAGGCGCGTCGTATGGAAGGCCGAAGAGAGATTGAGGGCGATGATCAGGTCCCACTTGGCGACCGGGAAGTCCTCGAGGGGGGAAACAAACTGCGTGCCCGCATTGTTGACGAGGATATCGACGCCGCCGAAGTCCTTCGCGGCCTCTGCCATCATGCCTTCGATGGCCTCTGCCTTCGTCAGGTCGGCGCCCGAGAATCCGGCTCTTACTTTATGATCCCTTTCGAGACCCGCCCGAAGCGCTTCGATTTCCTTTGCGTCACCGAAACCGTTGAGGATCACATTGGCGCCTTCGGCGGCAAGCCGGCTAGCAATCGCCTTGCCGATCCCGCTGGTCGAGCCGGTTATGAGGGCGATTTTTCCCTTGAGCATGCGATGTGTCTCCTGGAGGCGCGGTTCGGCAGTGGGGTAGGGACGGCGGGGCGCTCTGGCAACCCTGCTCTGATTATCCTGCGGTAACATAGAGAGGACGGGCGAGCGATGTTGTTCGGTGGAGAAATCAGCGCCTTCGATGCGGCGTTTCCGCGTTTTCTCATGTCCACCGGCGCGGCGGGGCTGATGCTTCTCATGGCGTCAACGGTCTACGTGCTGCTGACGCCTTGGAAGGAACTCTCCCTCGTGCGTTCCGGCAACACGGCGGCGGGCGTTGCGCTCGGCGGCGCCATCATCGGTCTCGCCATTCCGATTTCCTCAACGCTTGCCTCCTCGATGTCACTTCCGGGCCTCCTGATCTGGGGCGCCATCGCGCTGCTGATGCAGCTGATCGCCTACCGGGTGGTGGACCTCATCCTGCGCGACATCCCCGGCCGCATCGCCAATGACGAGATCGGCGCTGCCACCGTACTGGCCGCCGCCAAACTCTCCGCCGCAATGATCCTTGCAGCTGGCCTCTGGGACCCTGTGCTGCAGAGGTTATAAAAGCCCGATGCGATCCTTCGATTGGCTCATCTATGTTGGCGCGCTGGGGCTGATGCTCGCGGTGATCTTCGCCCTGTCGCCGGAAGCGGATGCGCCTGCGCCTGCGCCGGAATCGGAGTTTGCCGAAGAGTTTGCCGAACAGATGGGGCCGCTGCTGCCGGATCCCTCGCCGCTGGATGAAATGGTGCTCGTGCAGGTCGGCGAGCCGCAGAACGGCATCGGCACCGCCTTCGCCCTCAACGAAAAGGGCGATTGGCTCACCGCGCGCCATGTCGTCGAGGGCTGCGCCAAGGTCACGCTCGAAGTCGCTCCCGGAAACTATGTGCCGGTCGCCGCGATCGCGGTGGATGATGGCCACGACCTTGCGCTGCTTTCCACGGGTCGCAGCCCGTATCCCGTGACCTTGGAACTCGCCTCGCCCCTCAATATCGGCACAAAGGGTTTCGCCGTCGGCTTCCCGCAAGGCCAGCCGGGTGAACTCGCCACCGAACTCGCCGGTCGTTCGCGCCTCGTCACGCGAGGCCGCCGGGAAGGGGACGCGCCGATCCTCGCCTGGAACGAGATCGGCCGCACGGAAGGCCTGGATGGCACACTCGGCGGCATCTCCGGCGGGCCGATGTTCGATGCCAGCGGCGCCGTGCGCGGCGTGGTCATCGCCGAAAGCCCCCGGCGTGGCCGCATCTACACGACAGCGCCCCAGTCGGTGCAGGACTTCCTGACGAAACTCGGCGTCGAGCTTCAGCCCGGGCCTGCCGACACGTTCGAACTCTCCGGCTACGGCACACCTTCCGACAATGCGCGGCGCAGGTTACAGGTCGTCAAAGTCACCTGCGAGGTAGTCCCATGAGCGATTTTGCATCGCGGCTGACAGACGGTGTGCGCCAGCATGGCCCGCTCTGCGTCGGCATTGATCCGCATCCCGGCATGGTCCCCGCCCTGTTCGGCGGCGATACCGCGCGGGGCCTGGAATACTGGGGCCGCGCCCTGGTCGAGGCCGCCGCCGGCAAGGTGGCCGTCGTCAAGCCGCAGGCCGGGTTTTTCGAACGTCTGGGACCCGGCGGGATGGCCGCGCTCGCGTCGGTTGCCCGCGCGGCGCGCGAGTCCGGACTCCTCGTGCTGATGGACGCCAAGCGCGGCGACATCGGCTCGACGGCGGAAGGCTACGCCGAGGCCTACCTCTCCAAAGGCGCCTTCTTCGAATCCGACGCCGTTACCCTGAACCCCTACATGGGCCTCGACACGCTCGAACCATTCGCCAAACGCGCCGAAGCAAACGGCAAGGGCATCGTCGTGCTGGTGCGGACCTCCAATCCCGGCGCTGCCGATTTCCAGATGCTCGAGACCGCCGGCCAGCCGCTCTACATCCGCGTCGCCGAAGCGCTCCGGCCGCTGACCGACCGCCTGATGAGCCCCTGCGGCTGGTCGAACCTTATGATGGTGGTTGGCGCGACCGCCCCCGAGGAGGCCCGCCGGGTCCGCGCCGCCGCGCCGAAGGCCCTGTTCCTGGTGCCGGGTTACGGCGCGCAGGGCGCAGCTGCCGCCGAGGCCTGCGCCGGCCTGATCGGCGGGGAGGGCGGCGTCGTCAGCGCCTCCCGCCTCGTCAATTTCCCCAAGGCTGCCGAGGGCGCGCAGACCATCGACGCCTGGCAGGCCGCTGTCGAAGCCGCCATCCTGACCGCCCGGGCCGAGCTTCGCGTCGCTGCCCACGCCTGACCCTGCTCCCGCGGCGTCACACCTCGACATTGCTCCATGAATAGCTAGTCTGGGCACCAACAGACCCTGCCGCCAATCCGGACGGGGCGCCGCTTGGGAGGCATTCATGAACATCAGGAACTTGCGCAGCTGGGCAGGCCCGGCGCTTCTGGCCGGAACGGCACTTCTGCTCGCCGCCTGCGGCGATCGGCAGGCCCGGGTCGCAGAACCCGAAGGCTTCGCCGCCGTTGATACGGCGCGGATTTCCACCGCCAGCGCGGGCGATGAATGGCTCACCTATGGCGGCACCTATGACGAGCAGCGCCACTCGAAACTGAACCAGATCAACAAGGACAACGTCAGCCAGCTCGGCGTGGCCTGGACCTATGACCTCGCGACAAATCGCGGCGTCGAATCGACTCCCATCGTCGTCGACGGTGTCATGTACGTTACGTCCGCCTGGTCGGTCGTCTACGCGCTCGATGCCAAGACCGGCGCCGAGAAATGGGTCTACGACCCCGCCGCCGACCGCGCAGTCGGCGTCAAGGCCTGCTGCGACGTCATCAACCGGGGCGTCGCCGTCTATGACGGCAAGGTCTTTGTCGGCGTCATCGATGGCCGCCTTGAAGCGCTGAATGCTGAAACCGGCGAAGTGATCTGGAGCAAGGTAACTGTCGACCAGTCGCTACCCTACACCATCACTGGCGCCCCGCGCGTCGTGAACGGCAAGGTGCTGATCGGCAACGGCGGCGCTGAACTCGGCGTGCGCGGTTACCTCTCGGCCTATGACACCAGCTCCGGCGATCTCGTCTGGCGCTTCTACACCGTCCCGAACCCGCTGAAACAACCCGATGGCGCAGCCTCCGACGATGCCTTCGTCAAGGTCGGCAATGTCACGTGGGGCGACACCGGCGCCTGGACCACTGATGGCGGCGGCGGCACGGTCTGGGATTCGATCGTTTATGATGAAGTGAACAACCAGATCATCTTTGGTGTCGGCAACGGCTCGCCCTGGAACCGCACGTTGCGCGACCCCTCCGGCGGTGACAACCTCTTCCTCTCTTCCATCGTTGCGGTGGACGTCGATACCGGTGCCTACAAGTGGCACTTCCAGACGACGCCCGGCGACAACTGGGACTATACCGCCACGCAGACGATCATCCTGGCGGACCTCCCGCTCGGCGAAGGCGGGGCCACTCGCCGCGTCGCCATGCAGGCGCCGAAGAACGGCTTCTTCTATGTCGTCGATGCGGCCACCGGCCAGTACATCTCCGGCGACGCCTATGTGCCCGTGAACTGGGCGACCGGTCTCGACGCCAACGGCCGCCCGGTCGAAGTCGCCGCCGCCCGCTATGGCAAGGAACCTTTCCAGCAGACGCCCGGCCCGCTCGGCGGCCATAACTGGCAGCCGATGGCCTACAATCCGGATCTCGGCCTCGCCTATATCCCGGCCCAGGAAATCCCGCAGGCCTATGCCGAAGACCCACGCTTTGCCTCCCGCCCGACCGGCTGGAATACCGGCATCGATTTCTCGGCCGGTGTGCCGCCCATCGCCCCGCCGGAAGTTGCCAAGATGCTGCGCGCCAGCCTCAAGGGCCGCCTGATCGCCTGGGACCCGGTTGCCCGCAAACCTCGCTGGACCGTCGAGCACGAGAACGCCTGGAATGGCGGCGTGCTGTCCACGGCTGGCGGCCTCGTCTTCCAGGGCCGGCTCACCGGTGACTTCTCGGCTTTCGACGCGGCGACCGGCGACAAGCTGTGGACGCACGAGCTGAAATCCGGCGGCGCGTCCGGTCCCGGCACCTACATGATCGACGGCGAGCAATACGTCACGATCACCACTGGATGGGGCTCGGCCTTCGCGCTTGCCGCAGGGTTCGGCTATGACGAAAAGGTCTCCGCCTCGGTCGGCAAGGTCGTCACCTTCAAGATCGGCGGCACGCAGGAAATCGCGGACACCGGCCTTGCGCCGATCGATGCAACGCCCAAGGCACCTGCCTTTGGCAGCCTCGCGATGATCTCGGAAGGCACCGTCCACTACGCGCGCAACTGCGCCGTCTGCCACGGCCCGCTCGGCGTCTCCTCCGGCGTGTTGCCGGACCTGCGCTGGTCGGCAATCTCCGGCAACAAGGACGCCTGGAAAGGTGTCGTGCTGGACGGAAACCTCGCCGCCAACGGCATGGTCTCCTTCGCCGACTACCTGACGCCGGACGAAGCCGAAGCGATCCGCGCCTATGTGCTCACCCAAGGCCACACGGCGGTGAAGGCGGGCGGCGGGAAGTAGTCCCGAACCCCCAATCGGCAGTAGCGTATGGGCCCGGACAGGTTAGTCTGGGCCCATGCACATTTTCCTCGGCATCCTCGCAGTGCTCACCTTCATCGGTGTCTGGGTCTGGCGCCTCCAGATGGCGAAGCGTGGGCTGGACGTTGCCGTGGATGTCGCGAAGACCGTCGCCAATGCGCCGCGCCGTCTCGCGTTCAAGTACAAGATGGGGAAGGGCGGCCTCGACCTGATCGACGATCCGCGTGAAGCCGCGGCCATCATGATGATGCAGGTCGCGCTTGCCCGCGGGGGTTCGCTGACGCCGCTACAGAGCGACATCATCGAAGCCGAGATCCGCGAGCATTTCCAGTGTCTGCCGAGCGAAGCTGAAGAGCTGGCCGCGCATGCCGCCTGGGTCTCCCAATCCTGTCCGCCCGCCACGGTCACCATGACCCAGCTCAGCAAGCTGATCGTCAAGGCGCCGCAGCTCGGCCCGAAGGAAGTGATCGATCTCGACGCCATGCTCGTCGCCGTGTCCGAAGCCGAAGGCGTGCCGACCCGCACGCAGCTGGCGCTGCTTCAGGTTTACCGGGACCTGGCGGGCCTGAAGACCTGACCTTGCACCGCCATTGCGGCTGGTCTAGGCGGAAGAATGAGCTACGCCGCACGTGTCTGGAACGACAACTGGATGAACTTCTCCGTGCTCCGGCACGGGGCGTTTGACGGTTTTCTCGTCACTTCGAAGAACTCCGGCACCCACTGGATGATGTACATGTTCGCCGTCGCGCTGGCAGACACGTACGGCGTGCCGCGGCCCAAATACTTCTCCGAAAACGCCCTGCGTCCCTATCTCGGCTCGCCGACGGACGAGCCGGTCTATCCGCAGCTGCCGCGCCTCGCGCGCAGCCACACCATTCCGCACCAGCTCGCCAATTGGGGCTGGGCCCGCCGTCTCGGCCGGCTGCCGCCCTATGCGCTGTGCGTGCGCCATCCGATGGCGATCCTCGCTTCGCATCACGCCAAGTGGGAATACGACATCCAGGTCGACTGGCTCGAGTATCTGAAGGGCGATCCGGACGGCAAACGCTACCGCTGCGATCTCTACTGGCTGGCCCGCTTCTGGAACCGCTGGGGCGAAGTCGAAGCCGCGTATCCGTCGTCGATCCTGCGGGTCCACTACGAAGCCACCCGCGCCGACCCGCGCGGCACGCTGGAAGCCATCGCCCGTCACTGGGCGATTGCGCTGACGCCGGAAGCGCTCGACGCCGCCGTGGCCGCCGGCACCAAGGAAGCGATGGCGCTGAAGGTTGATCCGGAAGCCGAGCCCAACGTGCTGCAGAACCGGCAGCAATCGCTGCAGGAACTGTTCTCCGGTGAAGCGATGGACATCTATGCCAGCCGCGTGCGCGAACTCTTCCGCTACGATCTCGGCTACGACGTCATGACGCCGCCTACGGCTTGAGATAGCCGGTTGAGCGTCCAGTCCCGCCTGGACCATATTTGATCCACCAAGGTTCCAGCTTGGCCTGCTCTTCCAGGGTCCGGAATAACGGGTCTTCCAGCACAGCCGCCGAATACTCCGCCGCCGAGCCGCTCAGCGGCAGGCCGTAGGTGCGGAAACGCGTCACGACCGGCGCGTAGAACGCATCTGCAGCTGACCATGCGCCGAACAGGAATGGTCCGCCCTTGCCATATTTCGCGCGCAGGCCTGACCACATGGCTTGAAGCCTCCGGATGTCGGCTTCCAGCGCCGGCGTCATGTCCGGGGTTGGATGGCGCCCGCGAATGTCCATCGAACACAGCTGGCGGATCGTCTGGAATCCCGCGTGCATTTCGCTGGAAACGGCCCGGGCAATGGCGCGCTTCTCGGCGTCGAGCGGCCAGACGGCGCCCGGCGGGGCCCATTCGGCGATGAACTCGGCAATCGCGAGGCTTTCCCAAATCTCGATCCCGTCCCAGATCAGCAGGGGCACCTTGGCCGTCGGGCTGATCGCTTTCAGCTTGGCGGTCGACTCGGGGAAATCCAGAGGCACTATGACTTCTTCGACCGGCAAGTTGACTTTTCGGGCCACCAGGAGCGGCCGAATCGACCAACTTGAGTAATTCAAATTACCGGAAACGAACTGTCTCATGCCGGTTTGCCCTCACCTATGGCCCAACGAGTCTCGTTTATTATCACTTTTCCGAAGACGCCGGCCTTGGAGTAGGGGTCCGCAGCGTTCAGCGCTTTTGCGGCGGCTAGACTCTCCGCGTCGATGATGAAAACCGATCCGACCATGCGGCCCTCGGGGTCCAGCAGAGGACCTGCCATCCGGACGACCGGGCCGAGTCCGCCGGCCCATTCCAGGTGCTCCGGCCGAGCGGCCGCCCGGCGGGCGGCGCCGTCTGTCTCGTTATCCAGGCAATGCAGGCAGAAAAGCGCCAAGACGAACCCTCCTTCGCGTGTTTTGCCCGCTATGCCACAGGCCTTTGGCGTCGCCTATGGCGCAGGGAGGGTGCTGCCGCTGGGGAAATACCCGGCCCGCGAGTGGACGCTGAATGGTATATTGATTATTCAATCATTCTGTGTAGGATATGCGAATGATGACGCCAAGCCCGACTGACGACACCCGCAAACAGATCCTGATGGCCGCTGTGGAGCGTATCCTCCACTACGGCTATTCGAAGACGACGATGGCGGAGATCGCCCGGGACTGCAACATGTCCGCCGGTAACATCTACCGGTTCTTCGCGTCCAAGCTGGATATCGCCGAAGCGATGGCGCAGAAGTTCAACGAGGAATCCTGGCTCACCTTTGCTGAGATCGTGGCCCGCAAGGATACCGCCGCCAACCGGCTGCGCGAGCTGTTTCACTATGATCTGGCCCGTACCTACTCGGCCATCGAGGATGAAGCGAAGATCCTGGAAGTGGCTGAAGTGCTCGGCAAGGAACGCGCTCTCTACATGAACGACAAGCTCGCCAAGGAGCGGGTCTTCCTTGTCCAGATCCTCAACGAAGGCGTCGCCGCCGGAGAGTTCCGCCTGCTCGCGAACCCCGACGAGACCGCCGAGATGTGGCAGTCGGCCCTGATGAAGTTCCGCTTCCCGCAGCTCTTCTCGAAGCTGACCCTGCCGAAACTGCAGCGTGAGCTCGACGGCGTGATGGACCTGCTGCTCGCCGGCATTTCGAAGGGCGCGCAGGTTCCCGCGCCTTGGGACGGCATCACCCCGTCGACCGGCGAAGTCTGCCCGGTGACGGGTAAACTCCTGCCCGTTTCGGCCCTGAAGACTGATTAGTGAATAAAAACGATTTTGTTCATTGACCAACGTTCAGAGCGGTGCTAGATAAGACTCATGGACGGCAGCAGTTGCCCTCCAGCAGTCCAAAGAGCTCCGCCATGACCACCTCTTCCCGCACCGAAGCCCGCCAGTCGCTCGTCTCCTTCCTCGCAGCCGTTCCGGCCGCCCTGCTCACCGTGTGGGCGACCTTCGGCCTCGCCAACTTCGTCGTCTGAACGTGACGCGCCCTGCCGCTGGCCGGCAGCCGCCAAACACCCGCATCCTGCGCACCGCCCCTGACGCGCGTTTGCGGGTTCCTGCCGGGACCTGAGGCTTCCCCCAGCCCTTCAGGTTCCGGTTTTTCTTTTCCTGAAAACTGAAATTACGCCTTGGCGCCCTTGTGGCCGCCGCCATAGACCGGGGCGCTGAGCGCTGCCGCCTCGTCCAGCGGCCAGCGCGGCCGCGATCCTGCGTCCAATCCGTCCGTCCCGTCCAGCATGCCTGCCGCCAGCCGTTCGGCCCCTGCCAGGGCGATCATGGCCGCATTGTCCGTGCAGTGACGAAGGGGAGGGGCAATCAGCTGCGCGCCCTGTGCCGCCGCTGCCGTCTCGAGCGCCGCGCGGATCGCCTTGTTGGCGGCGACGCCGCCGGCGACCACGAACCGCTTGCCGTTCGGGCTCGGATCAAACCCTGCCAATGCGCGGGCGGACTTCTCGCTGAGCACATCGCAGATCGCGGCCTGGAAACTCGCGCAGATATCGGCCTTGGCCGCGTCTGTTTCCGCGCCTTCGGTGACGCGTGCGACGGCTGATTTCAGCCCCGCAAAGCTCATCTCGAGGCCCGGCCGATTCAGCAAGGGCCTCGGAAAGTCATGTGCTTTCGGGTTCCCGCTCGCCGCCAACTGCTCCACCGCTGGGCCGCCCGGAAAGCCGAGGCCCATCAGCTTTGCGACCTTGTCGAACGCCTCGCCGACGGCATCATCGATGGTCGAGCCGAGGCGTTTGTACTCGCCCAGCCCGCGCACTTCCAGGAATTGGCAATGCCCGCCGGAGACCAGCAGCAGAAGATACGGGAACGGACAATCCGAGGCGAGGCGGGGGGAGAGGGCGTGGCCCTCCAGATGGTTGACCGGAATGAACGGAATGCCGGCGGCCTGCGCGACCGCCTTGCCGGTCATCAGCCCCACCAGCACGCCGCCGATCAAGCCCGGCCCGGCGGTCGCCGCCACGCCGTCCAGCGCGTCGTATCCGATGCCCGCCTCGGCCATGGCCTTCGCCACCACCGCGTCCGCCAGTTCCGCATGCGCCCGCGCGGCAATTTCCGGCACCACGCCGAGATACGGC
Organism: Candidatus Sulfopaludibacter sp. SbA3; assembly: GCA_945888325.1. GTDB lineage: Bacteria > Pseudomonadota > Alphaproteobacteria > Caulobacterales > Hyphomonadaceae > Hyphomonas. Next base: position 47,945 of record CAMDAC010000017.1, read on the forward strand.
GCATGTTCCTCCAGCTGCGTGCGGATCACGTCCGACAGCAGCGTCGCGCGGCCCTCCTCAAGGCGCAGCACCGCCGCGGCGGTCTCGTCGCAGGAGGTTTCGATGCCGAGGATGGTCAGGGCGCGGGTCATGCGGGGCGTATAGCGTTGACTCCGCCGCCATAGAAGCGGCCTTCTGCGTGCAGATAGCCTTGTAAGAAACCTCCCGCGCGCCGGACTAACCTGATCATGAAACCCGCGCCGGATCAGGATCAGCTCTATTTCGAAGCCGCCGAAGCCTTCGGCCCGGCGCTGCAGCGCCTCGCCCGGGCGACCGAGGCGAACGAAGAGCGCCGCCGCGACCTGCTGCAGGACATGCACGTGGCTCTCTGGCGCAGCTTCGCCCGTTTCGATGGCCGCTGCAGCCTGCGCACCTGGGCCTACCGCGTCGCTCACAACACCGCCGCCAGCCATGTCGACCGCGAACGCCGCATGAGGCGGGACACCATCGACATCGACGCGGCCGGCGAGCTGGCGGGCGCCGACAGCCTCGCCCGCCAGCTGGAAGAGCGCGACGGCGTGGACCGGCTCAATGCCTGGATCCGCCGGCTGCAGCCGCCGGACCGGCAATTGCTCACGCTTTACCTCGAAGACCTCGACGCCGCTTCCATCGCGGAGATCACCGGCCTCACCCCCAGCGCCGTCGCCACCCGCATTTCCCGCCTCAAGTCGCAGCTCGCGAAGGATTTCAAGGAGACCCAAAATGTCTGAGCGCGATCCCCTCCAAGCCCTCTGGACCCGTCAGCAACAGGAACCCTTCATCATGACCGCCGCCCAACTGCGCCAGCGCGCCACCCGCTTCCAATCGAAAATCCGTACCCGGAACAGGATCGAATACGCCGCTGCCGCGCTGGTGATCGGCGTGTTCGCCAGGATGGTCGTCATCATTCCGGAGCCGATGGTGCGCGCCGGCGCCGGCCTCATCATCCTTGGCACGCTGTATGTCTGCTGGAAGCTGCACACACTGGCGGGCGCGCCGAACGCTGCCGGGCTGGACCATGCCGCCAGCCTTGCGGACTTCCACCGCGCCGAACTCCTCCGCCAGCGGAAGGCTCTCGCCTCCGTCTGGCAATGGTATCTCGCGCCCTTCGTGCCCGGTATGCTGGTCTTCATCGGCGCCGTTGCCTTCACGCCGGAACTGGACGCGCCCCTGATCGCCCGCCTCACCCTCTTCGCCACCACCGCCGCCCCGATTGCCGCCGTGTTCGGACTGGTCGCCTGGCTCAATGCGCGGGCAGTGAAGGCGCTGGACAAGGAGATCGCGGCGCTGGATGGGGCGGGGTGATCCTCAAAGCGTCTCTCCCCGCGAGCGAGGGGCTTTAAATCACCGTATACAGCAGAACTTAGCACGGAATCGTGCGTTACGGCCTTCGACAAATGCACTCTGCAAAGCTAAAGCCCGCCCGTCCGGATTGGCAGCATTGCGAAAGTGCGGGTCAGCTGCAAAACAATCCACTGAAGATAGTTGGGGCACGGTGGATGAGCAGCAGGATCGCTTTGGACCGCACGGTGTATGCAGGTGTTCTCATCACACTGCTGGTCGGCATTTTTGCCGGGTTCGCGCATTATTCCGATGTCGATTCGGACTGCATTCTGTCATGCCCGCAGCAGCCAGAGGTCGGTTACTGGCTTGCAGGACTCGCGGCCGTCACCGCGTATGCGGCGCTGTTTGCGCCAAGGGCGGCGCCTGTCCCTGGTCTGGACCGCCCGGTGAACATCTGGCGGCGCTGTGCGGCTTTTCTTGTAGATGTTCATTTGCTCTTTTTCGTGATTGGCGCCGCCTACATGGCGTTTCAGCAATTAATGCCGCGACTGGCTGAGGCGTTCTGGATTAGTGTGCCGGCCAGCGACGTGTCTGAGCCCGATCGTGTGGGACCGCTCGGCAACCTGCTGATACTGGGTGTAATGGCCAGCTATTTCTGGCTTCAACCGCTGTTCGGGCGCGCCACCCCCGGCCAGTACATCATGGGCTACCGGATCGAGAATGATCCGGACCCGGACGTCCGGCCAAGGCATTTCTATCGCATGATCGCGGCCTACGTTGCCGCTTCCAGCCTGCACATCTGGGGCTGGTTCGTGAAATACGAGGACACGATCAAGGGGAACTACTGGTGGGATCGCATCGGGCAGACGCGCGCCGTGTTCGTCGGTCCGTACTGAGCCCTAATCTCCATCCATCCGCAGCGCCGCCACGAAGGCTTCCTGCGGAATTTCGACCTTGCCGAACTGGCGCATGCGTTTCTTGCCGGCGGCCTGCTTGTCCAGCAGTTTGCGTTTGCGGGTGGCGTCGCCGCCATAGCATTTCGCGGTCACGTCCTTGCGCATGGCGCTGATCGTCTCGCGCGCGACGACCCGTCCGCCGATAGCGGCCTGGATGGGGATCTTGAACATCTGCCTCGGGATCAGGTCCTTCAGCCGCTCACACATCTGGCGGCCGCGGCCTTCGGCCCGGTCGCGGTGCACCAGCATGGCGAGCGCGTCCACCGGCTCCTCGTTGACGAGGATCTGCAGCTTCACGAGGTTCTCGGCGCGGTGGCCGATCAGGTTGTAGTCAAAGCTCGCATAGCCGCGCGAGATCGATTTCAGGCGGTCGTAGAAGTCGAACACGACCTCGTTCAGCGGCAGTTCGTATTTTACGCAGGCTCGTCCGCCCACGTATGAAAGTTCGGTCTGCACGCCGCGCCGGTCCTGGCAGAGTTTCAGGATCGAGCCGAGATATTCGTCCGGCGTGTAGATCGTCGCCGAAATCCACGGCTCGCGGATTTCCGAGATGCGCACGACGTCCGGCATGTCGGCCGGATTGTGCAGCTCGATCTCGGAGCCGTCCGTCATCGTCATCTGGTAGACCACGCTCGGCGCGGTCGCGATCAGGTCGAGGTCGAACTCGCGGCTGAGGCGTTCCTGGATGATCTCGAGGTGCAAGAGGCCAAGGAAGCCGCAGCGGAAGCCCATGCCGAGCGCGGCGGAGGTTTCCATCTCCCAGGTGAAGGAGGCGTCGTTGAGGCGCAGCTTGCTCATCGCGGCGCGCAGGTCGTCGAAGTCGCCCGCGTCCATCGGGAACAGGCCGCAGAACACGACGGGCTGCACTTCCTTGTAGCCGGGCAGGGCCTTGTCCGTCGGGCGCTTGTCCTCGGTGATGGTGTCGCCGACGGCCGTATCGCCGACTTCCTTGATCGAGGCGACGAAATAGCCGACCTCGCCCGGGCCGAGGGCGTCGGTCTCGGTGAGCTTCGGATTGAAGGTACCGATCTTGTCGATCTCGTAGACGCCGCCGGTGCGCATCATGCGGATAGACTGTTTCTTCTTCAGCACGCCCTCATGCACGCGCACGATGACGACGACGCCGAGATAGGGGTCGTAATAGGCATCCACCAGCGCGGCCTTGAGCGGCGCGGTAACCTCGCCGCCGCGGGGCGGGGGCAGCTGGGTGACGATGGCTTCCAGCACGTCCGCAATGCCGAAGCCGGTCTTGGCGGAAATCTCAACGGCGTTCGAGGTGTCGAGGCCGATGATCTCCTCGATCTGCTCCTTGACGCGCGCCACGTCGGCGGCCGGCAGGTCCACCTTGTTGAGCACGGGCACGATCTCGTGGTTCTGATCGATCGCCTGGTACACGTTGGCCAGCGTCTGGGCCTCGACGCCCTGCGAGGCATCCACCACCAGCAGCGAGCCTTCGCATGCAGCCAGGCACCGGCTCACCTCATAGGCGAAGTCCACGTGTCCCGGCGTGTCCATCAGGTTCAGCGTATAGGTTTCGCCGTCATTGGCCTTGTAGGTCAGGCGCACGGTCTGCGCCTTGATGGTGATGCCGCGCTCCTTCTCGATATCCATCGAATCGAGCACCTGTTCGCTCATTTCGCGGTCGGTCAGGCCGCCGCAGGCCTGGATCAGGCGGTCAGCGAGGGTCGATTTGCCATGGTCGATATGGGCAATGATCGAGAAATTGCGGATTTTGTCGCGTGGGGTCATGGGCGGCATATAGCGGGGGAGGCTGGCTGCGGGAAGTAGGCCCGGACTTACACCGGTGCTGGCGCCGCCGGGCGGCGCGTCGTAAAGGTGCGGGCGTTGGAGTGAAGAGGACTTTCCATGAGACTTTTGATGGCCACCGCAGCCGCCCTGGCGCTTGGCGCCTGCTGCCACACCCCCAAGATCGCCGCGGATGGGGCTGCGCCCGCCGCTGCAGAGGAGACCGCCGTGGAGCCCTCAGACTACCAGCCCCCCGAAATGCCGACCGCCGAGGAGGCCGCCAAGGCCGCCGCCGACGCCCAGGCCGAAGCTGAAGCCGGTGTCGTTTATGCCGGTTATGACAAGAAGGGCGGCGAAATCGCGCTGAAAGTCGGCCAGACCCTTCGCATAGAGCTCGAATCCATTCCGACTGCCGGATATGTCTGGATCCTTGACGAGACGCCGGCCTTCTTCGGCCCCGCCGGCGAAGGCGGCCGCCCGACCGATCCCGCCCATCAGGAATTGCCCGGCTTCACCGGCGGCAACCACTATCTCTCGTTCGACTTCACGGCCAACGCCGCCGGCACTGGCAAGTTCAAGCTGCACGAAGGCCGCCCCTGGGAATCGGACGAGCCGCCGACCGACACCTATGAGCTGACCGTCACGGTCACGGAGTAGGCCCCGCCTTGCCCGATACCCAACCCGTTCCTGCAAAGACCGGCATCACCGATGAGGGCTACCTCACCGATTGCTGGTACCTGGCTGCGCCGTCCGCCCGGCTGAAGCCCGGCACGCAGGAACGGCTGATGGTGCTGGGTGAGCCGGTCGTCGTCGCCCGCACGCCGGCAGGGGAGGCGTTTGCCCTACGCGACATCTGCCCGCACCGCCTCGTGCCGCTCTCGGCCGGCAGGCAGATCGAGACGAAGGGCGAGTGGACGCTGCAATGCCCGTATCACGGCTGGCGCTTCGGCACCGATGGCGGCTGCCGCCTGATGCCGAGCCTGATCGAGGACAGCCCGTACGACCCCACGAAAGTGAAGGTCCGCCGCTACCCCGTCCACGAGGCGAACGGCGCGGTCTATCTCTACGTCGCGCACGATCCGCGCAGCCTTGCGGCGCCCGCCGTGCCGCCGCCGTCCTTTGGTCCGCTCCCGGACAAACCCGGCTTCATCATCGAGGACGTGTTCAACGCCCATATGGACGACGCCGTCGTCGGGCTGATGGACCCCGCTCACGTGCCGTTCGTGCATAACCAGTGGTGGTGGCGCCCGCCGTCCACGGGCCTGAAGCTCAAGGAAAAACCTTTCGGCCCGATCGAGCGCGGCTGGGCGATCGACCGGCACGCGCCCTCGTCAAACTCGAAACTCTATCGCTGGGTCTTCGGCGGCAATGTGCAGACCGAGATCTGTTTCCAGCTGCCGGGCTACCGGTGGGAAATCATCTCGAACGAGACCGCGCGCCTCCTGACGCTGACGTGCCTGACGCCCGAGGCGCCGAAGAAAACCCGCATTACCCAATTCACCTGGTGGACCGGCGCCCCACTGCTGCACCTCGCCGTGCCGGTGGCCAGACGCATGGGCGCAAAATTCCTCGCGCAGGACGGCGAGATGGTGGACCTGCAGAACCAAGGCATGGCGCACCAGAAAGCGATGCTCTGGATCGACGATATCGACGTGCAGGCCAAATGGTACCAGCAGCTCAAACGCGAATGGACCGCCGCCCGCACCGAAGGCCGCGAGTTCGCCAACCCCATCCAGCCCCGCGTGCTGAAGTGGATGAGTTGAGCGTCTGAGGGGCAAATTCTACCCTGCCCCAAAATGGCCTTGAAAAAATGTGAGGTCAGGCACTGGCCGGGTGGAGCATTCGTTCCAAGTGTTGGCAGGCGCGACGCGAAGCGCGCCTCCCGAGTACCTGCCAGTTACCAAAAGGAAGACCCCCCATGAAATTCAAACTGTTCGCCGTTGCGGCTGTCAGCGCCTTTGCGCTCGCCGCCTGCTCCCCTGCTGAAACCGTCACGACCGAGCCGGCTGTTGTTGAAGAAGTCGTGGCCGAACCGGTCGTGGAAGAAGTTGCCCCGGCCCCGACGACCATCGTCGACATCGCCGCCGGCAACCCGGATTTCTCGACCCTCGTCGCCGCCGTCCAGGCCGCCGGTCTCGCCGAAACGCTGTCGGGCCCCGGCCCTTTCACCGTCTTCGCGCCGACCAACGCCGCCTTCGCTGCGCTGCCCGCCGGCACGCTCGACTCGCTGCTGCTGCCCGAGAACAAGGAACAGCTCGCGAAGATCCTGACCTATCACGTGGTTTCGGGCAAAGTGATGGCCGCCGATCTTCCGGCCGCTGATGCCGCCGTCGCCACCACGACGGTCGCCGGTCTCGACCTTTCGGCCCGCGTCGAAGCTGATGGCACCGCCAAGGCCAATGAAGCCACCATCACCACGGCTGACATCGAAGCTTCGAACGGCGTGATCCACGTCATCGATACGGTTCTCCTGCCGAAGGAATAGGCCTCCCTGAGGCAGAAATGTGTGGCCGCGATCCTTCAACGGGTCGCGGCCCTTTTTCGGGCTGAATGAAACCAACTGATCGAGATCAACGTAGTTCTTTCAAGGAGGGTCCAGGGTATTCTCATGATTGCCATCGTCCAGAAACGTCTTGTTCTGCCCGCCCTTGCGCTGATGCTGGCGGCCTGCGCCCATGCCGAGGAGCCAACGCCCATGCCCGCCTTCACCGTCATCGCCGAAGATGGCGCCGCTGAAATCCGCGCTTATGCGCCGATGATCGTTGCCGAAGTGACCGTCGAGGCGCCGTCGCTGGCGGAGGCGGCGAATGCCGGATTCCGTCCGCTGGCGAATTACATTTTCGGCGGCAACGCGCCGCGCCAGAAGATCGCGATGACCAGCCCGGTCACCGCCGCGCCGAAGGGCCAGAAGATCGCCATGACCGCGCCCGTCACGGCGGCAGAATCGGCCGCGGTTGGCAGCTACGCCGTGCATTTCATCATGCCTGCGGAATGGACGATGGAAGCGCTGCCCGCGCCCACCAACCCCGATATCCGCCTCGTTCCTCTGCCCGGGCGCACCGTTGCCGCCTACCGCTACACAGGCGGCGATACGCCGAAGAAGCAGGAAAAGGCCGAAACAGCCCTGCGCGCCTTCGCGGACGCCCGTGGCTACACGGCGACAGGCGAGCCCGAATGGGCCGGCTATGACGCGCCCTTCGTGCCCTTCTTCCTGCGCCGCTACGAAATCATGCTCGCGGTGGAGCCCGCGAACAAAGAGTGAAACTTCAAGCTGTCTTTAACCCTTCGCGCTGCTAGGGTGGCGCGCATGAGCGCTCCGATTCGCATCCTCGGCATCGACCCCGGCCTCCGCCATACCGGCTGGGGCATCATCGAGCAGACCGGCATGCGCCTCTCCCATGTCGCCCACGGCGTCATCTCGGCGGCGACTGATATCTCGATGGCCGAACGGCTCGCGGAAATCTTCGAATGTGTCGGCGAACTCGCCCGCCACCACGCGCCGCACGCGGCCGGGGTCGAGGAGACCCTTGTCAACGCCAACCCCCGCTCGGCGCTGAAGCTCGGCCAGGCCCGCGGCGCCGCGATGGCGGCCCTCGCAATGGCCGGCGTGCCGGTCGCCGAATTTGCGCCGCGGCAGATTAAACTGTCCGTGGTCGGAACAGGCACGGCCGACAAGGACCAGGTCAAGTTCATGGTCCAGCGGCTGCTGCCGCGGGCAGGGGAGATGAAGCTCGACGCCGCCGACGCGCTCGCCTGCGCCATCTGCACTGCGCATCACCTGCCGCCGCCGCTCCGGCGGAAGGGCGCCGCATGATCGTCGGCCGCCTCACCGGAGAGGTCGGCGCCATCGGCCTCGACCATGTGCTGATCGACGTGAACGGCGTCGGTTATGTCGCCCTTGCCGGCACGCGCCTGCTCGCGCGCCTGCAGGCGGGAGACCGCGTCACCGTGCAGGTCGAAACCCGCGTCACCGAAAGCTCGATCACCCTGTTCGCCTTCGCCACGGACGAGGAACGCGCCTGGTTCGTAAGGCTGCAGGATGTGCCGGGCGTCGCCGGAAAGTCCGCCCTCGCCATCCTGGACGGCCTCGCGCCCGCCGAGATCATGGACGCCATCGCGCTCGGCGATTCCGGTGCCTTCACGCGCGCCAAGGGTATCGGCAAGAAACTCGGCGAGCGCATCGTCACCGAACTCGCGGGCAAGGCCCCGCCGATGGGACGTTTCGGCCGGTTTGAAACCGCCGCTGTTGCCGGTCTCGCCTCCGCGCCCGTGGCGGCCAGCACGGGTCCCCGCGCTGAAGCCATCAGTGCGCTGACCAATCTCGGCTACACGCCGTCCGAAGCCTCCCGCGCCGTTGCCGCCGCCGCCAAGGATGGTAGCGCCGATACGGTCAGCGCCCTCGTCAAGGGCGCGCTGAAGGAGCTCGCGCGGTGAGCCGCAAGGATTCCCTCGCCGATTCGCAGGCCCAGGCGCCGGACGCGCTGGACCGGGCCCTCCGGCCACAGACGTTCGAGGACTATGTCGGCCAGCGCAAGGCGAAGTCGAACCTGAAGGTCTATGTCGACGCCGCCCGCGCCCGCTCGGAAGCGCTCGACCATGTGCTGCTCTTCGGCCCGCCCGGCCTCGGTAAGACGACGCTGGCGCAGATCCTCGCGCGCGAGATGGGTGTCGGCTTCCGCGCCACCTCCGGCCCTGTCATCGCCAAGGCCGGCGACCTTGCCGCGATCCTGACGAACCTCGAGCCGAACGACGTCCTCTTCATCGACGAGATCCACCGCCTGCCGGCCATCGTCGAGGAAATCCTCTATCCCGCGATGGAGGATTACGCGCTCGACCTCGTGATCGGGGAGGGGCCCGCCGCCCGCTCCGTGCGGCTTGATCTGGCGCCCTTCACACTCGTCGGCGCGACGACCCGCGCGGGCCTCCTCGCGACGCCGCTGCGGGACCGGTTCGGCATCCCGATCCGCCTCGAATTCTACGAGCCCGAAGAACTCGCCCGCATCGTCATGGCCGCTGCGCGCAAGCTCGGTGCTCCGATCACGGAGGAAGGCGCCGTCGAGATCGCCTCCCGCGCCCGCGGTACGCCCCGCATCGCGCTGCGCCTGCTCCGCCGTGTGCGCGACTTTGCCGACGCTGAAGGCCAGCCGATCGACAAGCCTGCCGCCGACCGCGCGCTCAAACGTCTGGAAATCGACAGTGACGGCCTCGACGCGCTCGACCGGCGCTACCTCCACGCCCTCGTCAAAACCTATGCCGGCGGCCCGGTCGGCGCCGACACGCTCGCCGCCGCGCTCTCCGAAGCGCGCGACGCCGTCGAGGACGTGATCGAGCCTTACCTGATGCAGAAAGGTTACGTCGCCCGCACTCCAAGAGGCCGCGTCGCTGCGCCGCTTGCGTACGAGCGTCTTGGCCTCAAGGCACCGGGCGGCCAGCAAAGCGCTCTGTTCACGGACGAGGAGTGAGCCTGTTCGAAGGGAGCTGTTTTTGCGGCGCCGTCGCTTACCGTGCCGCGAGCCTAGGTCCGATCGGGCACTGTCATTGCCGCACCTGCCAGAAAACCCATTCCGCCGCCTTCGCCACCACGGCGCGTGTCCCGCGCGCCGATTTTGCCTGGACGCGCGGCGAAGATGTCGTCGCCCATATTGAATCCACGCCCGGCAAGCTGCGCCACTTCTGCCCGAAGTGCGGTTCCCACCTGATGGCCGAATGGACGGCGCAGGACGCCGTCATCCTGCGTGTGGCCAGTCTCGACACGCCGCTACCTTCGAAGCCTGTCGTGCATATCTGGACCAGCCACCAGGCCGCCTTCTTTGACTTTGACGACGGCCTGCCGCGCCTGCCCGAAGGCGTCCCGAAACCGGCTTGATCGCCGCCGCAGCTGGTCTAGGTTCGGCTCAGGAGACACAAGCATGACGCCTGAAGACCTGAAGCACCGCGCTCACGCCCACTTCAACAGCGCGCTGGACGCCGCGGGCGTCCGCGCGCTCGCGTCAGAACTCGCCGCAGCCAAAGGCAAGTCCGGTCCCGCCGCCCGCGCCGCAATGGCCGGCCTGCTCGCCCGCACGGCCTTCCTCGAGCCCGACCGGACGGGCGAGATCTACGACGCCCTCGCGCTCGGCTGGCGGGGCAAGCCGGTCAAGGCGGCGCCGCTCGGCACGCTTGCGCTCCCGCCCGGCGACGTCCCGCCGGATCTATTCGGCGCCTGGTGGTCCGTCGCGGAAGACTTGGCCGCCGGGAAGCTTGACGCGCTCGCGGTCACCCAGAGAACGGCCACCCTCGGCGGCAGGATGCCGGCCGCGTTCGAGGCCCGGCTTGCCGCCATGTCCTATCTCTGGCCGGGCGTCCCGGAAATCGCAGACCGTCCGCTCCCGGAACATGTCCGCCTGGAAGACCTCGCCGCCTGCCCGCCGGGCTCGCTGGGCCGTGCCTTCCACGATCTGATCGTCGACAACAAATTCGATCTTGAAGTGCTCGACCGGGAGTCGATCGGCCTGTCCCGCCTCAGCAAGCCGCTCGACTATCTCAACACCCGCATCCTGCAGGCGCATGACCTCTGGCACATCACCGCCGGCTACGAGACGACCTCGCTGCATGAGCTGGCCATCTCGGCCTTCCAGCTGGCGCAGTTCGGGCATTCCTATTCTGCGCAGTTCCTGTCGGTCTCTGCGGCGGTCGGCGCGCTGGCGCCGGACTTTGCCTATCCGGTCCTGATGGACACGATGACCAGTGCCTGGGTGCACGGGCGCGAGACGCCGCCCGTCATCACGATTGAGTGGGAATCGCTCTGGCATCTCACGCCTGACGAGATTCGCGCGGCCCATGGTATCCGTCCCTACCGGCGCCCTTGGCGCGCGGACTTTGTCGAGAACCGCCGGCCGCTTGCCGATTCCCTCGCGATCCTGAAGCGTTCGCTGGTTCCGCAGCGCGCCGCCGCCCATTAGGCAGGCGGGCGCATCCCCCACAGCACGCCGATCAACCCGCCCTTGATCCGTGGCAGGAGGATCAGCACCGCGCCGACCGCAAACGTGCCGAGTCCGGCCAGCCGCATCCACAGCGGCCAGTCCTCATGCCGCGCCGCGATGAAGGTCAACGCCGCCAGAAGGGGGCCGAGCATCAGCACGGTCAGCCAGGGCGGCCCGTCCTCCGCCGCTATCTCGCCCGTCGCCGCGCCGCACACGCTGCACCCCGGCGCTTGCTTCAGATAGCCCGCAAACAGCTTGCCGCGCCCGCATTCGGGACAACGGCCGCGCAATCCGCGGATCACAGAGATCAGGGCAGAGGAGATTGCCATGGCCCCTCATTCGCATGAAACGCTGCCGCCCGCGATCTCTCGCGTCGCCGCACAAGGATGACGCCGCCCGCCGCCTCTGCTAGTCGGGATTCATGACCAAGGGCTGGGACGAGATCGAAGCACATGCCGGCTTTGCCGGTGCACGCGCGCGGTCGGAGGCCGAACTGCGCCCCCTGCTCGATCAGGTGAAGATCGATTCCATTGATCCTGCGCGCCAGACCAAGCTCATTTCGCGCGCGACGACGACCGCCTTCTTCGCCTTCGGCGGCACATTCTTCGCTTTCGAATTCATTCTGCCGAATGGCGCGGGATGGGAATTCCTGCAATTCCTGCTCTTTCCCATCCTGTTCATTGCCTACATGGCGATCGCCTTGTTCCTCGTGCGCGGCCAGCTCGCAAAGCTCGTCGTCGAGGCGCAGGCCCGCGTCGGAATCAAGGGCGAGGTGATGAACCGGATTACCGCGCCCCTCGGCGTCAAATACGTGCCCGCCCCGGGCGGCGCGCCGAAGGGTCTCGAATGGCTGGCCAAGCAGAGCTGGGCGCCTGCCATCCTGCGCGAGGCGACCGCGTCACTGAATGCGGCCGGCGGCATGGACGGCGCCGTCGCCATCGTGCGCGACAGCGGCCTGCTGCTGGAAGGCTATTCCTATATCGCGGGCACCCCGGAACAGAAGGCGAAGTTCAACGAGCAAGCCTCCAGCATGCGGCATGTCGAAGATGGCTTCGAGGGCACGCGCGGCGGGCTCACGTTCTCGATGTTCGAATGGGTCGAGTCGGTCGAAGACGCGCCGAATATCTACCATCTCGTCATCGTCCTCGAAGCGCCGATTCGCTTGCACGGCGTCACACAGCTACGGGCCAGAAAGTATGTCTGGCCCCAGGACCCGAACGGCACCCTGCTTGAGGACGTGGACCTCGGCCCGAAAGCCTTCGATGCGCTCTACCGGCTGCGCGCCTCCGACCAGGTCGAGGCCCGCGCCATCTTCAACCCGGCCGTCATCGAGCGCGTCATTGCCCTCTCGCATGGCGGCAAGTTCCGCGCCGTCGCCCGCGCCGGCCATCTCGTGTTCGACTTTGCCAGTGAGTTGAACCGCTTCCATCTGATCGACCTGATCACCGGCGAATGGGACGATGAGACGATCCGCCAGACCCATGCCGACCTCGCCGAAGCCCTCGCCCTCGTCGACGCCCTCGGCCACGCCTTCATGCTGGTGCGAAAGTCTGGTACGGGCGCCCCATGACCCTGCCGCCCCTCGACGCCCATAACTTCGACGCCGCCCGCCAGCACTGGCTGCCTGTGCGCGTCTATTACGAGGACACCGACTTCACCGGCATGGTCTATCACGCCAACTACCTGCGCTTCTTCGAGCGCGGCCGGTCGGACCACCTGCGCGATGCCGGCGTCTCGCACCAGTCGCTGCTGGCCCGCGAAGACCCGGCCGCGTTCACGCTGACCAACGTCAACGTCACCTACCGCCGGCCCGCCAAGGTGGACGACCTCCTGCACATCCGCACGCGCTATCTCGGCATGGACGGGCCCCGAATCCGCTTCGTGCAGTCCTGCCTGCGGGACGGGGAACTGATCGCTGAAGCCGAGATCACCGCCGTGATGATCCATGCCGACGGGCGCCTGCGCCGCCCGATCAAGGAAATCGCGGAGCACCTTGAGGCCTATCGCTGGCAGGCGGGCTGACCTGCCCGGAAAAGCAGCGTCGGGCACCCGTTTCAGCGCCCCGGTGGTTAACAATTTGCCACGAAGCCTTAACCCTTGGCGGATATCCCTTATGTGACTGCGCAAAACCCGGCCCGCGCCGTGTTTCTGCCGGATTCGGGCTGGAAAGAGGGGCGGAAGACCTGTGGTCCCCGCGCATTGCTCCGGGCCGAATCCTTGTACCGCCGCACACGCGGGCGCGACGCGCCCGGATGAAGTTTGGGAGACACCTCGTTCATGGAAAACGAATCCATCGGCAACGTTGCCAGCACCAGCGATTTTTCGCTGATCGCCTTGCTGGGCGAAGCAGACATTGTCGTGAAGATCGTCCTGGTCGTCCTCTTGCTGGCCTCGATCTGGTCCTGGATCGTGATCGGCGAGAAGCTTTTTGCGCTCGGCGGCCTGAAGAAATCAGCCCTCGCTTTCGAGGAGGCGTTCTGGAACGGCCGCGCCGGCGAGTTTGACCTGCGCCCGGGGCAGGGCGGCAAGGATCCCGCCTCCCGCGTCTTCGTTTCTGCCGCCCGCGAATGGCAGGATGCCGGCAAGTCGCTCGCCACCCCCGCCGAAGCCTCCGCCATCGTGATGCGCGCCGAGCGCTCGATGCGCGCCGCGGTGGACCGCGAACTCGGCCGCGCCGGCAACGGCCTCTCCATCCTTGCCACCATAGGCTCGGCCTCGCCCTTCATCGGCCTCTTCGGCACGGTCTGGGGCATCATGAACGCCTTCCTCAACATCGCCGAAGCGCAGGATACCAGCCTCGGCACCGTCGCCGGCCCGATCGCTGAAGCCCTCTTCGCCACCGGCCTCGGCCTGATCGCGGCCATCCCGGCGGTCATCTTCTACAACAAGTTCACTGCCGACCTGACCAAGCTCGGGGACCAGCTCGACAGCTTCTCCCAGGATGTCCTTGTGCGCCTATCGCGCCGGGCCTCCGACGCGACGCGGGACTAGAGCGCCATGGGACTCATCCTCGGTTCCGGCGGAAAAGGCGGGCGGCGCGGCCGGCGCGCCCTCAATGCGGAAATCAACGTCACCCCCTTCGTGGACGTGATGCTGGTGCTGCTCATCGTCTTCATGGTCACCGCCCCGCTGCTGATCCGCGGCGAGGAAGTGAACCTGCCCAGGACAACGTCCGCACCCCTGAAGTCCGAGGCGAACGATGCGCCCCTGACGCTCTGGGTGCGCGCCGACGGCACGGTCCTCGTCCAGCAGACGGAAATCCAGACCGAAGATCTCGCCAGCCAGCTCAACGCCATCGTCGGCGAGGGGTACGACAAGCAGGTCTACCTCTATGCCGACCAGGACGTGCCGTATGGCCGCGTCATGGAAGTTACCGCCGAGGTGCGCCGCGCCGGCTACACGCGCATGTCGTTCATCACCGAACAGAAACGCTAGGACCGGAAGGAGCCTGCCCGCACCATGCTTCGCGGTTTCACCGTCTCGGCCCTCGTCCATGCCAGCGTCCTGGCCATGGCGATGATCTCGTGGCCGCAGGCAGATTCCGAGTGCGACAAGGCGATCGAGAAACTCCGCCGCGAAAATCCGGGCATCCGCGCCATCGAGAT
>CAMDAC010000018.1 GCA_945888325.1 Candidatus Sulfopaludibacter sp. SbA3
CGCACCACCGACGTCACCGGCATCGTGAAACTGCCGGCCGACAAGGAAATGGTGCTGCCGGGCGACAACGTGAAGATGGACGTCGAGCTGATCAACCCGATCGCCATGGACAAGGGCCTGCGCTTCGCCATCCGCGAAGGCGGCCGCACCGTCGGCGCCGGCGTCGTGTCGGAAATCAAGAAGTAATCACCGGTTCGCGAAGCGAAGCGTTTGATCCGGGGGATCAAACGCAGGTGATTACGCCGAAGCGCAAGCGTAGGGCTGCTGCCAGCTCAAAACACAAAGGCCGCTTCCGGAAGGAGGCGGCCTTTTGCTTTGGGGGGGGCTCCGTCATCCTCCGCACCGCCCGTTTGTCGTCATCCTGGGATTTGCGCAGCAAATGCCCGGGACCCAGACTCCCCGCGAAGGCGCGATAACAAACCGGCACCAGGTGATAAAAAATGAGAATGAATGAGAAAATATCGCCATCCCCGCGACACGGATTGTCGCAAGGACGAGGCAGCCTGCAGCAGATATCTGAGGCGTGGAAACGCGAGGGCAGGGCCCTTGCGCCTACAAAATCCGCCCCTGCCGGAAAATAAATCCCAGCGCCGTCAGGCGCTTGCGAAATACTTCCCGAATCCTTGCGCCACACCTCAGTGCACGGAGTTATACTCCGTGCATGATCACTCAAGAAACTTTCAGGCAAAAGCCCCCGCGCGCTACCGCGCCGTCAGTCCGCCATCGACGATATGTTCCTGCCCGGTCGTGAAGCTCGAGGCATCCGAGGCGAGGAACAGGATCAGCTCCGCCACTTCCTCCGGCCGGCCCGCGCGGCCCATCGGCGTGCCGCCGAGTGCCACGATGTTCGGGTCGAGCGAGTTGCCGCCCGAATGCGCCGTCAGCGCGCCGACCTGTTCGGCCGTCATCGTCTCGGTGACGCGGGTGATTTCCTTCTGCCAGATCGGCGTGTCGATGATGCCGGGGTGGACCGAGTTCACCCGGATCTTCAGCCCCAGCGCGGCGCACTCGACCGCCGCTGCCTTGGTGAACAGCCGCACCGCGCCCTTGGAGGCGCAGTAGGCCGCAACCCCCGGCGAGCCGCGCAGGCCCGCCACCGAGGACAGGTTGATGATCGACCCGCCACCCGTCTTCATCGCCCGCATCGCCGCGCGGGTGCCGAGAAAGACCGAGTCGGTGTTGACCGCCATCTGGCGCTGCCAGTCGGCCAGCGAATAGTCCATCAGCGCCCCGGCAATCGCGATCCCGGCATTGTTGACCAGCACGTTGGGCGTGCCGAACAGGCTCGTCGTTTCGGCAAAAATGGCGTCCCACCGCTTCTCGTCGATGACGTCCTGTTTGGCGATGGCAACTGTCCCGCCGGCCTTGGAAATGAGGGCCTGGGTCTCTTTGAGACCCGCTTCATCGACATCCGTGGCCATGACTTTGGCCCCCTCGCGGGCGAGCGCGATCGCCGCTGCGCGCCCGATTCCGCTGGAAGCACCTGTAACTATTGCAATTTTACCGTTTACCTGTCCCATGTATTCCTCCCTGTTTATGCCGCCACACTAGCAGCCACTGCGCTTGACGCGAGCGCCAGATTGGTGTTTTACCCGCGACTTCATGACGGGGTGGTGCGGTGCCGCCGTTGTAATCGTGGGCTCGAACGAGCTGAGCCCACCGGCCCGCGCTGAAAATTGAGGTACTGCCATGTCACGTCGCCATAGCGCGAAGTACAAGATCGACCGTCGCGTCGGTGAAAACATCTGGGGCCGCCCCAAGTCTCCCTTCAACAAGCGCAACTACAAGCCCGGCCAGCACGGCCAGAACCGCCGCAACAAGGTCTCCGACTTTGGCATGCAGCTGATGGCGAAGCAGAAGCTGAAGGGTTACTACGGCGACATCACCGAGAAGCAGTTCTCGAAAATCTACGAAGATGCAGCCCGCATGAAGGGCAACTCGGCCGAGAACCTGATCGGCATCCTCGAGTCGCGTCTCGACACCATCGTCTACCGCGCCAAGTTCGTCCCGACGATCTTCGCCGCCCGCCAGTTCGTCAACCACGGCCACGTCACCGTGAACGGAAAGCGCTGCAACATCGGCTCCGCCCGCCTGAAGGCCGGTGACGTCGTGCAGGTCCGCGAGAAGTCGCGCAACCTCGCCCTCGTCCTCGAAGCCTTGGGCAGCGCCGAGCGCGACATTCCGGACTATGTGGAAGTCGACCCGAAAGCGATGACCGCCGAGTTCAAGCGCATTCCGGTCCTGTCGGATGTGCCTTACCCGGTGAAGATGGAACCGGCCCAGGTGGTCGAATTCTACTCCTCGTAAGAGACTTGAATTCCGTGAAGTTTCGGAAAGGCCGCGCCAGACTGGTGCGGCCTTTTCATTTTGGATCCTGAGCCATGGCCATTCCTTCGATCGCTGCCGTCCGCAAGGCGCTCATCGCCGCTCCTGGCAAGCCGTTCGACCTGTCGGCGCGCGATACCTCCGGCCGCGATGTGTTCCCGGACAAGGCGGAAGCCGAGACCAGCCTCAAGAAGGACGCCGCCGTCATCAACGAGCTGAAGGACATGCTCTACGCCGAAGGCAAGCGCTCCCTGCTCGTGATCCTCCAGGGCATGGACACGTCGGGAAAGTCCGGCACGATCAAGGCGGTATTCTCGGACACGACCCCGCTCGGCATGGAAGTGAAGGCCTTCAAGGCGCCCAGCAGCGAGGAACTCGCCCGCGACTATCTCTGGCGCGTCCACAACGCAGTCCCGCGCCGGGGCAATGTCGGCATCTTCGACCGATCACACTACGAAGACGTGCTGGTGGTGCGCGTGCGCGAGTTCGCGCCGCTCGAAGACGTCGAGAAACGCTACGAACAGATCAACGCGTTCGAGAAACACCTCAGCGAGAACGGCACGGTCGTCCTCAAGTTCATGCTGAATGTCGGTTACGAGGAGCAGGGTATCCGGCTGAAGGAACGGCTCGAAGAGCAGCACAAGCTCTGGAAGTTCAATCCCGTCGATCTCGATGACCGCGCCCGGTGGCCGGAATTCATGGCGGCCTACCAGCTGGCAGTGCAGCGTTGCTCCACCCGCCATGCGCCCTGGTACATCATCCCGTCGGACAGCCGCACCCGGCGCAGCGCCGCCATCGCCCGTGTGGTGCGCGGCGCGCTGGAAGGGATGGACCTCAAATGGAAGGACCCGGGCCTGAAGCCCGAGTCCTTTGATTTCGGCTAGTCGCTGAAGCTGACCGAGCCGCCGCTGGATTTCGATCCGTCCTGAGTGGCCGGCTTGCCGGCGATCGTCACATCCGCGCCGCTCGACGCCTGGGCCGTAGCCGCGCCGGTTGCGAAAGCGTCCACATCGGCGCCGCTTGAGGCGCTGACCGTGACGCTGGCACAGCGCAGGTCACCGGCTTCCACATCTGCGCCGGAAGAGGCCGACACGGTCATGGCGTTGCAGCTGCCCGACATCTCGACACTGGCGCCCGAAGAGGCGCTGACATCGAACGACGCGGCAGCCGCCGAGTTGAGCGTGACATCGCCCGAGGAGGATGCGTTGATCGAGGTCTCGCCCGTGCCGGTCACCAGCACGTCCGCGTCACCGCTCGATGAGGCTGAAACGTTCAGTGTACCGACGGCAAACTCGGCCGCTTCCATTTCGCCCGAGGACGAGGCGGACAGCGAGGCCGACGTCGCGGTGCCGGCCAGCGTGACCGTGGCGCTGGACGAGGCGCTTGCTTCAAACGTGGAAGCCTTGATCGTGGCCGAGTCAAAGCGCGACGACTCCGAGGCCTTGACGCCTTCGAGGTCCGGGCCCGTGACGTAGACGGTGTAGACCGGCTTCTTCTTGCCGTTGACCTTCACGGTCTTGCCGTCATCCGACACGCTGAGCGAGCGGCCGCCCCAGGAGAAAAAGCCGCCTTTCTTGCCGGCGCTGACGCGGGAGACGACGAGGGTGTCCGCGTCATTCTCGATCCTGGCGTCCGAGAAATCGCCGCCGCTGGTTTCGACCTTCACGGACGTCTGCGGCGCGGTCTTGTAGACGACGTTCATCGCGCCTTCGACTTCGATGCGCGAGAAGTCTGAGGCGGAAAAGGATTTGCTTTCAGCGAGCGCAGCAGGCGCCAGCAGCAGCGAAATCGTGGCGAGGGCGGTGAGTGTCTTGTTCATTTGGGGTCCTCCCGTATGCGGTGAAACCTCTATGGATTATCGAAATACGATATGTCAATCGTTGTTTTTCGATAATTTTCGGAATCCTTTATCAAACAGGGCAGTTGGTGCGGCCCTGGCGGCGGAGCACCATCGGCTGCTGGCCATAGGCGCGCATGAAGGCGACGCGCATCCTCTCCAGATCACCAAAGCCGGTCTCTGCCGCGATGGCTTGCAGGGGGAGGGTGGTCGTCTCGACGCTCTGGCGCGCGGCTTCGAGGCGCAGCTTCTCCACGAAACGTGCCGGCGTGGCGCCGGTCTCGGCGCGGAAGACGCGGGCGAAGTTGCGCGGGCTCATCGCGGCGCGGGCGGCCAGCGTATCGAGGTCCAGAGAGGCCGCGAGATTCGTCCGTACCCAGCCGATCAGCTCGTCGAACCGGCCAGAGGCGAGGCGCACATCCTGGATCACGGAGAACTGGGACTGCCCGCCGGCCCGGCGCTGGTGCACGACCAGTTCGCGGGCTGCGCGGCGCGAAACCTCCTCGCCCAAATCATCCTCGATCAGCGCCAGGGCGAGATCGATTCCGGCGGTTATGCCCGCGGAGGTCCAGAACTTGCCGTCACGCACATAGATGCGGTCGGCCTGCAGATTGGTTTCCGGAAAGGTGCGCCGGAAGGTCTCGGAGCGGCGCCAGTGGGTCGTTGCGCTGCGTCCTTTCAGCAGGCCGGCCGCCGCTAGGACGAAGGAGCCTGAGCAGACCGAGCAGGTCCGCCGGGTGCGCTGCGAGAGATCGCCGATCGCTTCGAGCAGAGCTTGATCCGACATCGCCTCGCGCGTACCTTCGCCGCCGGAGACGATCAACGTGTCCAGCTTCAGCCCCGGGGGCAGGGCTTCGGTCATCATCAGAAGGCCGCAGAAAGCCCTCACGGGGCCGCCCCCCAGCGAGTAGAGCGACAGCCGATAGGGCGGCGGCGACATCCCGCGCATCGGCATTTCGAACGCGCCGAGGGTCCCGGCGGCGTCGAGCAGCTGGAATCCGTCGAACACGAGCATGCCGATATCGCGGGTTCGAAGTTTGGCGGAAAACATGGGAAGTATGTCCTTCCTGCCAAACCGCTTTTAGGCGACAAATCACCTGTCAGCAAGGAGGCCGCCATGAGCCAGACACCTTTCGTCACCGTTTTCGCGATCTATCCCAATCTTACGCAGCTGGATTTCACCGGCCCGCATCAGGTTCTTTCCCGCCTGCCGGGCGCCACCACGATTGTGGCGAGCCGCGATGGCGGCGAGATTGAGGCCGAAGGCGGCCTCGTGATTGGCCGTACACGGAAATTGTCGGAGATCGAACGCTGCGACCTGATCTGCGTGCCGGGTGGATCGGCGGCCACCGAAACCGCACTGGACGAGGAATTCATCTCGCAAGTGCGCCGCCTCGCACTGGGGGCGACGTACATCACGTCCGTGTGCACTGGCTCGCTGATCCTCGGCGCGGCGGGACTTCTGCAAGGCAAGCGCGCCGCCTGTCACTGGGCCTGGCGCGGCCTGCTGACCGAGTTCGGCGCCATCCCTGATCCGGCACGTGTTGTCCGTGACGGAAACATCTTCACCGGCGGCGGGGTGACCGCGGGCATCGATTTTGCTTTCACGATGCTCGCTGAAATCGCCGGGGAGGGATATGCCAAGGCGCTGACGCTCGGGCTCGAGTATGCGCCTGCGCCGCCTTACGGATGCGGTCGGCCGGAACTCGCCGATGGAGACACGCTGAGGCTGGTCTCAGGCAATATGGACAGGGCGATGGCCCAGCGCGTGGCCGAAGCGCAGGAGGCCGGCGCGCGGCTCAGCCGCTATGCGGTTTCGCCGTAAAGGTCATAATCGTCCGCGCCGGTGATCTTGGTGCGGACGATGTCGCCGGACTGCAGGGGTTTCTTGCTGGTGACGTAGACGACGGCGTCCACTTCCGGGGCGTCGGCCTTTGAGCGGCCGATCCAGCCGCCGAGCGACTGGTCGTCTGGACCGTCAATGATCACATCGAGTTTCTTGCCGACCTGCGCTGCCGCGCGGGCGGCGGACACTTCGGCCTGCGCTTCCATGAAACGGTGCCAGCGCTCTTCCTTCACGTCTTCGGGGACATGGCCCGCCAGCTTGCCGCTTTCGGCATGTGCGACGTTCTCGTATTTGAAGCAGCCAGCGCGGTCGATCTTCGCCTCGCGGATGAAGTCGAGCAGGATCTGGAAGTCTTCTTCGGTTTCGCCCGGAAAGCCGACGATGAAGGTGGAGCGGATCGCGAGATCGGGCACATCGCTGCGCCATTTGGCGATGCGAGCGAGCACCTTGTCCTGGTTGCCGGGGCGTTTCATGGCCTTCAGCACTGAGGCCGAGGCATGCTGGAAGGGGATGTCGAGGTAGGGCGTGATCAGGCCTTCGGCCATCAGCGGGATCACGTTGTCGACGTGCGGGTACGGATAAACATAGTGCATCCGCGTCCAGACGCCGAGGCTGCCGAGACCCTTCGCGAGGTCCAGGAAACGCGTTTCGTATTCGGCGCCGCGCCAGGTTTCCGGCTTGTACTTGATGTCCAGTCCGTAGGCGGATGTATCCTGGCTGATGACGAGGAGCTCCTTGACGCCGGCGGCGACGAGCTTTTCGGCCTCCATCAGGACGTGATGGATCGGGCGGGAGGCGAGGTCGCCGCGCAGCTTCGGGATAATGCAGAAGGAGCAGCGATTGTTGCAGCCTTCGGAGATCTTCAGGTAGGCGTAATGGCGCGGGGTGAGGCGCAGGCCGCTTTCGGGCACGAGGTCGAGGTGCGGATTGTGCGGCGGCGTCAGGTGCGTGTGGACCGCGTCCATCACCGCTTCGTACTGGTGCGGACCGGTGACCGCGAGCACCTTGGGGTGGGCGCGCTGAATCACGTCGGGCTCGGCGCCGAGGCAACCGGTGACGATCACCTTGCCATTCGCCTCGATGGCTTCGCCGATGGCGGCGAGGCTCTCGTCGCGGGCGGAGTCGAGGAAGCCGCAGGTATTGACCAGAACAAGATCGGCGCCGGCGTAGTCGGGCGCGATCTGGTAGCCCTCGGCGCGCAGGCGGGTGATAATGCGTTCAGAGTCGACGAGTGCCTTCGGGCAACCGAGGGAAACGATGCCGACTTTCGGCGTCTTGGCCGGCTTGATCGGGGCGGGAGCGAGGGGTGTGGTCGACATGGCGGCCCTGCTAGCGCGAAACCGCGCAGCGGGAAAGCCGCCCCGTCGCGTGCTGCAGATCAGCTCGTGGTCAGCTCGATACCCTTTTCTGCGAGCAGGTCCTTCAACTCGCCGTTCTCGAACATTTCCTTGACGATGTCGCAGCCGCCGATGAATTCGCCCTTCACGTAGAGCTGCGGGATGGTCGGCCAGTTGGTGTACTGCTTGATCCCGTCACGGACGGCGGCGCTTTCGAGGACATTGGTCGAGACATACTCGACGCCGAGATAGTCCAGGATTTGCACCACGGTGGACGAGAAACCACACTGCGGAAAAGTTGGCGTGCCCTTCATGAAAAGGACGACGTCGTTCTGTTTCACGGCCTTGTCGATGGCGTCGAGGGTGGCTTGGTCGGTCATGGAAGTCGCTCCCTTTGGTTCGGTGATGTGGATTGCGCAGGCCGTTGCGTCAAGGATATCCAAGTACTCTTTCGCGCGGACGCGCGATACCGTCACAAAACTTTCTTGTTATTAAATATCGATATGCGATTGTCTTTTATCGAAAATCGATTATCTTTAATCGATAAGAGGTGAGCAACGAATCTTTGCCCGCCGTGTACCCGCAGGAGACCGCCCACATGTTGAATAGAATCAAGCTGAAAGCCGTTTCAGTGTCCGTATTGATGGCGTTGTGCGCAGTGTCCACAGGTTCGGCCCAGGCAAGTGAAACACCGGAAGTGGTGGAAGAAGAGGCATTGGTGAACGAGAAGGTCGTCATCACCGCGCGTAAACCAGCCGAGACCAAGAACTATGTTGAGCAGATCACGGCGCCGCCATTCGGGACCGAGCAGCTTGCCCGCTGGGACGACCGTATCTGCGTGGGCGTTTCCGGCGTTCGCGAAGAGCACGCACAATTTCTGGCTGACCGCGTTTCGCAGCGCGCCGTCGAGATTGGTCTGAAAACCGGAAAGCCGGGCTGCGAGCCAGACGTCACCGTTCTCGTCACGACCGAGCCTCAAAAACTGATCACCGCGATGCAATCGGAATACACTTCGCTGTTCGCCATCAACAATGAAGCGCGCGCGGGCTCTCTTGGCAACGCAGCTTTCGAGCAGTTCAAGACCGAGGAGCGACCCGTCCGCTGGTGGCACGTTTCCGAAACCAAAAGCGCCGACGGCGCGCGCATTCGCGGCGAAGCCCGTCAGGGCGTCAATGACGGTGTGACCGGCGCACCGACGCTCCGCTCGGAGGGCAGCCGCCTTCGGTCGGCGGTCCGCGAAGATCTGAGCCGCGCCATTGTCATCGTCGATGCCAACCTCGTCCAAGGCGTCTCGCTCGACTCGCTGGGTGACTACATCGCCTTCGTCACGCTGATGCAGGCAGACCCTAATGGGAACACTTCCAGCATCAATACGATCATGAACCTCTTCCGCACGGATACAGGAGACAAGCGCGCAACGTCGATGACCGACTGGGACAAGGATTTCCTTCGCGCACTGTACTCCATGCCGCGCAATACGGCATCGCTAAGCCAAGCTGAACGCTACCTCGCCCAGCGGATGGAACGCGACTAGGCGGCGTCTTTCCTATCTAAAAAAGGGGCGTTCCGCTCGGAGCGCCCCTTTTGTTTACCGATGGGTGGCAGTTCACCAACCGCAGGTCTGGCCCTGGTTCTCTTCTTTCAGGTAGACGATCAGCGGGTCGAAATACTCGATGATCGCGCTGCCATCCATCTCGCGGGTGCCGGTGAACTTCTCCAGCGTGTCCGGCCAGGGCTGCGAATTGCCGGCTTTCAGCATCTCGTTGAAGCGGGCGCCGACTTCCTTGTTCCCGTAGATCGAGCAGCGGTGCAGCGGGCCTTCCCAGCCGGCCTGCTCGCAGGCGGCTTTGTGGAACTGGAACTGCATGATGAAGCTGAGGAAGTAGCGCAGGTAAGGCGTGTTGCCGGGGATGTGGTACTTGGCGCCGGGGTCGAACGCATCGGCCGGGCGCGGGCCGGGCGGGATGATGCCCTGGTTCTTCAGGCGGATGTCGGTCCAGGACTGGTTATAGTTCTCCGGCGGGGTCTCACCCGCCAGAACTCCCCAACGCCAGCTATCGACCGAGATGGCGAAGGGCAGGAAGGCGATCTTGTCGAGCGCGGTCTGCATCAGCAGGGCCGTGTCGGATTCCGGCGCCGGCATTTCCTCGGCTGTGATCAGGCCGATCTGCTTGAAGTATTCCGGTGTGATCGACAGGGCCACGAAGTCACCGATGGCTTCGTGGAAGCCATCATGCGCGCCGTTCTTGAACAGGAAATCCTGATCCTTGTAGGCACGCTGGTAGTAGTTGTGACCGAGTTCGTGGTGGACGGTGTAGAAGTCCTCCGAGTTCACCTCGGTGCACATCTTGATGCGGACATCTTCTTCGTCGTCGAGGTCCCAGGCCGAGGCGTGGCACTGAACTTCCTTGCCTTCCGGACGCACGATCATCGAACGTTCCCAGAAGGTCTGCGGCAGCGGGTCGAGGCCGAGCGAGACGAAGAAGGCTTCGGCCGTCTCGACCATCTTGATCGGGGTATAGCCCTGCTGAACGAGGCGCTCGGTGACGTCATACTTCAGCGGCGCCGTCGGCGGCTGGACGACGTCATAGATGTTCGACCATTGCTGCGCCCACATGTTGCCGAGCAGGTCTGCCCGGATCGGGCCGGTGGCCGGCTGCACGGCGTCGCCGTATTTCTGGTTCAGCTTGGTGCGGGTGTAGCAGTGCAGCTCCTTGTAGAGCGGCTCGACCTGGCCCCAGAGGCGCGCGACTTCGGCTTCCATCTGCTCCGGCGGCATGTCGTATCCGGACAGCCACATCTGGTCGAGGCTGGGATAACCGAGTTCCCGCGCGCCTTCATTGGCGAGCGAGACCATCGCGGCGTAGTTGTCCTTCATCGGCGGTGCAATCGAGTGCCAGCCTTCCCAGATGGCTTTCGTCACCTCCGGATTGCGCGATGCCTCGATGATCGTCGAGGCCTCGTCCAGGGTGATCATCTTGCCCTGGTATTCGAACTTGCCGGTGCCGTAAGCGGCGTCGAGGTCGGTGGTGAGCTTGGAGAGTTCTTCGGCCGCACCCTCACGCGAAGGGGCGGGAATGGTGATGCCGCCGCGCAAAATGCGGATCTTGCGGGCGAGGTCCGGCGGCAGGACGGAGACGTCGAATTTCTTGGACTCGTTGGCCAACGATACGGCGAGCTTGGTGGCTTTCGCGCCTGCTTCGGCGGCGGCGGCGTTGGTTTCCGGCGTAATGTTGGTTGCCTGGTTCCAGAAGGCCTGTGCGGCCTCCTTGTTCATCGCGGCCAGTTCGGTTTCGACCTTGGCGATGAAGGTACGCGCCTCGATCGCCATTTCTTCGGCGGCGACAGCCGCGGGGTCTACCCGGTCCTGGTACGGGGTGCAGGAGACCAGCAGGAGGCCGAGCGCAGCGGCGCTGACCGATTTCATCAGATTCGACATGGTGGGGAGCCCTCCCTTGGAGTTTGCCGCACCTGACAGCGAACCGGCCGCTGCGTCAATCTGGCGGGCGCCTAGGGCGCCCGTGTTTTCACGGCCAAGGCGTGCAGCACACCGCCCATATGACCCTGAAGGGCGTCGTAGACCATCTGGTGCTGGCGCACGCGGGGCACGCCCGCGAACTGCGCGCTGACGATCTCGGCCTGCCAGTGGTTGTTGTCGCCCGCCAGGTCCGTCAGCGTGATCTCGGCGTCCGGGAAGCCCTCGCGCAGGAATTTCATCAGCGTGTCTTCGCTCATGCCCATGTGACGTGTCCTTTCAAGGCTTTGGCTAGGCAGATGGCGCCCTGACGGGCTAGGGTCAAGCGTCGCGACTCGAGCGCCGGAGCCCTTCTTGACCTCAAAACGTGCCTTTGCCCTCGCGGCGCTCCTCGGCTTCGCGGCAATCCTGCTTGGCTGGTTTCTGCTTTCGCAGGGCCGCGGGGAAGATGAACTGCCCGGGGTCACCTACAAGCCGGTCTTTGTGGATGCCGGGCCGATGCTGCATCTGGTCGATGTGCTGGCGTCCGACGCGCTCGAAGGCCGCGCCGCCGGCACCCCCGGCAACGAGGCGGCGCGCGGCTTCATCCGCAAGCGCTTCGAGGACATTGGCCTCACGCCCTACCTGGACAGCGGCTGGGAACAGCCGGTGGCGATCATTCCGCGCGAAGGGCTCGACAATCCTGGTCCGGGGGCCAACCTGATCGGCTGGGTGCCCGGCGAGACGCCCGGCGCCGGCCCGATGATCATCGTCACCGCGCACTTTGATCATCTCGGTATCCGCGAGGGCCAGATCTACAACGGCGCCGATGACAACGCGTCGGGCTCTGCAGCGCTGGTTGCAATAGCCGACTATTTCGTGCGCCAGCCGCCGAAGCACGATATGCTTTTTGTGGCGCTGGACGGGGAGGAAGTCGGTTTCCTCGGCGCCCGCGCGCTGATGCGGACCAAGCAGATCGACTTCTCCCGCGCCGCGCTCAACATCAACCTCGACATGGTGAGCCGCTCGGACAAGGGCGAACTCTATGCCTCGGGGACCTTTCACACGCCGGAGCTCGCGACCCTGATTGCAGGTGTGGCGGAGACGGCGCCGGTCAAGCTGCTGATGGGCCATGACCGGCCAGAGGACGGGCCGAATGACTGGACGACCCAGTCTGATCATGCGGTGTTCTATGCCGCCGGCATTCCGCACCTCTATTTCGGCGTGGAGGACCATCCGGGCTATCACCAACCTTCGGACGACTTCGCCGCCATCACGCCGGACTTCTACGTCCGCGCTGCCGACACGCTGGTCTCTGTCGCACTGGCGGCCGACGCCATGCTTCCCCAGATATACGCCCTGCGCCGCACGCCGGCCGAACCCGATCAACCAGAAGGAACGCCTGAATGACCTCGGTCTCTTACCAGCTCAAATCTGCCACCAACCAGACGCTCGGCGCCCTCAAGGGCATACTCGCCAAGGGCGAGGCCTATGCCGCCGCGCTGAAATGCGAAGAGAGCGCGCTGCTTTCCCAGCGCCTCTATCCGGACATGTTTGCCTTGCCGCGGCAGGTGCAGGTCGCTTGTGACACGGTCGCCCGGGGCGCCGCCCGTCTCGCAGGGAAAGAGATGCCGAGCTTCCCGGACACCGAGCAGACCTTTGCGGAGCTGATCGCGCGCTGCCAGAAGGCGATCGACTACGTTAACGCCATCGACGACGCAGCGATCGATGCGACTGCCAAGACGACGCTGCAGATTCCGATGGGGCAGGCGACGATGCCGATGACGGGCGAGCAATACCTCTCCGGTTTCATCCTGACCAACCTGCATTTCCATGCGGCGATGGCGTATGGCCTGCTGCGCACTCAAGGCGTGCAGATCGGCAAGCGGGACTATCTCGTTCCGGGCTGATGAACCGGGTGCAATAATCCGGCAACGGATAAATCTTGCAGGGCGGCGGGCTGGAAGGCTCGCCGCTTTCGTTTGTATTGACAAGGTTTTCAGGAATCTCGGTTAACGCAGGATTCATGAACTGTGGCCTCTCGGCAACAGGCTCCGTATGCGCACATTTGAGCCGGAACCAACGCGCCGGGGTGCCCGTTACTGGGTTGTCTTGCCCGAATGGCAGGCACGGAACTTCAGTTGCGTTCCTTAAAGGAGAACCCATGTTCCGAACCCTTCTCATCGCCACGGCCGCCACCGGTCTGGCTGCTTCCGCGCACGCTCAGGATACCGGATTCTATCTTGAAGGCGGTTACCAGTACTTCGACATCAAGCCGGACGGCTCCGACAGCGGCGTGGACACCAACGGCATTGCCGCGCGGGCCGGCGTGAAGCTGAACCCGTACTTCAGCATCGAATTCGAACTGGCCACCGGCATCCAGGATGGTGATTTCGACTTCAATACCGACGAAGACGAGTTCAACTTCGACGACAACAATGACGGTGACCTCGGTGACGTGATCGCGGCGTCAGGTGATCTGGGGCTCAACTATCTTGTTGGCCTTTCCGGCAAGGCAGAGCTTCCGCTCACGGAGCGTCTCGGCGCCTATGCACGGGCAGGCTATGCCTATGTCGATCTCGATGCGTCGCTTGAAACGCCAGGCGGTCACAACATCAATGTGGAAGACTCGGCCGATGGTCCGGCCTTCGGCGCCGGCCTGCAGTATGGCCTCACCGACAATCTCTACCTCAAGGGTGACTACACCTATTATTCGTTCGACAATACCGATACCAGCGGCGCGATGCTGGGTGTCGGCTGGAAGTTCTGATCCGTACCCGGAACTTATAGCCGGCGAAGGCGCCCTCTCCCGTTTGCCGGGGGAGGGCGTTTTCCGTTCAGGGGCGGCCCGTGACGAGATACAGAGAGCCGTGGTAGAAGGGCGTGGATCTCAGGTGTCCATACCGCGCGTCCCATGAGCCGCTGGCCAGGTCGGCGGCAAGAAGGTCCACATACTGATTGGATTGATCGTTGGACACGAAACTCCAGGCCGAGCACGACAGGCGCGCGTCCGCTTCAAGAAGCTTTTCGGGGCGCCCATAGTACGCTTCATTGAACCCATCCCGGCACAGCAAGGGTATGGGCACTGCGGTTATTTCAGCCTCCGCCTTCAGCCCCCGTTTCAGGCGCTCGAACGATGGATAGCGCTTCGCTTCGGCGGACAGCACGCCTGGCGCATAGTCGTTGAGCCAGAATGACTGAACCTCTGCGGGATCACATGTGAGAAGCACCACCGGCCCGCGCGTGACACGGCGCATTTCGGCGAGCCCGGCCTCCAGGTCCAGCCATTGGTGTATTGTGAACGTTGCCATGGACGCATCGAACGACTTGTCCGCAAACGGAAGGCTTTCAGCCGTTCCATTGATGGCAGCCGGCAGGTGTGCCGGACGCTGGCTGCGCATCGCGGCGGATGGCTCCAGCGCAGTCACCTTGGGGGTGCGGGGTTCATAGGAACCGGAGCCTGCGCCGACATTCAGGATGCTGGTGGCATCGCCCAGTGCGTTGAGGATCAACGCTTCGATCGCGGGCTCGGGCTGGCGGTAGGCGGCATAGGACTGGCCTATCCGGCCATAGTCGGCATCGCCTGCGCTACCGTCCGGATTGGTCATCCCACTCCGTTCATGTAGCCCGGCATCCAGCCTTCGTGGGCGGCGCGCAGCTCGGCGAGTTTGACTGCAAACTCGGGCGCGTCCTTGCCCCAACCTGTTTCCAGCACGACTGCGTCGCCGCCGAACACGCCGAGGCGTCCCGGCATGAAGCCGCGGGAATCCCATTTCTTGAGCTGTGCTTCGCTGACGGCGACGAGATAAAGCGCTGAAGCTTCGCCGAACAGGCAAGCTTCGTCGCGCTTGTCTTCAGGCTCCCGGTTGCCGACGAAGCGCACGCCGATACCGGAGGCGAGCGCCATCTCGGCGGCCGCGCAGGCAATGCCGCCGTCGCTGACATCGTGGACGGCATTGACGAGGCCGGCATTGATCAGGCTGCGGATGAAGCCGCCATTCTTCTTTTCCGTCTCAAGGTCTACCGGTGGCGGCGGTCCGAGATCGTCGCCCTTGAGGCCAAGCCAGACGCGCGCATAGAGGGAGGCGCCGAGATGGCCCGGTGCTTCGCCGATCAGGATGAGGGCGTCGCCGTCCTGCGCGCCTTTCAGCGTGGCGGTTTTCGACAGGTCTTCGATCAGGCCCACACCGCCGACTACGGGGGTTGGCGGGATCGCCTTGCCGTCGGTCTCGTTGTAGAGCGACACGTTACCTGAGACGACGGGGAAATCCAGGACGCGGCAGGCTTCCGCCATGCCTTCGATGGACTTCACGATATAGCCCATCGTGGCGGGCTTTTCCGGATTGCCGTAGTTCAGGTTGTCGGTGATCGCGATGGGCAGGGCGCCGACGGCGCTGAGGTTGCGGTAGGCTTCTGCCACGACCTGCTTGCCGCCTTCGTAGGGGTCTGCGGCCACATAGTGCGGGTTGCAGTCCGAACAGATCGCCAGCGCCTTGTTGGTGCCGTGCACGCGCACGATGGCGGCGTCGCCGCCGGACTGGGAGCTGTCGAGCGTATCGCCCATGACGTGCCGGTCGTACTGTTCCCAGACCCAGCGCTTTGACGCCATGTCGGGTGTCGACATGAGCTTCAGCAGCACGGCGCTGTAGTCTTTCGGCTCTGGATATTTGGCTACGTCAAAGGCGGTGCGCTTTTTCGGCTCCGTCCACGGACGGTCGTAGTTCGGCGCGTCTTCGCCGAGCGGTGCGACCGGGATGTCGCAGACCGCTTGCCCGAACTGTTTCAGCACGAGGCGGCCGGTGGTCGTCGTGATGCCGATGACTTCGGCGTCAAGATCCCACTTGTCGAAGATCGCTTTTGCCTGTGCTTCTTTGCCAGGCTTCAGGATCATCAGCATGCGTTCCTGGCTTTCGGACAGCATGATCTCGTAGGCGGTCATGCCGGTCTCGCGCTGCGGCACGGCGTCGAGGTCCATCTCGATGCCGACGCCGCCCTTGTCCGCCATCTCGACGGAAGAGGAGGTGAGGCCTGCTGCGCCCATGTCCTGGATCGACTGGATCGCGTCGGTCGCCATCAGTTCGAGACAGGCTTCAATCAGCAGCTTTTCCGTGAACGGATCACCGACCTGTACGGTGGGGCGGTTGTCTTCTTCGCCTTCAGTGAATTCTGCCGAAGCCATGGTTGCGCCGTGGATGCCGTCGCGGCCAGTCTTGGAGCCGACATACAGGATCGGCAGGCCGGGCAAGGCGCCGCGCGCGTAGAAGATCTTGTCCTGATCGGCGAGGCCGACGGCCATCGCGTTGACGAGGATGTTGCCGTTATAGCCTTCGTCGAATTGTGTCTCGCCCGCGACCGTCGGCACACCGACGCAGTTGCCATAGCCGCCGATGCCAGCGACGACGCCGGAGACGAGTTGGCGCGTTTTCGGATGGCTGGGGTCGCCGAAGCGCAGCGCGTTGACCAGCGCAATCGGGCGCGCGCCCATCGTGAAGACGTCGCGCAGGATGCCGCCGACGCCGGTGGCCGCGCCCTGGTAGGGCTCGATGTAGGACGGGTGGTTGTGGCTCTCCATCTTGAAGATGGCGGCCTGGCCGTCGCCGATATCGATGACACCGGCATTCTCGCCCGGGCCCTGGATGACGCGCGGGCCCTTGGTCGGGAACTTCGCCAGGTGGCGGCGGGAGGATTTGTAGGAGCAGTGTTCGCTCCACATCACCGAATAGATGCCGAGTTCGACGAGGTTGGGCTTGCGGCCGAGGCGCGAGACGAGGCGCTCCCACTCATCAGCCTTGATGCCATGTTCTACGCCGGAACTGGCGTCCTGCTCGGCAGTGAGATGGGCGAGAATGCTCTGTTTGTCGGTCATCGCTGCGCTTTAGCTGCTCTTTCCGCGAGTCGAAAGGGGAGAGTGGCGCGGCGCGGGATTATCCGGCCTGCGGGGCCAAGTGAGGCAATTCGGGGGTCATTTCGCGGCCGGCGCAACCGCGGGCGGAATGGAACGTTGAGAAGGGTAGTGGAATTCACAGGAGCCACGCCATGCGAAACCTCTTCATTGCCCTCATTCCCGCAGCCCTCGTCGCTTGCGGCGGTGAACAGCCGCCGGCGCCGGAAGCGCAAGTCCCGGCTGCGCCCGTGCAGGCCCAAACTGCGCAACGCCCTGCTGCGCCTGCCGTACAGGTGACCGAAGCCAGCGGCGCCTGGAGCCGGACCAGCGGCGGCAGCCCTCGGGCCACCTTTAGTTCACTCGAGGGGGAGCCGCTTTTCTCGGTCGCTTGTCTTCCGGCAAACGCGGCCGTCGTGGCCAACCCGGCTGCCGAGCCCGGCCGAGCGCTTGGATATGCCGAAACAGGCAGCACAGCGCACTACGCCCTCGCGCGCGGGGCCGGCGAGATCAAGGTCGTTGCAGGCACACGGGCCACGACCTTCCCCACCGATCAGATGTTGAAACAGCTGATTGATGCGTGTGTGCCGGCCTATGTGCATCCGGTGAAAGAGCCTGAACCGCCCGTTCCAGGCGCAGGGCCGGTTGAGGCCGAGGCCGTAGACGAGCCAGCCGGCGGCACTTGAAGCACGAACCCGCGCACCGGCGGCTTGACTGGCGGGTGCGCCCCTTAGCTCTTCTTAAACGGGCGACGGCTAAGCTTCGCCGCCAAGCAAAGCGCTGAGAGCCGGATGCGGCGGAAGAGACCGGAAGTACTGTTCGTAATTCTTCCAGCGCCCGATTGGCCGGTCATGCAGCGGTTCGCGAACCTGCCAGACACTCGCGGTCTTTACCGCCCGCGCCGAATTGTAAAACTCCAGGCAGGCCGGCTCGAAAGGCAGGTTCAGGAACGACAGCACACGCCGAACTTCCGCCTCGGGATTTTTCACAAGCTGCTCGTACGGAACCGACAGGATATCGCCGGGATAGAGACGCTCCCAATGCGCCATCATGCGCCGCTCGGCGAACAGATGAGACGCGATGTCTTCCGGCGAATAACCGTAGGCGAGGGATGAACTGAGATACTGCGTCCAGACCGATACCAGCGTATCCAAAGGATGGCGGACCGTGTTCAGAATCCTGGCACCGGGAAACATCCGCTTGATGAGCCCGACGAACCAGAAATTGTCAGGGCGTTTGTCCGTCACGACCGAGGCTGCGGGGTACAAGGTCCGGACGCGCTGCAGGTATGCGCGGGCATACTCCTCGATGGTGTCAGCGGGCGCCGCGGCAAGGGCTGCGGGATCCCATCCCAGGCCACGTGCAATGCGAGGCACCATCTCCAGTTCGCCGCCCGCCGTGATCTGTGAATGCGAACCCAGGATCTGTTCGAGCAGGGTCGATCCCGAGCGGAACATCCCCAAGATAAAGACAGGCTGCGGCGACGGCTGCAACAGGCCGCCCGTCCGCGCATTCGGCGTTGAAAAGGCTGCAGCGAAACGATCCGCGCGCACCAGTTCGTCAGGCCCGCTATAAGGCGCCACGTTACCGCTCGCCGCGATTCGCGCGCCGCCATTTGCGGCCGCAAAACTCTCGGCCGCCGCCCCAAATGCCCCGCAGCTATCTTGCAGGCGGCCCAACGCGAACAGCAGCAGGGCCCTGTCGGCCGGCAGCAGCATCCCCGAGGCGAGAGCCGTCCTGATCCTGGCGATCATCGGGTCATCAGGTGACGTCGCGCGCCCGAGTCCTGCTAACCGGGACAGGGCGATTGCGTTTGTGGGCTTGAGTTCCAGCGCGCGAAGATAGGCTGCTTTGGCGGCTTCCCGGTCGCCCAGATCTTCGTGCAGGTTGCCGAGATTCAGGTAGGCGGGCAGGTAGGCGGGGTTGAGGGCAATGGCCTTTTCAAGGTCAGCCTTCGCGTCCGCGGGTCTCGCCATTGCGTCAGAGTATAGTGCGGCCCGGTTGAGGTAGACTTCCTCGGCGCCCTGGATGCCGCGCTTCAGCGCTTCATCGTAGGCGGCCACGGACTCATTTGCGAGGCCCGCTTGGCGGCAGAGATAGCCAAGATTGTACCAGCTGTCCGGCAGGTCCGGATAAGCCGCCAGAAGATTACGGTAGGCTGCGATGGCTTCCGGCACACGCCCCATTTCGCGCAAGCGGGAGGCGGTGTTCAGCAGGTCTTGTTGGCGTGTATCGGTTATCTCTGGCCTCTAACCCGCCGCAGGCCGCCGTTCCAGCCTCAATCTGCGATCCGGTCAGACGGCCGCCGCGTCCACTGCGGCACTGTGCTTGGCCTTTGCCGCTTCCGGGAGGAAGCTCGCGGTGAAGCTGTTGCGGGCGAGCGTGATGATCTGGGCGTCAGAAAGCCCCAGCGCCTCGGCGGTCTTCTCGTAATTGCGGCCGACATAACCCCCGAAATAGGCCGGGTCGTCGGAGTTCACGGTCACCATCAGGCCCGCCTCGAGCTGTGCCTTCACCGGGCTGTCCTTCAGGTCCTTGATCACGCAGAGCGACAGGTTCGACAGGGGGCAGTTGGTCAGCGGGGTCTGGGTGTCCTTCAGGATCTGGATGAGGGCAGGGTCTTCCATCGACCGGTTCCCGTGATCGATCCGGTCGACGCCGATGTCGATCAGCGCTTCGCGCACGTATTGTGGCGGGCCTTCCTCGCCGGCGTGCATGCACAGCTTGAAGCCGATGTCGCGGCACCGCTTGTACAATCGCTCGAACTTCAGGGGCGGGTGGCCCATCTCCGAGGAGTCGAGGCCGACGCCCACGAACTTGTCATGCCAGCCTTCGGACTCCTTCAGCAACGCAAAGCCGTCTTCTTCAGAGAGGTGCCGAAGGAAACTGAGGATCAGGTAGCTGGTGACGCCGAGTTCCGTCTCGCCGCGTTTCAGCGCCGCGAGGATGCCCTCGGTGACGACGCCGAACGGCACGCCGCGCGCCGTATGCGCTTGCGGATCGAAGAACATCTCGACATGGCGCACATTGTCGGCCGCCGCGCGCTGCAGGTAGGCCCAGGTGAGGTCGTGGAAATCTTCCTCGGTGCGCAGAACCTGCATGCCCTCGTAATAGAGGTCGAGGAACTCCTGCAGGTTCGAGAAATTGTAGGCGGCCTTCGCCTCGTCCAGTGTCTTGAAGCGCAGGTCGATCCTGTTGCGCGCCGCCAGCTGCATCATCAGCTCGGGCTCGAAACTGCCTTCGATATGCAGGTGGAGTTCAGCCTTGGGCAGGCGCTGGATGAGGTCGCGTTGGGTCATGACTCAAGACCTAAACGAACGCTCTTGGGGCGTCCAGAACAGGCTTACTCTGCGGGGCCTGACTGCACGGATTTCAGGTAGGCGACGAGACCGGCGGCGTCGATTTGTTCAAACTGCCAGTCAGGCATGTCGGGATGATCACTGATGCTGCCGTCCGCGAAGCGCGCTTCAAGTGTGTCGAGGTCGATGGTCTGGCTCAGAAGGCGAAGAGGCGGCGCATCGGGATGCGGGCTCTCATCCGCGGCGCCAAGCGCGTGGCAACCGGCGCAGGCGGTCTCGGCGATGGCTTCGCCGCGTCCGACGCTTTCTTCCTGTTCCGTGAATTCGAAGTCATCCGCAGCAGCGGTCTCTGTGACCGAAGCCTCAGGTCCCGAATCTGTTGGGACATTGTCGGAAGATTTGGAGCAAGCCGGAGAAGCAAGGACAATGACGAGAGCGAGAAGGGCGGCCCCCGATCTTATCACGCCGCTGCCATCAGGCTTTCGAACAAGCGCGTGCCATCCGCGCCGCATTCGGCGCCGCCAATCGCGCGTTCGGGGTGGGGCATCATGCCGAGCACGCGGCCATTCTCGGAGAGGACCCCGGCGATATCCCGCGCAGCGCCATTCGGGTTCTCGCCCGCGGCGTAGCGGAACGCCACGCGGCCATCGCCTTCGAGTCGGTCCAGCATGGCCGCGTCGGCGTAGTAGTTGCCTTCAGCATGCGCGATCGGAATCACGATCTCGGAACCGCCAGTATAGGCGCTGGTGAAGGCGGTATTTGCGCTCTCCACTTTCAGCTTCTGTGGCCGGCAGACGAAATGCAGCGAGGCATTGCGCACCAGTGCGCCGGGCAAGAGGCCGGTCTCGGTAAGAATCTGGAAGCCGTTGCACACGCCGAGCACATAGCCGCCGCGTGCAGCGTGAGCTTTCAGCTGGGAAATGATCGGCGAGTTGCCGGCCATGGCGCCGCAGCGCAGGTAATCGCCGTAGGAAAAGCCGCCGGGTACCATCACGAGGTCGGTACCGTCCGGGATCACACCGTCCTTGTGCCAGACCATCGCAGGCGGTTTGCCGGTCAGCCTGGCCAATGCGTCATGCGCATCGCGGTCGCAGTTCGAACCCGGAAAGACGATCACAGCTGTTTTCATATTGCGCGTCTTAGCAGGGAGTCGGGGCGGTTGAAAACTGCTCCTGAGGCCCGGAACACACTGAGACATTTTGGCCACAGGGGGTTCGTGATTCCAATTCTGATCTCTTGCCCTGTCTTTGGGGCGAGGCCATTCTCGCCCGTATCAACCAAGCAGGAGATTGATACATGAAAAAATTCGCAGCCGTTCTTCTCGCCGTCGCTTTGATCCCGACCATCGCCGCCTGCAACACTGTCAAAGGCGTGGGCAAAGACGTCCAGGCTGGCGGCGAAGCCGTCGAAGAAGTCGCCAAAGAAGTCGAAGAAGAAATCACCCAGTAATCGGACGGAGGCTGGCGAATCTATCAGGGCTTCGCCGGCCACTTTCCACCTGCCAGACTAGCTTTTGCCTTGGAAGATAAACCATGCGCCGAGCGCGATAAGGCCGAACCCGATCGCGTGGTTCCAGCCGAGCGGCTCCTTCAGCACCCAGACCGAAAATCCCGCAAAGACGACCAGGGTGATCACCTCCTGGATCGTTTTTAGTTCTGCCGCCGAATACACGCTGTGCCC
This sequence comes from Candidatus Sulfopaludibacter sp. SbA3, assembly GCA_945888325.1. Lineage (GTDB taxonomy): Bacteria > Pseudomonadota > Alphaproteobacteria > Caulobacterales > Hyphomonadaceae > Hyphomonas. The sequence continues at coordinate 21,660 of CAMDAC010000018.1, forward strand.
CCAGCGGTTGGCGGGGACAGCAAGGCAGTATTCGAAGAAGGCGATCCCCCAGCTGACGAAGATGACGAGCAGCAGGGGCGCTGCCTTGAACTTCAGGTGGCCATACCAGGCCAGCGTCATGAACAGGTTCGAAATCGACAACAGGACGATCGGCAGGATGTGCGGGGGCATACATCGGCTCCGGGAAAGCGCAGGCGCTGGGGTAGAAAGAACGGGAAAAGGGCCTTATTTCAACGAGACTATTTCGGCAGATCGGACTTCGAAAGGAGATATGGCCATGAAGCGTCTCAAACTTGTCGCGGGCTCCGTCCTCGCCCTGATGATGGTCACCGGATGCAATACCATCGCTGGCCTTGGCCAGGATCTGCAGGCCGCAGGCTCAGCCATCAGTGAAACTTCGGACGAAGTGCGCGACGCCGTGATCAACTCTGATGGCACCACCCAGACGGCGTCCGCTTGTGACGAGCCGGCCGGACGAAGCACCCGCTCGAACTGCAGGTAGTTTACGCCCGGCGGCGCCTCAGTCTGCGAACGTCGCGATAACGGGCACGTGGTCCGATGGTTTTTCGAGGGCGCGTGACTTGCGGTAAATCTCGATGCCCTGCAGCCGGTCCGTCATGCGGGGGCAGGCGAGGAAATGGTCGATGCGGATGCCGTGGTCCTTCTGGAAGGCGCCGGCCTGATAGTCCCAGAATGTATACTGGTGCGCCCGGCCATCGCAGGCCTCAAAGGCTTCGGTCAGACCAAGATACTTCAGGCGGCGAAAGGCGGCGCGGGTTTCCGGCAGGCCGAGCGCATCCGTGTTCCAGACGGCGTCGTCCCAGCAGTCATCCGGCGCGGGGATGCAGTTATAGTCGCCGCAGATCACGAAGGGTTGTTCGGCCTTGAGCATTGCGGCGGCCTGGTGTTCCAGCGCCTCCGACCATTCCAGCTTGTAGTCGTACTTCTCGCCCGGCGCGGGATTGCCATTCGGCACATAGACGCCGGCGACCCTGACCGGGCGGGGGCTCATGACTGTCGCCTCGATATAGCGGGCGGCATCGTCTTTCAGGGTCGTCATCTCTTTCGAGATGTCCTCCAGGGGGAATTTCGAGAGGATCGCCACCCCGTTATAGGTTTTTTGACCATGGACGGCGCAGTGCCAACCCCTTTCCTCGATCTCGAGGTAGGGGAAAGCGCCGGTCTCACATTTCAGTTCCTGCAGGCACACGACGTCCGCCGCGATACCGTCCAGGACTTCCAGCACGGTCGGCAGCCGGGCCTTGATCGAGTTCACGTTCCAGGTGGCGATGCGCATGCGTCCTCATAACAGCTTCGCCCCATTGTTCCAGCGGGATGGGGGGCCTATACTCCGGCAAATCTTCAGGAGAATGCGCATGGCGCCCGGTTGGATGCAGATTTTGTTGGTCGTGATCGTCGCGATGCTCCTGTTCGGGGGCAAGGGACGCATCTCGAACATCATGGGCGACATGGCCAAGGGTATCGGCGCGTTTCGCAAAGGCCTGAAGGACGACGACAAGCCGGCCGACAAGGACGAGCTCGTCAACATCACCCCGAAGAAGGACGAAACGAAGTCCTCTTCGTGATTGCCTGACCCGGAGGGCGCATCGCCATGCTGCCCGGTATCGGGTTTTCCGAAATCCTTGTGCTTGGGCTCGCGGCGCTGATCTTCATCGGCCCGAAGGACCTGCCTATGCTGATGCGCAAGCTCGGCCAGTTCGTTGGCAAGGGCAGGCGCATGGCGCGGGAGTTCCAGGCGGCGTTTGATGATATCGCCAAGCAAAGCGAGCTTGATGAACTCAAGAAAGAGATTGAGGCGCTCAAACGCTCCAACCTGATGACGCAGGCGCAGGAAGACCTTGCCAACGCCGAGGCGGACATCAATTCCGCCGTCATGCGCCAGAGCGCTGAGCCCGCCCCACCGCCGAAAACGGCGCCGCCGCAGGTCACCGGGGAGGAGAAAGCGTGAGCTACAGGCCCCCCGCAGATGAAAAGCCGGAGATCACCGACCATGTGGAATCGAGCCGCGCGCCGCTGCTTGAGCATCTGAATGAGCTGCGTGGCCGGCTGATCAAATCGATCCTCGCGCTTTCTGTGGCGACAGTGATCAGCTTCTTCTTTGCCGAGGATATATACGGGCTGCTCGTGCACCCGTTTGCGACCGTGGCGGAAGAGGTGCGCGGGTCCCAGTTGGAGTTCATCTTCACAGCGCCGATGGAATACTTCTTCGCGCAGCTGAAGCTCGCTGTATTCGCAGGCCTTTTCCTCGCATTTCCCGTGATCGCCTGGCAGGTCTATGCCTTCGTTGCCCCGGGGCTCTACAAGTCGGAGCGCGGGGCGTTCTGGCCCTATCTCGTGATGGCACCAGTCCTGTTCGCTCTGGGAGCCGTGTTCGTCTACTACCTGATGCTGCCTATGCTGGCCCGGTTCACCGTGTCGATGGAGCAGGTTGAGGCGGCCGGCACGACCATCCGCATGATGCCGAGGGTGGGGGATTATCTTTCGCTCGTCATGGCTCTGATGCTGGCGTTTGGCCTGTCCTTCCAGCTGCCGCTGGTGTTGACCCTGCTGGGGCGGATCGGGATCGTTACGGCCAGTATGCTGGCCAAGGGCCGGAAATACGCGATTGTCGGCATCCTGGCTTTCTCTGCTGTGTTTACACCGCCAGACCCGATGTCCCAGATCCTGCTCGCGGTGCCGGTCTACCTGCTCTACGAAATCTCGATCTTCTGCGTAAAACTGATCGAGAAAAGCGCGGCAAAGGCGGAGTCCGCTACGGCATAGCCCAGTGGGATGACGGACGCCTGTCGTAGCCCCGTTGCATTTTTCTTGCAGGTGTCGATTGTGAGCGGCTGGTAATCAACCGGGTCCCGAGAAGCGAGGAACCTCCCGCGTGGCGCGCGTACGAAGCGTTTTGCTGGTCGATTTCGACAACATCTACGGCGCGACCAGCGAGGACGTGGTCAATAGCCTGTCTAACTGGCTGTTGTGGCTGGAAGATGGCGCGCTGTCGCATGGTCAGAAACGGCGCACTTTCGTGCACAAGCGGGTCTACTGGAACCTGCAGTTCGACAAGTACCGTCCCGATTTCGAACGGGCGGGCTTTGAGGCGTTCAACTGCCGGGCCCTGGCCAAGCGGAAGATCAGCGCGGGCAAAAGTTCGGCCGATATTGTCATCACCATGGATGCAATCGAACTCGCCCTGCAGACGAAAAATCTCGATGAGTTGATAATCCTTACCACCGATTCTGACTTCGTACCGGTTGTGAACCGGGTCCAAAACCCCGGCCTGCGCGTCGTCACCGCCGGCAAGGAAACCGACCCGACCTACGAACTCTTCAGCCAGCATGCCGACGCCGTGATGCATATCGCGGCGCTGAAATCCGCCTTCGAGTACCAGCGCGGGGCGCGCAAATGGTACCAGCTGCGCTCGCCGGCCCCATTGATTGCGCCCCTGACCCTACAGCGGGAGCGGCAGTCGCCGCTGATGTGCCGGGTACGCGCCGCGCTGAACGGCGAGGCCAATGGGCCGTCGGAGCTGCAACGGGCCGCCGACATCATCAAGGCGCTGGGCGAGCGGATGCCGGACCAGGTTTTGTCCAAGACCAAGATCGTGCGGGCGCTGACGGCGCTGCCGGAGTTCACGCCTGCCTACGAGAACGGCATCCGCCCCTGGCTGGGCCACAAGAACTTCGCGGCGATGATGCGGCACCTTGAGAAACTGCAGCCGGAAATCCAGGTCAACCATCTCGGCAAGGGGCGGATCGAGGTGATCTACCGTGAGCCGGGCAGTGCCAGCCGGACCGGGCGGGCCGAGGCGATGGGCGAAGCGCGCGCGAATGTGAACGAGGACGAGACCGAATCGCCGCTGCAGGCGGGGTTTGGTTCGCCGGCCTGAGTGTGGACAGGAGGGGGCGGCGCGGATTAGAGCCTGTCCCAAGAAACCTGACGCTTCAAGGCACTGAAACCCATGTTCGATATCCGCGCGATCCGCGAGACCCCTGACGTTTTCCGCAAGGCCTGGAACCGCCGCAAGGCCGGGCTGGGGGACGAGACCGTTTTGCGCATCCTGGAGCTCGACACCGCCTGGCGCGCCGCGACGACCGCCAAGCAGGACGCCGAAAGCGCGCGCAATGCGAACTCGAAGCTGATCGGGCAGGCGAAGGCCAAGAAAGATGATGCGGAAGCCGCGCGCCTGATGGCGCTGGTGGCGGACGCGAAGACGGCCATTGACGCCGCAGAGGCCGAAGAGAAGACGAATCGCGCGGCGCTCGACGACATCCTGATGGGCCTTCCGAACCTGCCGCTGGATGAAGTGCCGGAAGGCAGTGACGAGCATGGCAATGTGGAGCAGCACAAGTGGGGCACGCCGAAGCTGATCAACAACCCGAAGGATCATGCGGACCTTGGCGAGGCGCTGAAGGTGCCGAGCGGTTTCTCCATGATGGACTTCGAGGCGGCTGCGAAGATGAGCGGCGCGAGGTTCGTGGCGCTGCGCGGACAGCTGGCGCGGATGGAGCGGGCGCTGGCCAACTTCATGCTGGATATTCAGACCACGGAGCATGGGTATCAGGAGACCAGCACTCCGATTCTCGTTCGTGAACAGGCGCTTCTGGGAACTGGCCAGCTTCCCAAATTTGAAGAAGACATGTTCAAGACAACGACAGGCCACTATCTCATTTCGACGTCCGAGATTTCGTTGACAAACCTTGTGCGCGAGCAAGTCGTTGAAGTATCGCAACTGCCCATCCGGATGACTGCCCACACGCCGTGCTTCCGCTCCGAAGCGGGCAGCGCCGGGCGCGACACCAAGGGCATGATCCGGCAGCATCAGTTCTACAAGGTCGAACTCGTCTCCATCGTTGCGGGCGAAGCCGAAGGGCTCGCTGAACTCGACCGGATGACGGTCTGCGCCGAGGAAGTGCTGAAGCGGCTGGAGCTGCCGTTCCGCCGCATGCTGCTGTGCAGCGGCGACATGGGAGCAGGGGCGCGCAAGACGTTTGACCTAGAAGTCTGGCTGCCCTCGCAGAACACCTACCGCGAAATCTCGTCCTGCTCCTATTGCGGGGATTTCCAGGCTCGGCGGATGGATGCGCGGTACCGCGTGGATGCGAAATCGAAACCCGAGTTTGTGCATACGCTGAACGGGTCGGGGCTGGCTGTCGGGCGCACGCTGGTGGCGGTGCTGGAGAATTATCAGAACGCGGATGGGTCTATCACCGTGCCGGAGGCGTTGCGGGCGTACATGGGCGGCGTTGAGGTGATCCGGTGAGAATCCTCCTCACCAATGATGATGGCATCAATGCCCCGGGTCTTGCGGTGCTCGAAGAGATCGCCAAGCAGCTGTCCGATGACATCTGGATTGCCGCGCCCGAGGAAGAACAGTCTGGCAAGGGGCGGGCGATTTCGCTGACGCAGCCGGTGCGTGTACGGAAGGTCGGGGCGAAGGCCTGGGCGATTGCGGGGACCCCTTCGGATTCCGTGCTGCTGGCCTACAAGGACCTGATGCCGGAACCGCCGGACCTGGTGCTGTCGGGCGTCAATCGGGGCCAGAACATTGCCGAGGATACGAGCTTTTCAGGGACCGTCGCTGCCGCCATGTTCGGAATGCAGATGGGCGTGCCTTCGATTGCTCTGAGCCAGGCGCAGAATTTCCGGGACCGCGGCTCGCTGCCCTGGGAGACGGCGAAGGCCTGGGGCGCAAGGACACTTCGGCCGCTGCTCGAGATGGGCTGGCCGAAGGATGTGGTGATCAACGTGAACTTCCCGGATGTCGAGCCGGAGGATGTACGCGGCATCCAGATGACGCGGCAGGGCTTCCGTGATGAGACGATCATCCATACCGACCGGCGCGAAGACCTGCGCGGCAATGATTATTACTGGATTGGCTACCGGGGCAAACTCTCCCGGCCGAGCGAGGGCACCGACCTGCGCGCGATCTATGAGGGGTATGTCTCCGTCTCGCCGCTGCATGTGGACTTGACGCATGAGGCCTTCCTGCGGACGCTGCAGACGACATGGCCGGATTGATTGCTGACCCGTTCCGCGCGGCGCGCCTGTTGCTGCGCCTTCGCCAGGAAGGCGTGACAGATGCGCGCGTGCTGACGGCGATGGAGACCATCGACCGGGCTGCGTTCGTGGACGACCCGGCGCTGGCACCGCTCGCCTTCGAGGACGCGATGCTGCCGATCCCGTGCGGGCAGGTGATCCTGCGGCCGGCGGCGACGGGCCACCTGCTGCAGGCGCTGGCGCTGCCGGAGGATGGCTCGGCGAAGGTGCTGCTGGTCGGGTTCGGGGCCGGCTACATGGCGGCGCTGGCGGCGAGCCTTTCGCGGCAGGTTCATGCGGTGGACCGCTACGCGCGCCTTGTGCGCGAGGGCGAGGCGCGGCTGGCGCGGCTGGGCATCGGCAATGTCACGGTGCGCCAGGCGGACGGGCAGGATGGCTGGCCGGAGCAGGGGCTGTTTGACCGGATTGTGCTGGCCTGCGCGGTGCCGGAGGTGCCAGACCTGCTGCTGAGCCAGCTGACACAGGGCGGGCGGCTGGCGGCGCCGGTGGTGCGGGGCAATGACCGGGCGATTGTCTCGATCACGCTGGGCGGCGGGGTGCTGCGAACCCCGTTTTTCCAGCAGGTTCCGGCGATGACCGAGGGCAAGGCTGCGGTCCTCTGAACCCTGCAGGCGGGGTTTGCAAACCGGCCCCCCCCTAGTTATACGCAGGCAACTTCTTACATGTGGCTGGAATCAGGGAGAATTGGGCATGCGGGACAAAGTGTTGATTGCGGGCCTTTTGTCCGCCTTCGCGGCCTCGCCCGCGCTGGCGCAGGCCGCCGCGGCGCCCGCCGGCCCCAGCCTGATCACGCAGCTGCTGTTCTTCCTGCCGCTGATCCTGATCTTCTACTTCCTGCTGATCCGGCCGCAGCAGCAGCGCGCCAAGAAACACACCGAAATGATCTCCGCCATCAAGCGCGGCGACACGGTCGTCACCTCCGGCGGCCTGATCGGCAAGGTCAACAAGGTCAATGACGGCGAAGTCTCGCTGGACCTGGCCGAGAACGTCCGCGTCCGCGTGATCAAGGCCATGATCATCGAAGTGCGCAACAAGGCCGAGCCTGTTCCCGCGAACGACTAAGGCCCCCGGCCGGCGTCGCCGGCTGAAATCAGGAACGCGCCATGCTTCAGTTTCCCGCCTGGAAAGTCCTTCTTGTCATGGCCGTTCTGGCTTGGGGGGTGCTGATGTCGCTTCCCAATGCGGTCAACATGTCCGGTGCGCCGGACTGGGTGCCCAAGAAGGCCGTGAACCTGGGTCTCGACCTGCGGGGCGGCGTTTATCTCGAAATGGAAATCCGCCCGCAGGACGTGATCGGCGGTCGGCTTGAAGTGTTTGCGCGCGATGTGCGTTCGGCGCTGGCGCGCACCGATACGCAGGATCCGGTTGCCCACCTTGCGGAAGTGAGCGGGCGCACGATGAGCATTACGCTGACCCGCGCCGACGCATCGGGCAACTTCCCTGTCGATGACGCGATTGCCCGCATCGAGAAAGTGAATGGCCCTGTCGAGGGCGGCCTTGCCGGCGGCAAGACCTTCGATGTCGCGCGGACCGGTCCGGACAGGATCTCGATCACCGTGCCGGCAAACTCCGAAAACCTGATGATGGCAGACGCACTCTCCAAGACAGAGACGATCGTCCGCCGCCGGATTGACCCGGATGGTGTTGCCGAAATCTCGATCACGCGCTCGGGCTCGAACCGGCTGATCCTCGAGGCACCCGGTGAGCCTGACCCGCAGCGCCTGAAAGACTTGCTCAGCCGCGATGGGCGGATGACGTTCAACATCGTCGACGACAGCGCCTCCTCGATTGCGGCCGCTGAAGCGGGGGTCGTGAAACCTGGCTTCCGGCTGATTTCCGGGCCGACGACCGGACCCCTGCTGATCCGTTCGATCCCGGAGATCGTCGGCTCGGATATCGCCAGTGCCAGCCAGGGCAATGATGAGGCCAACCGGCCGCAGATCAACTTCCGGCTCAACTCCAACGGCGCGCGCAAGTTCTTCGAGACGACGCGGTCGAACACGGGCAAGCGGTTCGCGATCGTGCTCGACGATTCGATCATGTCGGCGCCGAACATCAACGAGCCGATCCCGGGCGGGAACGTGCGCATTACCGGCGATTTCACGCTTGAAGAAGCGCAGGATCTCGCCGCGATCATCTCGGCAGGGGAGATGCCAGCGAAGGTCGAATTCCTTGATCAGCGCGTCGTGTCCTCAACGCTGGGGGAAGATTCCATCAAGTCCGGCTATCTTGCCGCTGTGGTTGGCCTCTCGCTTGTCGGCGGTTTCATGATCCTTGCCTATGGCATGCAGGGCGTGTTTGCCGTTGCGTCGCTGGTGATGAACATCATCCTGATCTTTGCCTCGCTGACTTTGCTCAACGCGACGCTGACACTGCCCGGCATCGCGGGCATCATTCTCACGATTGGTATGGCGGTCGACGCCAACGTGCTGGTGTTCGAGCGCATACGCGAGGAGCAGCGATCCGGCCGTTCCATCTGGACGGCCGTGCAGGCGGGCTATGAGCGCGCGCTGATCACCATCCTCGATTCCAACATCACGACGCTCTTTGCGGCGGCCATCCTGTACGCGCTTGGCTCCGGACCGGTGAAAGGTTTCGCCGTCACGCTCGCCCTCGGTATCATCACCTCCGTGTTCACGGCTTTCATCTTCACCCGCATGCTGACGGTCTTCTGGATGAAGATCGCCAAGCCCAAGCGGTTTGCAATCTAGCCAGTCGAGGACATGCACCCATGCTGATCAAATACTGGCCTGCCGAAACCAACATTCCCTTCATGCGCTACCGCTATGTCGGCGTGGCTCTGTCGATCCTGATGATCATCGGATCGTTCTTCCTGCTGGCCACGCGCGGACTGAATCTCGGCGTCGATTTTGCCGGTGGATCGGTGATCGAGTTGACGGAATCCGAAACCGTGACGGTGTCGGAAGTGCGCAGCAAGATCGGCAGCGGTTTGACGGTCAACTCCGCCACCGATACAGACGGCGCCCGGCGCATCGTGATCCGGTTCGGAGACCTCGACGAGTCTCTGCTCGGGCCTGAATTCGCGGCCTTGTCGCCTGAAGAGAAAGTTGAACGCGCCTCTTCTGCGTCGAACACCTTTGTCGTGAATGAGATCAAGAGCACGTTCAACCTGACCGACCAGGATATCCTGCGTAACGACTCGGTCGGCCCAAAGGTTTCCGGCGAACTGTTCCGTGAAGGGATGATTGCGCTCGGCGTCGCGACGATCATGATGCTGCTCTACATCGCATTCCGCTACAGCTGGTCTTACGCCATTGGCGGCGTTGCTGCGCTGGCGCACGACGCGATCGGCACGATGGGGCTTTTCGCTCTCCTGCAGATCGAGTTCGACCTGACGACCGTTGCGGCCCTGCTGACGATCATCGGTTACTCGATCAACGACTCGGTGGTGGTGTTCGACCGGATCCGCGAAGTGCGCCGCAAGTACAAGCAGATGCCATCGAATGAAGTCATCGACATCGCGACAAACCAGACCTTGTCGCGTACGTTCCTCACAGCTGGCACGACGCTTATTGCCATCCTGGCCATCACGATCTATGGCGGGCCGGTGCTTCAGGGCATGAGCATCGCGATGATTTGGGGCATCTTCATCGGCACGTATTCGTCGATCTTCTTCGCCTCGGCCATCGTTATGGCACTCGGCACCGACATCCGCAGGCCCGGCGTGCCGGACGACACGCCGGGTTTCCAGGGCGCGTCGTAAACGAAGTCTAGACGTTGAACCGGAAGAGCATCACGTCGCCGTCCTGGACGACGTATTCCTTGCCTTCCGAGCGCATCTTGCCGTTGTCCTTGGCGCCGACTTCGCCGCCGAAGGCAACATAGTCGTCGAATGCGATCGTCTCGGCACGGATGAAGCCCTTCTCGAAATCGCCGTGGATCACACCGGCCGCTTTTGGAGCTGTCCAGCCTTTACGGATCGTCCAGGCGCGCGCTTCTTTTGGGCCAGCCGTGAAGTAGGTCTGCAGGCCCAGAAGTTCATAGCCTGCGCGGATCAGGCGCGTCAGGCCTGGCTCTGTCAGACCGAGGGAGGCAAGATATTCCTCACGGTCCGAACCGTCGAGCAGTGCCAATTCGGATTCGATCTGGGCAGAGAAGACCACGCAGCCTGCGCCTTCGATCTTTGCGCGTTCTTCGACGAGCTTCGAATAGGCATTGCCGGTCGCAGAGCTTGCCTCGTCCACGTTCGCCACGAAGAGGACAGGCTTGGAGGTCAGCAGCTGCAGCATCTGCCAGGCTTTCACATCATCGGCGGGCACCTTTGCCTTGCGTGCCGGACGGCCCTCGGTCAGCTCAACCAGCGCAAGATCGATCAGCGCGACCTGCGCCTTGGCTTCCTTGTCGCCGGACTTTGCTTTTTTCTCGACGCCGGCCTTGCGCTTCTCGAGGCTGTCGAGGTCGGCGAGCATCAGTTCGGTTTCGACCACTTCGAAGTCAGCGATGGGGTCGACTTTTCCGCGGACGTGCGTGATGTCGTCATTGTCGAAGCAGCGCAGCACATAGATGACGGCGTCTGTCTCGCGAATGTTGGCGAGGAACTTGTTGCCAAGGCCTTCGCCCTGGCTGGCGCCTTCGACGAGGCCGGCGATATCCACGAAGTTCATTCGGGCCGGAATGATCTCCTTGGAACCCGCAACTTTGGCCAAAGCATCAAGCCGAGCCTCCGGAACGGCAACTTCGCCGACGTTCGGCTCGATCGTGCAGAACGGATAGTTTGCGGCCTGCGCGGCCGCCGTCTGGGTCAACGCGTTGAAGAGGGTGGACTTGCCGACGTTCGGAAGACCCACGATTCCACATTTGAAGCCCATGGCGCCTTGCACTCCGGATTAGCTGAACCGGCGCATTAGCCCCTTTTGCCGCCCGAAAACAGGCACAAAAATCGCTTCGCAGCTTAAATGGCTGGCTTGGCCGTGCCGCGTGGGTATTCTCCCGTGGTTAACCGTATCAGAAGGGTACACGCCCCATGAGTTATGACGTCTTCCTGGTGTCCGCAATCGAGGACCGGGACACCGCCAAACTGGTGGCGCGGCGCCTGCGCGCTCTCAAGTTCCGTGTCTGGCTGGACCAGAAGCAGGAAGATGAAACCTTCGATGCGAAGGACGCGCGCGATGCGATGAACTCGCAGACGATGCTCGTGCTCTGGTCGGCCAATGCCGTGAAGAGCGACTGGGTTCGGGCGGCCGCAGCGGTGGGAAATTCCCGCGCGGGCACGCTGGCCGAAGCCGCGCTCGACAAGACCATTCCCTATGAGCCGTTCCGCACACACAAGCGTTTTGCGCTCGATGGCATGACGTCGCGCAAGTCGCCTCCCGCCTTCGCGGACCTGATCGATGAACTTGGCCGTCGCCAGGGCCGCAGCGACCTGCGCGAATGGAACGCGTTCGGCGCGCAGGACGAGGACAAGCGTCTCGACTGGCTCGCCGCCCACCCGAATGACCCGCTGGCGCTGGACGCCAAGAAGAAGCGCGAGAAGGATCTCGGCATCAAGCCTGCGCCCGCGCGCGAAGCCATCGGCGCCGCAGCACTCGCGGCCGCCTCGCTGCGCGGAACCACCTCTGCGCCGCCGCCGGCGAGCACGCTGACACCGCAGCGAACCAACGGCGCGGTACCGCTCGCCTCTGACGGCGCCATCGCCTCTGCCAACCTTGCCGGTGAAGCGCTTGGCTTCGGCACCATGATGGCCGTCAGCCTTGCGATTGGCGCGATGCTGATTCTTGCCTGGGCCTTCCGCTCGCAGCCTGCTGCGACGGCGCCGGTCATAATGCCCGCCATCGCTAATTCCAGCCTGGCGCCCGCAGCTTGCCCGGCCGGCACCGTGCCGCGCTCGATGCTCCGTGTACTGGAGCCCGGCCCGATCATTGACGATACGCGCCCACCGCTGGAGCCGGGTCCGATCATCGACGACACGACAGAACAACCCGGCTGAGGCACGCCTCACCGGAAAAGAAAAAAGCCGCCGGGCGAACCGGCGGCTTTTTTGTTGGCTTACGGAGTATCCGGCGCGCTATTTGAGAACGCGTTCGATCTCGCGCGCTGCGGCTTCGAACTGATCAACGCCTGTCTGGTCTGCCATCACGCGGCGTGCCGCTTCGGTGGCTGCATCGGCGGCAGCGCGGCGCACTTCGCTGGCAGCTTCAGCTTCGGCGCGCGCGATGCGGGCGGTGGCTTGAGCTTCGCGGCGGGCGATCTTGTCGGCCAGATCTTTCTTCGCATCTTCGAGAAAGGCTTTGGCGTCGAGTTTCGCCTGTTCGATGATCGCTTCGGCTTCTTTGTCGGCGTCCTGCTGGCGGCGTCCGGCAAGAGCGAGCGCTTCAGCAGCTTGTTCCCGCAGGTTGGCTGCCTGGTCGAGTTCTGCCTTGATCGCGTCTGCTCGGCTGTCGAGATTGCCGAGAACTGTCTTGAAAGCGCCCATGCGCCAGACAATGGCGAAGAAGATCAGGATACCGATCATCACAAGGTGTGTGACGGTATCCGTGAACGGCGTGAGCAGCGTGTCGTGACCTTCTTCACCCGCGGCGAGGGCCGCCGGGGCGAGTATCAGAAGGGCAGAAGCGAGCGCGAAACGTTTCATGCGCGTTTCTCCAGAGCTGCCGAGACAGCCTTCTTGAGGTCGCCTTTCGAAGCCTTGACGCCGAGACGGGCCGTCATGGCTTCGGCAGCGTCGATCGCGATCTGCTCGACATTCTTCATTGCATCCGCGCGCAGTTTCGAAATGCGCCCTTCGGCGGTCTCAAGCTTGCGGGCCAGGTCGGCATCGACGCGCGTGGTTTCCGTGACGAGTTCCGCCTCGGTTTTTTCGCGGGCCTTGTCCGCCGTCTCGCGCGCCTTGGACCGTGCCTGAGCCAGGCGAAGCTCAAGCGCTTTTTGCGCTTCAACCGACTGGTTGTTCAGGCGGGCCGCCTCGTCAAGGTCCGCCGCGATCCGGTTTGCGCGCTTTTCCAGCGTGTCGCTGAGCTTCGGCAGGACGAAGCGCGCGAGGGCGAAGTAGAGACCGAGGAAGAAGACCGCGAGCCAGAACAGCTGCGAGGCAAACCACGTTGGATCAAACGCCGGGAAGGGCGCCTTGACGGCCTCGCCGCCATGGGCGGCGGTTTCTGCGAGAAATGCCAGCAAGCTCATGGCGTGCCCAGCTCCTTACCTGTGCCGATTAAGCGGCGAACAGGATCAGCATCGAGATGACGAACGCGAAGAGGCCGAGGGCTTCTGCGAGTGCCATGCCGAGGAAGAGGTTGCCCGACTGCTGCGGGGCGGCCGAGGGGTTGCGCATCGCGGCGTCGAGGAACGAGCCGAAGATGTTGCCCACGCCGATTGCAGCGCCGATCATGCCGAGCGTGGCGAGGCCAGCGCCGACATACCGCAGACCTTCGGTGATATTGCCTTCCATGGGAGTCTCCTGTTGGGATCGAGGGAAATTCGGGTTGATATGGGGCCCGTGAAGCGTGTTCCGCTGGAACCGTCAAGGGGCAGGACTTGGCGCGATTGGACGCACCGGCGGGAAGTTTCTCCGGTCAGTGGTGCGGGTGGATCGCGTCTTTGAGGTAAACGCAGGTCAGCAGGGCAAAAACGTATGCCTGCAGGAAGGCGACCAGGAACTCGAGCGCCGTGATGGGGATCAGCAGCACGTAGGGAACCCAGGCGGCCCAGGCGAGGCCGGCACCGGCCAGCATGACCACGAAGATCGCCAGCAGCTTAAGCATGATGTGCCCGGCCAGCATGTTGGCAAACAGACGCATGCCAAGGGTGATCGGGCGGGCCAGGAAGGAGATGATCTCGATCGGCACAAGGAAGAACATGACCGGCAGCGGCACGCCGTGCGGCGCAAACAGGCCGAAGAAGCCGAGGCCGTTCTTGTAGATACCGTACCCGATGACGATCAGGATCACGACAACCGCCAGTGCGCCGGTCACGGCGATGTGGCTGGTGGTGGTGAAGGCATAGGGGAACATGCCGACGATGTTGGCGCCCAAAATGAAGAAGAACAGCGTGAACACGAAGGGGAAGAACTTCAGGCCTTCTTCACCTGCGGTCGAGCGGACCATGTCGGCGATGAAGCCGTAGGAAAGCTCGCCGAGCGACTGGATGCGGTTCGGGATCAGGCCACCACGCGAGGCCGCCACGCCGAGGAAGGCGAGGACGAGGCCGGTGGAGACCATCATCCAGAAGCTCGAGTTGGTGAACGACAGATTGTAGCCGGCCGCGGTCCAGTCGAGGAGCGGGAAGATCTTGAACTGGTGAATCGGGTCCGTCGCGATGGTCGGAAGGAGGGCCGGGAAAGACAGGGTCATCAGCTGGTCTCGTTGGTCGATTCAGGCTTTTCAGCCGCTTTTTGTGCCTCGTCGGTCAGCTGTTTGGCCGCCCGCATCAGGTTGCGCATGCCCGCCGCGATGCCGAACCCCATCATCACGAGCAGGCCCCACGGTGAGGTCTTCGCGAAATGGTCGATCAGCAGGCCCAGTCCGACCCCAACGACAACCGCGGCAACAAGCTCGGAGCTGTAGCGCAGGGCCATGCTCGCAGGTGTGTTGACGCTGTTCTTTCGCTGGCGTTCGGCCCGGTTCGCCTTCTCCTCCTGCTGGGCTTTCGCCTTCGCAATCCGGTCGCCGAGATCCGAAGGATCAGGTCCAGACATCTGAAGGCTCCAGCCAACGACAGAGGGACGACGTGCACCACCCCTTGAAATTTCGCGCAAACTATGAGGGGCACCCTGCCAAGTCAACGGATTATCCGAGCAATAAGCGCCTTGTTTTTATTGAACTAACTGAGAGCGCGCCTGCGCTACTCCGCCGCAACAAGCCGCTCTGCTGCAGCGAGGTCCACGGAAACCAGTTTCGACACGCCTTTTTCGCGCATCGTGACCCCGAAAAGCCGGTCCATCCGGCTCATTGTCACCGGATTATGGGTGATCACGACGAATCGGGTGTCGGTGCGCTGGCGCATCTCGTTCAGCATGTTGCAGAACCGGTCGACGTTGGCATCATCGAGGGGGGCATCCACCTCGTCCAGCACGCAAATCGGGGCAGGGCGTGAGAGGAACACGGCGAAGATCAGCGCAGAGGCCGTAAGAGCCTGCTCGCCGCCGGACATCAGGTTCAAGGTGCCCAGCTTCTTGCCCGGAGGTTGGGCGAAGATCTCCAGTCCGGCATTCAACGGATCGTCGGCATCCACCAGGCGCAGCTCGGCCTGTCCGCCTCCGAAGAGGGCGATGAACAGCGCCTTGAAGTGGGTGTTCACGGCATCGAAGGCTTCGACGAGACGCTGGCGCCCCTCGACATTGAGGGCTTCGACGCCTTCGCGCAGCTTGGCGATGGCGGCGGTCAGGTCGTCGCGTTCGGCAATCTGGGTGCCCAGGCGTGATTCGAGTTCTTCTGCCTCTTCCTCGGCATTCATGTTCACGCCGCCGAGCTGGTCGCGCTCGCGGCGCAGGCCGTCGAGGCGCGATTCGGCTTCGCGGGGCGTGAAGGCGCCAAGGGTGTCTTCGTCAAGGCCGGCTTCCGCAATCGCCAGCAGGCCTTCTGGCGTACGCTGGAAGGCGTTGCGGGCGTGCTCGACGCTTTCGGTCAGCTTGGCCTCGGCATTTTCGAGCTTCACTTTCCACGCCGCCAGCTGCTCGCGGGCTTCCGCCGCAGCGGTAGCGGCCTTGCGGGCAGCCGCGTCGGCTTCGCGGATCGCGGCTTCCTTGCGGGCGAGCGCATCGGCGGCGGCCTGGCGTTCAGTCTCGAGCGTCTCAGTCTCGGCGGCGAGACCGTCGATTTCGGCGCGCAAGGCTTCCGGCCGTTCACGCGAGGTCTGGACGGTCGCGGCTACGTCTGCGCGGCGCTCGGTGACCTGTGCGAGGCGTTCGTCGGCGGAGGCAAGGCGTGTGGTCCAAGCCTCCACGTCGCGGGCGAGCGCAGCGCGGCGAGCCACAGCCTGTTCGTGGCCCCGCAACAGGTCGGCGAGCTGGCCGCGCGCTTCCGTTTCTGCTGCGCGGGCAGCGGTCAGCTTTTCCCGGGCACTCATCATCGCCGCTTCAAGCGCGGCATCTTCTTCTGACCCGCCGCCGGGTGTCGCCAGGGCGAGCATTTCGGCTATGGCCGAGAGATCGGCTTCTGCGCGGGCGAGGGCGTCGGTGCCCGCCTCACGCTTCAATTGCGTGCGTTCGTTGGCCTGCGTCGCTTCAATCGCAGCGGCACGGGCATCGGTGAGGGCGCGCTGGGCCGGGGCGATGAACTGGCGCAGGTGGCGGAGGTTTTCTTCTGCCGAGAGGCGCGCCTTGCGGGCAGCTTCAAGGTTGGCGGCAAGTTCGTCGGATTCGGCTTGGCGGGCGATTAGCTCTGCCTGGGCCGCTTCCACACGCGCCTTCTGTTCCAGACGCGCGGCGGCGCTGACGGGAGCATCTGGCGTGCGGATGAAACCATCCCAGCGCCAGAGGTGTCCTTCGCGGGAGACGAGCCGCTGGCCGGGATTGAGGCTGGTGAACAGACGCGCACCCTCGGCCGGAGTGACGAGACCGCATTGCGAGAGCCGCGGCGCAAGTTCGCCCGGCGCCTCGACGAACTTCGTCAAAGGCTCTGCCCCGTCCGGAAGCGCCTGCGAGATCGATGCAGCGCCGCTCCAGAACAGGGCTGCGGTTCGATCTGTCGACGCTTCGATATCGTCGCCCAGTGCTGCGGCGACGGCGCGCTCATAGCCCTCGTGCGTGCGCAGTCGGTCAATGACAGGCGGTGCGGCGGAAGGATCCGAGCGGCGCATCAGGCGTGCCAGACCGGCGATCTCTGCTTCGAGCGCGCGCACGGCATGGTTGGCGGCGTTGAACGGCGGCTCGGATTCGCCTTCGGCTACGCGGGCGCGGGCCAGATCGGCTTCTGCCAACTCCACAGCGCGTTCCGCGTCGCCCAGTGCGATTTCGGCCTCGGCTTCGGCATTCTTGGCCTGGCGCAAGTGAAGCAGGTTGATGCCCGCATCTTCGAGGCCGGTCATCTCGGCACGCAGGCGCGCTATCTCTGTGGTCAGATGTTCCTTACGGCGAGACTGGGCGGCGGCGCTTTCTTCGGCGGCCCGGCGGCGGGCGCGCAGTTCGGAGAGGCGCTGCTGCGCGTCGTCGGCGGCGCGTTCGGCATCCGCGAGATGGGTCCGGGCCGTTTCAAGTGCAGCGCGGGCATCTGCATCACGGCGGGCCGAGAGCGCTGCATCCTCCTGCGGCAGGGCGGCAAGCTCTTCCTGGGCTTGCGCTAGCGCAGCGGCGGCTTCCTCGCGCGCCGTCGACTCGCGGTTGAAGTCGATCGACAGGCGTAGCGATTCGGCCTCGAGTCGGGCATGCGACTCGGCGGCGATGCGCCTCTCGGTTTCGAGTTTCGCCAGCGTGATGCGGGCCTGGCCAAGCCGCGCGGCGGCCTGCATTTCTGTATCACGCAGCGGCGCAAGGCCGTCTCCCGCTTCAATCCGCTCCTTCTCGCGCACCGCATCTTCGCGGGAGAGGTCTTCCACCTGGCGCTTCAGCGTATCCAACTGCGTGCGCGCGGTTTCAGCGGCGAGGCGCGCCTCGACCCAGCGCAGGTGGGCAACCAACGCCTCAAGCGCCTGGATTTCTTCGGTCAGTTTGCGGTAGCGGCGCGCCTTGGAAGCCTGCCGCTTGAGGCTGCCAAGTTGGCGTTCGACCTCGGCCGAGACTTCCGCGAGACGCTGGAGGTTGGCTTCGGCGCCGTCGAGCTTCAGTTCGGCCTCGTGGCGGCGGCTATTCAACCCGGCGATGCCCGCGGCTTCTTCAAGGATCCGCCTACGGTTCTGCGGCTTGGAGCCGATCAATTCCGAAATCTGTCCTTGCCGGACGAGGGCAGGGGAGTTCGCGCCGGTGGAAGCGTCAGCGAACAGCAGCTGGATGTCCTTGCCGCGCACGGTGCGCCCGTTGATGCGATAGCTGGAGCCTGCGCCGCGCCGCAGCTTCCGCTCGATCTCAAGCTGGTCTGCGCCGTTGAATTCCGGCGGGGCTGTCCGCTTCGAGTTGTCGAGCACGAGGATGACCTCGGCAGTCTCCCGCGCCGGGCGGCCGTCCGCGCCGTTGAAGATCAGGTCGTCCATCTCGCCGCCGCGCATGGCCTTGGCAGAGTTGGCGCCCATCGCCCAGCGCAGGGCTTCCAGCAAGTTTGACTTGCCGCATCCGTTCGGGCCGACGATGCCGGTCAGGCCCGGCTCGATCGGCACAGTTTGCGGGTCTACGAACGACTTGAAGCCGGCAATGCGAAGCTCAGTGATCTGCATGCCGGCGCCTCATCGTTACTGAACGCCCTTCTCGGCGAGCAGGGCGTCAATCTGCTTCGAGAAGCCTTCGACCGTGCGGTAGTCGCCTTCGAAATTGCGCAGCTTGCCATCGAGAATGAACGTGGGCGTGCCATTTACGCCGAACTGTTCGGCTGACTGGTACACGGCGGCCAGCTGGTCGCGATACTCCGGGTTCTCAAGGCAGGCATCGAACTCTTCGTCGGTTTCGATCCCGTGGCGTTTGGCTACGGTTTTCAACATGCCGCCGAGTGCGCCGACATTGGCTGCTTGAACGATGCCTTCCTGATTCTCGAAGAGATCATCCAGCACGTCAAAATACTTGTCCTCGCCAGCACAGAGGGCAACCACATACGCCGCCACATCGGCCTGGCCGTGAATCGGGAATTCGCGGAACACGAACTTCACCTTGCCGGTAGAGACATATTTTTCTTCGAGCGCGGGATAGATTTCATCGTGGAAATACTTGCACGCCGGGCAGGTGGGCGAGGCGTATTCGATCAGCGTGATCGGCGCGTTGGGGGCGCCCTTGACATGGCCCAGCTCGCCCGAAACGGCGGCTGCAGGGGCGCCTGCGCCGGGCTTCGGGGTTGTGGAGCTGTCGCCTGTAGCTGCGCCGCAGGCAACGACTGCCAGTACGGGAAGAGCCATCAGGGCCAAACGCCGGGAAAGAGATGCCATGGTCATGAGCCTCGCGTTAAGGAATGAGTCGCACCGGTTGCCAAATGGTTAAGAAATCTGGCCCGGCAGTTTACGGGTCTGCCGATAGCACAGCCTTGCCCAAGGCAACAATTGCGGCGCGCAGGCGCGGATTCTCGATGCGGCTGGCTTCAGTTTCAAGAGCTTGCGCCTCATCCGGCGTCAACGGGCGGGCCTTGGGGCGATAGGTGACCGTTTCGGCGCCGCGCTGGATGGGGCCCTGCACGATGCGGATGGCGATTATATCGCCGCCTGCGGCGACGGAAACGCGCTGGCGGATCGTCTCCGACTGGTGCTGAACCAGCGGCGCCGCTTGCGGAATGACCCGCAGGGTCAGCACCCGGCCGTCCTTGGAGGCGCTGATCTTTTCGGGGTGGGAAAACTTGTAGATCTGCTCACCTGCAATCTCCCGCCAGCGCGCTTGCAGAAGCTTGAGTGGCGGCAGTTTGCCGGCCCCGGATTTGCGGCCGACCCGGTCAGCCGAGATCGCCACGGCCTTCATCGGCGGACGAAGCGCGCGGGCCCGCGTATAGCGCAGCTTGACCAGCGCGCGCGCCTCTTCCAGCGGATCGAGGGTTGATCTTGTGACCATGATCGCAAACCTGCACGGCTTCTGAGGCGAGGAAAAGGCATGCGCGCGAAAAGTGAACAGCCGCTTGCCGGGATCGTCCCGAAGCTGCTCGCGTGGTTTGACCGGTCCGCGCGCACATTGCCCTGGCGTACTGCGCCGGGCGTGAGGCGCGACCCCTACCGTGTCTGGCTGTCTGAAATCATGCTGCAACAGACGACCGTGCCGCACGCCGCGCCGTACTTTGCTGCCTTTACGACGCGCTGGCCCACAGTCGAGGCGCTTGCGGCGGCGCGGGATGAGGACGTGATGCAGGCCTGGGCGGGCCTCGGTTACTATGCGCGCGCCCGCAACCTGCTGAAATGCGCGCGTGAGGTCGCCGCGCAGGGAGGTTTTCCGGAGACGGAATCGGGGCTGCGAACACTGCCCGGGATCGGTCCCTATACGGCAGGAGCCATCGCGGCGCTGGCCTTCGGGGAGAGGACACCGGCGGTCGACGGAAATGCCGAGCGCGTGTTTGCGCGGCTGCTGGCAATCAAGGAAGACTGGGCGGCCGCGAAGAAACGTATCGCCTTGCTCGCGCGCGATCTTGTACCGGCTGATCGTCCCGGCGCGTTTGCCGAAGCGCTGATGGATATTGGCGCGACCATTTGCACGCCCCGGAAACCCAATTGCGCGATCTGTCCGGTGGCAGCGTATTGCCGGGCGCTCGCAGAAGGGGAGGCTGAGCGGTATCCGATCAAGCCCGAGAAGATAGCGCGGCCCGAGCGGTTCGGCACAGCGTATGTCCTGCGGCGCAACGGAAACGTGTGGCTTGTCCGTCGACCACCCTCGGGGCTGCTTGGCGGGATGCTGGCTCTACCCTCTTCGGAGTGGAGCGAAACCCGGCAGCATGCAGCCGCTCCTGTTGACGCTGAATGGGAAGTGCTGGGCGAAGTGCGTCACGTGTTCACGCATTTCAGCCTCAAGCTGGACGTATGGTCCGCCAAAACGCCGAACACCGAATTGCCAGAAGGCTTCTGGACTTCCGAGGATGAGATTGACGGATTGCCTACCGTCTTTGCGAAGGCAGCCGCGCTTGCCGGCCTCAGCGCGCGGCGAAAACGTTGATCTGGACGAAGGCGGCCATATTGATGGCGACGGTCATCCAGAACAGTGTACGGAAGGTTGTTTTCTGCGTCTTGTGACGGAACACTTCCTGCGCGACGATGGCGCCTGGCCAGCCTCCGACGAGGCCGATGAGCAACAGGATCGTTTCAGAGACGCGCCACTGTTTCTGGCTCGCCGCAGCCTTGTCGAGGCCGTAGCCCGAGAAGCAGGCGACACTGGCGACACCGTAGATAATGAACCAGTTCGACGAAACCGGCTGCACGGTCGAGATGGCGACCACGATGAAAAGAAATGCCGCGATGACCAGAAACCGCGGTCCGCGCTGCAGGAATTGCGAGAGAAAGCTGGGGCGGGCTTTCGGAACGGCAACGTAAGCTACGCGCTTCGCCTTAGGGCGCCCGTCCTTGCTGATGTCGAGGTCGAATTCGTAGTCGCCGCCGACTTCGATGTGGCGGCCTTCCTTGGCAAAGGCGCTGGCATGCACGAACACGTCCTGTCCGCCGCCTTCAGGGGCAATGAACCCAAAGCCGCGCTCGTCACTCCAGCTGATAAGGCGCCCAAGCGAGCGCGCGGCGGCAGGGGGCGCTACCGCTTTCACGACGTCTCTTCGCGTGCGACCGAGGCGGCGAGAGAAGCCGACAGGAACCGGTCAATGTCGCCGTCGAGCACGCCGCCCGTATCGGAAGTTTCGACATCGGTGCGCAAGTCTTTGACCATCTGGTAGGGCTGCAAAACATAGGAACGAATCTGGTGGCCAAATCCGATGGCGCTCTTGTCTGCATACTGCGCGTCTGCGACGGATTTTCGCTTTTGAAGCTCAATCTCGTAGAGCTTTGAGCGTAACATCTTCCAGGCTTCGTCACGGTTCTGGTGTTGCGAACGGCCGTTCTGGCAGGACACGACCGTGTTGGTCGGAATGTGAGTCAGTCGCACGGCGGAGTCCGTCTTGTTGATGTGCTGACCGCCTGCGCCGGAGGCGCGATAGGTGTCGGTCCGTACATCGGACGGGTTGATCTCGATGTCGATCTTGTCATCGATTACCGGTGTGACGCCAACGGACGAAAACGATGTGTGGCGCCGCGCTGACGAATCATAGGGCGAGATTCGCACGAGGCGGTGGACGCCGGTTTCGGACTTGAGCCAGCCATAGGCGTTCTCGCCCTTGATCTGGATCGTCGCGGATTTGATGCCGGCCTCCTCGCCTTCGCGCTCGTCGAGTTCCTCGACCGTGTAGCCGTGCTTTTCCGCCCAGCGCACATACATGCGGCGCAGGATCGAGGCCCAGTCCTGGCTTTCCGTACCGCCTTCTCCGGCGTTGATTTGCACGTAGCAATCATTGCCGTCGGCTTCGCCTGAGAGCAGCGCGGCGAGTTCAGCTTTCTGTGCCTGATCGGCTGAGCGGGCGAGCGACGATTGCAGGTCGGCCAGCAGGCCCGCGTCGCCCTCTGCGAGTTCCATGAACTCCGGTGCGTCCGCGATTTCCTTTTCCAACGACTGCACCATGGCGATGCCGTCCGCCAGTTTCTGGCGTTCGCGCATCAACTTCTGCGCTTCCGCCGGATCATTCCAGAAGTCCGGGCGCTCCGAGAGGGCGGTCAGTTCGTCGAGGCGTTTCGTGGCTGTATCCCAGTCAAAGACGCCTCCGTAGCAAGGCGGCGGACTGGCGGATCTGTTCAATCAGGGATCGGATTTCGGCGGACACGGCGCGCCTCCTTCAGGTAAACGTTGAATGGGTCTGGACGGGCTATAGACGTGCCCGAAGGCACGGTCAAAGCAAGGATCGCTGACGCGGCTGCGTCAGAAGATGCCGTCGAGGTTCTCGTCTGCAGTGTCGTCCGGGTCGGTGCCGTCCGGCATTGTGCCTGCCGTCTGTGTGCCATCGCCGCAGGAACCGGAGATTGACAGGCAGTCTTCCTGGCCCGTGAACACGTTCATGCCGGGTTCGGTGCCGGGACGGAACGCCTCGTCGATGACGCCGGGGCCGCCGCCAGGGGAAGGCGCGCCGGTGCGAGCATCGATTTTCACAAGACGCACGCCGGGCGGGATCCGGAACGGAGTTGCCGGTTCTTTCTCGAGTGCAACTTCCATGAACTCCGTGAAGATCGGCACAGCGACCGAGCCGCCGGCTTCCCCTTCACCGAGAGAGCGGTTGTCGTCGAAACCGATGCGTACGCCGACCACCAGGTCTGGCGAGAAGCCGACGAAGATGGCGTCACGATAGTCGTCTGTCGTACCGGTTTTGCCGGCAACGGGCTTTCCGATGCGCAGGGCGCGGCGGCCTGTTCCGCGTTCGACAACGCCTTCCATCATGTGGGTGACCTGGTAGGCCACGATCGGATCGAGCACCTGATTTCTTGTATCTGCAAGGACCGGCGGTTCTTCGCCGTTCCAGTCCGCGGCCTGGCACCCGTCGCAGGCGCGCTGGTCATTGCGGTAAAGCGTACGGCCGTAACGGTCCTGAACCCGGTCAAGAAGGGTTGGAGTCACCATCTTCCCGCCATTCACAAACGCCGCGTAGCCGCGCACGAGATTGATCAATTCGGTGTCGCCTGAGCCAAGAGACATGGCGGCGTAAGGCGGCAGCTTTTCATAGATGCCGACGCGCTCTGCGAGGTCCGACACCGACTCCATGCCGATATCCTGAGCGACCCGGGCGGTAACCTGGTTCAGCGATTTCTCGAGCGCCACGCGCAGCGTCACCATCCCGTAGGACTGGCCGGCTGTGTAGTTCTTTGGCGCCCAGTATTTCTTGGTCGAGACGTCATACGAGACAAACGGCGCATCCAGCATCCGGCTCGCCGGCGTGTAGCCCTTCTCGAGCGCGGCCGCGTAGACGAAGGGCTTGAAGCTGGAGCCCGGCTGGCGCTTGGCCTGGGTTACGCGGTTGAAGCTCGACTTAAAGAATGAATACCCGCCCTGCATCGCCAGCACGCGGCCGGTGTGCGGATCGATGGCAATCAATGCGCCGTCAACTTCAGGCACCTGGCGCAGTGTCGCGTTGCCGACCGGAACCATCACCGGCTCGATCGGGGCAGCCTCTTCTTCACTGCCTTCAACAGGCGCGGGCGCCGCCTCACCCTTTTGTTCCTGGCGTTTGAACTCGGCAAGGATCACGTGGCCGACCTGCAGGCCGGCTTTGCCTTTTTCCGGCTTGAACGTCTGGGCCCATTTGATTTCGTCCGAGGGCATCTTGATCGTGGCGCCGTCGGTGAGCAGCAATTCGGCGGAGCTGGAGCCGACCTTGGTCACCAGCGCGGCTTCCCAAGTCCCGTTGCCGCCCGGCAATTTCACAGCCTTGAGGGCTTCCACTGCGGCATCATCGATCGGAAGCGTTGTGATCGGCCCGCGCCAGCCGTGGCGCCGGTCGTAGGCGATCAGGCCGTTCTGAAGCGCGGCTTGCGCCGCCAGCTGAAGGCGCGTGTCGATGGTTGAACGGATCGAAAGGCCGCCCTGTTCGAGAGTGTCTTCGCCGTAAGTCTTGATCAGGTCGCGGCGGAGCTCCTGAACGAAATAGGTCGTCGCCACGAACTCGGGTCCGCGCAGGCGGCGAACTGTCGAAAGCGGTTTCGCAAGCGCTTCTTCCATCTCTTCGCGCGTGATGTAGCCATCCTCGCGCATCCGCTCGAGGACATAGTTGCGGCGTTGGAGCAGGCGTTCCGGATTGGAATACGGATTCACGCGTCCAGGAAACTTTGGCAGCGAGGCAAGCGTCGCCGCCTCTGCCAGGTCAAGTTCGGTCAGGGACTTGTTGAAATAGTTCAACGCGGCGGAGGCGACGCCATAGGACTGACCCCCGAGATAGATCTCGTTGAGGTAGAGCTCCAGGATCTGGCCCTTGGTAAACTCCTTCTCGATACGCTGGGCGACGATCGCTTCCTTCGCCTTGCGCTCGATATTCTGGTCCTTGGTCAGCAGCATGTTCTTGGCGACCTGCTGCGTGATGGTCGAGCCACCCTGCATGCCGCCGCTGCCGGTAATCTTGTTCTTCGCCGTGTTCACCGCGCCGCGCGTGATGCCGGCATAGTCGAGGCCGTCATGCTTGAAGAAGTTCTTGTCCTCGGCGGCCACGAAAGCCTGCACGACATGTTCCGGGATCGACTCATAGGGCACAAACACGCGGTGCTGGTCGGCAAACTCGGCAATCAGCGTCCCATCGCCGGCATGGACGCGCGAAGTGATCGGCGGCTCATACTGCTTCAGTTTCGAAATCGACGGCACATCGCGGCCAAGGGCGGCGAAATAGGCCCAGACCGCAATCAAGGCGATCACGCCCAGGACGAAGAGCGCAATCGCACCCCGGCGGGCCCATTTCAGGGGGCCGGAATACTTCTGCAGGGTCGCGCGGAAAGTCGGAGGAGGAGCGTCAGTCATCAACTGTACCTGTGCGGTGATTCGACTGCCATAAGCCACATTTGCCCATGTTCAGGGGTGTGCGCAGGAGTTCGCACGCGTTTCCGGCGATACTATGGCGCGTCGGTGGCTCACAAAAGGGGCCGATGTCAGATGTCCTGACGTTCAACCTCAAGGTCTTCGAGCGAAATCTCGGGAAGGGGGCGCTTTTCCGGTTTGGGCGTCGTCAGCCCGTCCTTGAGCTTGGCGGTAATCTGGTCGCGCTCGGAATTGGGCGGGTAGTTGTCGAGCGCCTTCTGCCAGGCGGCGCGGGCATCATCCTTGCGGTCAAGGTGCCAGTAGATGTCGCCCAGATGGTGCTCGATTTCCCAATGGCTCTGCGGTGCCAGTTCGTCCCGGGCGCTTTCGATCAGGCCCTTGGCGCGCTCCAGATCGCCCAGCTTGTAGAGCGACCAGCCGAAGGAATCGGCGATGTACGGGTCCGAATCTGCCAGCAGCAGGGCTCGGGCGAGAACCTTGTAACCTTCCTCGTACTTGTCGGTCCGCGTAATCAGGAAATAGCCCAGCGAGTTAAGCGTATAGGGGTCATTCGGCCGGGCAAGGCGCTCGGACCGCAGGATTACAAGTGCGTCATTGATCAGGCCCGCCTGGCCCAGCGCGTCCGCCAGCACCATCCGGCGCTCGTGGGTATCGTCCAGCTTCCGGGCATCGCGGGCATGGTCCGCGGCCTTCATCATGTCACCGAAGTGCAGATAGACAGAACTTGCGGCGCCATGCGCTGCGGCCTGTTCAGCCGCGTTCTCGGCAAGGCTCAGGAGTTCCGGCACCAGATCGTAAGCCGCCGTCTTGTCGTCCAGCAGAGCGCGCAATTGCAGCGCTCCATACAGCGTCGAAAGCCGGTCGGCGTCGTCGCTGATGTCGAGGGCCGCCTCGATAGCGTCTCTCGCACCAGGCTCGTCACCGTTCATTAACAGCGCCTGCGCCGCAGAGATCTGAAGCGAGGGCGAGGCTTCCGGAGCTGTCTGCGCAACATGCGCCGCGCCGGCATAGAGTGCTTCAGTGTAGAGCGCGTCGATGACGCCGCCCCGCACGTTCTGGTTTTCGGGGTCGATCAACAGGATCACGAGATCAAACGCGGCGCGCTTGTCATCGAACCCGTCGATGTTGCCGCCCATCATCACGGTCTGGATGTAGCGTTGCTGCTGCATCGAGTAGGAGACGTCGGACAGCGCGAGCGCAAAGCCGGTCTGCACGGTCAGCGGCTTGTTCTCGAGGTTCTTGCCGGTCTCGAGACTGTCGATGGCCGCGGCGTAGCTGGTGGCTTGTTCCGGCTCTGCGTCCGCCAGCTTCTGGTAGACCAGCTTCGATTCCTCGATCCGCCCCATCCGCTGCAGTAGCAGCGCATGGCGAACGATGACCGTGCTGACATGCGCAAAGACGATGCCTTGCGGGTCAAACTCGTGCTCCGGGGCCTCGATGATGGTCGGCGTCAGGGCATCATAAACGGCGAGGGCTTCTTCATTTCGGCCCGCTGCTTCCAGCATGGCTGCGAGCGACAGGTCTGCCGTGATGCCCGGCATGCCGCCTGCGACTTCGCGGTGGCGGTTGATCGCGCCTTCCAGATCGCCTTCAAGGGCGATCAGCCAGGAGTCGATCCAGAGATAGAAGCCCGGCTGTTCGAAATCGTCTGCCGCGTCGCCCGTCAGGCCGAGATAGGCGCGGGCTCCGGCCATGTCTCCAGCCGCCGCCCGGTCGATCGCCAGATAGGCATTGAGGAACCGGTCATCACCGCGCGCTTCTTCGGATTCTGCAGCAAGCAGTGTCAGATAGCCTGCCGTATCGCCGGCTTTCAGCGCGTCCACCGGTGTTGCGTAGATCGCTCGAAGGCCATTCGGCTGCCGGATCGCCGTGGCGAGCGCCGCGGGCGACAAGGGCGGACCGGCGGTTTCGGCGTCTAACTGAGAGGGGGCAACGTTGCTCGACGGCAGGCTTGCACAGGCTGAGTTGCCAAGCAGGA
Source organism: Candidatus Sulfopaludibacter sp. SbA3 (assembly GCA_945888325.1). GTDB lineage: Bacteria > Pseudomonadota > Alphaproteobacteria > Caulobacterales > Hyphomonadaceae > Hyphomonas. The sequence continues at coordinate 48,749 of CAMDAC010000018.1, forward strand.
AAGCGAGGGCGATCAGGGACGGCTTCAGGGGCATAGGCGCAGGAACTCCACCTTGCAAGAAGGCTGAGTGAAGCAGGCCCTTGCGGCAAGAGCAAGGCTTCGGCGGCTATGAATGCGTAGGCGCAGGGCTCATGCCTGCGTTACAATCACATGTTCGGGTAAGCCGGTCCGCCGCCGCCTTCGGGCACCGTCCAGTTGATGTTCTGGTTCGGGTCCTTGATGTCGCACGTCTTGCAGTGGATGCAGTTCTGCGAGTTGATCTGGAACTTCAGGTCCGCGCCGGAGCCCACCCACTCATACACGCCTGCCGGGCAGTAGCGTGCCGAAGGGCCCGCATACACATCGTGCTCGGATGATTTCTGCAGCGCCATGTTGGCGACGATCAGGTGCACCGGCTGGTCTTCACCGTGATAGGTGTTGGTGAACGACACGTTGGTCAGCTTGTCGAAGCTGATCACGCCGTCCGGCTTCGGGTATTCGATGGGCTTGAAGTCCTTGGCGGGCTTGAGGGATTCTGCATCCGTCTTCGTGTGATGCAGCGTCGGCAGGAAGCCGAAGCCGAACAGCACCCGCATCCACATGTCCGGCACACCGATCATGGCGCCCATCAGGGTGCCGAATTTCGACATCAGCGGTTTCATGTTGCGCACGGGCGAAAGGTCTTTCCAGACCCACGAGGTGCGCACGGCGTCCGGATAGCTTTCGAGCACGTCGCTCTGGCGGCCGTCTTTGATCGCATCGAAGGCTGCTTCGGCCGCGAGCATGCCGGTCTTCATTGCGTTGTGCGTGCCCTTGATGCGCGGCAGGTTTACGAAGCCGGCCGAGCAACCGATCAGCGCGCCGCCCGGGAAAGACAGTTGCGGGATCGACTGGATGCCGCCGGAGGTGATCGCGCGGGCGCCATAGGCAACCCGCTTGCCGCCCTTCAGGTAGCGGACGACATCCGGGTGATGCTTGTAGCGCTGGAACTCGCTGTAGGGGGCGAGGTAGGGATTCTTGTAGTTGAGGTGGACGACGTAGCCGACCGAAACGAAGGCCTCGCCGTTATCGCGGAAGTGATAGAGGAAGCCGCCGCCGTCGCCGTTCTTGCCCATGACCGGCCAGCCGAACGTGTGCTGCACGAGACCTTCCTGGAAAATCTCCTCCGGCACGGACCAGACTTCCTTCAGGCCGATGCCAAACTTCTGCGGATCGCTGTCAGCACAAAGGTCGTACTTCGCCATCAGCTGCTTGGTCAGCGAGCCGCGTGCGCCTTCGGCGAACAGCACGTACTTGCCGAGCAGTTCCATGCCGGGCTGGTAGTCCGGACCCGGCTTGCCTTCCTTGTCGATGCCCATGACGCCGGCTACGATGCCGCGCACCGCGCCCTTGTCATCATAGACGACTTCCGAGGCGGCAAAGCCCGGGAACACTTCGACTCCAACTTTCTCAGCTTCGGCGCCCAGCCAACGGCAAACTTTCGCCAACGAGCCGATGAAGCAGCCATGATTGCTCATGAGCGGCGGGAAGGGCGCCCAGCCGACTTCGGCCGAGCCGTTCTCGCCGAGCAGCTTGTAGCTGTCGGTCTTCACCTCGGTGGTGAGCGGGCGATCTGCGCGGTTGCGCCAGTCCGGCAACAGTTCGTCCAGCGCCTTGGGGTCCAGCACGAGTCCCGAAAGGATGTGCGCGCCGATCTCTCCGCCTTTTTCGATAACCACGACCGACAGGTCCTGGCCGGCTTCGGTGGCCAGTTGCTTGAACCGGATGGCGGCGGACAGGCCCGCAGGGCCGCCGCCGACGATCACCAGGTCAAACTCCATCGACTCGCGTTCGGGGGCATCGGCCATCGGTCAGCTCCTTGTTTGCGCTTTGCGCCTTATCTCTATCCGGGTAAGCACTTAAAGCCTGTTTCCTCAAGGTCCAGCCCGTCCGCAATGCCAAACCCTGCGTCAAGAGAGCCAATTTCTGCGCTCGCCGAATGGTGGGCCGACATGGGCGTGAGCGTGGATACCGCACTTGTGGACGCGCTGCTCAAGTCCGCGCCCAGTCCGCAGAAGGCGGAACGGGCGGCTGAACCCGCCGCTCCGGTACAGGTCAGGCGCGGCTCCAAAACCGTTTCGGACTGGGCGAATGAGGCCCGGGCTGCTGCGAAATCTGCGAAGACGCTCGATGCCCTGGCAGACTCCATCCGTGCTTTTGACGGCAGTCCGTTGAAGGCTGCCTGCGAACAGGCGGTGGTCTTTGACGGTGTTCCAGGTGCCAGCCTAATGGTGATCGGGGAGGGCCCGGGCGCCGAAGAGGATCGGCGCGGATTGCCTTTCGTCGGCAAGGCCGGCCAGCTGCTCGACAAGATGCTCGCCGCCATCGGCCGCTCGCGCACCGAGAACACCTTCATCACCAACGTCAATTACTGGCGTCCCCAGGGCAACCGCAATCCGGAAGCAGACGAACTCGCTGTCTGCCGCCCGTTCGTCGACCGGATGATCGAACTGGTGCAGCCGAAACTGATCATCGCGGCAGGTGGCGTGCCTGCCGTGTCGCTGCTCGCCAGCAAGGACGGCATCATGAAGTTGCGCGGCAACGAGTATGCTTACTCGACACCGGACGGCTTCAAGGCGCCGATGATCCCGATCCTGCATCCCGCCTATCTGCTCCGACGCCCGCAGGACAAGAGCCGTGCGTGGCGAGACCTGATGCTGGTCGAAAAACGGCTGTCCGAACTGTTGTAGTCAGTCCTCCAGTGCGTTTTCAGCTTTTTCATCCACCAGCCCGCGCTCTTCTTTCTTGTGGCGAGTGAAGTTCCCGCCAATGTCGCCGCTCTCGTCGGCGCCGATCACTTCCCGGGCGATCGGGAAGGCGTCGTCTTCCTCTTCCTTGATATGATGCTCGTAGCGCTCCTTTAGCGTGCTGAAACGGGCCATCCAGCCGGGTGCGCCGAAGTCCATGTCGTTCAGACCCTGGATCAGGTCGTCGAGTTCCTTGTGCTCCGCCACCGAGTGGCGGCCTTCCGATTGGCCATCGGATTCGGCAATCAGCTTGCTGTAGAAGGCGAGTTCTTCGGCCGCTGCGTGCGCGCCGACGTCATAGTAGAACGTTTGCCAAAGCTTGCGGCGCTCTCCGGAATCGCCTTGGGTCGCGGCCAGCTTCTTCAGCAGGTCCCGGTGTTTGTCATGGTCGGATTTCAGCGCGTCATAAATCGTCATGGCAGTCGCTCCTGTGATTGTCTCGGGATGCAACGTCTGAGCCTGCCTTCCGTTCCCCGTATCCGCGCCGCCTGAGCATCGCCGCAGATGCCCGCGCCGCTCTCAGTCATCTTGCCCACACTGAACGCGGCGGTCGACTTGCCGCTGGCGCTTGAGAGCCTGCTGCCAGGTCTGGAGGCCGGCCTCATCCGCGAAGTGATCGTCGCCGACGGTGGATCGACCGATGCCACACGCGCGATCGCCGGCTCGACGGGTGCCACCGTCATCGATAGCGCTCCCGGCCGGGGCCGGCAGCTGCGCGTCGGCGCGGAGGCTGCGCTGGGTGAGTGGCTGCTGTTCCTGCATGCCGACACCGCGCTGTCGCGCGACTGGCCCGAGCGCGTCGGCGCCCACATCGACACCCGGCCCGGCATGGCGGCAGCGTTCCGGCTGAAGTATCGCTCCGACGCGTCTGAAGCCCGCTGGCTTGAGGCGCGCGCCAACCGCCGCGCCCGCTGGCTCGGCCTGCCGTACGGCGATCAAGGCTTGCTGATCTCGCGCGCGCTCTACAGCGAAGTCGGCGGCTATCAGGATGTGCCGTTGATGGAAGACGTGATGATCGTGCGCGCAATCTCGAAGAAGCGTCTGGTCATCCTCGATGCCGAGGCGCGCACGTCTGCGGCAAAGTACGAACGTGATGGCTGGCGCAGGCGGGCCTGGTCAAATGCCTGGCTATTGTCTCGCTTCCTGATGGGGGCGAGTCCTGAAACGTTGTCGAAACTTTATCGTTAATTCTCGTCTGACCACCAGGCAGGGTCGGCGAATTTCTCTGCATAGTCCGTGATCAGAAATTCCCGCAGCCCGGCAAGGTCCGTCACCGTGCACGAATAGGCATCGGTCCGCACCATACCGAACTGGTCGTCGCGCGCCTTGTCCAGGTCGCTGCAGGACGGCATCGCAATCTCGTAGCGCGGCGCGCCATCAACCGAGGCACTGGTCGGCCGGGCGACGATGTAGCTCCAGGCGGTGTCGTCTCCGTCACTCAGTTCGGCCTCGCCGAGATAGACCGGCACGCCGGCTGCTTTGGTCAGCGCTTCGAAACGCAGGTGGAGATCTTCTTCACCTTCCTCTTCAGAGGCGATGACGTAGCCATCACCCGATGGGTAACCGATCTTGCAGGGTGGCTCGTCGGGTGTGCAGAACGCAACAGGCCCCTGCGCCAGCATCACGCCGGTTTTGATGCGCGGTTCGGCAGACATGAAGCAGCCGCTCAGCACGGACAGGGCCAGAAGCGGGATCACGCAGACGTGCGGCTTCATAACAGTTTGAATTCCTTGCGTTTCTCTAAGGCGTCAGACAGTCTCGTCCTTCTTTTCGGCAAATCAAAGGCCTTGCGTACATGCGACCTGCGACCCTCCTCGTTTTCGCAAAGCCTCCGCGCATTGGCCTGTCGAAGACACGCCTCGCGAAAGGCATGGGTCCAACTGCGGCACGCCGGATCGCGAGCTTTACGCTTTCCCGAACGCTGAGAGCCGCAGAAGCGAGCGGATGCCGGGTGACCGTTTATGTGTCGCCGGACAATCAGGCTTGCAACGCGGGTGGCTCCTTCAAGGGCTTCGAGTTGAAACCGCAGGGACCTGGCGACCTGACCCTTCGCCTCGGCCGGGGCCTCAGGGAAGCGCCGCCAGGCCCGGTCCTGTTCATCGGCGCCGATACGCCGGACATCAGTCCCGCACGCCTGAAGAAGGCCGTCTCGGCCTTGAGACGCAACGACGCCGTCTTCGGTCCCGCACGAGATGGCGGCTTCTGGTTGTTCGGCCTGCAAAAGGGACCGCAGACCAAGGCGCCGTTCGACGGCGTCCGCTGGTCCGGCCCGCACGCGATGGAGGACGTCTGGAGCCGTCTGCCGCGTCGCAGCCGCATTGGGCTGCTGGACCAGCTGATCGACATCGACGAGATCGCCGACTGGAAACAGTGGACCCACCGGAAGCGCTGAATTCCCCAAAAAGCCTCCCATACTGTTCTTGCTATGTTCTTTTTCCTGTGGCTTCTCTCCGGCCATGAGAACCGGACAGAAACTGAAGCCCACAGGACGTGTCACGCTGATTGAAGCGGCGGAGGCTGCCGAGCGGTTCGAGCATCGCGGGCGCGGCGCCATCTCGAACCAGACGGGGCGGTTCGAGCGCCAGACCCACAGCCCGTTCGACGATGGCTGGAGCACCATCGAAGACGACGCGGCGCCGCTGGAGACCATCCTGATGGACGACACGGCCAAGACGATCATCACCTTCAACAATTCGCCCGACATCAGCTTCGACCGGACGGTCAATCCCTACCGGGGCTGCGAGCATGGCTGCATCTACTGTTTTGCCCGGCCGACCCATGCCTGGGCGGGTCTGTCTGCGGGGCTCGATTTCGAGAGCCGGTTGTTCCGCAAGGCAAATGCGCCGGAGCTGCTGATAAAGGAATTGTCCCGGCCTTCCTATGTTCCCAAGCCGATAGCGCTCGGCATGAATACCGATGCCTACCAGCCGGTGGAACGCGAGCAGCGCCTGACGCGGCGGCTTCTCGAAATCCTCTCCGCCCATAACCATCCCGTCACCCTGCTGACCAAGTCGGCGCTGATCCAGCGCGACATCGATATCCTGGCGCCGATGGCCGAGAAAGGGATTGCCCGCGTTGGCGTGTCGATCACGACGCTGGACCGCAAGCTCGCCCGCAAGATGGAGCCGCGCGCCGCAACGCCGGAACGGCGGCTGGAGACGGTGCGGGCGCTGTCGCAGGCGGGTATCCCGGTGCTGGTGATGACCGCGCCGATCATCCCTGGACTGAACGATCACGAGATCGAGGCGCTGCTGGACGCTTCGGCGGCGCATGGCGCAGCGGGCGCGGGATATGTCGTCCTGAGGCTGCCTTATGAAATAAAGGACCTCTTCCACGAGTGGCTGGCCCAGCACGTGCCGGACCGGGCGGCGCGGGTGATAAATCTCACGCGCGAGATGCGCGGCGGCAAGGATTATGACGCGGAATGGTTCCAGCGCGGACGCGGCCGCGGACCGATGGCGAACCTGATTTCACAGCGGTTCCAGAAGGCGGCGGCCCGCAATGGCCTCAGCAGCCAGAGGCCAGCGCTGCGCACCGATCTCTTCCGCCCGCGCGAGTCCATTGGCGGCCAGTTCCTGCTTGAACTGTAGACGCGGCAGCAGTTCACCAGCGCGCGCAGTAACCTTTCGTCAGGACTTCTTTAAAGGCTTCTTCACCGGCACACCGCAGAGATTCCAGGGCACGTAGATTTCAGCGGGGCCCCCGGAATGACCATCCAGAAGAACACGATCGCACAAGGTGACTGTATCGAACTCCTATCGCGGATTCCCGACAAGTCGGTCGATCTCGTGTTTGCGGACCCGCCATACAACCTGCAGCTCGGCGGCGGGCTGACCCGCCCTGACCAGTCGGTCGTCGACGGCGTTGACGACGAGTGGGACAAGTTCGCCAGCTTTGACGATTATGATCTGTTCACGCACCAATGGCTCGCCGAGTGCCAGCGCGTCCTGAAGGACGATGGCGCCATCTGGGTCATCGGCTCCTACCACAATATCTTCCGTGTCGGGACGGTGCTTCAGGACCAGGGTTTCTGGATTCAGAACGACGTCATCTGGCTGAAGACCAATCCGATGCCGAACTTCAAGGGCACCCGTTTCCAGAATGCGCACGAAACGCTGATCTGGGCCGGCAAGACGCGCGATGCACGCGTCACGTTCAACTATGACGCGCTCAAGACCTTCAACGAAGACAAGCAGATGCGCTCCGACTGGATCATCCCGCTGTGCACGGGCGGCGAGCGCCTGAAGGACGAAGTGGGCCGCAAGGCGCACCCGACCCAGAAGCCGGAATCGCTGCTCCACCGCGTCCTGCTGGCGACCACCAACCCTGGCGACCTCGTGCTCGATCCCTTCTCAGGTACTGGCACCACCGCCGCAGCGGCGAAGCGTCTTGGCCGGAACTATATTGGCCTTGAGCGCGAAGAGTCCTATGTGCGCCTGTCGCGCGCGCGGCTGAAATCCATCGAGCCGATGGATGTGGAAACGCTGGAGACCGAGCGCAGCAAGAAGTCGCTTGCCCGCGTGCCGTTTGGCGCGCTGATTGATACGGGCTGGCTGAAACCGGGGGACCGCCTGTTCAGCCCGCAGCGCCGCCACCAGGCCCGCATCCGGGTTGATGGCTCGCTGACCACCGGCGCGATGTCCGGCTCGATCCACCGCCTCGGCGCGCATGTTCAGCAGGCCCCGGCCTGCAACGGCTGGACCTACTGGCACTACGAAACCGACAAGCGCGACCTTGCGCCGATCGATCTCCTGCGCCGCCGCTACCGTGACGAAATGGGTCTCAACTAGGCCCTACGAATAGGCGGTCAGCACTTCGTCGATCGCCTTTTCGAGGTCTTTCAGAGTCGCTACATGACTCATCTGTGCACAGAAGGGTTCATAACGCGGAATGACGCTGTCGCCCGTGCCCCAGAGTGCGCGCCCTTCCGGGTTCAGCCAGATGACCCGCTTCGCGCGGCCCGCGAAGTCACGGAACAGGTCGAGGCGCGGGTCGCCATAGTTTGAACGGCCATCACCCAGAATGATAATGGTCGTACGCCGGTCGATCTTGTTCTCGTGCTCCATCTTGAAGTCCGAGAAGGCCTGGCCATAGCTGGTCGAGCCGAGGCCGATCTCGCGTAGGATCTTCTTGATCGCCGCGTCGAATTCCATCGTCTCCAGAATGTCGTCCACGGACTTCAGCCGGTAGGAAAACGCGAACGCGTGCAGGTCCGGAATCGCTTCCTTCATGGAGAAGAGAAGCAGCAGCAGGAAACGTACATAGAGCGCGACTGAGCCCGACACATCGCAGATCACGATGATTTTCGGCCGGTCTTTCTTCTTCTGCCGCCAGATCACGTTGAACGGGATGCCGTCGACGCCGGCATTGGCGCGCATCGTGCGGCGCACATCGAGCAGGCCGCGCTGCGTGCGCTTGCGCCGGCGCGAGTGTTTCACGGCGAGCCGCTTGGCGACTTTCGCCACAAGCTGTTTCATCCGGGCCATGTCGTTCGCCTCGATGGCGGACAGCCGTTTCGTGGCGGCGACTTCATCGCGGAACTTTTCGGTCTCGGCCGCGCCGAAGATCTGAAAGGCGCGCTCGGCGCGCTCCCGCGCCGTCATTGTCAGGGTGCGGCGCACATCAATGAGGCGCTGCGCTTCGGCGTCGGCATCCGGCGTGCGACCCTGCAGCGCTTCGAGCAAACGCGCCTGCAACTGTTCGCCCCCCATCGCGCGCACCATCGATTGCGCGAAATAGGCGACCTGCGTCGAGAAGCGGATATCGTTGAGTCCGGCTTGTTCTGCGGCCCGCTCAATCGCCGTCGCAAGGGCCTGCTCGTTGCCTTGCTGCGTCAGCTGGGACAACCGTTCGGCGGCGTCCTTCGGATCTTCGCCGGGCTCGCCTTCGTTCTCGGCGCCGGCGCTTTGCGCGGCTGATCCCGCAGGCGCGGAGGAGAAGTAAAGTTCGAACAGACGGTCGTGGATCTGCTTTTCGGATTCCGATTTCGCCAGCACACAGGCGAGCGAATCCCTCATCATCGCCCGGTCGTCATAGCCGATCATTGCCACTGTGCGCGCGGCGTCCAGGGCTTCACCGGTGGAAACCCGCACATCGGCGGATCTCAGCGCACGGATGAAGTTGGAGATCTGCTTTTCCATGGCGGGCTGCGCCCTCAGCCCATGTCCGGATAGCCCGACGCCAGCCGCCCGCGTGCATCCGGCCCCGTCGCCTCGCGCACCATCTTGCCGATGGCGGGCGATACGGCGGCAATGTCGCTCTCATGCTTCAGCAGCACGTTCAGCGTGTCGCGCACGAACGCCTCGTCCAGCGTGCTCGCATGCAGCAGCAGGAGCGTGCGCGCCCAGTCCACGGTCTCGGCGATGGAGGGGCGTTTCTTGATGTCCGTCTCGCGCACCGACTGCACAAACCGCACCAGCTGGTTCAGCAGCGTGTCGGAAATACCGTCCACCCGTGCACGGACGATGCGTTGCTCGCGCTCATGGTCCGGGAAGCCGATATGCAGGTGCAGGCAGCGCCGCTTGAGTGCATCTCCAAGCTCACGCACGTTGTTGGACGTCAGGATCACCAACGGCGGCACGTTCGCCTTGATCGTGCCGATCTCGGGCACCGTCACCTGGTAGTCCGACAGCACTTCCAGCAGGAACGCCTCGAACGCCTCGTCCGACTTGTCGATCTCGTCGATCAGCAGCACGGAGCCCCGGTCCTGCTGCATGGCGTGGAGCAGGGGGCGGGCTTCCAGGAATTGCGGCGAGAAGAACAGGTCCTCGAAACCAGACAGCTTGCTCAGCGAATCCTTGAGTGTCTCGGCGCCGCCGAGCAGCTCGTTGAGCTTCTCTTTCAGGATCTGCGTATAGAGGAGTTGCTTGCCATACTTCCACTCGTACAGCGCTTTGCCCTCATCGAGCCCTTCATAGCACTGCAGGCGGATCAGCGGCAGGTTAAGCCATTTCGACAGCGAGGCCGCGAGGTCGGTCTTGCCGACGCCGGCCGGGCCCTCGATCAGGATCGGCTTGCGCAGGCCATGCGCGAGGAAAACCGCCGTGGAAATCTGCGAGATCGAAATATAGCCGACTGTATCCAGCCCGGCGGTGATTGCCTCGATCGAGGTCATCGGCTCGTAGCCGGTTTTCGTATTCTTTGCCATCTTCAAAGGCGTAGGTGCCTCCTCGGGGAGTGGCAAGCGTTGACGTTGGGATAGGACATTGCGCTCTTCCGGCGAGCGCCCTCAGATCGTTAACAATTTGAAAGCCATTTCCGTCCGTTCACACCGCATCAACCCTGTCGCCAAACCATCATCCAGTCATCTCGAAACGCTCTTCGAAACGTCAGCAAAGTGTTGCGCGAGTCACCCAGAAGGGCCGCGCAGCACCTTCGCCTCCAATCAAGGAAGTTTCCGATGACCAACCTGTCAAAGTTAGTAGCGATTGCCACAGCCGCCTCGTCTGTCGGGCTCACTGCAAATGCCCAGGAACAGTTTGAAGCAACCATAGAATTCCAGCCTGGGAACTCGATCGAGGCGACCTACCGGGACATCAGCAAAGAGGTCGCGCGGGCCTGCCGCAAGGAATTGCGGTCGTATGGCAGGCTGCAGATCGGCGTTGCCGCCCGCTTCAAATCGGCGTGCCAGGAAGAGTTGATGACGGACGCGGTGCAGACAATCAACGACCCGGTCCTGACGGCTTACTTCAATGGCACGCAGAAGCTGGTGCTTCAGCTAGCCAGCCGGTAAATCCTTCCAACGCGACCCGGGCAGCAAAAAACGTTCGGCAATTCATCTGCTTCAGGCGCTGCCCCGATAGGTCCAGCGCCTGAACGTCGTTGTGGCGAGCGATGTGGCGAAAGTGTCCATGGGCGGCTAAGGCATGCACCATGCCCATCGCCCGGATTCTCTTCACGATGCCGTTGCCGGAACCGTTTGACTACACGGTGCCCGAAGGCATGGATCTGGTGCCGGGATCCTACGTTGCGGCGCCCGTCGGCCCCTATGACCGGCTGGGCATGGTCGTCGAAGTGCTGCCGGACCAGCCGGGTACGAACCGCAAGCTCAAAGCTGTCACCGCCGTCTACGACGTGCCGCCGATGTCCGCGCCGATGCGGGAGTTCCTGACCTGGGCCTCGCGCTATACGGTAAGCCATCCGGGCACGATCCTGTCGATGGCGCTGCGCGCGCGGGAAGCCCTCGTGCCGTCGCCTGTAGAGTTGCGATACCAGCTCGCAGGTCCGCCGGAAGGGCGTTTGACGCCTGCACGGGCGAAAGTGCTTGAACAGGCCGCCGCGCTCGGCAGGGTCTCGTCCAGCGAACTCGCGGCTGCGGCAGGCGTCTCGTCAAGCGTCGTCAAAGGTCTCGTGGGCATGGGCGCGCTTGAGGAGATAGAAGAACAGGTCGACCTGCCATTCCCTGCGCCGAACCCCGATCTGCCAGGCGCCGTGTTGACGGGCGAACAGGCCTCCGCGACCGAGGAACTCCGCGAAGGCCTGCGTAGGGGCGGCTTCTCGGCTTACCTGCTCGACGGCGTTACCGGCTCAGGCAAGACAGAAGTGTACTTCGAGGCCATCGCCGAAGTGCTGCGCTCGGACCCCGAGGCGCAAATCCTTGTTCTGCTTCCGGAAATTGCCCTCACGCAGGCCATCCTCGCCCGGTTCGAGCAGCGCTTTGGCGCTGCGCCCGCGCCCTGGCATTCCGGGCTGAACCCGAAAGAGCGCCGCCGCACAATGCGCGAAGTGCTGCATGGCCGCGCGCGGATCGTCATCGGCGCACGCTCGGCGCTGTTCCTTCCGTTCCGCAAGCTGAAACTCGTCATCGTCGATGAGGAGCACGACGGCAGCTACAAACAGGAAGACGGCGTGACGTATCACGCCCGCGACCTCGCAGTGATGAGGGCCAAGCTGGAGGAGGGCGCGGTGGTGCTGGCTTCCGCGACGCCGGCCCTTGAAACGGTCGTGAACGCGGAAGCCGGGCGTTACATCCGCCTCCGCCTCGCGGCACGTCCCGGCACGGCGCGCCTGCCTGAGATCGAGTTGATCGATCT
>CAMDAC010000019.1 GCA_945888325.1 Candidatus Sulfopaludibacter sp. SbA3
GAGGCGGGCGGCGAGACCGGCAACGATTTCCATCGCGGCGTCGCGGTGCGCCGCGCCATCGGTCTTGTGGCGACCCGCATATTTGTAGCGGTCGAGCGCGTGCTTGAAGGGGCCGTCATTCTGCGCGACCAGGCGCGCGGTCTCGGCCGGGTCGGCGCGGAGCCAGCCTTCTGGGTCGTGCTGCGCAAGGGCCCAGTGCATGATGTCGAGGCTCTCGTCGATGATGCTTCCATCCGTTCGTACAAGGACGGGGACGGTGCCCTTGGGGCTGGCGGCCAGCATTTCGGGCGGCTTGTCGCGCAGGAGGACTTCGCGGACGCGGACGGGCAGGCCAGAGGCGGCGAGGGCCATCCGGGCGCGCATGGCGTAAGGACAGCGGCGGAAGGAGTAAAGGATCGTCACGGATCGCGGGACGCGGGCGCCATGTGCTTTTCGCCTCGGGCCTTTGCGAGTTCGATCTGGCGCTGGCGCTCGGCGAAGCGGGCGCGCTGGTCATCGGTCATCTCGTGGAGGCAGGCCGCGCAGGAGATGCCTTCGACATAGTCCTTGTGCTGACGGCCCTCCGGCGAGACGGGGCGGCCGCAGGCGTGGCAGAGGGTGTGCGCGCCGGGCGTGAGATCGTGGCGGACCGAGACGCGCTCGTCGAAGACGTAGCATTCGCCGCGCCATTTCGTTTCGGGCTCGGGCACGGTCTCGAGGTATTTGAGGATGCCGCCCTCAAGGTGGAAGACATCTTCTACGCCTTCGGCCTTGACGAAGCTGGTGGCCTTTTCGCAGCGGATACCGCCGGTGCAGAACATGGCGATCTTCGGTTTGCGGCCTTCGGCGTCCAGCCGGGCGCGGAAACTCCGGAACCAGGCGGGGAAGTCGCGAAAGCTTTCCGTCTGCGGATCAATCGCGCCTTCGAACGTGCCGAGTGCGGTTTCGTATTCGTTGCGGGTGTCGATCAGGATTGTGTCCGGATCGGCGAGCAGGGCGTTCCATTCCTGCGGCTTCACATAGGTGCCGACAAGGCGGCTGGGATCGGTGCCGGGCACGCCCATCGTGACGATCTCGCGCTTCAGGCGCACCTTGAGGCGGGCGAAGGGCATGTCGGCTGCTTCGGAAAACTTCGCTTCGAGGCCTTCGGCGCCGGGCAGGGCGCGTAGTTCCGCGAGGGCGGCTTCGAGGGCGTCCGGCGAGCCGGCGATGGTGCCGTTGACGCCTTCTTCGGCCAGCAGGAGCGTGCCTTTCAGGCCGAGGGTGCAGAAGCGCCGGGCCATTGCTTGGCGCCGCTCCGCGTAGTCCGGGAAGCGGAAGAACTTGTAGAAGGCGGCGATGCGAAGAGTCATCGTGGGGCTTATGGCAAAATCAGGGGCCCGGTTCCATAGGTACGGTCAGCAGGCCGGGGAAGGCTCGCGCAGTAGGCTTGACGGGCCGCCCGCGTTCAAGCTCTACGGCGGGCGTTGTTCCAGTCATCCGAGGCCCCGCATGTCCGAATCCCTGCTTTTCACGTCGCTCAAACTGCCAAACGGCGCCGTATTGCCCAACCGGATCTGCAAGGCGGCTATGGAGGAAAATCTCTCCGCACCCGGCCAGGTGCCCGGCCCCGAGCTGCTGCGCCTCTATCAAGGCTGGGCCAAGGGCGGCGCGGGCCTCGTTCTCACCGGGAACGTGATGGTCAGCCCCTCCGCGATGACCGGTCCCGGCGGCGTGCTGCTTCAGGCGGGCAGCGACCTCGCCCCCTTCCGCGCCTGGGCTAAGGCAGGCACGCCTCCGGGCGGGCATCTCTTCATGCAAATCAATCATCCCGGGCGGCAGATGTTTGCGGCGATGGGAGAGCAGGCCGTTGCGCCATCAGCGGTGCCGGTGGACCTTGGGCAGCATTCGAAACTTCTGGCGCAGCCGCGCGCACTAGAAGAGAGCGAGATCCGCGAGATCATCGCGCGGTTCGCGGCGACCGCTGCGCTGGCGGAAGAGGCTGGCTTCACCGGCGTTCAGGTTCATGCGGCGCATGGATACCTGATCAGCCAGTTCCTCTCGCCGCTGGTGAACAAGCGGACCGACAAGTGGGGCGGAAGCCGGGAGAACCGGGCGCGGTTCCTGCTGGAAACCGTGCAGGCCGTTCGCGCGAAAGTCAGCCCCGGCTTTTGCGTTTCGGTGAAGCTCAATTCGGCGGATTTCCAGAAGGGCGGATTCGAGTTCGAGGATGCCAAATGGGTCGCGGCGCAACTGAACACGCTGGGCCTCGACCTGCTGGAACTTTCCGGCGGGAACTATGAGAGCCCTGCGATGCAGGGCCAGACGGATGACAGCTCGACCTCGAAGCGCGAGGCCTACTTCATAGATTTTGCACGTCAGATTGCCGAGGTGACGACCGTGCCGATCATGGTGACCGGCGGGATCTTCCGCTTTGCCACGGCCGAGGCGGCGCTGGCGAAGGATGCCAAGGGCTTCGGCGTGGGCGTGCTCGGGATCGGCCGCGCGATGGCTTATGTGCCGGACCTTCCGAACCAGTGGCGAGCGGGCAAGATGACCGACGTGAACCTGCCGCAAGTGACCTGGAAGAACCGCACGATCGCGGGCATGGCGACGATGGCGCTGACCAAGCGCCAGTTGAACCGGGCGGCCAAGGGCAAGGGCGCGGTCTGGGGCGCGTCGCCGTTGCTGACGATGATCCGTGACCAGATGAAAACGCAGAAGCTGACGAAACGCTACAAGGCCTGGCGGGCGAAGGGCGCCTGACCGGGCGGCGCGGAAAATCTGTCCTGAAACTCTCCATAAGGCGTCCTGAAACCGATGGACGGTTTCGCTCGCCGGAAACGCTCTAGGGCATTTCGGTGAGGCTGAGATTGTTGCCGTCCGGATCATTGAACCAGCAGACCTTGGCGCCGCCGCCGGGGGCAGACCAGACGCCGTCCGCGTCCTGGCCGAAGCCCGGATAGACGAGGAATTCGGCGCCCTTCGCCTTGAGGGGCGCCATGGCAGCGCGGATGTCCGGCACGGCCCAGCCGATCACGGTGTGGGCCCCGGCGGTGAAGCCGGGCACGGTCGTCAGGCGCAGCGTGGTGCCGGCGAGATCGAATACGGCGGCGAAATCGTCGGTCGAGACGAGGCGCAGCCCCAGCACGTCGCGGTACCAGGCGGCGGCGCGTTTGTGGTCGGGCGTCAGCACGAAAGTGATGGCCTTGGCGTGGGTCAGCATGCAGGGCGGCCTCCTCCCGCCGCGAGGGGAGTTTAGCACGGCGCGGCGCGGCGACCGAGTCGGTCTCAGGCCTCGCGCGTGAGAGCGCGGTAGGCGTGCCAGCTGGCCATGCCGATCACCGGGAAGACGACCGCGAGGCCGATGAAGGCCAGACTGATGCCGATGACGGTGAGCCCCACGATCAGGAAGGCCCAGAGCAGCATTGGATAGAAATTCCGGTTCACGGCACGCACGCTGGTGGCCATGGCCATGAACACATCGTAGCGCCTGTCGAGCAGCATCGGGGCGGCGACCGAGGCGAGGGAATAGTTACAAAAGGCGACGAACCCGCCGGTGACGAGGCCGGTGAGGATCATCATCTGGCCGGCCGGCTCGAGTACGACGAAGGCGAGGAAATCGCTGCGCGTCTTGTGCACCTGCCAGGTCGACAGCGCGTAGATGACCTGCGCGATGCGGGTCCACAGGAAATAGAGGAAGACGAGCAGGAGGCCGAGGAGCAGCCCGTCCCGGCGGGCAGCGTCGCGCACCCAGATGACCTCCCAGAGGCTTGGGCGGCGGCCCTGCGCGAGGGCGCGGGCGGCGGCGTAGAGGCCCATGCCGAGCACCGGGCCGAGGATCAGGAACCCGCCGAGCAGCACGAAAAACCAGCTGGCCGATCCGGTGGAATAGAGCGCCCAGAAGATGCCGGCGCTGATCCCCGCGAGCACGAGGCCGTAGGCGAGCGACACGCCCGGCGCGGCGCAGAAATCACGCCAGCCCGCGGCCAGCCATTCGAGCGGCGCGGTCAGCGGCACGGCGTTGATCTGCGGCAGGCGCAAGGGCGCCGGCGATGTTGGGTCCCCGGTCACGCACGTGCCCTCCCTGGCCATGGAGCACAGTATGCGCGCGTTGCGCCGCCGCAGGATGAGGGAAATTACGTAGGCCGGGGGGCGCAAGCCGGCGCCGGGATCGAGGCCGGATCAGTGGCCCGGGACGGGCACCCGCACGCGCAGCGGCGGCAGAACGAGGAGTTAGCGGCGCAGACAGGCGCAGGCAAAGGTTAGCGCCCGGTGGTCGAAGGAAGCTGCAAACTACCCCGCCAGCACCCGCGGCAATTTGAACGTCACCGTTTCGTCCGCCGTCTTCACGGTTTCCATGGTCACGTCGAAGCGGGCGCGGCAGGCGTAAATGACGCCTTGCACGAGGTCTTCGGGGGCGCTGGCGCCGGCGGTGAGGCCGAGCGTCGAGACGCCGTCGAACCAGCTCCAGTCGATGTCGTCGGCGCTGGCGATGAGCTTCGCGTCCGCCGCGCCGGCGCGCAGGGCGACCTCGACGAGGCGGACCGAATTTGAACTCGTCCGTGCACCGATGACCAGCACGAGCCCCGCGCCCGGCGCGAGCACCTTGACGGCTTCCTGGCGGTTGGTGGTGGCGTAGCAGATGTCTTCCTTGTGCGGCGTCGAGATGCCGGGGAAGCGGGCCTGCAGGGCGGCGACGATTTCGGCGGTGTCGTCCACGCTGAGGGTGGTCTGGGTGAGGAAGGCGAGGTTGGCCGGGTCCTTCGGGGCGTAGTCAGCCACGTCGTCCACGGTCTCGATAAGGGTGACCGAGCCTTCCGGCAGTTGGCCCATCGTGCCGATCACTTCGGGGTGGCCGGCATGGCCGATGAGGACGATCTCGCGCTGGTTCTGGAAGTGGCGCTCGGCCTCGATATGGACCTTGGAGACGAGGGGGCAGGTGGCGTCGAGGTAGATCATGTTGCGCCGGCTCGCCTCGGCGGGCACCGATTTGGGCACGCCGTGGGCCGAGAAGATGACCGGGCGGTCATCCGGGCACTCGTCCAGCTCCTCGACAAAGACGGCGCCGAGGGCTTCCAGGCGCTCGACGACGTGGCGGTTGTGGACGATCTCGTGGCGCACGTAGACGGGGGCGCCCCATTTCAAGAGGGATTCCTCGACGATCTGGATGGCGCGGTCGACGCCCGCGCAGAAGCCCCGGGGGGCCGCGAGGCGGAGGGTGAGGGGGCGTTTGGGGGTCATTTGGGACTGAATTCTCCTGCGCCTGACAAGTTGCGTGCGGGCGCGTTGGCCTTTAACACGGGCAAGCTATCAGATGGCCACGCCTTTCATAAGGCCAATACGGACACGCAGACGCATGCTGAAAATTGCCCCTCTCGTCCTGGCCGCCCTGCTTGCGGGCTGTGGCTCCACCAGCCGTCTGGCCCAGTCGCTCGATTCGACGCCGAACTCGGGCCCGTGCCCGGTCATCGGCTCGCTGTATGACGCCTCGCGCTACGTGAAATTCGCCGATGCCGGCGGCAAGCTCTATTCCGACATCGCCTTTACCGGCGAGATCACCGATGTGCGCCTGTTCTGCCGCTATACCGGCCAGCAGCCGCTGGTCGCCGAGGTCGAGATCGACTTTGCCTTCGGCAAGGGCCCGCAGGCGGCCGGCAATTCGGCCAACTATCCGTATTTCGTCGCGGTGACCCGTCGCAACGGCAAGGTGCTGGCGAAGGAATACTTCACCACCGAGGCCGAGTTTGGCCGCGATACTGTGGCCGGCAAGACCGAGCTGGTGAACCGGATCACGATTCCCCGGGCCGACGAATCGATCTCGGGCGTCAACTTCGAGATCGTCGTCGGGTTTGACCTTACGGCCGAGCAGCTCGAATTCAACCGTGCGGGCAACCGCTTCCGCTTGGACGCAGGCAACTAGACCCATGGCGAGCCTGGCGAAGGAGCTGTCGGCCGCCGCGGGCGCCGCGTTCGAAGCCGTGGGCCTTGAGGCGCGGCACGGCGAAGTGCGCCGCAGTGACAAGCCGGAACTCGCGGATTTCCAGTGCAACGGCGCGATGGCAGCGGCGAAGGCTGCGGGCCGCAACCCGCGCGAGATTGCGGGCGAGATTGCCGAGGCGCTGAAGGCACATCCCCTCGTGCTGTCGGCGGACGTGGCGGGGCCGGGCTTCATCAACCTGCGGGTCTCGGACGCCGCGCTCTCGGCGCGGGCCGAGGCTGTGCGCGGCGATGCGATGGCAGGCGGCGAGCTCGCGCCGGACCGGCAGGTCACCGTGATCGATTTCGGCGGCGCGAACGTCGCCAAGCCCATGCATGTCGGCCACCTGCGCTCGGCCGTGATCGGCGATACGCTGCAGCGTCTGCTGCGCTTCCTCGGCGATACGGTGATCTCGGACGTGCACCTCGGCGACTGGGGCCTGCAAATGGGCCACCTCGTCACCGAGCTTGAGGACGAGCAGCCCGGGCTGGTCTATTTCGACGCGGCCTTCACCGGGCCGTATCCAAAAGAGTCCCCTGTCACGATCGAGGATCTCGGGCGCCTCTATCCGCAGGCGAGCCTCAAGGCGAAGGCCGATGAGGCGCGCAACGAGCGCTCGCAGCGCGCGGTCGCCGAGATGCAGGCGGGCCGCGCGGGCTACCGCGCACTGCTGAGGCATTTCATCGACGTGTCGGTGGAAGCGCTGAAGGTCGACTACGGTTTCCTGAATGTGTCGTTCGACCTCTGGAAGGGCGAGAGCGATGTCGACCACCTGATCCCGGGCCTGGTCGAGCGGTTCAAGGCGGCCAGTCTCGCCGAACAGAGCGACGGGGCGTGGATCGTCCACGTCGCCAAGGAAAGCGACAAGAAGGAAATGCCGCCCGTCATGCTGGTCAACAGCCGCGGCGGCACGGGCTATCACACGACGGACCTCGCGACGATCGAGGACCGGATGGAGGCGCTTAGCCCCAAGCCGGAGCGGATGCTCTACGTGGTCGATCAGCGCCAGGCGCTGCACTTCGAACAGGTCTACCGCGCCGCCGGGCTGCTGGGGCTGATCGACGAAAGCCGGCTCGAACATATCGGCTTCGGCACGGTCAACGGGCCGGATGGCAAACCGTTCAAGACGCGCGAAGGCGGCGTGTTGCGGCTGGCGGACCTCAACGCGATGGCGCTCGACGAGGCGACGAAGAAGATCGACGCGGCGGGCAAGCTGCCGGAGGACATGGGCGAGGACGAGCGCCTTGCGGTGGCCCGGCAAGTCGCCGTGGCGGCGCTGCGCTTCTCGGACCTGATGAACACGCGGATGACGAACTATGTGTTTGATCTCGACCGGTTCACGAGCTTTGAAGGCAAGACGGGCCCATATCTTCTGTATGCGGCCGTTCGGGTGAAATCCGTGCTGCGCAAGGCGGCCGAGGCGGGCCACCTGCCGGGCGCGGTGGCCGTGCACGAAGAGACCGAGCGCGCTCTGGTGCTGCAGCTCGACGGATTCGGCGCCGCGCTCCTCGGCTCGCGAGAGAAACGCATGCCGCACATCCTCTGCGAACACCTCTACAGCCTCGCGCAGGCCTTCAGCGCCTTCTACGGCGCGCTGCCGATCGCCTCCGAGCCGGATGCCGCCAAACGCGCCAGCCGCCTCGCCCTGGCCGACGCCGTACGCCACCAGCTGGAGACGGGGCTGGACCTGCTGGGCATCACCGTGCCGGAGCGGATGTAGTGATGGCCCGTCCTGAAGGGCTAGCACAGGGTTCACGAATATCGTGCTAGTCCAACTCTCGTGGCTTTCAGTTTGATCTAACCCTGCGCGCTGTTGCTGGAATCGGCCTGACCAAGCCAAAGCCCGTCGATTTCAGTCGCAATTTCGCTGGCGAACATTCGATAGTTGTACGGCTTGGCACGGGGCCTGGGCGAACGCCGGCGTGCGACGCATCAGCTATGGCCCGTTTCCATGGCGTGCGGCGATGGCAACGCTCACGTCTTATGCAGCAGGGGCTGGCCAGCCGGATTGACGGGCAGCGGCCCTTGCGGCCCCTGAGAATCCGGGATAGCTGGCAGGCATGAATTCTCTTCCGGGAGAGAGCGGCATTCGGTAGCCGCCGCCGAAGGCGCAACCGCCCCGGAATCGCTCAGGCAAAAGGGCCGGAAGAGAATCAACACGCTGGAAAGAGGCCTCTAGAGGGCCTCGCCGAAGGAGCAAGCCGGTTTTCTGACCGGCGGAATCTCTCAGGCGCCAAGGACAGCGGGGGCGACGAACGTGCAGCTTGGCTGCAGTCGTCTGCTTATCGGGATGGCGCCATGGCGGATACGAACACGGAAACCCTGCGGCGCACTGCGCTCCACCCGCTGCATGTGGAGTATGGCGCAAAGCTCGTGCCGTTTGCGGGCTATGAGATGCCGGTGCAGTTTCCGGACGGCGTGAAGGCGGAGCACCTCTGGACGCGCTCCGAGGCCGGGCTGTTCGATGTGTCGCACATGGGGCCGAGCTTCCTGACGCTCGCCTCCGGCATGCGCCGTGATCCGGCAGCGCATGAGGAGATTGCGGCGCTGATCGAGACGCTGGTGCCGTCCGACATCAAGGGACTGAAGCCCGGGCAGGCGCGGCTCACTGTTTTGCTGAACGCCGAGGGCGGTATCCTCGATGACCTGATCATCACTCGTCCGTATGAAGAAGATCGCCAGGGCGAGCTCTACATCGTCGTCAACGGCGCAATGAAGGATCAGGACTGGGGCATTCTTGACAGCGCGCTGGCAGGCAAGGTCGTGCTGACGCGCGCCGATGACGGCGTGCTATTCGCGCTGCAGGGGCCGAAGGCGGAGAAAGTGCTGTCGGCTTATTTTCCGGACTGCGCTGCGCTGAAATTCATGGAATGCCGGCGGCTGGAGCTGAACGGCGAGACGTTCGTGGTGTCGCGCTGCGGCTATACGGGCGAGGACGGGTTTGAAGTCTGGGGCCGCGCGGCAGCAGGCACGGAACTCGCGGGTCTCCTGCTGGATGATCCCTGCGTGCGGCCGATTGGTCTTGGCGCGCGGGATTCGCTGCGCCTTGAGGCCGGGCTCTGCCTCTATGGGCATGATCTTGCGCCGGACATTTCGCCGGTCGAGGCGGACCTTGCCTGGGTGATCCAGAAGCGCCGCCGCGAGGCAGGTGATTTTCCCGGCGCGGCGCGTATCTTCCGTGAGCTGAAGGACGGCCCGGCGCGCAAACGTGTCGGCATCCGGCCGCTGGAGCGGGCCCCGGCGCGCGAGGGTACAGAGATTTTCGTGGGCGGCGAGGCGGTGGGCGTGGTGACGTCCGGCGGCTTCGGGCCAAGCATCGATGCGCCCGTGACGATGGGCTATGTGGCCGCCGCCCATGCCGTGCCCGGCACGAAGATTGACCTTATGGTGCGCGGCAAGGCCCGCCCCGCCGAGATTGCCAGCCTGCCTTTCATTCCCGCCCGTTACAAACGTTAATCCGTTCAAGGAGAACCCTGATGACCACTTACTATACCAAGGACCATGAATGGATCCGCGTTGACGGCGACACCGGCACCGTCGGCATCACGACCTACGCCGCTGGCCAACTGGGCGATGTGGTCTATGTCGAGCTTCCAGAAACGGGCGCGAAGTTTGCGCGCGGCGATGATTTCGCGGTGGTCGAGAGCGTCAAGGCGGCCTCCGATGTCTATGCGCCGGTGTCGGGCTCTGTGCTCGAGGTCAACAGCGCGCTGACGGAGGCGCCAGAGAAGGTGAACGAAGCGGCGCAGGGCGATGCCTGGTTCGTGCGCGTGAAGCTGGCCGATGCGGGCGAGCTTTCGGACCTGATGGACGAAGCGGCCTATGCCGCCTTTTGCGAAGGGCTCTGAGATCCAATGCGTTACCTCCCACTGACCCCCGAAGACCGCGCGAGCATGCTCGCCACGATCGGCGCCAAGTCCGCCGATGATTTCTATACGGATGTTCCCAAGGCTGCGCGCCTGAAAGCCAAGATTGCTGGCCTGCCGGACCATCAGGGTGAGCTTGCCGTGGAGCGGCACATGACGAAGCTGGCGGCAAAGAACCGTTCGGCCTCGTCAGGCCCGTTCTTCGTCGGCGCGGGCGCCTACAAGCATCATGTGCCCGCCACGGTGGACATGATCATTCAGCGCTCGGAATTCCTGACGACCTATACGCCCTACCAGCCGGAAATCGCGCAGGGCACGCTTCAGACGCTGTTCGAGTTCCAGACGCAGGTCGCCGCGCTCACCGCCATGGATGTCGCCAACGCGTCGATGTATGACGGCTCGACTTCCTGCGCCGAGGCCGCCGTGATGGCGGCGCGCGTGACGAAGCGGAAGAAAGTCATCCTCTCCGGCGGCCTGCATCCGCACTATGCGGCGGCGACGCGCCTGCTGTGCGAGGCGCAGGGCCTGACGGTCGTACAGCTGCTGGTCGCCATCGACGGCGAGGGCGAACTGGCGAAATCCGTGGACGGAGAGACGGCCTGCGTGATCGGCCAGAGCCCGAACGTGTTCGGCACGGTGACCGACCTCTCGGGCGTGGCGAAAAGTGCGCATGACAAGGGCGCTCTGCTGGTGTCGGTATTCACCGAAGCCGTGAGCCTCGGACTTGTGACGCCGCCGGGCGAGATGGGCGCCGATATCGCGGCCGGTGAAGGCCAGTCGATCGGCAACGGGCTGAACTTCGGCGGGCCGTATGTGGGCCTGTTTGCGTGCAAAGAAAAACTCGTGCGCCAGATGCCGGGACGCCTGTGCGGCGAGACGGTGGACGCGGACGGAAACCGCGGCTTCGTGCTGACGCTCTCGACGCGCGAGCAGCATATCCGCCGCGACAAGGCGACCTCGAACATCTGCACGAACTCCGGCCTCTGCGCGCTGGCCTTCACGTCGCACATGACGCTGCTGGGCGGCAAAGGCCTGAAGCAACTCGCCGAGCTGAACCATGAGGCGGCGTGCGAACTCGCCGATACGCTCGGCGCGCTCAAGGGCGTCGAGGTGCTGACGCCGCGCTTCTTCAACGAGTTCGCGATCCGCACTCCGGTCGATGCCGAAGCGGTGCTGGCGATGCTGGACGAAGCGGGCGTGGTTGGCGGCGTGCGGGCCTCGCGCCTGTTCCCCGGCGACCATATGGGCGACGTCATTCTTGTCGCCGCCACCGAATGTACGACGACGGAAGATATTGCTGCCTATGCGGCCGCGCTGAAGGAGATCATCTGATGGGCATGAACACTCAGGGGCGCCCCACCGCGCCGGCCTCTGCCTCGGGCGCCACCCTCGAAACCGTGTCCGGCTCGCGCGGACTTCTTCAGCGTGAGGATCTCCTGTTCGAGATCGGCACGCCGGAGACGACCGGTGTGGACTTGCCGAAGCCGAAGGGCACGAAGAGCCGTCTCGGCGGCGTGAAGCGGAAAGTGGACACCGGTCTTGCCGGCCTGTCCGAGCCGCAGGCCGTGCGCCACTACATGCGCCTGTCGCAGAAGAACTACGCGATCGATCTCGGCCTCTTCCCGCTGGGCTCATGCACGATGAAGCACAACCCGCGCCTCAATGAGAAGATGGCGCGCCTGTCGGGCTTTGCGGACATCCATCCGCTGCAGCCACAGGCCACGGTGCAGGGCGCGCTGGAGCTGATCAATGAGCTGGCGACCTGGCTGAAGACGCTGACGGGCATGCCGTCGGTCGCAATGAGCCCGAAAGCCGGCGCGCATGGCGAGCTGTGCGGCATGCTGGCCATCCGCCAGGCGCTGATCGCGCGCGGTGAGGGCGAGACGCGCAAGCGCGTGCTGGTGCCTGAGTCCGCCCACGGAACAAATCCAGCGACGGCGGTGCAATGCGGGTTCATCGTGGACGAGATCAAGGCTGACAAGCGCGGCCGGGTCGACATGGAAGACCTGAAATCCAAGCTGGCCCGTACCGACGATATCGCCGGGATTATGCTGACCAACCCGAACACCTGCGGCCTGTTTGAGACTGACATCAAGAATATCGCCGACCTTATCCACAAGGCGGGCGGGTATTTCTATTGTGACGGCGCAAACTTCAACGCCATCGTCGGCCGGGTGCGACCCGGCGATCTTGGTGTCGATGCGATGCACATCAACCTGCACAAGACGTTCTCCACGCCGCATGGTGGCGGCGGTCCCGGCTCCGGCCCGACCGTTTTTTCGGAAGCGCTCGCGCCCTACGCGCCGGTGCCGTTCGTCACGAAGGATGAAGACGGGCTCTACCGGCTGGTGGAGCATGTGGACGGCGAGGCCAGCGAGAGCTTTGGCCGGATGGTGGCCTTCCATGGCCAGATGGGCATGTTCGTCCGGGCGCTGACCTACATGCTGAGCCATGGTGCGGACGGCCTCAAGCAGGTCGCCGAAGACGCCGTGCTGAACGCGAACTATGTCCAGGCCCGCCTCAAGCATGTGATGACGCCGGCGTTTGACGGCTTCTGCATGCACGAGGCCTTGTTCTCGGATGCGTTCACGGCAGACGGGATCGAGACCATCGACATCGCCAAGGCGCTGATCGACGAGGGCTATCATCCGATGACGATGTATTTCCCGCTGGTGGTGCACGGCGCGATGCTGATCGAGCCGACCGAGACAGAGTCCAAGGCGGAGCTTGACCGGTTCTGCGATGCGCTGGAATCCATCGCGCGGCGTGCAGCGCAGGGCGATGAGACGCTGAAAGGCGCGCCTTACCTTGCGCCGGCCAAACGCCTCGACGAGACGCGGGCGGCCCGCAAGCCCGTGCTGAAGTGGACCGCGCCCGAGCCGGAGCGCGTCGCAGCGGAGTAAGTTGTCAGTTCGCCGCCGCCATGTCCTGGCGGCGGCGGAAGACCGCGCGGCGCAGATGCCCGAAGCCGTGGCTGATCGGGCGCTCCAGCAGCCGGTAAGACAGCCATGCCACGAGCAGGCTGGCGGTCAGCGACGTCACGATCAGGGCGATATTGTCGATCGGCCCCGGGTGTCCGAGGCGGAAGACGGCCGGAAGGATTTCGCGTTCTTCCGCCGTGTTGAAGATCAGACGCACCGGCGCCAGCACCATCGGGTGGCAGAGGTAGAGCGAGAAGGACCAGTCGCCCACGCGCGCGAACGCGCTGTGGACTTTCCCCAGCGGCCCTTCCAGGGCGCGCAAGGTGTCCGGCCGTGCCTGTCCGCCGAGCCAACCGAGCCAGAGGACCGCCAGCATGGCCAGCGCGCCGATTACGGCAGACATGATGGCGGCGCCGAGCCGGTCGTCGAACGGACTGTCGCTGACGAGATTGTACAGCAGGCTGATGAGGGCGGCGCACAGCGCGCCGACGGCTGCCGGTAACAGCCAGGCCTGGCGCCGGGTGAGCTCCAGCGTCGCAAAGCCGTAGACGAGCAGCGTGCAGGGCAGGCCGAACCAGACGACGCGTCCCCACATCAGGAGGTTGTCATCTTCCGCGCCCTGGAAGGTGAGGCTGGCGAGCAGCCAGAGCGTCCCGATCAGGGTGACCACGCCGCCGCGCCAGGCAAGGCCTCCCGAAACCGCCAAGCCGACCGCGGCGCCCATGATGAATTCCATCGTCATCGGATAGAAGATCAGTGCGCTGACATCCCCGGCGAAGGGTTTGGTCAGGCCCACAAAGGACGCGCCGACAATTGCTGCGCCCCAGACCAGCAGACCCCAATGCCAGAACCGCCGGGGCACCAGCAGGAACAGGGTGAAGACGAGGTAGAAGTACATCTCGTGGATGAGCGTCCAGCCGACGCCGAGGACCGGGTGGGCCGGCTGGGGGGCGAGGAGGAAGGACTTGATCATGTAGGGCGTCAGCGGCTGGCCCTGGCTGACGCGTTCCCAGCCTGCGCCGAAGCCCAGCCCGTTATAGACGATGAACATCGCCGTCATCACCGCGGCAAAGATCCACCAGATCGGATAGATCCGCGTCACGCGGGCGAAGAGGAAATCGAGGGCTGATTTCACGCCGGCCCGCACGCCGGTGGTGACGTGCACCATAATGAAACCAGAGATGACGAAGAAGAGGTCCACCCCGGCATAGCCGTTGGTGATCAGGCCGTTGAGCAGCGGCAGTTCGGTCAGGCCGTTATGGGCGATCGCCAGGGCTTCCATGGCCCGGATGTGGTAAATCACCACGAGCAGGGCCGCGAAGCCGCGGAGGATCTGGATGGACTGTAATTTCACGCAGTCCCCATGCCGCTACACGCAATTGGCAACAAAAAGTTACCCGGTTGTAGCAACCGTGCAACGCTCCTGCCAGACTTTCGACACAGGTGGCCTGTTACTCTGGAACCGAGCTCCAGAGGTCCCATATCCCCGACATGCCCCACGAAAACACCTCCTTGCCGCCCGAACCGACCTATGCGCCGCCGATAACGATCAACGTCCTGCGGCAGGGCGTGAACGTGGCGGTGCGCCAGGTGCTGGCGTTCTTGGGACTCGGCCTGATCGTGCTGTCGGTGCCGGTCGGTTTCGCCACGCCCTTCCTGCCGGTCGGCCTGCCGATGGCGGTGGTGGGCGCGGTTCTCCTCGGGCGCAATGCCGTCTGGGGCCGCCGCTGGATGGAGAGCGTGCTGATGCGCCATCCCCGGATCGAGAAGATGGCGCCGAACTGGTTGATGACGCGCGTCTTCGGCCGGGAAAAGCGCGTGTTCACTGACTAGAATACGCCCCCCCCCCCGCGACCTTTCGGCAACATTTGTATCGGGACTCACAGCGGATCTTTGCAGAGGGCGCTTGCCGTCTTGCCATTCCCGCAAAACGCCGCACACATGAGGCGCTGGAACGACATGTGGGGCTGTGATGCAATTCGGAAAACTGTGCCTGGTGGCGGCCGCTGCGCTTGCGCTGGCCGCGTGTGAAGCGCCGGGCAGCCGGGACAAAGAGGATGCGGGCGCGTCAACGCTCGCCAATCCCTTTCCGTCGACTTACAAGCCGTATCCCTCGCAGACGCTGCTGATCGCCAATGCGACCGTGCTCGACGGCGCGGGGGCGCGGATCGAGAACGGTTCGGTGCTGATCGAGGGCGGCAAGATCAAGGCGGTCGGCGCGGACCTGACGGCGCCGGAAGGCGCGGTCACTCTCGATGCACGCGGCAAATGGGTCACGCCTGGCATCATCGACAATCACAGCCACCTCGGCGCCTACCCGTCGCCGGGTGTGGATTCACATGGCGATGGCAACGAGATTTCCGGACCGGTGACGGCGGAGGTCTGGGTCGAACACTCGGTCTGGCCGCAGGACCCCGGGTTCACCCGCGCGCTGGCTGGCGGCATCACTTCGCTGCAGATCCTGCCGGGCAGCGCCAACCTGTTTGGTGGGCGCGGGGTCACGCTCAAGAACGTGCCGGCGCGCACCGTGCAGGCGATGAAGTTCCCCGGCGCGCCCTACACGCTGAAGATGGCGTGCGGCGAAAACCCCAAGCGGGTCTACGGCTATGGCCGGGGCTCGACACCGGGCGGGGCGCCGTACTCGCGGATGGGCAATGTCGCCGGTTACCGCGACGCCTGGATCCAGGCGGCCGACTACAAGAAGAGGATGGAAGCGGCAGAGTCCGGCGCCGGCGATCCGCCGAAGCGCGACCTGGAACTCGAAACGCTGGCCGGTGTGCTCAGCGGCGACATCCTCGTCCACATGCACTGCTACCGCGCGGACGAGATGGCGCAGATCATGGATATCTCGAACGAGTTTGGCTACAAGGTAGCCGCCTTCCACCACGCGGTCGAAAGCTACAAGATTGCCGACAAGCTCGCCGCCTATGGCGTATGCTCGTCGATGTGGGCCGACTGGTGGGGCTTCAAGATGGAGGCCTATGACGGCATCCCGGAGAACATCCCTCTCGTCCATAATGCCGGCGCCTGCGCGATCGTGCATTCTGACAGTGATGTCGGCATCCAGCGTCTCAACCAGGAAGCCGCCAAGGCCTGGGCGGACGGCAAGCGGATCGGGATCGACATTCCCATCGAGATCGCCTGGCAGTGGCTGTCGCTGAATCCGGCGAAGTCCCTCGGCGTGGACGCGCAGACGGGCAGTCTCGAGCCCGGGAAGATGGCGGACGTCGTGGTCTGGTCCGGCAATCCCTTCAGCAGCTATGCCAAGGCCGAGAAGGTCTATGTGGACGGCGCCCTGATGTTTGACCGCAACGATCCGGCGAACCAGCCGGTGATGGATTTCGAACTTGGCCAGCCCGGCGAAGGAGACCGCAAATGATCCGCCACCTGCTTATCAGTCTCGCTGCGGTCGCGGCCTCCCCGTTCGCCTTGGCGCAACCCGTCGCGATCTATGGCGAAACGGTCTGGACCGGCACTAGCCAGGGCACGATCTCGGACGGTGTGGTGGTCATCGACAATGGCCGCATCGTCTCGGTCGGCCCTGCCTCCGCGCGGGTGCCTGCGGGCGCCACCGAAGTGCGCGCGCAATGGGTGACGCCCGGCCTGATCTCCGCCTTTTCGCGCACCGGCCTGACGGAAGTCAGCGGTGTCGACGACGCCAATGACACGGGCGCCGCGAGCTCTGCCTTTTCGGCCGCGCTGAATGCGGCGGACGGATTCAACCCCGACACCACCTCCATTCCGGTTACCCGCCTCGACGGGTTTACCCGGATCGCCGTTGCGCCGCAGGCGCAGAGCAAGCTGTTCGGGGGTCAGGGCTTCCTCGCGGACACGAGCGGCCTGACCGGCAGCGTGTTTCGTGAACGGGCCTTTGCCTATGTCGTGCTCGGCGAGAGCGGCGCGCAGCTTTCCGGCGGCTCGCGTCCGGCGGCCTGGGCGGCCTTGCGCGGGGCGTTTGATGACGTGCGCTTCTTCGCGGCGCGGTACATGAGCCACAATGAGGGCAATGTGCTGACGCGGATGGACGCGCTGGCCCTGATGCCGGCGGTCAAGGGCGATCAGCTGATCCTGTTCCAGGCGAGCCGCGCGAGCGACCTCAATGCCATCATGGACTTCAAGGAGCAGAACCCTGCCTTGCGGCTGGCGATTGTCGGCGCGGATGAAGGCTGGCGCGTCGCGCCGCGGCTGGCGGAGCTCGAGATCCCGGTCATCGTGGATGCCTTCTCGAACCTGCCTTCGAGCTTCTCGCAGCTGGCCTCGACCAGCGAGAACGCGAAGCGGCTCGCCGAGGCCGGTGTGACGGTGGCGATCGTGAACCTCGACAATGATAGCCACCTGGCGCGGCTTGCGACCCAGATTGCCGGAAATGCGGTCGCAAACGGGATGGACTTTGACGCGGCGATGCGGGCCCTGACGACCGCGCCTGCCGAGATCTTCGGTATGACCGGGCTCGGCGTGCTGGCGCCCGGTGCGCGGGCCGATGTCTTGGCCTGGGACGGCGATCCGCTCGAAGTCACCTCGGCGCCCTCGGCGGTCTATATCGACGGGGAGGCCCAACCCATGGAGTCGCGCCAGACCAAGCTGCGCGACCGCTACCGGACGATCGACGAAAGCCAGAAGCCGATGGCGTTCAAGCGGTAGGTGAACCAAATTTAATCCCGGAAACGGGGCGCCCGGCAGCTTGCTGGGGGTGGCTGTTCAACTGCCGTAAATGTTTCGGCCAGCACGCTGATTTCTTTGCCGTATAGCCGCCGCAATCAACGGCGAAGTAACTACGCCAGTCGAGGTGGGTAGAGTCATGCTGTTTGCGTTTCTGATTTCGCTTGCCGTGGCCACGGGCACGGGCCCGATGCATGCCGCCCTGGAGGCCACCGAAGCGCCGGATACGCTGCGCGCTGCCTTCACGGTCGAGCTCGTCTCGAACAGCGCGAACCACACCTACCTGTTTGACCCCCGCTTGCCGCCAGGCGCGCGGTGGGTCGTGCTGGAGCATCGCGGCAATGATCCGGAGCTCGACCAGGTGGCCGCCAGCTGGGCCGCCGAGCCTGCGCCGGACGGGCGCCTGTTTCCGGACGACCTGCGCGAGAGCCTCGGGCCGTCGGTCGATGTGAATTCGGACGGGGATGCCTGGCGCATCAATTTCCGCCATCAGCCCAATTACAACGACACCGAGTTCGACGTCTGGGCGGCCGAGCGCCTCAAGGCGACAGCCTGGCTCGATCCAGTCGGCGAACGGTTCCAGCGCATCGATTACACCCTGCCCAAGCCCGTGAACGGGCCCTCGGGCGGCAGGCTCACCCGCTACGAGCAGAGCTACCTGCTGAAGACCGAGCCACGCTGGGGCTTTTCCTATGTCTCCGGCTTCACGATCGATCTGGAGGCGCGCGCCGCGTTCAAGCGGATCGAGCGGCGGTTCGAGGCTAAAGTGACAGACGTCTACTTCTTCTTTGCGAGTACTGACGCCGAGGCGGCGTATGACGCCCGGCGGGCCGAAGCGCTACAGATGGCCTCTGGACCCACGTCGCCGGGGCGCTAGACTCGGGCGCATGACGATTCACATGGTCAAGCTCTGCGTCGGCGCAGACGATATCGATGATCTCGCCGACTGGCAGAAACGCCTCATGAAAAAGCTGCCCAACCCCGTGCACCACACGCGGATGGCGCCGAAACGCGCCGAGGAAATGCTGGATGGCGGCTCGATCTACTGGGTGATCAAGCGCGCGATCCGCGTCCGCCAGCGCATCATCGACATCCGGTCGGTGCCGGACGATGAGGGCAAGACGCTGTGCGAGCTGGTGTTCGATCCCGAGCTCGTGCGCACCTATGCCCAGCCGAAACGCCCGTTCCAGGGCTGGCGCTACCTGAAGCCAGGTGAGGCACCGCGGGACCTGAAGTCCGGCGAGGCGGCGATCGACCTGCCGCCCAGCCTCGACGCGGCCCTCAAGAATGCCGGCGTCTGGTAGCGTCCAGTCGCCCAAACCCGAAGCAGCATTGAAAAACGGCGCAGGGTGGTGGAAACACGGCGCTGCTGACCAACCCGTTTTCCCGAAAGGCCGCGCCTATGCCCCAGTTCGACATGATCCTCCTCACGCCGCAGGAGGCCGAAGGCGCCAATGTGATCGAGCACAAGGCCGGCGCGCCCGTGCATGAAGGCGGCGGCGACGAGACCTACCGGTGCGGCGGCTGCAAGACGAAGCTGCTGGTCAATGTCTCCCACCGCGATGCCCACGGTGTCATCATCAAGTGCGGCAAGTGCGGCAAGATCAATACCGAGCCGCATCACCACCATCATTGAGTTTTCCTGCCGTCACAGGATGATCGACAAGGCGCCGCCCGGCCGTTAAGGCGGGCCGATGGCTGATTTCCTCTCCCAGTATGGCGGCATGATCGTGTCGCTGATTGCCGTAGGCCTGTTCGCAGGCCTCGTCGCCGGCATGTTCGGAATCGGCGGCGGCGCCGTGATTGTGCCAGTCTTGTTCTTCCTGTTTGACGGGATGGGGTTCAGCGAAACCGCCATGCACGTGGCGGTTTCCACATCCCTCGCGACGATCATCCTGACGTCCGCACGCAGCGTGGCGGCGCACCATGGCCACGGCGCCGTGGACTGGGGGATTATCCGGAGCTGGACGCCTTGGATCATGTTCGGCGCGGCGTGCGGCATCGGGCTTTCGGGATTGATGTCGAAACAGATGCTGCTCGGCCTGTTCGGAACGCTTCTCGTGCTTCTGTCGGCGCAGATGATCTTTGGCCGGCCGAGCTGGCGGCTGGCTGACCGGATGCCGACGGGCGCCGGGCGAGCTGCGCTCGGAACCGGCATCGGCACCCTTTCAGCCTTGATGGGCATCGGCGGGGGCACGTTCGGCGTCAGCCTGATGACCTTGTTCGCCACCCCGATCCACCGCGCGGTTGCCACGGCAGCCGGCTGGGGCGTTGCGATCGGCCTGCCCGGCGCGATCGCCGCAATTATTGTGGGTTGGGGCCGGGAGGGTTTGCCGCCGCTGTCCCTCGGCTTCGTGAACCTGCCGGCCTTCGCGCTGATCTCCGTTTTCACGGTGCTGATGGCGCCGGTCGGCGCAGCGCTCGCGCATCGTCTGCCTGCGGATAATCTGCGCAAGCTGTTCGGGCTCCTGCTCGCGTTGGTCGCGGTCCGGATGGTCTGGCAGGCGACCGGGTTGTAGATTTTTGATTGGTCGCAAATTCTTGTGCTCAACCGGTGCCCAGTTGAGCGGAATTTGCTCCAGCCGCTCATCCGCGCCAAAAGCGGGGCGTCAGCACCGCGAAGACGACCATGAACTCTAACCGGCCGAGCAGCATCGTTGCGGTGCACACCCAGGTCGCGAAGTCATTCAGGCTGGCATAGTTCGTGGAGGGGCCGACAACCGGACCGAGTCCCGGGCCGACATTCGAAATGCATGCCGCCGCGGCCGAAATCGCCGACATCGTGTCGAGCCCGCTGAACGAAAGCAACGCCGCCGACATCATAAAAGTCACGAGGTACAGGAACAGGAAGACCATCACCGATTGGAGCGTGTCTTCGTCGACGATCCGTCCGTCATATCGGATCGGCGCCTTGCGGTGCGGCTGCACCATCCGCTGCGACCAGGCACGGATCGCCTTGGCGGTGATCTCGAGACGGAACATCTTGATCCCGCCTGCGGCCGAACCGGCGCAGCCGCCGAGAAAGGTAGCGAACAGGATGAGGGCAATGACGGGGTCGCCCCAGGTGTCATATGGCTTGGTCGCAAAGCCCGTGCCGGACATCACGGAGGTGACGCTGAAGAGAGCGTGGGTTGCTTCTTCCCAACGTTGTTCAAACGTTGCCATTTCAAGTTGCGCTTCACGGTAGATAATGATGATCAGTGAAATGAGCAAAATCAGAGCCAGCAACAGGCGCGGCTGCGGATCGCGCAGCAGAGGGCCGGCATTGCCTTTGAGAAACAGGATCGCGAACAGGCTGAACGGCATGGCGGCAATCGCCATGAAGACGATCGCCACATAGATTGCCGGTGTTCCGTTGAATTGCGCGAACGAGGCGTCATAGGTCGAGAAGCCGCCAGCGGCGAGTGTGGCCATCGAGTGATTGATGGCATCAAACCAGTTCATGCCGGACATGCCGTAGAGAAGCGCGCACAGCACCGACAAGGCGACATAGGCAAAGCCGATATAGGCCGCGATATCGCTGACCTTCGGCAGGAACTTGCCGGTTCTGTCCGAACTCTCGAGGTTGAACAGCTGCATGCCGCCGACGCGCAGCTGCGGCAGGATGGCCACCGCCGTGACAATGATACCCACGCCGCCGATCCAGTGCAGGATGGACCGCCAGAGCAGCAGGCCGCGCGGCATGTTTTCGAGCCCGACGAACACCGTCGCGCCAGTGGTCGACATTCCGGAGACGCTTTCAAAGAAGGAGTCCGTGACGGAGTAGCCCGACACCAGGAAGGGCAACGCGCCGACCGCGTTGATCACGACCCAGATACTGACGGTTAGAAGGAAGGCTTCGCGCTGCCCGATGCTCAGGTCGCCGCTGCGCGCCATGACCCAGAACAGGCTGCCGATGACCGTGGAGATCGAGGCGGCGACCGGAAACACGTAGGCCATGCCGTCCCCGTCCGCGATGTCGATCAGCGCGCACGGGATCATCGCCGCTGTGACCAGCAGGATCATTATTCCCAGCGCGTAGATGACCGACCGGAGCTGCATGCGCGTGCACCTTACGCCGCAAACCCTGCAAAGGTGTCAATGCGGCGCCTGGGCAGCCGCCTTGCGCAGGTTGACCCAGCGCCAGCCCGGTGGGGAGAGCGGCGGCAGCTGTTTCATTTGAAACCCTCTTCGAGTCACGCCGATGTTCGATCACCCTTCTTTCGACGCCCATGAGGGCATGCATGCCTTCCACGACGCGGCGACCGGCCTGAAATGTGTGATTGCGGTGCATTCCACGGCGCTCGGCCCCGCCGCCGGCGGTTGCCGCATGTGGAACTATCCGACGGGTGAGGCGATGCTGACCGATGTCCTGCGCCTCTCGCAGGGCATGAGCTACAAGAACGCCATGGCGGGCATCCCGTTGGGCGGCGGCAAGGCCGTGATCTGGGGCGATCCCAAGTCAGGCAAATCGCCGGAGCTTTTCCGCGCCTTTGGCCGCGCCGTGGAAAGCCTGCAGGGGAGATACTACACCGCCGAAGATGTCGGCGTGGATGTCTCCGACATGGCGACCATGCGCGAGGAAACGCGGTTCGTGGCGGGCCTCGATGAAGGCGCAGCGGCGAGCGGGGATCCCTCCCCGGTGACTGCAAAGGGCGTCTATCTCGGGATCCGCGAAGTCGCCAGGCGCCTGTTCGGCACGGACGATCTGAATGGCCGCACGATTGCCGTGCAAGGCGTCGGCTCGGTCGGCGGCTACACCTGCGAGCACCTCGCGAAGGCAGGCGCCCATCTCGTCATCACCGACATCGATCAGGATGCGCTGAACGCAGTGGCGAAGAAAACCGGCGCGAAGATCGTCGCGCCGAACGATATCTATGACGTGGAGGCGGACATCTTTTCGCCGAACGCGCTCGGCGTAATCATCAACGAGAAAACTTTGGCGCGGCTGAATGTCAAGGGCGTGGCGGGCGGCGCGAACAACCAGCTGGTCGTGCCGGAAATGGGCGAGTTCCTCCGCCGCAAGGGCATTCTCTACGCGCCGGATTACGTGATCAATGGCGGCGGCATCATCAATGTGGCCGCCGAAATTTCCGGCAGCTATTCGCGTGACTGGGTGGAGGCCACGCTGGCCCGCCTGATCGTCACGCTGGGCGAGGTGCTCGACGAAGCGCTCGAAACCAGTCAGCCCACGAACTATGTGGCCGACCGCATCGCACGGGCACGCATTGCCTCGGCCCGGACAACTAGGTAGTTTCCACAGGTACGGCTCAGGCCGCTGAATGGTATGGGCTTGGAACCGGCCTGACGCGGGCCGCAAGGAGGCCTGCCATGTCGATCGTCGCCGTGCTCCAGGGAACATCCACGACCGATGCCCTGACCACTCGAACCGCGCTTGCCATCGCGCGCCAGCTCAACTTGCCGCTCACCGGCCTGTGTGCGCTGCCGGATCCCCAATCCGCCCTGATGCTCGTCGCCACGCCGGAAGCGGCCGGGCTTTCCGCCGCCGCCACAAAAAGCCTCATCGAAATGCAGAAGGACATGCTCGCCGCGGCCGAATCCGCCTTCCGGGGCGCCGTGACCCAGGACGCGCATGGTCTCGAGACGACGTTTGTGCATCAGGTCGCGACAGCTGAAGCCGCGGCTGCCAGCGCCGCAACACTGGCCGACGCGATTGTTTTTCCGCGCAGCGCCGCCAAAAGCGGCGAGCCGCTGTCGGTCGCCTTCGACCATGTGATGATGGACGCGCGCCTGCCGGTGCTGCTGGCCAGCGACAAGCCTTTCAAACCCGGCCCGGTGATCATCGGATGGGATGGGTCAAACGGCGCCGCGCGCGCGGTGCGGTTCCATGCCCCTCTGATTGCGGCGTTCGGAGACGTCATCATCGCGCAGAACCACAAGGACGCCGAACGTGACGGGGCCCGCCCGGATATCGCTCCAGGCTCGCTGGCCGACTGGCTGCAGCGCAAGGGCGTTACGCCCCGTATGGAAAGCCTCGACGGCGAAGTGGCCGGCGCGCTGCTCTCGCTCGCCGGGAAGTCCGGTGCGTCGCTGATCGTGGCCGGGGCCTACGGACATTCACGCCTGGGCGAGCGGTTGTTTGGCGGCACTAGCCGGCGGCTGCTCGAATCGGGTAGCGGACCTGCCCTGGCACTTGCCCGCTAATTCATCCGGAGACTGACCATGCCCCTTCGCCGCATCACGCTTCAACTCGCGCGCAATCCCGGCCTGCCGGCCGGTGACCCGGAACAGGGCTATATGATCATCGCACCACTGGACGATGCAGGCCAGCTCGACATCGAGGCCTGGCGCACGCATCGCAAAGCCTGCCGGGTGTTCCGGTTTCATCCGGACCCGGCCGAAAAGGCTGATGGCTGGCTGACGCATCGCGGCCAGAACTGGTTCTTCCACTATGATGAGGATGCCGAGGGAGATGATGAGGGCATCTTCCGCTTCGGCGCGCACAACTTCCGCGAAGGCGAGTATGTGACGATCAATCATGCGGAAGGCGCGGCGCAGACGTACAAGGTGACGGACATCTCGCCGGTCTGAAGTATTGCCCACCTGTTAAGCGGGTGTGCCGAATTTCACGGAGCATTGAGAACGATTGTTTTCCATGATGGTGAAATAGAGCCGTTATGGAAAAATTCGCTGCCCTCATCATCGCGATCGTCAGTGTGTTTCTGTATTTCACACACGATGCTGGCTTCAATTTTGAGGAAGCCGAGCCGGAGAAGCGCGTCGAATTTGTCCAGCGCCAGTCGTCCAGGGCGGCCGCGATTGCGGGCTTTGGCATTCGCTCCAGCCCGGACGCCGTTTTCATTTCCGGCGACCAGCGCCTTGTGCGCCTCAAACTGCGCTCGGAGGAAGTGGCCAGCTTCAGCGCGCGCCGCGCACAGATTCTGGCGCACGCCTGCGAGGGGTATTCCGCGTCATACCTCGGAAAGCACAGCATCGCGCTGCGCTTGGAGTTTTACCGCGATGCCGGCGTCATGACCGGCACCTTGTCCCTTTCCAGCGGCGTCTGTGCGTCGGCCGCCCCGAAGGTCAGCTGATCTCAGAAATCCCAGCGCAGCTGGATGCCATAGGTGCGCGGTTCATTCACGAAGCCGGTCAGGTTGTTGAAATCGATGCCGCCTTCCAGCGCTTCCTTGTCGAGGATGTTGCGCACAAAGACGGACGCGTCATAGCCGCGATCTGATTTGAAGCCCGCCTTCAGGCCGCCTTCCCAGTATCCCTCCTGGCCGAACTCGATGCTGTCATACAGGAAGAAGTTCGTTTCGCCCTTGAAGGCCCAATCCGTATACCCATAGATCTCGCCGCCCGGTACGGGCACGCCGTAGCGTGCTGTGGCATTGGCGATCCACTCCGGCGCATTCGGGAATGAGTTGCCGGAAATGTTGTAGCCGAGCAGCGTCACGCCGTCGGCGGCAAACACAGCCGGATCGAGGATCGTGCACGGCGCGCCGCAACCGGGCGCGATGATCACGTCGTCCTTGAATTCGGTCTTGTTGTAGGAAAGGCCGGCGGTCATCAGGAGGTTCTTTGTGGGCGCCGCTTCGATATCGGCTTCGAAGCCATAGCCTTCGCTCTTGTCGGCATTGAACAGCGACACATCGTTGGTGAGGCCGCCGACGATGGTCAGCTGTTGGCCTTCGAGTTCGAAGGCGTAGACGCTGACGTTGGCGCGCACACGGTCATCGAACAGTTCGGTCTTGGCGCCTGCTTCGTAGGACAGCACGGTTTCGCTGTCGGCCTGCGACGGCGCACCGAACCGCTGCTGGACGGTGGGTCCGCGAAAGCCCTTGGCAATCCGGCCATAGAGGTTGATGTCGTCGGTCGCGGTATAGGCAGCGGACACATCCCAGCTGACCTGCTCGTCGCCGAGTTCGCGCTGGTCGCCCGCAGCGCGGAATTGTTTTTCGTCTTCCGTCCAACGCGCGCCGCCGGATACCACGAGGCGTTCGGTCAGGTCATAGCTGAGCGACGCGAACACGGCCTTGCTGTCGGTGTCGAGCTCGCGCTGCGCCACCGTCGTCTGGGGCTGGCCGGGCGTGAGCGAGGCGAAGGCGCGGGAGGTGATCGCCACTTCTTCCTGGAACAGGAACACGCCGGCCTGCGCGCGCAGCGCCCCGCCATTGTCGAAAGTGAAGCGCACTTCATGCGTCGTCTGGTCTAGTGAATCGACGGCGCCGCTCGTCTCCACCGGGAACGGGATCAGACCAGGGCCGAAATTGCCGGCGCCCAGGAAGGCGGCGCCGAAGCCGCCATCAATATCGCCGCGGCTTTCGATCTCGGCATTCTCGTAGCCGAACACGTAGGTTGCGGTGATCGCTTCCGTCAGGGGCTTGTCGAGACGCAGCGTCACGCCGGACGTGTCCTGCGTCAGGAAGTTCTGGCCATCGTAGAAGACCGTGTCGCGGTCGAAGCCGGAGCCCAGACCCTTGTTGCCCACATCGATGATGTTGGCGCGGAACAGGCGCGCATTGCCGTCATTGGAACGGGTATGCAGGTTGAGCAGGGCCGAGAAGTCGGTCCCTTTCGGCGTCAGCAGGAACTGCGCGCGTCCGGCCACTTCCTTGAAGCCTTCGTAGACATCCTCCTGGCCGGTGAAGCCATTGTCGACATAGCCATCGCGCTCCTGATAGAGGCCGGAGACGCGCACCGCGAGCACATCCTGAACCACGGGCAGGTTCACCGCGCCTTCAAGGTCGCGCGTATTGTAGTTGCCATAAGCCGCGCGGACATAGGCTTCGAATTCGTCCTGCGGTTTGCGCGAGTCGAACTTGATGATGCCGCCCGGCGTGTTGCGGCCGAACAGCGTGCCCTGCGGCCCGCGCAGCACCTCGATCTGCTCAAGGTCGAACACCGGAAAGCCTTTCAGGATGGGGCTTTCATACGGCACGTCATCGTAGACCAGGCTGACCGGCTGGGAGGCGTTGAGATCGAAATCGGTGTTGCCGATGCCGCGAATGTAGAAACGCGGAAAGGCGCGCCCGAACGAGCTTTCGGCGATCACGCTCGGCACGCGGGCCGACAGGAAACGCACATCCGCGCCGGAGGATTTCAGCGTATCCAGTTTCTCGTCCGACAAGGTCGAGATCGAGATCGGCACTTCCTGAAGGTTCTCTTCGACGCGCTGGGCAGTGACCGTGACCGTGCCGAGCCGGGCGGTGGCCTCTTCTTCTGCTGTCTGCGCCAATGCGGGCACGCCGCCGGCCGAGAGGGCGATCAGGCTGACGCTGGCAACAAGGCGGCGAAGATCGATCTGGGAGGGCATGGGGTCACCTTTGCGCGGCGGGCTGGAAGCGCGCATCGGTGCGGCTTCGTCTGGCGGGGGGTGTCTCATATCGCAGGGCCAAGGGAAACGCCGGTCGCCTGCCGCGCGAGTGGTTAAGCTGCGAATGAAACGCCGGCGTGCTTCCGGAGCCACAGGTGCCTGAAGTTCAGGCTAGTTCCAGGGGTTGAAACGGCGCGCGCTTCCCGGCTCCGGCGCTGGCGGCGCGTTCTCGCCGGGCAGTTCCAGCGGATCGGTCTGGGGCGCTGGCGGCGGATAGATATCTGCTGCGGCCAGTTCATCAAGTTCTCCCGGCGACATGTCCGGAAGGTCGAGCGTTCCATCGATCACGAGGCGTTTCGGGGCATCCGCCGAAACTTGCGGTTCCGGCTCGGGAGGCGTGGTCGAGGGATGCGAGGGCGCGCCCATGCGCTGGGCGGCGCCGAGGCCAAACCCGAACGGGATGGACGACAGCGAGATCGGCTGGCTGAGGGTCGGAACAGCTGGCGCAGGCTCCGGGGCCGGAGGCGCAGAGGGCTCGGGTTCTGGCGCGAGTTCCGCGACCACCGGCTCAGGCGCAACGTCGACCATCGGCGCAACTTCGGCGGCCATCGGTTCAGGTTCCGGTTCGAAAACGGGCAAGACTTCGGGTGCAGGCTCGGCCGCTGTTTCAGCGGGCATGTGCTCGAACGCGCCGAATGTGCCAAACGATCCCGGCTCTTCGGCGAGCGGGGCGACCTCGACGTACGGCGCGGGCGCCTCAACCGCAGCTTCCACGACGGGCGCGGCAACGGCCTCGGGCGTTGGAG
This sequence comes from Candidatus Sulfopaludibacter sp. SbA3, assembly GCA_945888325.1. Classification (GTDB taxonomy): domain Bacteria; phylum Pseudomonadota; class Alphaproteobacteria; order Caulobacterales; family Hyphomonadaceae; genus Hyphomonas. Next base: position 27,450 of record CAMDAC010000019.1, read on the forward strand.
CCGGTTGCGGCTCGGGTTCCGGCACAGGTTCGGGCGCCCAGGCAGCCACAACGGGTTCGGGGGCTGGCTCGGGTTCCGGCTCGGGCGCTGCGACGATTTCCGCTTCGGCGGCTGGCGGGGTACCGTTGATCTGGTCTGCCAGGGTGGCAACCGCCGCCGTGATCTCGGTTTCGCTTTCGATCGGCGCCGTCTCGTCGGTTGTGGCGTCCGGGGCATCAACGAGATGCAGCACAGGCGCTGCAGCGACGGCGGCGGCCTGCGGCTCGATCTCAACCGAATCGAGGCCCGCGAGCAGGGTGCGGATGGCCTTCTCCGTGCCCCGCGCATGGCGGGCCGCCTCGCGGTAAAGTTCCGCGATGAACTTGGCATAGGGTCGGCCATGCGAATCGACATCGTCGGCAAATTCTTCCGGCGTGCAGGCTTCGATCTCGCGGCCCAGCGCATCCGTCAGCAGGACGGTGTGAGGGTCCGGCGTGATGACGACCCGGTAGCCTTCGGTGTCGTGGACGACCGTGGCATGCTCGCCTTCGGTCCACGTGACCCGCTGCTTGCGCGTCATCTCGCTCAGCTTGTCGATGAGACGCTTTGTAGAGGGATGCAGCATTGCGGCGTGCCTTCCTGATAGGGCCGAATATGACTTCGGCGTCAGGTTAGCCCGGCCTGCGCCAAGATTCAAACCATTGAAGCGGAATTCCGGGGGCACGGGATCGCTGACCGCCCAGTCGCCTCACAGGGGAGGAATATAGGCAATCTGGTCGAGCACCGGGTCGCCTTTGCCCGCGCGAAACGAAAAACGGAGCACTCCGGCGGTGCGGGACGCCTCGCAGATCACGGCGCCATCCCGGGCGCCCGACGGTACGGTGCAGGCCAGTTCCGGTATCGTTTGTGTCTCGCTTGTGCTCGAAATGCCGACCTGAAACTCGGTGCTTTCGCTAGCGCCGGGCACAATCGCGGCGATGCTGCCGACATAGCCCCGCGTCCAGTCCGGACGCACGACGAACCACGCCGTCGCCTCTCCCGGTGGGCGGACCAGGAAAGCGGGCACGTCCGCGTTCGGCGCGGCAAACACCTCCATCCCGGCAAAGGCCCGTTCGATGGCCGGCAGCGTGAAGGGCACATCCCCCTCGAAGCCGGCAATCCCGTCTGCGGTGATGACGACACCTGCTGCTGGGACCGCCGGCTCGGCGCCGACCGGCGGGGCCTGCGTGCAGCACGCCGCCAGCAATGTACCGCCGAGGACGAGACCCATCCGCATGCGCTTACTCGATGTCGCCCGGCGCCGGGGCGAGCAGGTCGCGCACGGCCTTTCGGGTCTCCGCCACGTTCTTGATATAGGTCTTCACGGGCTGGTCCTTGTCGGCAGACAGGTCCGTCTGGAAGCTGCGTACAATGCCGTCCGGCGACACGAGCAGGTAGGACGGCGTCCAGTTAATCTTCAGCGCCTCCCGCACGCTGCCATCCGTGTCGAGCACGACGGGCAATGTGTAGCCGGCAGATTCGAAATAGGCCTCGAGTGAGCCGAATTTGCCGAAGGGCATGTCACGGCTTTCGCTGCCGGGTGACGAGGGCACGTGGATCGAGATGAAGTCGAGATCCGGATCCTGCGCGATGGCGCGGTCGAGCGCGGCGGTGTAGGGGCCATCAGCGCGGGAGTCGCCGCACCAGACGCCCCAGACGGCGATCACCGTCCAGCGGTTCAAGGTCGCGGACTCAAACGTACCGCCGTCCGCCATCGGCGCCGTGAAGGCGGGCAGCTTTTGCCCGATCAGGGCATATTCGGTGGGGCGGCTTTCAGCCTCCGGTTCAGTTGCAGCAGCGAACGCTGTTGCGGCCTCCGGCGTTGCGGGGGCGTTGCTGCAGGCAGCAGTCAGGGCGAGGGCAGTCAGGGCGGCAAACAGATGTTTCATCGCAGGGAGGGCTCCGGAGACAATGCCACCCCTGTTGCATGTTCCTGCGGCATGATGAAGGCACGCCCTTGCCGCGCAAAAGAAAAGGGCGGCCTCGCAGGCCGCCCTCTCCCTCAATCGCGCAAGCGATGATCGATCAGTTGTAGAATTCGAACAGGCCGGCTGCGCCCATGCCGCCGCCGATGCACATGGTGACGACGCCCCACTTGGCTTTGCGGCGCTGGCCTTCGAGCAGGATGGAGCCGGTGCAGCGTGCGCCGGTCATGCCGAACGGGTGGCCGATCGAGATGGCGCCGCCGTTGACGTTGTATTTCGCTGGGTCAATGCCCAGACGGTCGCGCGAGTAGAGGCACTGCGAGGCGAAGGCTTCGTTCAGTTCCCAGAGGTCGATATCGCTGACTTTCAGGCCATGGCGCTCGAGCAGGCGCGGTACGGCGAAGACGGGGCCGATGCCCATTTCGTCCGGGTCGCAGCCGGCGACGTTGAAACCGGCGAAGCGGCCGAGCGGTTTGAGGCCGCGCTTGGCCGCTTCCTTGGCTTCCATCACAACGACGGCAGCGGCGCCGTCCGACAGTTGCGAAGCGTTGCCTGCGGTGACGTACTTGCCTTCCTTGACGACCATGCCGCCCGAGAAGACCGGCTTGAGACCGGAGACCATTTCATAGGTCGTGCCGGGGCGGTTGCAGTCGTCCTTGTCGGCGACAACATCCTGGAAGGTTTCTTCCTTGGTGTCCTTGTTGATCAGTTTCATGCGGGTTTTTAGCGGCACGATTTCCTGCGCCATGTAACCCTTCTGCTGGAACTCGGCCGTGCGGCGCTGGCTCTCGACAGAATACTCGTCCTGGTACTCGCGGCTGACCTTGTAGCGGTCAGCAACGATCTCGGCGGTTTCGATCATCGTCATCCAGATGGCCGGCCAGGTCTTGGCAAGCTCCGGCTCGAAATACTTGTGGCGGTTGGACTGGCCCGAGCCCTGGACGAGGCTGATGCTCTCCACGCCGCCGCCGACGGTAACCGCTGCGCCTTCGTTGATCACGGTGTGCGCCGCGTTGGCGATGGCCTGCAGGCCCGAGGAGCAGAAGCGGTTGATGGTGGCGCCCGACGTGGTCGACGGGCAACCGGCGGCGAGGGCGGCGTTGCGGGCCACGTTGTGGCCAGTGGCGCCTTCCGGCGAGGCGCAGCCGAGGAACACATCTTCAACAGCCGCCGCTTCGACGCCGGCGCGCTCGAGGGCGCCCTTGATGGCATGGCCTGCCATGGTGATCCCGTGGGTATCATTGAGGGCGCCGCGGCCCGCTTTGGTCAGGGCGGTACGGGCAGTAGAGACGATAACGGCTTCGCGCATGGCTTCCTCCGGAGTTGTTTGGCGTCGAGTTGCGGCGCACCGTAACGAGTGCAACCCGCCCGCGCCAGACTTCCCTTAACGTCAAGGGAGCCTTTCCCATGAAAAAACCCGCCCGGCGGAACCGGGCGGGTTTCTGTTTTCGCGTTTCTTCCGCGGTATCAGGCGGTGATCTTGGCCTTCGGTGCAGCGGCCTTCACCGCGTCATCGACATACGCTTCGAACTTCTTGAAGTTCTCGACGAACATCTCGGCGAGCTTCGCGGCCTGCGCGTCATAGGCGGCCGGATCGGCCCAGGTCGAGCGCGGGTCGAGGATCTTGGAATCGACGCCCGGAACGGCCGTCGGAACCATGAAGCCGAAGGTCTCGTCCTTGCGGAACTGGACGGTGTTCAGCGAGCCATCGAGCGCCGCGTTCAGCAGCGCGCGGGTGGCCTTGATCGGCATCCGGTTGCCCTGGCCATACGGGCCGCCCGTCCAACCGGTGGAGACCAGCCAGCAGTCGACATCATACTTGGCGATCAGGCGGCGCAGCAGATTTCCGTACTCGGACGGATGGCGCGGCATGAAGGGGCCGCCGAAGCAGGTGGAGAAGGTGGCCGAAGGCTCGGTCACGCCCTTTTCGGTGCCGGCGACGCGCGCCGTGTAGCCCGAGAGGAAGTGGTACATCGCCTGCGCCGGGGTCAGCTTCGCGATCGGCGGCATGATGCCATAGGCGTCCGCCGTCAGCATGATCAGGTTTTTCGGCTGGCCGCAGCGGCCGGTGAGCGAGGCGTTTGGGATTGCCTCGATCGGATAGGCGCCGCGCGAGTTCTCGGCGAGCACTGCGGAGTCGAGGTCGAGTTCGCGCGTGAGGGGATCCATCACAACGTTCTCGAGGACGGTGCCCCATTGTTTCGTGGTCGCGTAGATTTCAGGCTCAGCTTCGGCCGACAGCTTGATCATCTTCGCGTAGCAGCCGCCTTCGAAGTTGAAGAGGCCGTTCTCGGACCAGCCATGCTCGTCATCGCCGATCAGCGTGCGCGAGGCATCCGCCGAAAGGGTTGTCTTGCCGGTGCCGGAGAGGCCGAAGAAGATGGCGGCGTCGTCCTTGTCGGACGTGTTGACCGAGCAGTGCATCGGCATCACGCCCTGGCCGGGCAGCAGGTAGTTGAGAATCGTGAAGACCGACTTCTTCGTTTCGCCGGCATAAGAGGTGCCGCCGATGAGGATGACGCGTTTGGAGAAATTGACGGCAATCACCGTCTCGGAGCGCGTGCCGTGCTTGGCCGGATCAGCGCGGAAGCTCGGGCAGTTGATAATGGTAAAATCGGTGCGGAAGGATTTCAATTCGTCCGTAGTCGGAAGACGCAGCAGGTGGCGAATGAACAGCGAGTGCCAGGCGTATTCGGTGACAACGGTCACGGGCACGCGGTAGTCAAGGTCGGCGCCGCCGAACAGGTCCTGCGAGTACATGTCCTGGTTGGCGATGTGCGCTTTGAAGTCCGCCCACAGAGCATCGAAATGCGCGGGCGTCATTGGGGCGTTGTTGTCCCACCAGACGGTGTTCTCGGTCAGCTCGTCGCGCACCGTAAACTTGTCCTTGGCGGAGCGGCCGGTGTGCTGCCCGGTCTCGACGACCAGCGCGCCACCCTTTGCGACGCGCGCTTCGCCAGCGGCGACGGCGGTCTCGTAAAGACGGGCTTCATTCCAGTTCTTGCGCACCGATTTCGGACGCACGCCGAGCTCGGAAAGGATTGCTACTGTGTCGCTCATTATCACCCTCGTAATCGCGATTCTGTCGGGCCGCCCCCGGCCTCAAGACCATGTGCCATTAGCGCCTGACGGGCGAATTTTGCAACATCCGTGCCGCTGAGGAGAGAGTATATCTCCGCGTTACTTGTGTAGCGGAAATGCAGACAAACGAATGTCCGACGTTGTCAAATACAGGGCTGCGTCATTGTGCGCTGCACTCTGTGCCGATCGCGGACAGATAGCTTAACGCGGCCGTCGTCAGCGGCGATGGCAAGGCGCCGGGGTCGAACCAGCCCCAGCCGCCGTGCTTCTCGGGCTCCAGGATTTTCGGCTCGCCGGAGGTGATGCGGGCTTCATAGACCGGTGCGATCCAATGCCGGCCGTCCCCCTTGTCGATCGTCTCGGCGATGCAGGCCAGCCCCAGGATCTCGATCTCGATTCCCAGCTCTTCGGCAATCTCGCGGCGGGCGGTAACCATCGCCGGTTCGCCGAAATCGATCTTGCCGCCGGGCAGGCCCCAGGCGCCCGCTTCCGGCTCGCGCAAGCGCTGGATCAGCAGCAGGCGACCGGTGACATCGCGAATCGCCGCGCCGCACCCCGCTTCGGGTTTCTGCGCACTCATATGTCGCCGAAGGCCTTCAACGCCGCCGGCGCGATGATGTCGCCCCATTCCTGGACGAAGTGGCCGCCGTCCGGAATGACCAAGGCTTCGGGGCAGCCCTTTATCTGTTGCCGGAGCAGTTCCATCACGGGCGGCCCGAGAACCGGATCAGCCGCGCCCACAGCCATGAAGGATTGTCCCTGCCAGTCAGTGCGCCACCAGGCGGCTGCCCGGCGCGAGATGTCCACACCTTCCATGTCGGGCTTGACCATGACGAGCTGCGGAAAACGCCGGACACCGGCTTTGTAGGAAATGTCCGGGTACGGCGCACTGTAGGCGGCGGCTTCGGCGTCTGACAGATTCGGACTCGCCCGCTTCATCAGGGCGGCAACATCCATGTCCGGCTGGCTGGCCGCAAAGGCCTTCCACGCATCGAAACCGGGACCCGGAGAGGCGCCCACGGCCAGCGTGGTGTTCATCACGATCAGCCGGGAGAACCGCTCCGGCATGTCCACCGGCAGGGTCAGCCCGAGCAGGCCGCCCCAGTCCTGGACCACCAGCGTGATGTTGGTCAGATCCAGGTGGCGGATCAGCGCCAGCATCATGTTGCGATGGAAATTGAAGGTGTAGGCGGCGTCCTCCGCCGGCTTGTCGGAGCGCCCGAAGCCGAGCCAGTCCGGGGCGATGACCCGGGCCCCGCTGGCCACGAAAGCCGGGATCATCTTGCGGTAGAGATAGCTCCAGCTGGGCTGCCCATGCAGGCAGAGGAACGTCCGGGCGGCCTCTTTCGCGCCTTCGTCGATGTAGTGGACCCGCAGGCCTTCGTAGCCGGCCAGGGTGTCAACATAGTGGGGCGCGAAAGCGTAGCCGGGCAGGTTGGCGAACCGCTCATCCGGTGTGCGTTGGACGTCTGCCATCATTGTTGACCCCCCCAGAGCCGTTGATGCGGCTGCCCTCTATTTGGTGCACCATAACCAAAGCGGCTGAAACAAAAAAGGCCGCCAAGGCGATACCCTGGCGGCCCGAGGAGAGGCTTGGAGAGAGCTGGAAGCTTACTTCTTGGCCGAAGCGTTGCACTCGGCGAGTTGTTCGGCCGTCAGCTCGGATTTCGTGTTGCGAAGGGCGGCGAGTTCGCCGACTTCTTTTGCGATCTTCTTGCAGATGCGCACGGTCGGCGCCTTGCGGTCGAGTTCGGCGGTGCAGGTCGTGCCTTCGCAGGACCAGACGACGCTTTCAGCGACGATGCGTTTTTCCGAAACCGGGTTCACGGTCTCGAAGGAGTACGAGCTGCTGGCGAAAGCCGGGGCGGCGATGGCTGCGAAAGCGGCGGCAGCGAGGATAGAACGGAGCATGGGAGGGTGCCTTTTCGTTCGGGGTTGAAGATGCATTCGGTGGTCAGGCACTCGGCCTGAATAGATGAGTAAAGAATGCTGAATAATACGTCAAGCGTTCAGAGCACTCAATTCAGAATTATTGGAGAACGGTTCGTTCCATATGTTGCAGCGCAGCATACCGCTTGCCGTGGCGGCACAAATTGCCGCCTCGCCCGGCAGGCGTATGGTGAACCCATAGCCGCGACGCATGGGAGAGAAACATGGACTTCAATATTCCAAAGGACATCGCCGACTATCTGGTCGTGCTCGATAAATTCATCGACGACGAGATCAAGCCGCTTCAGGCGCAGGACGACAACGAACGCTTCTTCGACCACCGCCGCGAATGGGCCCGCACCGATTTCGACAATGAAGGCCTGCCGCGCCCGGAATGGGAAGCACTGCTGCGCGAAGCCAAGAAGCGCGCCGACAAGGCTGGCCACCTGCGCTACGCCTTGCCGAAGGAGTTCGGCGGCCAGGACGGCTCAAACCTCGGCATGGCGATCATCCGCGAGCACTTTGCCAAGCAGGGCCTTGGCCTGCACAATGACCTGCAAAACGAACACTCGGTCGTCGGCAACTTCCCGCAGATCCTGATGCTGCGGGACTTCGCCCGCCCCGACCAGAAACACCTCGCCACTGCCGCGCTGGAAGGCAAGTTCATCGCCTGCTTCGGCCTCACCGAGCCGCACCATGGCTCCGACGCCACCCACATGGAAACCCGCGCGGTGCGCACCAAGAAGGATGGCAAGGACGGCTGGCTGATCAATGGCGAGAAGATGTGGATCACCGGCATGCATGTCGCGACCCACATCATGCTGTTCTGCCGCACCAGCGGAAAAGACGGTGACGCGAAGGGCATCACCTGCCTGATCATCCCGGCGCGCGATCCCGGCGTGATCATCGAAGAATACATGTGGACCTTCAACATGCCGACGGACCACCCGCGCCTCACCATCAAGGATGTCTGGGTGCCGGAAGATGCCGTGTTCGGCCCGCCGGAAGGCGGCCTAGCGCTGGCCCAGCACTTCGTCCACGAAAACCGCATCCGCCAGGCGGCCTCCTCCTGCGGCGCGGCGATCTACTGCATCAACGAGAGCGTGAAGTACGCCAACGAGCGCAAGCCCTTCGGCAAGCCGCTCTCCACCAACCAGGCGATCCAGTTCCCGCTGGTGGAACTCGCCACGCAGGCCGAGATGCTCCGCCTGCTGATCTTCAAGACGGCCTGGGAAATGGACCAGATGTCAAAGCCGGAAGTGGCGATCCGCCTCTCCGACAAGGTCTCGATGTGCAACTATTACGCAAACCGCCTCGTCTGCGAAGCGGCCGACCGCGCCATGCAGGTGCATGGCGGCATCGGCTATTCCCGCCACAAGCCGTTCGAGCACATCTACCGCCACCACCGCCGCTACCGCATCACCGAAGGCTCCGAGGAGATCCAGATCCGGAAAGTGGCCGGCCACCTCTTCGGCTTCATGGGCCCGAACAAGCACGGCCAGCCCAAAGGCGAAACCGGCAAGGACGGCAAGAGCACCGAGCCGACGGACTTTGCGGTTCGATAGTTCGAGTCAAATGAATTGAAGAAGATTCCGGGCCGTCGCGCCCGGCATTTTTTGCCTAAAGCTTCGCAAACTCCGCCGTGAAGTGGCGCATCATCGGCGGTTCCTTCACGATCCGCATCCCGCGCAGCGTGTCTTTCGACGCCGCCACTTCTTCCAGCACTTCGACCACATAGTCCGCATGGCTCTGCGTGTAGACGCGGCGGGGCATGGCGAGGCGGACGAGGTCCATGGCGCCGGGCGCTTCGGTGCCGTCCGGCTTTCGGCCGAACATCACGGTGCCGATCTCGCAGGCGCGGATGCCGCCCGCTTCATACATCGCGCAGGTCAGCGCCTGACCGGGATATTGCAGCGGCGGAATGTGCGGCAGGAAGGCGCGCGCATCGATGAACACGGCATGCCCGCCCGCAGGCTTGACCACCGGAATGCCCATCGCGTCGAGGCGCTCGGCAATGTAGGAATTACTCCGTACACGGTAGCGCAAGTAGTCCTCGTCGATGATTTCCTTCAGGCCCTGCGCAATCGCGTCAAGGTCGCGCCCTGCCAGGCCGCCATAGGTCGGGAAGCCTTCGGTCTGGATCAGCAGCGTGCGAGCCCGCTCGGCGAGGGCGTCATCGTTGAGCGCCAGCCAGCCGCCAATGTTGGCGAACGCATCCTTCTTCGCGCTCATCGTCATGCCGTCGGCGACGGCAAAGCAATCGCGCACAATGTCCTTGATCGGACGGTCCGTCTGGCCTTCCTCGCGCAGCTTGATGAACCAGGCATTCTCCGCAAACCGGCAGCCGTCAATATAGAAGGGCTTGCCATGCGCCTTGGCCAGCGCCGCGGCGCCGCGGATGTTGGCGAGGCTCACCGGCTGGCCGCCGCCGGCATTGTTGGTGATCGTCATCATCACCGCCGGGATCTGCCCGCCATTCTCGCGCAGCACGCGCTCCAGCGCAGCGAGATCCATGTTGCCCTTGAAGGGATGGTCGAGCGAGGGCACGCGGCCTTCCGCAATCGGAATATCCAGCGCCTCGGCGCCCATCGCCTCGATATTGCCGCGCGTCGTGTCGAAATGGGTGTTGGACGGGATCAGGTCGCCCTTCTTGGCGATCAGCGAGAACAGCAGGTGCTCCGCTGCCCGGCCCTGGTGGGCGGGAATGATGTGCCGGAAGTCCATCAGGTCCTTCACCGCCGCCTCGAAGCGGTAGAAGCTCGGCGCGCCGGCATAGCTCTCGTCCCCGGTCATCACCGCGCCCCACTGCGCCGCGCTCATCGCCGACGTGCCGCTATCGGTCAAAAGGTCGATGATCACATCGTCCGAATACAGCTTGAACAAATTGTAACCCGCCGCCTTCAGCAGGCGTTCGCGCTCCTCGCGCGTGGTCATCCGGATCGGCTCGACGGACTTGATGCGGAACGGTTCAATGATGGTCTTCATGGGTCACTCCCGGGCTGAGATGTCCCTGAGAGAAGAGCGGTTTTTGCCGCCCCGCGCACAGGAACTCCTGCGCTGCGGTTGCCTCTCCGGGGTCTGCCGGAAGACGGCCGCGCTCAGCGCCTGTTGCGATGGCTGGGTCCTATCACGCAGGGGCGCGCGCGCCAAGCGGCCCCACCGGGGTTAACAGCGCATTCACCATCTTCGCCGAGTCTCGTCCGACTGAACTGCCCGCTTTCCGAAGGACCCGGCCATGACCCTGCTCGAACGCGTGATCCGCAATCACCGCTGCCGCTCGACGCACCATTACATTGCGTTCGATGCGCTCTCGCTGATCGGCGGCGAGGAGGGCGAGGCCTGGAAGTCGCTGTTCCTGGTCCACCACGAGCACCTCCTGAAAGGCGCCAAGGCGCCGGACGCCGAGTTCAAGGACTTCAAGAATCACGTCCTCCACGTCGCCGAAGGCGAATGGGGCGGCGCGCGCGGCAAGGCCCAGGAATGGTATGCGCGGGGGGTAGAACTCCTCGCCAAGAAACGCTGGAGCGAGGCCGCCTATGCCTTCGGCGTGCTCAGCCACTACTACGCCGACCCGATCCAGCCCTTCCACACCGGCCAGACCGAAGCCGAAGGCGTCATCCACCGCGCCGTGGAATGGAGCATCGCCAAATCCCGCGATGAGATCGACGCCCGCATCGAGGCCAACGGCTATCCCGAGATCGACGTGCCGGACGGCATGGGCTTCGTCTCCGACATGGTCCGCGCCGGCGCCGAGCTCAGCCACCAGTACTACCAGACCTTCATCGACCACTATGACATCGACGCCGGCGTCGCCGACCCGCCGTCGGGTCTCGATGAGACGATGCGCGCCGCCATCGCCGATCTCGTCGGCTACGCTACGGCCGGTTTCGCCGCGATCCTGACGCGGGCCGTCGAGGAAGCCGCCGTCGCGCCGCCCAGGGTGAACCTGACGCTGCAGGGCTATATCGAGACGCTGGACATCCCGCTGCGCTGGGTCACCGCAAAGCTCGAGGATGCCGGTGACAAGCGCACGGTCGAGCGGATGTATGCCGAGTTCCAGAAGACCGGGAAGGTCATCAAGACGCTCCCCGCCGACGACAAGGCGATCCGGGCTCTGCACGCCAAGCAGGTGCGCCGCATTCCGCTGAAACAGCTGAACGCCGAAGAGATTGCGCCCCTCGGAACGCTCAACGAGAACCGCCTCGCCTCAGCTGCAGAGCCCGCCGAAGCCGCCGAACCCATCGTGGATGACGTGCCGCCGGCGGAACTGACCGAGATCGCCCGCCGCGATACCGCCCGCACGCCGCTGCGCGGCCTGCTCGGCTCGCGCAAGCGCGTCGCCGCGCCGGAGCCGGAACCGGAAATCGAAGCCGACATCGCGCCGGGCGCCGAAGAGGAAATCGAAACCATCACGGGCGAGCTGATTCTCGATCAGCCCGTTGAAGCCCCCGTCCGTCCCGAACCGGAAGTGACTACCGAGCCGGAAGCGGAAGACACGGCCCGTCCGATGGCCTCAATCACGCGCGACGATCCGGTCGTCGATGCGCCGTCCATCGGCCGCAAGACCGCCAAGCAGCTGGCCAAGGCGGGGATCACCACGATTGGCGACCTGCTGGATTGTGATCCGGACATGGTCGAACTCGAACTCAATGTCCGCCACATCACGTCCGAAGCCATCCGCATCTGGCAGGACCAGACGCAGCTGATGATGGATGTGCCGGGCCTGCGCGTCCACGATGCCCAGCTGCTCGTCGGCGCCGGTATCACCACGCGCGAAGACCTCGCGAACGCTTCGGCGCGGACCATCTTCGAACTGGCCATGGAATTCCTCGCCACGCCGGAAGGCGAACGCGTGTTGCGCGATGACCAGGTTCTGCACGAAGACGAAGTCGAGGAATGGATCGAGATGGCGCAGGACGCCGCCTAGGGTCTCGCCACGCCGGCTGCGGCATAGACCGCATCGATCAGCGCCATATTGGCGACGCCGTCCGCCCCGCCGGTCAACGGCGGGGCGTTTGTTTTCAGCACGTCGATCATCTGCGCCAGCTGGTGGTCATAGGTCGTCTCGCCCGGCACCGTGTAGCGCCGGATGGAAAGTCCCTTGCGGATCGTGATCGAATGGCCCCGGTGGGGATGCAGCGGGTTGCGCGCGACCAGGATGCCCTCGGTGCCCTGGATCGCCAGCAGCGCCTTGAAGCGCTGGCCCGGCGCCATGGATGTACGCACCTGCGCCGTCACGCCGCCCGGGAATTCCAGCTGCGCCGTGGTGACAAGGTCGACGCCGTGTTCGCTCAGTTTGGACGTGGCCTGCGTCACGCGCGGCTCCGATCCCGCCACCGTCCGGGCCCAGTGCAGCGCGTAGCAACCTAGGTCCATCAACGCGCCGCCGCCCAGCGCCGGGTCGTGGCGCAGCTCGCCGGGGCGGTACTTGATGGCCACAGAGAACTCGGCCTTGATCGCGCACAGCTTGCCGATGGCGCCGTTGTATATCTGGGTGAGGATGTCGTCGAACACCGGATGGAAGCGGTAGTGGAAGGCCTCGAGCAGCGGCCTTCCGGTGCGCGCGGCGGCGTCCGTCATGGCGCGGGCATCGCGCGCGTTCATGGCGAAGGGTTTCTCGCAGAGCACCGCTTTGCCGGCTTCCAGGGCGGCGATGGTGAGGTCCGCGTGGCGGTGCGGGGGCAGGGCGTTGTAGATGAGATCGATGCCCGGATGGGCGATCAGGGCTTCGTAGCTGCCGAGACTTTCCGGAATGGCGTGCTGCTCGGCGTAGGCGCTGGCGCGGTCACTATCGCGCGCGGCGACACAGACAACCTCGCAATCATTGCGCCTGCGCGCGGGCTCGATCAGGGCCTGCGGGGCTATCTTTGCGGCCCCAAGTATTCCCATCCTTATCATAAGGTTTCCCGATTTTTCTCATCTGGTATCGCTTCATTACAGAGAGCGTAAACAAATCTCCCCGCTCTGTTTACCCCGGACTAACGCGGCTTAATCGCTTTCTTCATTCCGGGTCAAAAAAACTTCACGCGGGTAAGACTCTGGAAACCACGGGAGACGAAATTGGTCCCTGTCCCGAGGCCATTGATCCTAGGAGTGCCTTTGCCAATGATGATTGATCTGATAGCGCACATCGCTACACGCAATGGCCTCGCGGACTCCGTTTCCAAGCGTGCGCTTGGCATTGTCCTGAACGGCGCCGAGCGCCAGGGCAGCCCGCTCGCAGCCGTCATGTTCAAGAAGGTTCCGGGCACGCGCGTTCTCGCCGCGCGCACCGGTGACGAGATCGGTGCCCCGACGGGCGAGATCGCGCGCCTGATCGAACAGACCCCGGGCGGACGCCGCCGCGTCGCCCTCTCCATGATTTCCGCCCTCCAGGAAGCCGGCCTTGATCACAAGCAGATCGGCACGCTCCTGCCGTCCATCGGCAGCTGGATGCAATCCGTACACGGCATGAATGACTTTGGCCATTTGGGTGACCTGATTGGCCATGCGGGCGAGCCGTCCCGCAGAGAGGGGGTGCGCGCCGCATAACGCACTGGCCGTGCGAAGCGAAGCTGACGCTGCCTAAATCCAGACCCTTTGTGGTCATTCGCGTCGCCTCAGATTACCGGGCCGCCCTTCGGGGCGGCCCTTTTCTTTTGTCCCGCCGCCCGCTAGAGGCCGGAAACGACAAGGAGACTGCCATGAGCGACACCGCGCTGACCCGTCCGGACGAAGCCATCGCGCTGCGCCTGATCCAGGCCATCCGCGCCGACGCCGAGGCCGTCTGCGCGCCGGACCGGGTGGATCTCGTCTCGGTCACCTTCGATGTGGCTGCGGCAGGCGCCGAGCCCGGCAACCTCACCTACAAGCCCCGCATCGACCGCAAGACCCGCACCATCCTCTTCACCGGCGGCGCGGCCGAAGGCGCCAAGGGCATCGTGATGACGGCCACCGCCGTTTACCGGATCACCCCGAAGGCCTAGGTTTGCCGGGAGCAACCCCCGGAGCCTCCCATGCCGACAACCCTGATCACCGGTGCCAACCGCGGCATCGGCCTCGCCCTCGTCCGGGGATTCCAGTCGCAGGGCCACACCGTCATCGCGACTGCGCGCGACCCCGCCTCGGCGAAGGACCTCAAGGCAACCGGCGCCGAACTTCACGCGCTGGATGTGTCGGATGCATCCTCGATCAAGGCGCTCGCTGAGGCGCTCCAGGGCAAGCCCATCGATTTCCTGATCAACAATGCCGGCCTCGGTGACCGGGCGGATATCTCCCGGCTCGACTATGACCGGTTCGAGGAAATCCTGCGCGTCAACACGGTTGCCCCGATCCGGGTGCTCGACGCGCTGACGCCGAACCTCGCCGCCGGCAAGGACAAGATCACCGCGGCGCTCTCCAGCCAGCTCGGCTCCATCGAGAATACCGACATGGGCTTCGGCCTCGCCTACCGCGTGTCGAAAGCCGGGCTCAACATGGGGCTGCGCACGGCCGCGCATACACTGTCTGCCAAAGGCATCACGCTGCTCGCGCTGCATCCCAGCTGGGTGAAGACGGACATGGGCGGCGAGGGCGCACCGGTCGAGCCCGCCGACAGTGCGGCGGGCCTCTACAAGGTGATCACCGGCGCGGGCCCTTCGAAAGAGCTCCGCTTCTATGACTTCGAAGGCAAGACGCTGCCCTGGTAGCGGAGGTTACTCCGCGGCCGGAAGGACTTGCTTCTTGTCCGGGGCATCATTGGCTGCGTAGGACGGGTCCGACTGGGCGGCCGCTTCGGTGCGCCGTCCGCTTATCCGGTTCCATTGGCGCTTCGACCAGCTGGTGATCCGGTCTGGTGCCAGCAGCCAGGCCGGCGTGACCAGCAGGATCATCGTCGTCGAGAAGCCGAGGCCGAACACCACTGCCGTGGCCAGCTGCACCCACCATTCGGAGCTTGCGCCGCCGAAGTTGATGGCGCCGTCGGCAAAGCTGACGTTCATCTGGATGATCATCGGGAACAGGCCGAACATCGTCGTGCCGGTGGTCAGCAGGATCGGGCGGATACGCTGGGCGGCCGTCGCGATGGCGGCGTCCTCCGGCGAACGGCCATCTTCGCGCAGGCGGTTGAAGGTGTCGATCAGGATGATGTTGTTGTTCACGACCACCCCGGCGAGCGCCACAATGCCCGTGCCGATCATCAGGATACTGACATAAGGCAGCAGGAGGTTCACACCGACCAGCACGCCGGCCGTCGACAGGATCACCGCCGACAGTGTCAGGGCGACCTGCCAGAAGTTGTTGAACTGCCAGAGCAGGATCACGGCCATCATGAACAGGGCGGCCAGCGCCGCGCCCATGAAGAAGGCGCCGGCATCGGCGGTGTCCTCATCGGCGCCTTCGAAGCGCACTTCGAGGCCGGCCGGGAGGTCCTGGCTCGCAAGGAACGCTTTCAGCTCGGCGACAATCGCGCCGCCGGTGCCTTGCTCCTTCGCATTGCCGCGCACATCGACGACGCGCTTGCCTTCGCGCCGCTCGATCTGGCTGACCCGGGGGGCCGCTTCGCGCGTCACGAACAGGGACAGCGGCACGTTGCCTTGCGGGGTCGAAATCTTCAGGGCGTCGAGGGCAGAGGCCGAGCGGTCGCCTTCCGGGAACCGGACTCGGATGTCGACTTCTTCGTTGGCGTCATCCGGGCGGTAACGACCGACCAGAACACCGTTGGTGATGAGCTGCACGGCGGCGCCGATCTGGGCGACGTCGACGCCGAACTTACCGGCTTCGGCGCGGTCCACGGTCAGCTGATACTCGACGCCGGGCAGGGCGCGGGAATCGTCAACCTCGATCACGTCGCTGCGGGCTTCCAGCCAGTCGCGGATGAGCGTTGCCGTCTTGTCGAGGGCGGCGGAGTCGTTGCTGAGCAGGGCAACCTGCACATCCTTGCCGCCGGGCGGGCCTTGCTCGCGGGCCTTGATCTCGAAGCGCAGCGCCGGCACCGCCGCGAGGCGCGTGCGCACTGCGTCGAGCGTTTCGCGGGCATTGTATTCGCCGTCAGAAGTTGTGTTCAGGTCGAGCAGGATCTGGCCGATCGTGTCGAGCGGCACGCCGCTGACGCCGTCAAAGCTGAAGCCCGAGGAAGAAACACCCGTGCGGGTCGAGATCGCGGTGATGCCGGGAATGTCGTCAATGGCGGCTTCGGCCTGGCCGACGAACGCGGCTTTCTCTTCTGCAGACAGCGCGCCTTGGGCCTGCACGAAGACGAAGGCCTGCTCCGGCTCGATATCGAGGAAGAACTCTGTCTTGTGCTGTTCGGACCCGAACCAGATGAAGATCGCGACCACCGAGCTGAGAACAACGCCGGTGGTCAGAAGGGGGCGGCGGATCGTCTCCGACACAACCTTCACGTAGGCGCCGGTGAACCCTTTCGCGCGGCGGGGATCACCGTTCGCGGCGAGGGCCGCCAGGTTCTCGTCGATGCCACTGGCTCGGCCGCCGAATACGGAACCGAGCACCGGCAGGAAGATCAGCGCGGCGATCAGCGAGGACGTCAGCACAAAGATCAGGGTGATCGGCAGGAAGGCCATGAACTTGCCGGGCATCGAGTTCCAGAACAGGAACGGCACGAAGGCGGCGAGCGTGGTCAGGGTCGAGGACACAACCGGCCAGAACATGCGCTTGCCGGCGAGCGTGTAGGCCTCTTTGCGCTCCATGCCTTCGGCCATCTTCCGGTCGGCATATTCGGTCACCACGATGCCGCCATCCACCAGGATGCCGACTGCGATCACCATGCCGAACATCACCATCATGTTGATGGTGTAGCCAAAGGCGCCGAGGAACAGGAAGGCGATCATGAAGGTCGCGGGGATGGTGATCCCGACGAGGATCGCCGAGCGAATGCCGAGCGAAGCCACCACGATGATCATCACCAGTACGATGGCGGTCATGATCGAGCTTTCGAGCTGGCCAAGCTGGTCGCTGATCATTTCCGAGGCGTCGGACGTGATCTCGGCGCGCACCGTCGGTGGCCATTTCTGGCTCTCGTCGGCAATGATCGCGCGCACGTTGTTGGCGGTGTCGAGGATGTTGGCGCCGGTGCGCTTGACGACTTCGACCAGCAGGGCCTGTTCGCCGTTGAAGGTGGCGTGGCCGGTCGCGTCCTTGAACGTGCGGCGCACTTCGGCGACATCGCCGAGCGTCACGACGGCGTCGGCCGTGCGCTTGATCGGCAGGCTCAGCGCGTCGGCGCCGGTGCGGATGATGCCCGGAACCTTGACGGCAAAGCTGCCCTGTCCGGTGTCGATCAGGCCGGCCGGGATCAGCTGGTTGTTGGAATTCACAACCGAGAAGATCTCTTGGTAGGAGATGTTGTAAGCTTCCAGCTTGACCGGATCGATGACGATCTCGAGCAGGTCTTCGCGCTTGCCCTGGACGCGGGCTTCGAGGATGCCGGGGTCGGCTTCGAGGCGCTCACGCAGGTCTTCGGCGATACGGCCGAGGCCGCGCTCCGGCGCGTCGCCATAGATGTTAATCACCAGCACGGGGAATTGCGCGGCGTTGAATTCGGAGACGATGGGTTCGCGCGCGTCGGCGGGGAAATAGCGTTTCGCCATGTCCACCTTGTCCTTGACGTCCAGCACGGCCTGGTCGACGTCCACGTCGATCTCGAACTCCAGCACCAGCTGCGCGGCGCCTTCGCCGGCGTAGGAGCTGAAGGTTTTCAGGCCTTCGAGCGACTGGATCTCTTCTTCGACCGGGCGCACCAGCAGTCGCTCGGAATCTTCCGGCGTGACGCCGGCGAGCGGGATGGTGATCGCGACGAACGGGATCGGTATGTCCGGGTCGGCTTCCTTGGGCAGGCCGATATAGGTCGCTGTTCCGGCCAGCATGGCGCAGATCAGGATGGCAATCACCATCCTGGCCCGGCCAATGGCACCATCAATCAGACCGTTCATGGACGGGCTCCGCCTTGGGCGACGGGACGCACCTTCACGCCGTCATTGAGATAGTCCTGGCCGATCGCGACGAGAGTCGTCTTGGCCGGCAGGCCGGTGACCCAGGCGCCGTCCGGCGTCTCGTCGATCACGCGGATCGGTGCGAAGGAAACGGTATCGTCCGCGAGCACCTGGCGCACGCCGAGTTGTCCGGAGTCGGACAATGTCAGCAGCGAGCGGGCGATCAGCGTAGCCTGCACGTCGCCGGCGGGAACCGTCAGCGTGGCGGTCACACCGGCAGCAACCTGTGCGTCACCCGTGACCAGTTCGGCCTCGACCGGGAAGGTCCGGGTCTGGTCGCTGGCGGTGCGGGCCACATAGCGCAGCTTGGCCGGGAAGGTGCGGCCATCGGCCAGCAGCACGCTGGCGGTCATGCCGGGTTTCAGGAGGCCGGCTTCGGCTTCGGTCACTTCGGCGGCGACGATCACGGGGCTTAGGTCCACCAGCAGGCCGCAGGGCGAGCCCGGGCCGAGATAGTCGCCGGCTTCAGCGAGGCGTTGTTCGAACACGCCGTCAAACGGCGCGCGGATCTGGGTGCGGCCGAGTTCGACCTTGGCAGAGTTCACGGCGGCTTCGGCAGCATCAAGGCTGGCGCGGGCGGCGGCTTCGCGGTTGGCCGGTGAGAGACCTTTGGCGGCCAGCGAGGCGGCGGCGTCATAGTCGACCTTCGCAGCGTTGCGGTTGGCTTCGGCTTCCTTGACGCGGGCGCTGCGGGCTTCGACGTCCACGCCGCAGAGCAGGGTGCCCTGTTTCACGAACGTGCCCTCGCGCACCGGCGTCGAAATGACGGTGCCGGCGGTGCCGGACTTCACGGTGACCGACTTGTCAGGCGCCGTGCGCCCTTTTGCCGCCACGCGAAGCTGGTGCAGCTGGCTCTCGGCGGTCACGACAATGGCGTTGGCGATGGGCGCAGGACCCGCCGCCGCTGGCGGCGCCACCTCTGAGCCCAAGCTGCCGCGCATGACGCTGCGCGTGCCAAAATACACAACGATTACAGCCAGTATGGCGGCTGCGATCATGACAGAACGGTTCACGGGCGGGATCTTTCTTGGGAGGAGTACGCAACAAGATAGTGTTTAGTGACGCGAGAGTCATCTTTCGCGCCCGCAATATTTAGCGCAGCACCTCTTTCCGCCCGGCAAAGAACGGCGAGATCTTGGTTAACTTAGCACGTCCCGGCCTTCAGGTTCAGGCCGTATCGTTGCGTCAGGTGGCTGAAACCGGCGGTTTCCGGTCAGCCCAGGGGCGGGCCTCCCGATCGTGCAGAATCGAAGGCTGAATCGGATATGGGCCTTCGGACCATGAAGCCGCCATCCGTCTTTCCTGGCCGGGCCCGCTGAAGCTGGAGGCGGCCAGGCGCATCGCCTCCATCAGGCGCTTTGAAGGCTGGAACTGTGCACACATGCATCCGGCGCGGGCATGGCCTTGATCGCCGCCGGATCCTGTCAGGCGCGCATGCAAACGCAACATGGCCAGCTCGAATGCACCTGGTGAGAGAGGCCTAGGTCTCCTTCCTGTCTGGAAACAACCCAGGCATCCAGCGTGACGCCAGCGTTGCGGGGAAGGCGAGGCGAAGCGGGGCGCGCGATGATTGCGATGTCACAACGCCGCGCTCGATGAGTGATGATGTCATGCGGCGCGCCGTCCGCCCGCTTGATCCGAGCAGTGTTTCCACATCGCCTCTGGGCAGTTCGCCTCGGAACAGGATCGCTTCCAACACGCTCCCCGCTTTCACAGGAAGGCGATCAGCTTGGATCTCTTCCTGCGTCCAGGCCAACATACGCGCCCGGAGTTCATCCGGCTGAACAAGTGTTCTCATGAAGTCGATCTGATCGAGGCAGGATGTCAGGAAGTAGGAAGTAAAGCGGGCCAACGCTTCTTCACTGAGATTGCCGCGCCCATCGAGATCGTTGCGCCGTGTCTGATCACAATTGGCAAGATGGGTTTTGTATTCATCAACGCTTCTGGCAAGGCCCCGCGCGATCGACCAGATGCCGCCAGTGTTCAGAGCCTCTCTCAGCATGGCATAAGACATCAGACGCACGACGCGGCCATTGCCATCGGCAAAGGGGTGAATCCAAACAAAGCGATGATGGGCGGTTGCGGCCGCGATGATGGAATCGACTTTGCCAGGCCTGTGATAGGCTTCCTCAAAGCGCGTCATGAAGCGCGGCACGGCTCCAGGACTGATTGCTACGTGCCTTCCGACGGCAACGTCGCGGCTTCGAAATTCTCCTGGGATGACTTTGATACGCTCTCGCGTATCGGGGTTTGTAACCCAGAGCAGGTCATCGGGTAGCTCACTGCAAAAGCGCATATGTGCTTCGCGAAGGCCTTCTGACGTTGTCGCGCGGCCATCGAGCCCCCCTTCATCAATCCACTTCTGGACATTGATATGGGCGCGGGCTTCCAGTTGAAGATCACGCTTCCTTGGATCGGCGCTGTAGTCGGCTTTCAGCGCCCGCTCGATATCGATCGGGTGTGTATCATGGCCTTCGATCAAGTTGCTGTAGTAACAGTTCATGGATCGGACGAGATCAGACAGGGCTCTCACCAGGCCGACTGGCAGGCTGGCTCGGAAAGCCGAGGATTTTTCGGCAACTTCGAGCGCCAGATCGGCCAAAGGGCTGCGGCGCCCGCCGCTCTCTGAAATAAGCATAGGCTCCATCAGCCCGATGCTTTCATCGCGATCAGGGCTGGCTTCGGTGGCCGCTTTTTTGGCCGGTTCTTTGTCCGCTTTGTCTATCGTCATAATGCACAGCATAACAGAGCATTAGAATAAGTACGAGTACAATAAGGACCGTCATTTTGGCCGGTTGTATGACCGGTTTGGAAAGGAAAGGGGCCAGTGACCTATCCGCAGAGATCCGGTGGGCGGCAAACAGGACTTTTCCGCAAACTGTGCGCTCCAAAGGGCTGACATCTGCCGCAAGGCGCTCCCGGGCGCATCAGAGGGCTGAAACTGGCGGTTTTCGGTCAGCCCAGGGGCGGGCGGCTTCCAGTTCGAGGGCAAGTTCAAACAGCAACCCGTCATCGCCCTTGCGGCCCGAGAACATCGCCCCGATCGGGAGGCCCGTGGGCGACCAGCCCAGCGGCACGCTCATCGAGGCCGCCCCGGCCACGTTCATGGGGGCGGTGTAGGATGCAAAGCTGAGCACCCGTTCCATCAGTGTGTCGTAATCCGCGTCAGGGGACTGTTCGCCGATCGGCACAGCCGGGCTGCCGGTGACCGGCGACAGGATCACGTCCAGCGACTCGAACATCGCATGATACGCACTCTCGAACGCCAGCAGGTAGCTGATGGCGTCCGGGACTTCGGCGATCCGGCGCGCCGCCATGCCGGCAAGGCCCAGCGTCCAGGGCTCGACGATCTCCGGCCCGATGGACTTGCCCGAAAAGGCCGCCACCTGCTGCGCAAACATTCCGGCGCCTGCGGCCCAATAGAGAAGGAAAGCATCGGTCAGCTTCGGCCCGTCGATCGGCAGCGTGAAATCGACCACCGTGTGGCCGAGATCCCGGCAGAGCTGCGCGGCCGCCTCGGTCGCGGCGCGTGTGTCCGGATGCAGCGGCGTCCCGCTTGTAGGCTCCGGCGCAAAGCCGATGCGCAGGCGTCGCGTCAGCGGCTTGATCTCGCCCAGCAACGGATAGGTGCCGTCATTCGCTTCGGCAGCGCGGAACAGGGCGATGGAATCGCGCACGCTCAGCGTCACCGCATGGTTCACGGAAATCTGCAGCGGCGGGGCCTCGCCCGCCTCGCTGTAGGGGAGGCGGTCGCGCGAGGGCTTGAGACCAAACACGCCGCACGTCGAAGCGGGAATGCGGATCGAGCCGCCGCCATCGCTGGCATGCGCAAACGGCACGACGCGGGCGGCCACCAGGGCTGCCGCCCCGCCGGACGATCCGCCCGGAAAGCGCGACGCATCCCAGGGATTGCGCGTGGGTCCGTTCGACAGCGGTTCGGTCGACGAGATCAGCCCCGCTTCCGGTGTGGCCGATTTGCCGAGCGCGACGATGCCGGCGCCGCGCCACTTTTGGGCAAACGGATTGTCGGTGGTCGCCATGTGTCCCGCGAGACCCCGGCTGCCGGCCAGCGTTGGCGCGCCGCGCCAGTCGATCAGGTCCTTGATGAAACTCGGCACGCCCGCGAACGCGCCGGACAGAAGGCCCGCCGCATCGGAGCGCGCCATCTCGAAGGTCTCGGTCACGATGCCGTTGATCTGCGGCTCGACAGCCTTTGCCCGGGTGATCGCCGCTTCGACCTGTTCCAGCGCCGTCGTCTCGCCGGCCGCGATGCCCGCCGCCATCGCGGTCCCGTCCGCATAGGACGGCACGGTCCGGACCGGCGCCGCCGCGTCTTCCTTGGGCGCCCGCGAACAGGCGGCAATGGCAACGGTGGCGGCACTGCCGGCCAGCATGGCACGGCGCGATAGCTTCAACATGGTGATCCTCCCCGGATTATGTTGGCACGCATGGTGGCGTTCAGCGGCGCGGCGCGCAAGCCCCGCCGCCCGCGCCGGCCATTTCGGCGATTGCCAATCTTTTCAGAGAGGCGCACCTTCTACCCGGAACGATCTGCCATGCATCTGATGGACCATCTGAACGCCATGGACCGCCAGCACCGGGCGGATCAGGACGCTGCACGCCGGGCCGCCGAAGCAGGCCCGCCCGGCCCGCCGGAGCTCACCGCGCCGATCTTTTCCAGCTGGTTCTATGCCGGCGCCATCCTCGCGTTCGCGCTTATCTTCGTCAGCAGTCAACACTTCATCCTGGCATCGGTATTCGCGGTCATGACGGGCACGGTCTTCCGGCTCGTGCAAGGGATCCTGCGCGGTCTCGGCATCGCCTCGGGTGCCACCGCGCTCAATCGCGCCCTCGGCGGTTTTCCGCTCTGGGCCCTCGTCGGCGCGCTGATCGGTGCCCTGATCGGCGCCAGTTTCATGGTCTGGCTCGACGGCATCGACGCTGACATTTTCGCGCCTGCGATGGTCACAGGGCCGGCAGGCGCCGCCGCCGGATTCGTGATCCGGGGACTGGCGCTGCTGTTCAGGGCTGGCCGGAAAGCCTAGCCACCCGTCCTTGTCACGACACCGCACGCCACCCGCGCACCGGCGCCGCCAATCGGCTGCGAACGGTGATCGTCTTCAGCAGCATGGATGATGATCGACAGGCCATCTCCGCCCAGCGCCGGCACCAGGTCGGTTAGCAGCGTGAACGCTTCGTAGCCGGCCGATCCATCCGCCGCCGCCCAGGCGTTCGGCAGGTCGCCCGCCTCCGGGCCGAGATCGGGGTTCATGAGCCCGTGTGCGCCCGCTTCCTTGCCATGGTGGCCGCCGGACAGCTGATAGGCGCCGACATCCGAGCAGTCGCCTTTCTCGTGCAGGTGCAGGCCGTGCCAGCCGGGCGTCAGGCCGCCGGGCGCAATTTCCATCCGGATCAGCAGACCGGTCGGGCCCTGCTCGAAGCGCGCCTGGCCGATTTCCTTGCCGTCGGCGCCGAGGATAGACGCATCTGCCTTGGCGAGTTCCTTGACCATCGGCGGCGGACCGGATTCGGCGGTGTGCATCATGTGTTCGCTGTGGTCTGCGCCGTGCATCATGTGCCCATTATGACCGCAGGCGGCGAGGGCCAGCGCGGGGGCGGCGATGAGAAAGGGCTTCAGCATGTCGATACTCCTGTCGATTCTGGTTCAAGTATAGGGCAGAGAACCGGAATGTCAGACCCTCAACCACCTCAGACCGAACGCGCCGACAAGATGTTGGTTGCGCTCGGCCATTTCGGCAGCCGCGCCGCGGCGCAGGCCGCCATCGCCGCCGGCCTCGTCATCGCGGACGGCAAGCCGGTCGCCAAACCCTCCGAAACCCTGTCGCGGGACGCGGTCATCCAGTCCGAAGCCGCCCACCCCTACGTCTCGCGCGGCGGCCTGAAACTGGCCCGCGCGCTGGACGTGTTCGGCGTCAATCCGGCCGGCTTGCAATGCCTCGATCTGGGCGCCTCGACCGGCGGGTTCACGGACGTGCTGCTGCGCGCCGGCGCGGCGCATGTCACCTGCGTGGATGTCGGCCACGGCCAGCTGCACGCGAAGATCGCAGGCGACGACCGCGTCACCTCGCACGAGCGCCTCAATGCGCGCGACCTGACGCCCGCGCACCTTGCCGCGCCGCCGCAGCTGATCGTCTGTGATCTGAGCTTTGTCTCGCTCGCCAAGGTGCTGGATGTGCCGATGGCGCTGGCCGCAAAACCGGCCACGCTGATCGCGCTGTTCAAGCCGCAATTCGAAGTCGGCCCGGCGAATGTCGGGAAAGGCGGACTCGTCACCGATGACGCTGCCACCGAAGCCGCGCTCGGCGATTTCCTCAGCTATCTGGTGTCAGCGGGCTGGCGCGTCGAGGCGCCCCAGCCCAGTCCCATTCCCGGCGGCGATGGCAACCGGGAATGGCTGGTCTGTGCCAGACGTCAATAACCGTAGGGATCGTCCGTATACCCGTCCTGGATGCGCCACTCGCGGGTGCGCTCGTCATAGCAAGCGGTCACCGGATCGCGCTGCACGTCGCCGTCGGGCAGGCGTGTCTCGCGCTGGATGACGCGGCAATCGCGGGCAGGCGCCTCGTAGCGCGGTTCGTCGCGGTAATCCGGGTAGGGCGGCGCCGAAGGATAGGAGGCCGGATAGCCCGTCTGGTATCCGCCCTGGCCCATCACTTCCGGCCCGCCATACAGGCCCTGCGTCGTGCGGGGAATCGAGCCCGAGGGGGCCGAGGAATAGCTGTAGGGCGCATAGGCGACCTGGCAGTCCGGCCCGGTATCCTTGGCAATCGAATTGCCAATCGCGCCGCCCGCGAAAGCGCCGATCAGCGCGCCGGCAATCACTTCGCCGTCATTGTCATCATTGCCGCGGTGGCGGTCATAGCCCCGGCCATAGCCGCGCCCGTGGCCCCGGCCATATCCGCCGCGATACCGGCCATGGTCATCGTCATCGGCAATCTCATTGCCGATGGCGCCGCCGATCAGCGCGCCGGCGAGGGCGCCGACAATCGTTCCGGCGGCCGAGTCGTCCGATCGCTCGCGTTCGCACTGCACATTGCGCACGCCGGGGTCGCTGTAGGGATAGCCATACTGCGCGTGGGCCTGCATCGGCAGGGCAAGGGCCATCAGGCCAAGGCTGCCAGCAGCGATCGAGAGCTTCAACATCACCAGTCTCCTTCGGCGTCACGGGGCAGGGTGCGCCAGTTTCGGTGCCCAAACTGCCCCCGCCAACCTGAACAGAGCCTGAAGGCTGGACGAGGGCGGATACGCTCTACATATTCCCCTCATGGGACTTCTGGACCGCGCCGCCAAAACTGCCAGCCGGGCACGCTACGCCGCCGGGCAGGGCATCCGTACCGCCTGGTACGCTGCGCAGATGCAGGCGGCCCGCCGCCAATCCGGCGGGTTTGACCGCCCCGGCGAGCCCGAATTCCGCCCGACGCGCGGCCGTCCGGACCTGTCGGAACTGCGCAAGGCCTACCTGCGCCTCTTCGTGCAGGACCGGGCGAATGTCGAAGCGGGCCTCTATCCGCCGCCGCAGGACCTGCGCCCCGCGGACCTGCCCAAGGCGCTGAAATCTGCGCAGGCCTTCCTGCGCGATGCGGCGGAAGTGAACCGCCGCCGCCTCGCCCGCGACGGCACTGAAATCCGCGCGCAGGTGCCGGAAGGCACCAACCGCTACCCGGCCTATTACCTGCAGAATTTCCACTACCAGTCCGGCGGCTGGTTCACCGAGGAAAGCGCCGAGCTTTACGACACGCAGGTCGAGGCACTGTTCTCCGGCACCGCGGACGCCATGCGCCGCGCCGCGCTCGCCGAAATCAGCCGCGAACTGAAGGGCCGCGACCAGCGCACGCAGCGCCTGCTGGATGTCGCCTGCGGCAATGGCCGCTTCCTCGAGAAGGTGCTGGACGTCTATCCGAAACTGCGCGCCACCGGGCTTGACCTGTCACCGTCCTACACCGACGCAGCCCGCGCGCGCCTCGCGCCCTGGCATCAAGTCGATGTGATCCACGACGCCGCCGAAGCGATGCCGCTGGAGCCTGCCTCGCAGGATCTCGTGGTCTCGATTTTCCTGTTCCACGAACTGCCGCCGAAGATCCGGCCAAAGGTCCTTGCAGAGATATTCCGTGTACTGAAACCGGGCGGCCTGTTGGTCCTCGCCGATAGTGTCCAGTTCGGCGACTATCCCGCGATGGACGGATTGCTCGAGTATTTCCCCCATGGTTTCCACGAGCCCTATTACAAGGGTTATCTCGGCTGGAATCTTGTGGAAACCCTTGAAACTCAAGGGTTTGTAAAGGAACGCGAGACACTCGCCTTCCTCACGAAAGTCACTACCTGGCGCCGCCCGCCGTATGGTAATTCCCGCGCCGTCTGACAAGATTACAATGACTTCATAATCTGTGCTCTGCCGGCCACAGGCAGGTTCCGAAACACGCATATTACTGCATCGCAAGCTGGCGGCGGCGATTTCCGTTGCTACTTCAGCGGCGCGCAGTTGCGCACAAGTACAGAGTACGGAGAATAAAAAATGAAACTTGCACTCGTATCCCTTGCCGCCATCCTCGCTGCACCGATCGCTGTTGCCCAGGGCAACCTCGAGCTCAGCGGCGGCTATTCCCAGTTCGACGAAGACGGCGCCGAACTCGGCGCTCTGACCGGCCGTGGCACCTACTTCTTCAACCGCTATCTCGGCGCTGAAGGTGAAGTGTCGATCGGCATCGACGACGCAGACGTCGGCCCGGCCACCGTTGAACTCGAGCAGTCTTTCGGCGCCTTCGGCGTCCTGCGCGCGCCGGTCACGGAGCGTTTTGAACTGTTCGGCCGCGCCGGTTACGCCACGTCCGAGTTCTCGGCTGAAGTGCCGGGCCTCGCCAGCGCGTCGGCCGACGTGGACGGCCTCGCCTACGGCGTCGGCGGCAAACTCTTCCTGACCGAGCGCCTCGGCGTTCGTCTGGATGCCTCGCGCTACGAAGGTGACGACAGCGAAGCCGACGTGTTCACCATCGGCGGTGTCGTGAAGTTCTAAGCATCCGTTCACGGATGACCAACGAGGGCCCCTGTGCAGAACGCACGGGGGCTCTTTCGTTTCAGAGCCCGGTCTGGCCTCGGTGGCGCAGCTTCGCGTCGGCCAGCACGCAAGCCATCATCGCCTCGGCCACCGGCACCGCCCGGATACCGACACACGGGTCATGCCGCCCGATGGTGCGCACATCCACGTCTTCGCCGTCGCGGGTCACCGAACGTACCTCGTTCAGGATCGACGAGGTCGGCTTGATCGCGATGCGCACGACCACATCCTGTCCCGTCGAAATGCCGCCCGCCACGCCGCCATTATTGTTGGCGAGGAAAGACGGGCCGTCATTGCCGGCGCGCATCTCGTCGGCATTCTCCTCGCCGCTCATCCAGGCCGCCGCAAAGCCGGCGCCGATCTCAACGCCCTTGGCCGCATTGATGCCCATCATCGCGCCGGCGAGTTCGGCGTCGAGCTTGCCGTAAACCGGCGCGCCCCATCCGGCCGGCACGCCGCTCGCCTCGACCTGCACGATCGCGCCTGCCGAGGAGCCCGCCTTGCGTGTCTCGTCGAGAAACGCTTCCCACACCGGGACCATGTCCTTCTCCGGACACCAGAACGGATTGTTCTGCGTCTCGGCCCAGTCCCAGGCCTCGGGATTGATCATGTGCGGCCCGATCTGCACGACCGCGCCCCGGATCACGACCGCGTCACCCAGCACCCGCCGCGCCACCGCGCCTGCCGCTACCCTTGAGGCCGTCTCGCGCGCGGAGCTGCGCCCGCCGCCGCGATAGTCCCGCACGCCATACTTTGCGTCATACGCATAGTCGGCATGGCCGGGGCGATACCGGTCGCGGATCTCGCGGTAATCCTTGCTGCGCTGGTCGGTATTCTCGATCATCAGCGAAATCGGCGTACCCGTCGTCACCGGCCCGCCCGTCCGGTCGTCTTCAAACACGCCCGACAGGATCTTCACGAGATCGGCTTCCTGCCGCTGCGTCACGAAGCGCGAGGTGCCCGGCCGCCGCTTGTCGAGGAAGCCCTGGATGAACGCCTCGTCGAGGGCCAGCCCGGGCGGGCACCCGTCCACCACGCAGCCGAGCGCCGGCCCATGGCTCTCCCCCCAGGTCGTCACGCGAAACAGATGGCCAAACGTGTTGTGCGACATGTGACAGCCTGAACCCTCGCCGTTATCCCCCGCGTCCTATATGAAATCGCCAGCCTGACAAACCGCGAAAATGGTGGCCCCTATGCCGTCCTCCCTGATCCCGCCGACGCCCAGCGCCGCCGACTATGCCGATAGCGGCGACCGCGCGCTGATCCCGGAGACCGCCGATCCCATCGCCCTGTTCCAGCAATGGATGGCCGACGCCCGTGCGCATGAGCCCAACGATTCCAACGCCATGTCGCTCGCAACCGTGGACGCAGACGGCAACCCGGATGTCCGCATCGTGCTCCTGAAGGGCGTCGACGCGGCGGGCTTCACCTTCTTCACCAACCTGGAAAGCGCCAAGGGCGTGCAGCTG
>CAMDAC010000020.1 GCA_945888325.1 Candidatus Sulfopaludibacter sp. SbA3
CGGCTCCGCTTCGCCGCTGGCCGTGGCCGTCCGGGACTTGCGGGCCTCTGCTGCCTTGATCCAGCCCTCGTGGAACGTCACCGTCCCGTCGTGACGTTGCTCAACGATGACCTTGCCGCCCTGCTTCTTCGTCGTCTGGACATAGTCCCAGCGCTGGAAGTACGCGCCGCGCTCCAGCAGGATCACATCCGCCCAGCCGCGCTGGTGGTAGCCATCGACGCGCTCCGCAATCACCGCGCCTTGCGCCTCCCAGAATGCGGCTGCATCGGCAAACACCGCCGCCTCGCCGAACAGGTCGGCTGTCACCGCGCCGGTGTAACCGGCAAGGTCGAATAGGGCCTTGTCGGTTGTGATCGCGCTCCCGCCGGTGATCCACGCGCGGCAGGCCCGACCCATCGGGGCGCGTTCTGTTTCGCTGTTGCACAGCTTCAACCAATCCGCCTGCTGGGCAGGCGTGGCGAGCGTCAGCGCTCTGACTGTTTCGCGGTCGATATCGTCGTCGGCATAGAGCTTGCGGATCGGGGCGCTGAGCGCGGCCAGCGCGAGGACGCGCCGCACGTTCAGTTCGGTCACGCCAAAGAAGGCGGCGATATCCTCAACGGTTCTTCCCTCGTCGTGAAGCTTCCGGAAGGCCGTGTACTGCTCCATCTCAGTGGCAGGCAGGCGCGCGACGTTCTCGATGATCGAGGCCTCGATGGCAGACGCCGCATCGCCTTCTGCCATCACTGCGCAGGGCACCAGCGGATCGCTGCCGGTTTCCTTCGCGATCTGTTGGAGCGCAAAGAACCGGCGGCGTCCGGCCACGATGCCGTACCCATCGCCCTCGCGCCGAACGAGCAGGGTCTGGCGGACACCCTTCTCCCGGATCGATGGCAGGATGTCGGAGACATCCGGCGTTTTCCGGCCATGGCGCATGTTGAGTCTGGAAATGCTGAGCTTGCTGAGCTCGATATGGATCAGAGCAGGTTGTGACATGGGGTAACTCCTCAGAATGGAAACAGGTGTGGGGGCGCAAGGGCGAGGCCCAGCCGCCAAGGCGGCAGGTGCCAATTGATCGGCACGAACGGCGCGCCGAAGGTGTCGAGCGAGGCGTCGGCTGCGCTGACGCCGAGATCAAAATCCCGGATCGTCACGTTCGGGCAGCGTCCATCCACCCAGATGGCGGTGACAAAGCCCTGCTCGATGTCCAGCGTCAGCGACGGGCGCGGACCAAGTAGCTGTTCGAATATGTCGTGCATCACGCGCCCTCCAGAACGGCGGCATGGCGGGTGAGTCGCGCGAGCGCTTCACGGGCCACAGCGATGCTCTCCGGGAGGAGTTCGTTCGCGACCTCCGTGAGGTAGCTGTTATCCGTCCCCGGATAGTTCGCCTCTATGCCCCAGAGGCTTGCCGCATGGGACGCAAGCTGAACGCCCTCCAGCGACACGCTGAGGACGATCCCGCAGTAGAACCAGTCACCTTTGCGCCAGCCCTCCATGACGGCTTCGGCCTTGGCCTGCGCCTCGGCAAACCACTGGCAATGGTTAGGTCCGGGACCGATGAACCCCGGAGCGTTCGCATAGAGCGAGGGCCAGAAACCGTCCTGGCGCTGATCCGGTGCGTCCAGACAATCGTCCGCCACAACCTGCGCCAAGACGGTGAAGGGCCCGTCTTCACAGCTGATGACATCGCCGGGGCAGACATAGGATTGGAAGCCTTGGGCGAACATCATGCTTCGCCCTCCGCAAACAGACCAGCGATAGCGATCCAGTGCGGGCCATAGACGGCGCGTTCGCCGCACTCGTCGCATTCATAGGCGCTCGCGTCCGGCTCACAGCCGTCACGCGGGGCGCGGCAGGCGAGGCAGAAGCCCTCGGACCAGTCGTCCGCCTGCTGCAGTTCTTCGAGGGTGAACCGGTGCTGGGTGGTTTCGGGAGTCATATCCGCGCCCTCCCCTACCGCGACCAGAAGACATGGACTTCGTCGAAGCCCATCTGGAACACCATGATCTCGCCATTGAGCGCCATGTCGCGGGCAAGTGCCTGCCAGTCGATATAGTAGCTGAGGCTGTCGGGGACCTGCGTGCCGAGTTCGGTGTGAAGCTCTTCGGCAAAGTCCGCCGCGCTGCGATACTCGCCTGCATAGTCCTCGAATGCGGCGCGCGCCTGCTCGAGGTCATTGCCGTAGTGTCCATAGATTCGGGAGCCAAGTTCGCCATACTCGCCGATGAATTCGGCAAGGTCGCACACGGTCTCGAACGAGGCGTATTCGGACAGGTGAGCGCCTTCGAAGCCTTCGTAGTCGTGGATCGCCCATTCCTCGGCATCGGGCTCCGGGCTGGCGCGCAGCATCGCCGAAACTTCGCGCCAGATTTCGTCGGGCGTCGTGGCCTCGATCCAACATCCGTGCAGGCGTCCGTTGTTGTAGGCCGCGAGGCACGCGACGTAGATGCGGGGCCTGTCCTGAAGGGTTGGTGCACCCGCAGTTCCAAGAAGTGCAACGGTAGTGGTCTGGTCAGTCATGTCTGTCTCCTCTCGCCGCGCCTGCGATTTTCCTCCGCTGACGGAGGTGGGCGGCGAAAAGGCGCTTGGCCGGAGCGCATAAGGGCGCCGCGCAAGGGGAAGCTTTAGGTAGGACGCCTACGGACGATTAGATATGATCAAGTTCCGCCCCCTTGCGCGGCGACCGCGCTCTGGCAAACGCGCCGTCCGCCCACCCCGGCTGAGGAGGAACATAGTTGAGGCGGAGGTAAGCTCGATCAGACCTGCCACGCGCGCTGCCAACTGGAATGAACTGAAGATCAACCCGGCGGGCATGCTTCAGTTCAGAGCGGCTCTGTCCCTGCTTCGAGGAGAGACAGGTATCGTTGATAGACGAACACCCGCCCGCGCGCCTTGCCAGTGATCTCTTCGACAATGCCGAGCGCCTGCAGGCGCTCAAGCGCTGCCGTCGCCGTCGGGAACGTAACGCCGGACAGCTCGGCGGCAGTACCGATCGTCAGGAGTGGGCGCCTCTGGAGGATCGCATGCAAAGTCTGCGCGGCCGGCGCCCCTCGCCCGAGCCCGGCAATCTTCGAAGCATCTTCGGCGAAGATTGCAGAGATCGACCGCGCCGCTTCATGCGCCTGCCGCGCCACATCCCGCACGCCGGTCAGGAAGAATTCAAGCCAGGTCTCCCATCGTCCATGCTCGCGCACTTCTTGAAGCAGCGCGTAGTAAGTTGCCCGATGAGATTTCAGGTAGAGGCTGAGATACAGGAGCGGCTCGTCGAGGATTCCCTGCTCGCAGAGATACAGCGTGATCAGGAGCCGTCCAAGCCGGCCATTGCCATCCAGGAACGGGTGGATCGTTTCGAACTGCACATGCGCGAGGCCCGCCTTGATGAGAGGCGGCAGACCGGAGTCCGTCTCGTGCAGGAACGCTTCAAGATTGCTCATCAGGTCCAGCACGTGCTGGGGCGGCGGCGGCACGAACAGGGCATTGCCCGGCCGTGTTCCGCCGATCCAGTTCTGCGAACGCCGGAACTCTCCCGGCTGCTTCGTACTTCCCCTGCCGGAGGACAGGAGAATGCCATGCATTTCCTTCAGCAGGCGGAGCGATAGCGGAAAACCGCCGCGGATGCGGTCCAGGCCATGCGTCAGGGCGGCAACATAGGTTGAAACCTCCTCGACATCATCGAGCGGTACGCCGGGCGCGGCCTCATCTTCGTAGAGGAGCAGGTCCGACAGCGAGGACTGCGTCCCTTCGATCTGGGACGAGAGCAGCGCTTCCTTGCGCACATACATGTAGAGGAAGAGCGATGTGTCGGGTGCTACGCTGCGAACCCCGTCCAGCCGGCCAAGTGCGAGCATGGCCTCGCTGGCGAGGACCGACAGGCCCGCCATGTCGATCGGGGGCCGGGGCGGCAGGTCCGGCGGCAGGAAGGCGCGCACAGTCTCGCCGGTGACGGTACTGGTCACCCATTCGCCCTTCCGGCCGGAGTCCTGCGGAGTTGCCATAGTCTATCCTTTAATAGCGCCCAATCGTTATTAAAGGATAACTCGATACACTTTAATAGTCTCCCGGGCAATTAAAGGCTCGCGCCCAGTCCGGAAACGAAAAAATCGCCGGGTTTGGCCCCTACACGTCAAGCGGGAGGCAATATTGTCCCAGACCGCCGGGCAACCCTCCAAACGACTCGCGCGCCCAGCCCGAATCTTTCCATGACTGCCCCATCATGGCGCTCCACATCCGCGATTTCCGTCAAAGCGATAACGCAGAGCTATCCAGGCTCTGCGAGACCGGGCGATTGATCGGCGCCCTGCCCCGAGAAGCCGACGCAGCCCGCATCTTCTCGGGCATGCGCGAAGACGGTCTTGCTGCCGCCATCTGGTTCAGCCTCGAAGGCGGCACCGGCACAATCCTCGCCCTTGTGACAGCGCCGACTGCGCACTGGCTATCCGACGCCCGCGAGCTCATCGCAGAGGCCAGCCTCTGGCTCACATCACGCGGCGCAGCCCATATCGAACTGAGCCCGATCCCTGAACAGAGCGACCTGCTCGCGGCCCTGGTGGATCTGGATTTTCAGCCGGATGAACGCGCAGGCATCTTGCGCCGGCTCATACCAGCCCGCAGCGCCGCCTGAACACGAGGCTCAGTCGAGCGCCCGCGACCCCTCTGGCCGCAATTACCTCAGACACTCTCGAACCACACAACACTTGCGGACTGTGGGAAGCGCTCGGCGCGCGCGTCCGCCGGCGAGTCCCAGCCCTAGGCCTGACGACCGACAACCGGATCCTCATTGAGCCTCGCCGGGAAGGCCGTTAGGCCGGACAGACCCGCGCGCAGGCGCGGGCGGACCGCGTATCAGCCAGGCAATCCGTTGCCTTTGGCGGCCTTACAAGATCAGGCTGCGAGGAGCGATGCCCGGGTCTTCGTCACGAGAAGTTCCCGGTATCCGCCATCACGCAAGGTTTCGCCGCGTTGAAGATTGCGGCGCATCGCGTCCTTGAGCGCCCGCGATCCGCGGCTGCGGTTTGCCTCGACGTGCTCGTATCCGAAGATGATCTCCGCCATCTCCCAATAGGAGAGGCCGGCCTCCTTCGCGTCGAGGCAAATGAGGGCGTCACGCAGGCCGCGGCCAGCCCGCGTCCATTGCGGCGGGCCGTTGTTGCAAGCGTCATAGACGCGGCGCGCCTTCTTGAGGACATCCGCCTTGGTATCAGGACACTCACCGCCGCCGATGGTCACGACCATCTTGTGAGGCCGAGGCGAAAGCAACGACATCCCATGCGCCATGATCTGGATGGCGCAGCGGGCGCCGCGCAGGATGAACTGCTCGCTGCCGTCATGTGAGGTCAGATGAGTGATGCGGCAGCGCTGGAGCGCGAGCATCTGGTATTCATCAACTTCGCCCGGGACGGCATCGACGACGTGGACGCTGATGTCGCGGGGATATTGTTCTGCAGACCAGAAGAGGTCCGCATCGATGGCGTGATCATCCGGGTCTGGAAAGAAGCAGAGACCGTAGACTTCCGCCTCGGGTAAAGGCCGACGAAGCTTCAGGAGCGTCAGTCCCGGGCACGGAGCGGGCCGCTGAGAAATGTTGTCGCCGGAGGAATAGAAGCGCGCCTTGTCGCGCAGTTCCGGATCACGCCGGCAGAATTCCCAGGCCCAGCGGTCCGGTCCCAGTTTGGACGTGTAATCGTATTTCCGGGCAACATCGCCCAGTTGTCGTGTTTCAAGAAATCTCATCAGCCGTCTCCCGCGCCGATGGCAAGCAAACACCGTGCCAATTTCCCCCGCAGGGTGATATTCTGATCAACCTTCGCCTCTCGCGTGAAGACTTTGTTCACCAAGAGCGCAGCGGCGCTATCGCCCGGTAGCGGCCGCCCATCACCCGCAGAAAGCGAGCCGCGGAGCCAACTAACCGGAACCACCTACCTCTGAGGTAATCGACTAGCTGCTATAGTGCTTCAGATATCCGGATGGCCGAGGTGCCCGCCAACTGATTCACACAAACCGGAAATGACCAACATGAACCTGTTCCGCGCCCTGCTCGTCCTGATGCTGATCGTACTGTCAGCATACACGGCGATCGTCATCGCAAACCATGGCATCAACCTGCTGGCGGTCTTCTTCGGCGATATGGCTGCGATGGCCTGGCCCGGACAGTTCAATCTCGATTTCCTCGGCTTCCTGATCCTTTCAGGCATCTGGACCGCCTGGCGCCACCAGTTTTCCCTGGCAGGACTTGGCCTCGGTGTGCTCGCATTCTTCGGCGGCATGATGTTCCTCACGATCTACCTGCTGATCGTCAGCTTGAAGACGAAAAGAGATATCCGCGCGATGCTCCTCGGAGTAGCGCGCGCGAGTCAGCGCTAAGCCAGTAAAGGCATCGCGCTCCATCAAAAGGCAAAGGGTGTCGAGTCGATCGACTCGCAGATGGCGGCTCCGCTTTCGCTCAGCTCCGCAGCTCGTCCTGAACGATCCTCGGCCGCCTTTCGATGAGTGCGAGCAATACCCGCGCGGGGCCTTCAGGGCGTCTGCGCCCCTGCTCCCAGCCTCGCAGGGTACCTACTGCGACGCCAATGCTGCGAGCAAATTCGGCCTGCGACAATCCCGAGCGCTGGCGGATTGCGGCAACATCAGGCTCCGGCACTTCGATATGATGAACCCGTGCGCCGGTCTTTTGACCCTTGGCGTGGGTGAGCGCCTCCTGGAGGCCTTTCCTGATACTTGCGGCGGCGTTGGTCATGTCAGTTCCCATAAGTTTCGGCGATGAGGTCGCAGAGTTCGATCAGTTCGGCGCGTTCGGTTGGAGAGATGTTCGCCTTTTCATTCTTCGCAAACACGGTGAGCAGGAAGAGAGGCATGTCACGAGAGCGGTAGAAATGGATCACGCGGTATCCGCCGCTTTTGCCCGCGCCTGTCCGGGCGAAGCGCACCTTCCTCAATCCGCCTCCGAGACTGATGCCTGCCTCAGGATCGGCCGCCAACGTCGAAATCAGCTCCGCTTTCTCCTCATCCGTCATGCCAGAAGAGCGTGATCGCCGGATAAACTCCGGTGTCTCCACAACTGTCAGCATAGGCATTGCTTCATCCCCATATATACGTCATTGACGCATATGTCAATGACGTAGCGCTGATTTCAATCTTCGCTCCACATTTCATCGTTCGACATGGATCAGCAACCTCGTCGACAATGCCCGCTTGGCCCGGTTCAGAGTCTCAGCGGCGGATCGTGATTGATTGCCTGTGGAAGTCGAAATTGACCCATCGGCGAAATCCGCCTGTTAGCAGAATTCGGGGCAAGGCCGATGCTGGCAGAAACGCCGAAAGACTCGTTGCCGGCGCCGCACGGCCGGGTCGAACTCAAAGCGAAGGCTCAGGCTAAACAGCCCAAGAAATCCGACAGGCTGGTGCGGGATCAACCCGCCAGAGTGAGACTGGCCTGAAAGGAATTCACAGCTTTTCACGAGGCCTCCCGGGAGGCTGTTTATTTTTTGCTTACTCGCGGACCCGTCGGAAAAAAATAAGCAGGCGTTTCGCTCTCGCGACCCGCCTTAATCTACTGATTTTATTGAGTTCTTCTGGAGCGGGCGAAGAGATTCGAACTCTCGACCCCAACCTTGGCAAGGTTGTGCTCTACCACTGAGCTACGCCCGCATCCGGAAGTGGTTATCGCTGCCGCGAGCGGCAGAGCGGTGGGAATAAGCGGAAGGCTGCCGCTTTGCAAGACCCAAAAACAATCCGCCCGAAAGCGCCCCTGGGCCCCTATCCGCGCAAGACAGCGCGGATCTGGTCCGGGCGCACTTCCCGGCCTTCCGGGTCCACGAAACCGGCCCGGATGGCTGTCTTGGAGCCCGCCTTGGAAAAGCTGATTGGCGGCGGCTCGCCCTTGCCGAGCCAGACATCGCCCCATTGCGTCAGCCCGATCAGGATCGGGCGCAGGGACATCCCCATCGCTGAAAGCACGTATTCCGGCCGGGCCCGCTTGCCCGGCACCTTGTAGGTTTTCTTGGTCAACAGGCCGGCGTCCACGAGGATCTTGAGCCGGCCGGACAACACCGTACGCGGGCAGCCGAGTTCGGACTGGAAATCGTCAAACCGGCGCACACCATACAGTGCGGCCCGCAGAATCAGCAGCGTCCAGCGATCGCCCACGATCTCGATAGTCCGCGCGAGATTGCAATTCTCGGGCGGAATGGGGGAACGGCGGGCAAGCGGAATCTGACTCATCCGCAACATTTGAAAGAGTTCGGATTCTAAATCCAGCGCCCCTTTCATGAAAAGGTCAGGGTTCTGTCATTCCGTGGTCTCTAAGCGGTGCGATCCCGCCCCATATCCCGTAATCGCCAGAAGGCTTGCTGATGAACCGTTCGCTTTACCTGCTCTCCGCCGTCTGGGTTCTGGCCTTGTCGGGCTGCGCCGCGCCGGGAGAGGCTGCGGAGCCGGCAGCCGCAAGTCCGGCGGCAGAAGAGACGGCGCCTCCCCTGTGGAATTTCTCGGCGTCCGAAGACGCGATCCGGCCGGAGTCCTGCGACGAAGGCGGCGCGCCGATGCGCGGCTTGCTGCCGCTGCAACTGTCCATTGAGGCCTTGAATGCCAAACAGGCCGAAGTTCTGACGGCGCGCTTGCCCGAGGACGCGGCGCTCGCCGGCGCCTGGGAGCTGACCTCGACCGACCCCAATTTCGGCGGCCTGTCCGGTCTTGCGCTGGAGGACGAGACGACGCTTCTCGCCGTTACAGATGCGGGCGGCTGGGTGAAGTTCGGCCTCGACGGCGCGGCGCCCGCGGCCGCCACCATCGGCTACCTGCGCGGGGCGGATGGCAAGTTCCTGTCCGGCAAGACCGAGAACGACGCTGAAGGTCTCAGCGTTCGGGACGGCATCGCCTTTGTCAGCTTTGAGCGAGACTTCCGCATCGAGGCGTTCGACATCGGCACGTGCGGCGCGTCGGCAAAAGCTGTGGAAATCGCAAAGCTGCCGTCAACATACGAAGGCCGCGCCATCGATACAAACGAAGGCCCCGAGGCATTGACCCTGACGCCGGCGGGGTCCCTGCGTTTCGGTTTCGAAGGCGCTACCGGCAGCCGCTCGCCCATCGGCGAGGTATTCCGGGATGGATCAGCCGAATGGTCCGGGACCGAGGCTGAAAATCCGGAGGATTTTGCGCTTGTGGCGATGGACACGGTCAGCCTGCCGGGCGGTGAGGTGCGTGAAATTTACCTTTACCGTGCCTTCGACCCCCTTCGCGGCGCGCGCTCAGTGCTCGTCTGGGGACCTGACGAGGCGGATCAGCTGACGCTGTCGCGTCCCGTGATGACCGACAATTTTGAGGGCCTTGCCGCCCGGGTGCTGGAAACGGGCGAACTGCGCCTCTGGATCGTGTCCGACAACAACTTTTCGAAAATGCAGCGGACGCTCATCTACGCTTTCGACGTGCCTCTCTGAAGCCCGGTTGGAACAAGCCCCTTCCCATCTGGCCGCTCGCCCCCTACATTGAGCTTTCACAAGGGCTGCGACGCGCGCAGGGACTGATCTCCAGCGACCTTACTTTCCATCAGGGAGTTGGCACTCTGGTTCGGGCCGTGGCCCGGGCTCACCTGACACCCACCTAGTCTCTAGGTCGATGGGAGTGAAATGTGCCCGGCGGCGAATGCGGTTCTTGTGTCCCTTCTTCGGTGACGGCGCCTTAAAGCCTCGCTAGAAGGCCCCATGAGCATCGAAGACGACAAGACAAACCTGCGCCACCGCATGCGGACGCTGCGGGCTGAAGCGGCCGCCCGGGATCCGGACGCGGCTGAAAAGCTCGCCGCGATCTTCCCGATGAAGCTGCTGGAGCGCTATGGACAGGTCGTCTCGGCCTATGTGCCGATCAACGAAGAACTCGACCCCATGCCCCTGCTGGAGCGGCTGTCCCGCGCCGGCGCCGAAACCTGCCTGCCGCGCATGACGCCCAGCGGCATCAGCTGGCGCCTCTGGTCGCCCGGCGAGCCGCTAGAGCGGCGCGGCTTTGGCCTGTCCGAGCCGCCGGAAGACGCGCCGGAAGCCACGCCCACTTTGGTGCTCACGCCCCTCCTCGCCTTCGACACGCAAGGTAATCGCCTCGGCTATGGCCGTGGCCACTACGATCAGGCGCTTTCAGTGCTGCGTTTAAAGGGCCGCGCCTTTGCCTGCGCCATTGCCTACGCCGCCCAGCAGATCGACCGTGTGCCTGCCGAACCGCATGACCAGCCGCTGGATTGGGCTGTCACGCCGATCGGCTCGGTGCCCCTGTTCATGATGCGCAACCGGTCGGCCCTGACCGCGCCGGCGCCGGACGACGGATCGGCGGCATAAGTTAAAAAGGCTGGCTCGAATATTGCTGGTTAGCAAAGGGTAAACAGAGGCCCTTCGCTTGTCGCACGACGTTCAGCATAACACCGCCGCCTGGCGCCGCCCCGACGAGGGCGTGGATGCGCTGGTAGCAGCCAGCTGGCTGGCGGTGATGGTGCTGGCTCTGCTGTTTCTACGCCCCACCGAGCTGCCACAAGTGTCCCGTCCAGAAACTGCACCGGCGAACATCACGGTCGCTGAAAGCGCGCCTGCGATGGTTAAGGCAGCGCCGGACTTCTATCCTTGGGTTCGCCCGAGTGAGCCCGCCCCCACAACGGCCGGCGTCCGCGAATGGTCTGCACCTGCAAAGCCCAATCGCGGCGGCTTCTTCACCCGCTTGAATGCGCCGCTGCAGGACCATGTCTTCAACGCGTCCAACCACGGCAATGCCGACAGCTTCTATGGCGGCGACTGGGTGCCGGAAAACATTGCCAGCCGGAATGGCGGCGCCTTCCTGGAAGTGCGGCGCGAAGTGCGCAGCGGGGAGCCCTACACGGCCGCTGAAATGCAATCGAGCGGCAAGTTCCAGTACGGCCGCTATGAAACGATCATGCAACCCGCCCGAGGCCCCGGCCTCGTCACCGCGTTCTTCACTTACACTGGCCCATGGTTCGGCGACCCGCACGACGAGATCGACATCGAGTTTATCGGTTCGGACACGACCAAGATCCACTTCAACTATTTCAAGAACGGCAAGAGCATCAAACCGGCCACGTTCGACCTTCCGTTCGATGCGGCCAGCAAACCGCACCTCTACGCCTTCGAATGGCGCCCGGACGGCATAACCTGGTTTGTCGAAGGCGTGCCGGTGTTTGCCACCGAAGCAGGCGATCCGGGCGTGCCCGTTGCCCCGGGCAAGGTGATGTTCAGTGCCTGGACCGGCAAGCCCTCGATGGAAGGCTGGCACGGCAAACGGCTGTACCGGGACGGCGCCGGAGCGCAGTTCAACTGCGTGTCATTCACCCCGCTGGGGCATGATACGCCCAAGTGCAGTGACAATTATCGCTCCGGCGGCGGCGCCAGCTCAACCGGCGCGCGGTGAGCAGCGATTCAGCCTTTGCTGTCGCGCGCGATTTCTTCGCGGGCAACCGGCAGCAGCCGGGCAAGCTCTTCCTTGACCTGGGCTTCGGTGCGGGTGACGCCCGCGGCCGAAAGATCGCCCAGGATCTTGCGGATCACGTCGCCGTCGCCGGCTTCTTCGAGGTCGGCCACAACCACGCTCTTGGCGTAGGCTTCGGCTTCGGCGCCGGTGACGCCCATCAGGCCGGCCGCCCAGAGGCCGAGAAGCTTGTTGCGGCGGGCGGTGACGCGCATCTGGGTCTGCTGGTCCATGGCGTAGCGGGCTTCCTCAGCGCGTTCACGATCATCGAATGAGCTCATGGAAGTACCCTTTTCTGCGGCCGGTGTGAGAGGTTTTACGGCCATATAGGTGTGCGGGTGGCATGTTCGCAATAATTGTTTATGCCTGCGACTTGGCGTAACAGTCGCGCCTTCAGGGGTGCGCGCCGGTGATTCCGCCGGGCCGGGTTCCCCTACGGACTACAGGAAGGGCCGGATCAAGATGAGCAAACGGCGCATCGTCTATGAGGGAAAAGCGAAAATCCTCTATGAGGGGCCGGAACCCGGCACGCTGATCCAGTACTTCAAGGACGACACAACGGCCTTCGATGCCCAGAAAAAAGCCGTGCTCGACGGCAAGGGCGTGCTGAACAACCGCATCAGCGAATTCATCATGACCCAGCTGAGCGCCATTGGCATTCCGACCCACTTCATCCGCCGCCTTAACATGCGCGAGCAACTGATCCGCAAGGTCGAGATCATCCCGCTCGAGGTCGTCGTGCGCAACATCGCAGCCGGCTCGCTGTCGACCCGCCTCGGCATGCCTGAGGGCCAGCAACTGCCGCGCCCGCTGGTCGAGTTCTATTACAAAAGCGACGCGTTGCATGACCCGATGGTTTCCGAAGAACACATCGCCGCCTTCGGCTGGGCCACCCCGCAGGAATATGACGACATCATCGCCCTTGCCCTGCGCGTGAACGATTACATGTCCGGCCTGTTCGCCGGCGCCGGTATTCGCCTGGTCGATTTCAAGATCGAGTTCGGCCGCTATTTTGAGAACGATCACGACATGCCGCGCATCCTGCTGGCCGACGAGATCAGCCCGGACAGCTGCCGCCTCTGGGACTACAAGACCGGCGAGAAGCTGGACAAGGACCGTTTCCGCCGCGACCTTGGCGGCGTGACGGAAGCCTATGCCGAAGTTGCGCGCCGCCTTGGGATCATCAAGGAATCGGGCGACACGGACAATGTCGTCAGCTTCACCGGAGGCAGCAAATGAAAGCCGTCGTTCACGTCTCCCTGAAAGCCGGCGTGCTGGATCCGCAAGGCAAGGCGGTCGCCGACACGCTGGCCCGCATGGGCTACGGCGAAGTCGAAGCCGCGCGCGTCGGCAAGGTGATCGAGCTTGAACTCGAGGACGGTCTCGCCAAGGCGGACGCTGAAAAGCGCGTCAAGGAAATGTGCGAGAAGCTGCTCGCCAACACCGTGATCGAAAGCTACCGGATCGACGTGCTCGCCTAGGCGGCCCTTCACAATCGAACACGCTTTCCGGGCGAACCCAGGCGGTGCGCCCGGTTTGCGTTTGGGCGTGGATTTTCGACAGATCCGTGGGCGGAGGTGTTGCTCAAGGTTTGGGGGCGGATTTCACAACGTCTTGATGGGGATGGGTTTTATTCTTTCGAAGCCGGTTTTTTTGGAGGCGCAAGTCCTCCCACTTTGTCGCCAGACAGCCTCATCCTGTTGCAGGCTTTTTATTACGCGTGTCGAATCTTTCTCATTGATTCTCATTTTTTATCACTTCGTATCGATCGTCTATCGCTGGGTCTCGGGGGCGTCGGATTTCGGCCTGCGGCCTTTATCCGACCTACGGTGCGCGGGTGGGCGGGCGTGAGGCCGAGTGTAACCCCGTCCGGAGGGGTGTGGCGCAGGTTTTGCGGAGGAAACTTTCAAGCGCTTGAGGCGACTGGGGATTTTGTTTCGGGAGGGGGCGGGTTTGGTTGCAAAAGCCTCGAATGGTTTACGCGCGATTCACGAACTCACCCCATTAGTGAGCGAATGATCACTTGCAAACTGGCTGCACGCCTGCTATATTGATCTCTGCAAACCGGAGACTTTCCGCATGGCCAAATCCGCCGCCCTGCCCCCGCAGCCTGACAAGAAGCCGCGCGTGCGCAACGCCAAGCCGAAGATCGAGCGTGCCGCTCTGAAGCTGTTCATCCACGAAGGCGTGGACGCGGCCACGACGCGCGAGATTGCCGACAAGGCCGGCGTGTCCGAAGGCGCGCTGTACCGGCACTACAAGGGCAAGGACGAACTCGCCCTCTCGCTATTCCAGGCGACCCACAACCGGCTGTCCCAACTGATCGCCGAAGCGCTGACCGGCAATGGCAGCCTCGACGTGAAGGTCAATGCCGCCGTCACCGCCTATTGCAAGCTGGCGGACGAGGATTTCCTGCTCTTCTCCTTCCATCT
Source organism: Candidatus Sulfopaludibacter sp. SbA3 (assembly GCA_945888325.1). GTDB lineage: Bacteria > Pseudomonadota > Alphaproteobacteria > Caulobacterales > Hyphomonadaceae > Hyphomonas. The sequence goes on from CAMDAC010000020.1 coordinate 13,868, forward strand.
TGTTTCGATGAACCGTTACCTTCCCTATGACAAACGCCGCGAGGACGACCCGGTTTCGGTCACCGAGCGGATCATCAGTGGACTGATGGCGGGGGGAGCGATCCCCAAGGGCGACCCGGCGCTCAAGGCGGCTATGGCGCTCGGCGTCGTAATGCAGGCGGGCCAGAACAAGATCTACAACCGCCTGCCCGGCCCCCTGTTGCAGCATGCCCCGGCGCTCGCCCGGGCCGTGCTGGCCGTGCTGAAATCTGCCTGATCCTTCGTCTACGGAGCATCCTTCCATGCGCGGCACTCTCTTCCAGATCGCCTACTACGCGCTCTCGGTCTTCTACATCCTTGCCTCGTTACCCTTCCTCGCCTGGCCGGGGCACGGGCCGGTGCGCGCCATCATCAGGAGCTACACGCGCGCCATGAACCTTGCGCTGCGCCTGATCGCCGGCATCCGCAAGGACGTGCGCGGGCGCGACCGGTTGCCGGCGGGCGCCTTCGTCATTGCCGCGAAGCACCAGAGCTGGGGCGACGGCTTCCTCGTCTATCCGGAAGTACCCAACCTCGCCTTCGTGACCGGCGATCACCTTGAACGCTTCCCCCTCGTCTCGGGCATCCTCAAGAAGCTCGGCGCCATCGTCATCGACACCTGCGGCGGCGGCGAGAAGAAGGCCTCCTCCCTCGCCAACGGCATGGAAAAGGCGAAGGCAGATGGCCGCCGCGTGCTGATCTATCCGGAAGGCCACCTCGCCCCGGTCGGCTATCATTTCCGCTACAAGTCAGGCGTCTGGCACATGGCCGAAGCGATGGGCGTGCCCGTCGTACCGGTCGCCACGAATATCGGCGTGTTCTGGCAGCAGCAGGAAAAACCGAAACGCGCCGGCACCGCCGTGATCGAATTCCTCGACCCCATCCCGCCCGGCCTGCCGAAGGAAGGTTTCATTGCGCGCCTGACGGAAGCCGTGGAGGCACGAACGGCCGAGCTGGTCGCAGAAGCCACCGGCCAGCCCGTGCGCCGCGCCACGCTGATACCCGACCCGCCGAACGGCATGGAAGCGAAACCGACGGCGGACAATCTGGCCGCGTTCGAGAAGGCCTAGTTCCACTAAAGCCCCCTCTCCCTTGGGAGAGGGGTTCAAAGAAGAAGTGATACCCGCCAGAGCGCACATTTCTCTTCCAATCCACGTGCCGCATGCGCCGGACTGGTGGAGGGGAGAATGTGCGCCACAGCGCTCGCAGGCAGGCAGTGGGCCGCATGCTTGCGGAAACTCGCTGCCGCCTTGCCGCCGTTCAGTCCGATGCGCCGGATGTTCTGATGACGGGCGAAGAATTCGGTGAAGTCATTCGGCACTTCTTCGCGGATGTCAGCGTCAAGGCTGCCTTCCCGGACACATGATTGCAGCACGTCCCATACGGCAACGCCGCTCACTTTCAGCTGCTCCACACGCTCCGCATACGGAAGGCCCGGCCCCGCGCCATACAGCGCGCCCATGATCGGCCAGAACGCGTTGCGGGGATGTGCGTAATACTGGCCGGCCTCCAGAGAGGCGATGCCGGGCATGCTTCCAAGGATCAGGGTATGCGCGTCCGGCGCCGCAATTGGCGCGAAGCTTCGAACGATCATTCCGCCGTGGCGGGCACGATCGTGACGCTCTCGCCGCAGCCGCAGGCATCGGTCTGGTTCGGATTGCGGAACACGAACTTCTCGTGCAGCGGGGTGACCTCGTAATCGAGTTCGCTGCCGAGCAGGAACAGCACGGCTTTGGCGTCGATCACGATGGTGACGCCGTTGTCCTCGACCACTTCGTCCAGCGGAGCCGGCGCGACGGCATAGTCCATGACGTATTCCATGCCCGCGCAGCCGCCGTTCTTCACGCCGACCCGCAGGTAGCCGAGGCCGCGCTCATCCATGATTTCCCGCACACGCAAGGCGGCGGAATCGGAGAGTTTCACGGGTTTCGGTCGGGGACGTCTGGCCATGGGCTATAGATGGGGCCGGACCCCCTTTCCTTCAATCAGAGCATGTTCAACGCGAGGCGTGCTTCGTCCGACATCCGCGCGGGCGTCCAGGGCGGGTCAAAGGTCAGGCGTACTTCTACATCGGCCACGCCTTCGACTGTCCTGGCGGCGTTCTCGATCCAGCCCGGCATGTCGCCGGCCACGGGGCAGCCGGGGGCAGTCAGCGTCATCTCGATATCGACCTTGCGGTCGTCGTCGATGTCGACCTTGTAGATCAGGCCGAGTTCGTAGACGTCCACAGGGATTTCGGGGTCGAACACGGTCTTGAACGCGGCAATCAGCTCGTCCGTCATCCGGTCGAGTTCTGCCTGGGGAATCGCCGATGCTGCGGGCGTTTCCGCCGCGTTCATCGTGTCCCGGGATGCCATATCGTCTGCCATGAGGCTCCCTATACCAGCATTTTCCGCGCCTTGGCGAGCGCTTCGGCGAAGGCGTCGACCTCCGCCACCGTGTTATATAGGGCGAAACTCGCCCGTGCAGTGGCCGAAACGCCCAGATGCTGCATCAAGGGCTGCGCGCAATGGTGGCCGGCGCGGATCGCAACGCCGTAACGGTCGAGGATCTGGGCCAGGTCGTGCGGGTGGGCGCCTTCGAGGCTGAAGGACAGGACCGCCCCCTTGCCCGGCGATTCGCCGTGCACTTTCAGGCCGTTGATGCCGCGCAGGGCCTCGCGGGCGCGGGTGTAGAGCGCATGCTCGTGGGCGGCGACCTCGGCGGGATCGAACTGCCCCATCCAGCGCAGCGCGGCGCCGAGGCCGATGGCCTCGAGGATCGGCGGCGTGCCGGCTTCGAACTTGTGCGGCGCGGTGTTGTAGGTGATCCGGTCGGTCTCGACGACGTCGATCATTTCGCCGCCGCCCTGATAGGGCCGCGCGCGGGTTAGCGCTTCGGAGGTGCCGTACAGCGCCCCGATGCCCGTCGGCCCATAGAGCTTGTGCCCGGTTATCACGTACCAGTCGCAACCGAGCGCCTGCACATCGACCTTCAGGTGAACCGCCGCCTGGCTGCCATCGACGAGGATTTCGGCGCCCGCCGCATGGGCGAGTTTTGTGATCGCCGGCACATCCGTCACCGTGCCCAGCACGTTGCTCATGTGGGTGATGGCGACCATCTTCGTCTTCGGCCCGATGGCGGCGCGCATCGCGTCCATGTCGAGCGAGCCGTCCTCGGTAAGCCCCACCCAGCGCAGCACGGCGCCGTGGCGCTCGCGCAGGAAATGCCAGGGCACGATATTGGAATGGTGCTCCATGATCGAAAGCACGATCTCGTCGCCCGGCTGGATCCGCGCGCCGAGCGCGGCGGCGACCAGGTTGATCCCCTCGGTCGAGCCCTTGGTGAAGATTACATTGTCCGTGGACGGCGCATTCAGGAACGCGCGCACGGTTTCGCGGGCGGCCTCGTAGGCCTCGGTTGTCTCGTTCGCCAGCGTATGCAGGCCCCGGTGCACGTTGGCATAGGCCGTGCGCATCTGGTTTGCCATCGCGTCGATCACGGCGTCCGGTTTCTGGGCGCTGGCGGCATTGTCGAGATAGACCAGCGGATGCCCGCTCACCTGCCGGGACAGGATCGGGAACTCGGCGCGAATGGCGGAAAGATCGACTTTACGCGGCATGGTTCAGCCAGGCCTGCGCCTCGGCGCGCAGCGCGTCTTCAAGATCGCCCGCGCCTTCGAGCGCCTGCGCGATGAAGGCCTCGGTTAGCATCGCCCGTGCCTGCGTCAGCGGAATGCCGCGCTGGCGGAGATAGAACAGCTGCGCGGCGTCCAGCGCGCCGGACGTGTTTCCGTGCGCGCACTGGACATCATCGGCGAGGATTTCGAGTTCCGGCTTGGCGAACACTTCCGCGCCTTCCTCCAGAAGCAACGCGTTGTGCTGCATCGAGGCGTCGGTCTGCTGGCCGGACGTGCGCGGCACATGGAACTTGCCCTGGAATACGCCGCGCCCGCCATCGAGCACCGCGCCCTTGGTCAGCTGGCGCGTCACGCAGGACGGCGCGCCATGGCGCACATGCGTGGTGATGTCGGCCTGCAAGCCTGCGCCCGCAAGATAAGCGGCATTGATCGTGGCTTTTGAACCGGTCTCGCGGTGAACCAGTCGCGTTTCGAGACGCGCCACTTTCGCGCCGAACGCCAGCGTCGTCAGGACGCTTTCCGCGCCCGCATCCTGTTCGATCAGCGCTGTCACGGCCTGGGCCTCGCTCGCCCCGCCGATCTGGTAGACGGTACGATGGAGGCGCGCGCCCTTGTTCAGCGTGAACTCGACCAGGGCGATTGAAAGCGCCGCGCCGCCCAGATGGCTTTCCGAGACATGAAGCTCCGCCCCCGGACGAAGCAGGAAAACGATCCGCGCGGCATTGATCGCGCCCGGGCCTTCAAACACCATGTGAAGATGCACCGGCGCGCCCGCGCTGACGTCCACCAGCAGCGTGCCCGGCGTCTTGCCGCCCGACAGCGCGGCGGCGAGCGCGCCGAGCGGTGCCTCCTCGGCCCCGCCCATCGCCTGCACATCGTCCTTTGCCAGCAGCTTCAAACCGGAAGGCAGCGTGGCCGGCGCCGTGTAGCCGGCCGGCGTGAAGCGCAGCGTCGCCACACCTTCCCGCGCCAGAGGATCGCGCGCCGGCGATGCCTTCAGCACGTCCAGCGACGTCACCGCCGCCTTGAAATCCGTCCATCGCCAGCCTTCGATGCGGCGCCCCGGCAGGCCCGTCTGCGCAAACGCCTCGAACAGCCGCTCACGCCGCGCATCTGCCTTCAGCGCAGCGAAACGCGCGACGATTTCCAGTTCGGCAATCGTCGGATTACGGATCAAGTCTTTGAGGGCGGTGCTCACACGGCCTCCGCCAGCACACCGTCATAGCCCTCGGCCTCAAGCCGGTGCGCGAGCTCCGGCCCGCCCGTCTTGACGATGCGGCCCTTGGCGAGCACGTGCACCTTGTCCGGTTTGATATAGTCCAGCAGGCGCTGATAGTGGGTGATGACCAGCATGCCCCGGTCCGGCGCGCGCAGGGCGTTGACGCCCTCGGCGACCGTGCGCAGCGCGTCGATGTCGAGCCCGGAATCGGTCTCGTCGAGCACCATGAAGCGCGGCTCCAGCATCATCATCTGGTAGATCTCGAGCCGCTTCTTCTCGCCGCCGGAGAAGCCGACATTCACCGGACGCTTCAGCATCTCGGGATCAAGGCTCAGCACCTTGGCGATCTCGCGGGACTTCTTGATGAAGTCCGGCGCGGAAATCTCCGTCTCGCCGCGCGCCTTGCGCTGCGCGTTCATCGCCGTGCGCACGAAGGTCATCACCGGCACGCCGGGAATCTCGACCGGATACTGGAAGGACAGGAACAGGCCGGCGGCGGCGCGCGCTTCCGGCTCCAGCGCCAGGATGTCCGCGCCGTTCAGCGTCGCACTGCCCCCGGTGACGGCGTAACCTTCGCGGCCCGTGAGCACATAGGAGAGCGTGGATTTGCCCGCGCCGTTCGGGCCCATGATCGCGTGGACTTCGCCGGTAGGAACGGCCAGCGAAAGGCCGTTGAGGATGGTTTTCGCATCCTCGCCTTCGCCGACGGTGGCAGTCAGGTTTTCAATCTTCAACATGCCGGGGATTTAGGGCGCCCCGGGAGGATTTGAAAGCACAAAGCGGAGTTTGCCGCAGGCGCAATAAGGGTTTCCCCGTGTTTCAGGCGGCCACAGCCATCAACGGCGCCAGAAATGCGGCAACGCAGATCACGGCCAGGGCGGCGAGTTCTTTCAACATGGCTTCCTCCGAACGGCTCGCATCGGCCGCTTCGGGAGGAAATGCAGCAAGTTCCGGGCCGGATCAGCCCGGGAGGGCGGGCACGGTCTGGCAGAAGGGCGCGGGGTCCACGCCTTCGGCGACCCTGATAACCTCGCAGGCGGGCACGGTCAGGGGCGGCTCGCCCGGTTCGGGGTCGGCCCGGTTAACCACGGCGGCGATCTCTTCGAGGGCGCCGTTCGAAACGCGGAAATAGCCGGTTTCCCATTCCGAGGCGCTGGAGCGTCCCGAAGCGGCAATCAGGCCTTCCGGCGTGTGTCCGATACTGACACCGCCCAGTTCGCCGGCGCGAACAAACTGGCCGTCTGCGCCTTGGACCCAAAACGCGTAAGACGTGTTCACGTTGCCCGTCATCAGGGGAACCATGAGGTCGGGCAGTCCGTCCCCGGTCAAGTCCTCGATATAGGGGTAGTTGAACGCGAAAAGCGCCGTTTCTTCAATGACCTGCAGCGACAGGCCGCCGTCGCCCCAGGTCTCGATGCGGATCTGGCCCGACGGGCCTTCATCACCTTCAGTCATCGGCGTCGACGTCACAACGAGGCTCGGCTTTCCCTCGCCCAATGTTATCCGGCACGGCATCAATTCCGGCACCATGCCGCCTTCGCCCTCGGCAGCGTCCGCGCAGGTTGGCATGCCCATCAGGCGTTCGAGCGCTGCCTGCGCCGCGACCTCTTCCGGCGTTGGACCTTCGGACGCTTCAGGCGTGCAGCCTGCGGCCAGCAACACGGCGAACGCCGCCAATCCAGTTTGCATTTTCATCCGACACTCCCCTCGAGGCTGACTTCCAAAAGCTTCTGCGCCTCGACGGCGAATTCCATCGGCAATTCCTGCAGCACGTCGCGCACGAAGCCGTTGACGAGCAGGGCGACGGCCTGCTCCTCGCCGATGCCGCGCTGGCGGACGTAGAAGAGCTGGTCTTCCGAGAGTTTCGTCGTCGTCGCCTCGTGTTCCAGCTGCGCATCGGCGCGGCGGTTCTCGATGTAGGGCACGGTATGCGCGCCGCATTTGTCGCCGATCAGCAGGCTGTCGCACTGCGTGAAATTGCGCGCGCCTTCGGCCTTCTTGTGGATCGAGACGAGGCCGCGATAGGTGTTATCGGACTTGCCGGCCGAAATGCCTTTCGAGATGATGCGGCTCTTCGTGCGTTTGCCGAGGTGGATCATCTTGGTGCCGGTATCGGCCTGCTGGCGGCCATTGGTCACCGCGATGGAGTAGAACTCGCCGACGCTGTCATCGCCGCGCAGCACGCAGGACGGATACTTCCAGGTGATTGCAGATCCAGTTTCCACCTGCGTCCAGGAAATCTTGGACCGCGCGCCACGGCAATCGCCGCGCTTGGTCACGAAGTTGTAGATGCCGCCCTTGCCGTCCTCATTGCCCGGCCACCAGTTCTGCACGGTCGAGTACTTGATCTCGGCATCGTCCAGCGCGACCAGTTCGACCACTGCGGCATGCAGCTGGTTCTCGTCGCGCATCGGCGCGGTGCAGCCTTCGAGGTAGGAGACGTAGGCGCCCTCATCGGCGATGATCAGTGTACGTTCGAACTGGCCAGTGCTTTCCGCGTTCATGCGGAAATAGGTCGACAGCTCCATCGGGCAACGCACGCCCTTCGGCACATAGACGAACGTGCCGTCCGAGAAGACGGCCGTGTTCAGTGTTGCAAAGTAATTGTCCGTCGCCGGAACAACCGTGCCGAGATACTTGCGCACCAGCTCCGGATACTCATGCACGGCTTCGGAGATCGACATGAAGATCACGCCGGCCTTCTTCAGCTCCTCGCGGAACGTGGTCGCGACCGAAACGGAATCGAACACGGCGTCCACGGCAATTCGCGGCTTCTCGCGCGCCGTGGCGGCCGTCTCGGCTGCGCCTTCAACGCCGAGCAGCACTTCCGCCTCGCGCAGCGGGATGCCCAGCTTGGCATAAGTGTCGAGAATTTCCTTCGGCACTTCGTCGATGGACTTGTACTTCGCCGCGTTCTTCGGCGCCGCGTAATAATAGAAGGCCTGGTAGTCGATCTTCGGATAGTTCACCCGCGCCCAGACCGGCTCTTCCATCGTCAGCCAGCGGCGATAGGCATCGAGCCGCCATTCGAGCAGCCATTCCGGCTCGCCCTTCTTGGCGGAGATGAACCGCACCGTGCTTTCCGAAAGGCCCTTCGGCGCAAACTCCATCTCGATGTCGGTGACAAAGCCGGCCGAATAGTTCTCGGACTCAAGCCGCTTCGCCGCCGCGACCGTGTCCGCGTCGATGCCATCCTTCACCTTCACCTCGGTGCAGGTCTCGTCGTGCTCATCCATGCCGCCGCAGCAATCCATCAATCTTGGTTCCTGTCTCTTTCACGCCGGGCTTCGTCGGCCCTGTCGTAACAATCGACCCGCGCTTTTCCATCGATTTCGTCCTCGCAGGCACTGCGCGCAGCTTCATCATAGACATCGTCGAGGATCACGCAGCCCGAAAGCGCGAGCAGGCCCGACAGCACAACCACACGAAGCACATGGCTTTTGATCTGGGTCATCACACTGTTTCCTTCAGCACAGTCCTGCGGGCGGCCTCGAGCCAGGCGTCCGCGACGCGCTCGCAGTCTTCCGGCTTGGTGTCCCAGCCGAAGCTGGTGCGAATGGCCGATTCCGCAAGGGCGTCATCTGCGCCCATCGCGAGCAGGACGAGCGAGCGCTTCACCTTGCCCGACGAGCAGGCCGAGCCCGCCGAAACGCATACGCCCGCAAGGTCGAGCGCCATCACCTGTGTCTCCGCCCGGAAATTCGGGCGGGCGAAATTGGAGGTGCCCGCAAGACGGGGAGAGCCCTCGCCGATAACCGTCACGCCGCCTTCGGCTTTGAGGCGGGCTTCCATCGCGTCGCGGGGCTTTGCCAACGCGGCGTACTTCGGCAAGTCGCGCACAGCGGCCTCGGCGGCGGCGCCAAATCCGGCGATGCCCGCCACGTTTTCGGTGCCTGAGCGCAGTCCCCGCTCCTGTCCGCCGCCATATTGCAGCGCCTTCAGCGGCGCCCCGGCACGGTGCCACAGCGCGCCCACGCCCTGCGGGCCGCCGATCTTGTGCGCCGACAGCGCAATGTAATCGGCGCCCAGCAGCGCGGCATTGACCTGAACCTTGCCGAAGGCCTGCACTGCGTCACACACGGTCAGCCCGCCGGCCGCGCGCACGAGCGCTGCGACCTCTGCCACGGGCTGCAGGATGCCCGTCTCGTTGTTCGCCAGCATCAGCACCAGAATGGGGGTGCCCTTCAGATCGCGGTCCCAGGCCGCCAGCCGGGCGCCGAGATCTGCGAGGTCCACTCGTCCGTCCGTGCCCACATAGGCCGTCTCCACCGGCACACCGGCATAGGCGGCGGCCTTGCTGGCCGCCTCGTGCTCGATCGCGGAGACGATCAGCGTCGCCTGGCCGTCGAGCGCCAGGACGGCGCCTTGGATGGCCAGTGCCAGAGATTCCGTGCCGCCGCTGGTAAACAGGATGTCCGCCGCCCGTGAGCCGACGGCCCCGCCGATCTGGCCTCGGGCCTTCTCGACGACGGCGCGCGCGGCCCGCCCGGACTGGTGCACGGACGACGGATTCGCCGCGCCAAGCGCCAGCGCCATCAGGACAGCGTCCCGGGCTTCCGGCCGCATCGGGGCGGTGGCGTTGTAGTCGGCATAGATCATGTCTTCTTATATAGGCTTTTCCGGCCGAGGCCGCACCCTGCAGAAAAATTTGCATTTCGCGGCCGATTTGGCCTATCTCGCCCGCTTCACCTGAAAACAGCCGAGGATCAGATGGCAGAAATCATCATTCCGGGCCCGCAAGGGCGGATCGAAGCGCGTTACACCGAGCCCCCATATCCGGGCGCGCCGATCGCGCTGATCCTCCATCCGCACCCGAAAGCGGGCGGAACCATGCAGGATCCGGTCACGATCATGCTTTACCAGCTGTTCGAACGCCACGGTTTTGGCGTTCTGCGCTACAATTCCCGGGGCGTCGGACGCTCGCAGGGCGTGTATGATCAGGGCATCGGCGAGCTCGAAGACGCCGCCTATGTGCTCGACTATGTCGAGAACCTCTCGGAAAGCCCCCGCCTGGTCTGGTGTGCCGGCTATTCCTTCGGGGCCTGGATCACGCTGCAGCTGCTGATGCGCCGCCCGGAAATCGATGGTTTCCTCGCCATCTCGCCGCCGGCCAACCATTACGACCTCTCCTTCCTCGCCCCCTGCCCGGCTTCGGGCCTGATCGTGGCGGGCGACGCCGATTCCATTGCGACGCCGGAAGATGTCGAACGGGCGCTGTCGAAGGTCCGCGTGCAGAAGGGCCACAAGGTCGAGCGCGCCAAGATCAAGGGCGCCAACCACTTCTACGTCGACAAGCGCGAAGAACTGCTCGGCGTCTGCGAGGAATACCTGCTGCGCCGCCTCGATGAAGCAGAGAACAAGCTGCGCCTTGAGGCCGAAGAAGGTGTCGAAGCAGACGTCGCCGAGGACGAAGACGACTTCGAAGAATAGGACTGGCCGGCATGGCAGAGATCAGGTTCGCGGATGAACGGGATACGGAAACGATTCTCCGGTTCATCCGCGCCCTCGCGGAATATGAAAAGCTGTCAGATGTATGCGTTGCGGATGCAGAGTCGCTTCGCGAGAGCCTCTTTGGCTTACGATCCTATGCCGAAGTGTTGTTGATCGAGGATCCAAACGGACCCCAAGGCTTCGCGCTCTTCTTCCACAATTTCTCGACGTTTCTCGCCAAGCCGGGCCTCTATCTCGAAGACCTGTTCGTCGACCCGGCCCAGCGCGGAAAAGGCTATGGCAAGGCGCTTCTGAAACGGCTTGCCGAAATCGCCGTCGATCGCGGCTGCGGCCGGCTTGAATGGTCGGTGCTCGACTGGAACAAACCGTCCATCGATTTCTATCTCTCCCTCGGCGCCAAGCCGATGGACGAATGGACGGTCTACCGGCTTCAGGGTGACAGCCTCACCGGCCTTGCCCGCAGCTAGAGGAAGATCTGCCCGCCGGTTAGCGGAGCGGGCACGCCGGTCGTCATCGGCCAGCTGAGGGGCAACTCCCGCATGCGGCGTGCGGCGAGGTAAGCGAAGGCTTCAGCCTCGATCGAATCGCCGCGCCAGCCTGCTTCTTCGGCTGACATCAGCTTGCAGGGCAACGCGCCGCGCAGCGCGGCCATCAGCGCCGGATTGTGCCGGCCGCCGCCGCAGGCGATCACGCGCGCGGGTTTTTCGGGGAGCTGATCAATGCCGGCGGCGACGGCTGCGGCTGAAAAGGCCGTCAGGGTCGCGGCGCCATCCTCAAGCGACAGGCCCTCGGCCATGCCGGCGTTGAAGTCATACCGGTCGAGCGATTTGGGGAGTTTCTCCGAGAACCAGGAATGGCTCATCAGCCGCGCCAATCGGGCGGTGTCCACCTTGCCGGCGAGTGCGAGCTTGCCGCCGGCATCGTGCGTGCCCTTGCCGTGTCGTTCCACCCATTCGTCGATCGGCCCGTTGGCCGGGCCAGTGTCGCAGGCGATCAGGGTGCCGTCGGCGAGACGGGCGGTGATATTGGCCACGCCGCCGAGGTTCAAGACGACCGCCGCCTCGCCCCCGAGACGGGTCATCAGCGCGCCGTGATAGGCCGGCGCCAGCGGCGCGCCCTGGCCGCCCGCCTCGACGTCGGCCGAGCGGAAGTCGCACACCAGCGGTACGCCCATCGTCTTGCGCAGGCTGAAGGGGTCGACCAGCTGCAGGGTCGCGCCTTTCTGGCCGGGGGTCGCGCGCCGGTGCAGCACAGTTTGCCCGTGGACGCCGGCCAGCAGCGGGACCGGCGCCCGGGCGGGCGATGTCAGCTGCATCCAGGCTTCGTAATGCGTCCGGGTGATCACTTCCAGAGCGGCCCGGAACGGCGCTTCCGGGATCGGCCCCGTCCAGTTCCAGGACCTGGCGGCGTCGGTCGCGGCCTGCAGGACCGCGCGCTCCTGCGCCGAATACTTGCGCTCTACCGCCGGGCCAAAGTCGGTGACCTTCTCCCCGTCGGTCAGGATCATGGCGGCGTCCACCGCGTCCAGCGAGGTGCCGGACATGAAGCCGGCGACCCAGACCGGGGTGGTGGGGGGCGTTGTTTTTTCCGTAGCCGTGTTCAAGCCCAGACCTTTCCGTGTTAGGCGCGCGTCTGCTCAACGGAGACACAAGAACATGAGCGAATACAAGTCGGATTTCCTGCGCGAGCTCAGCTGGCGCGGCTTCATCAAGCAGATGACGCATGAGGCAGAGCTTGACGCTTACTGCGCCTCGGGAACGCCTGTGGCTTATATTGGCTTCGACGCGACCGCTGACAGCCTGCATGTCGGCTCGCTGCTACAGATCATGATGCTGCGCATCCTTCAGCGGCACGGCGGCAAGCCGGTGGCGCTGATGGGCGGCGGCACGACCAAGATCGGCGATCCGACCGACAAGGAAAAGTCGCGTCCGCTGCTGACCGACGCCCAGATCAACGCCAACATTGAAGGCATCAAGAAGGCCTTCATGCCTTTCCTGAAATTCGGCGACGGCCCCTCGGACGCCATCATGGTCAACAACGCGGACTGGCTGGACAAGCTTGGCTACATCCAGCTGCTGCGCGAGGTCGGCGTCCACTTCACCATCAACACGATGGTCAAGCAGGACACGGTCGCCCGGCGCCTCGCCGCCGAGCAGCCCTACACCTTCCTCGAGTTCAACTACCTGCTGATGCAGTCCTACGATTTCCTCGAACTGTTCAAGCGCCATGGCTGCCGCATCCAGCTCGGCGGTTCTGACCAGTGGGGAAATATCGTCGGCGGCGTGGACCTCGTGCACAAGGTGGAAAGCGGCAAGGCCTTCGGCCTGACCGCTCACCTGATCACGACCTCGTCGGGCGGCAAGATGGGCAAGACGGCCGACGGCGCTGTCTGGCTCAATGCGGACCGCAAGAGCCCCTACGAATACTGGCAGTTCTGGCGCAACACCGAAGACGCCGATGTCGGCCGTTTCATGCGGTTCTTCACGGACCTGAAGCAGGACGAGATCGTCCGGCTGGAAGCCCTTCAGGGCGCGGAGATCAACGACGCCAAGATCGCGCTCGCCAATGCCGCAACGACGCTGTTGCACGGCGAAGCGGCCGCGAAGGAAGCCGAGGCCGCCGCAAAGGCCGTGTTCAGCGCGGGGGCGTCGTCTGACTCGCTGCCGACCGCACTTGTTCCGCAGGCGGAGCTTGATGCCGGCATGCTGGTCGCAGCGGCCTGCACGGCGGCAGGACTTTCGAAATCAAACGGCGAAGGTCGCCGCCTGATCGAACAGGGCGCCATCCGCGTCAATGATGACGCGGTGACCGATCCGAATGCGAAAGTCTCTTCGGCTGATCTGAAGGATGGGGCGATCAAGATTTCGGCCGGCAAGAAGCGGCATGCGCTGATCAAGGCGGGTTAAACTCTTCCCCCCTCTCCCGCAGGCGGGAGAGGGCTTCAAAGGGCTAAAAAGTTTCATCCTTGATCGGTGGCAGTTCCTTCGGGAGCGGCGCGTCCGGGGCGCGGGGTTTGGCTTCCGGGATTTTGGTGTCCGAGGGATTCTCGAAGATGCGGCGGATGACGCCTGGCGCCAGCGCCGAGAGCGGGTTGACCGAGACGTTTGCCTTGTCGAGCTTGCCGCGCACGCCGTAAGTCAGCGAGAAAACGCCCTCCCCGTCGCGGCCGACGACGAGGTCGCCCAGGATCGGAATTCCTCCGAGGGCGGAGTTCATGCCGAAGCTCGGCACCAGCACGCCGTCGATCTCGATATCGGTCGTCTTGGAATCGATGAAGCCGCTCGCCGTCAGGCCCAGCGCCGGCCCCTGCGCCTTGGCGCCGTTGATGATGTAGCGCCCGCCGGAAATCTTCAGCGGCAGGTCGATCCGGCTGAACATCACGCCGTCGCCGCCGAGCGTATCGGCGAGGCCGCGCAGCGAGGCGAGCGAGAGGATCTGCGTCAGGAAGGGCGCGTCGCTCATCCGCGCATCCGATATCTTCACCATCAGGTTCGCCGGCGTCGCCGCCTGCTCGAGCGTGCCGTTGATCTCCACCGTACCGCCCGAGATGAAATCCGTGTTCAGGAACGCGCTCGCGAGGAAGCCTGCGTCGCCGGAAGTGACGCTGAGGCGCGCCGGGCCGCTGCCGCTCGCATCGATCGAGGCGACCAGCGGCGCGTCATTGCCTGCGATCCCGTTGGCGGTCACTGATTCGAGTCCGGTCCGGTTGGTCATCAGCACGAGCTCGGCGCTGCGCAGGTCCAGCCCGGGGCGAAGCGTCAACCGGTCCACCGCCGCCGTCAGGGTCATAGGCGAGCCCGCCTTCCCCTCTTCGCCGCCGAGCCCGCCGAGCCCCGGCATCAGGCCGGAAATGTCGAGATGCTTGCCGCCCAGTGTCAGGATGATCTGGTCGCCCGCGCCCCGGCTCATCTTGCCGTTCACGTCCGCCACGTTCCGGAAGAAAGCGCGGCGCAGGTCAGCGGAGACGAGGCGCGAGTCGGACGCGCGCAGCGTGAAGTCGCCGTCGAGCGCTGCGCCGTCGGCCGTGAACTTGACCTTGGACGTCATGTTCTCCCCGGCCCGGGCGTAGTTGATGGTGGCGTTCGAGGCGCCGCCGCGCGGCTTCAGCCAGCCGATCTCCGCGACGTCCAGCCGCGCGTCCTTGAAGTCCGCCTGCACGAGGGCGGTCTCCAGATCGGCGCCTTCGAGCGTGGCCTTCACGTCGATGGGCGCTTCGCCGGTCATGTAGGCGCGCCCCAGCAGGCCGAATCCGTTGAGGAAGTCCGCCGTCATGACACCCGTCGCCGTCAGGTCCGCCGGCTTGCCATCGTCCGCGAAATTGTCCTTCCAGACGAAATCCACGGGTGACGGGCCAAGGCTGGCCTGTCCGGTCATGACAATGCCGTTCTGGTCGAGGTTCACCTTCAGCGCGCCGCCGGTCAGATCGAACCCGAACGCGGCGCCTTTGAGGCCGCCATTGCGGATGGTGCCGAACCCGGTGAAGCGCATGTCCTCGTAGGCCACGTCATCGCGCGCTGGGCGGAACATCTCGTAGGTCATCTCTGCGTCGCCGGAGACACGCGCCGGATCGAGATCGAATTCCAGCCGCGACTCCGCCAGTGTACGGACGATATTGCGCGCCGGGCCCCGCCCCTTTGCGAACACGCGGAACTCCTTGCCGCGCGGATTGAAGGCCGGAAAGTCGACCAACCCTTCGCTGACCACCCAGCCCCCATAGTCGGCCTTGTCGAGCACGACCTTGAAACTGTTGCCGGTCAGCCGGCCGGTGCCGCTGGCATTCTCAACCGCCGGCAGATCGTCGAGAAATTTCACCTGCGCGCCGTCCACCGCGAAGGTGACTTCGAGATCGGTGTCGCGCAGGTGGCCTTCCGCGAAGCTGTCGCGCTGCAGGGTGACGCGGCCCTTGGCACCGCGCGCCGTTCCGGCCAGGACCCGCTCCTTGCCGAAGTCGCGCGCCCCCTCGCCGAGTGTTACCGGCCAGAGCGCCAGTACGGTTTCCAACGGCAGGGCGCCCGGCACGCCCGCGTCCAGGGTTCCAATGACCAGTGCGTCGCCCTCTTTCCAGTCCGGCGTCATCGCCAGGTCGCCGGCAAGTTCGAATGCCGCGCCGCCGGTCACGAATTTCGCCGTCGCCTTTCGCACGGCGATCGCATTCAGATCGACTTCACCCGCCGCCGACACGCTTGCGAAATCGAGTGGCGCTTCGAGGAAGGGCACCAGATTGGCGGTTAGTGCCGGGCTGGTCAGGCGGAACGGGCGGAAGCCCTTGCCCGTCAGGGCTTTTTCCAGTTCCAGCTCGGCGCGTCCTTTGAACACGCCGGTGCCGGTCGACTCGAGGGTCAGCGCCAGCTTGTCATCGGGGCGGCCATAGGCGGCGGAGATGTGCAGGTCCTTCACCGGCTCCGACCAGTCGCGGATCTTGAGGGTACCGGCCCCGCTGCGGGCGTTCAACCGGACTTCCTCGATGCCGGCGCTCTGGGTGAAACCGACCGCGACCTCGAAATTGGAGTCGAGCCCCTGCGAGCCCTCCGCGCCGAGGCCTGTGCGGCGGAGGAGTTCGCCCAGCGGCCAGTCCGCGACGCCCAGCTCGGCCAGCATCCGCGTGCCGCGCTCACTCGTCTGCATACGGATGGCTATGCCGCCCGGCAGGCCTTCGCCGAGTCCGCTGCCGGAAAGGTTGAGGCTGAGGCCGTCTTCCCCGCGTGTCAGATTGCCGGTGGTATGCTGCACTGTGCCGAGCAGGGCGAGATCGGCCGAGCGCACGCGCAATTCGAAGCCGTCAAAGCTGATCGATTCGAAGGTCAGCGTCTCGCCGGTTTCCGTCAGCGCCGCGAGCCATTCCGGCAGTACCGTGTTGGCATAGTCCATCCAGCCTTGCGGGGTGGTCGGCAGGGCGCGCGCCTTGATTTCCGGCAAGGGATCGCCGCCGAGGGTCCAGAGATTGCCGCCCTGGTGATCGAGCCCGATCCAGCCGTCGCGCAGGTTGAGGCGCAATACCTCGACCCGGCCAAGCAGCAGCGCCGAGGCCGACAGCACGATCTCGGAATTGGCCGCCTCGGCCGCGGGACGTCCGTCATCGTCCAGCAGGCTGACATCCTGCGCGGTGATCTGGACGCGTTTCGATTCCGGCGACCATTCGAGCTGCAGGGCGCCGATCGAGACGACGCGCCCCTCGCGCGCATCGGTCAGCGCGTGCTCGACATCATCGCGAAACGGGTTGAGGTCGAGCGGCCCGCTCGACAGGCGCAGGAGGAGCAACGCGCTGGCCGCCATCAGCACCAGGACCAGGGCGCCGAGTATCTCCATGACAATTACGGACGCGGTCTGGCGGACCAATCGCTGGCTCCTCAAAAATACCGGTGTTGCCGCAGGTCCATAGGCACATAGAAACTATAATTGCGTGAACAGGCCCAGACCATAGGAGCAAAGCATGAGCGCTGATCTGAAACCCGGCACCAAGGCCCCTGCCTTCAGCGTCGAGACCACGGGCGGACCGAAGCGGCTGAAGGACTTCGCGGGCAGCCACCTTGTGCTCTACTTTTACCCCAAGGACGACACGCCGGGCTGCACCCAGGAGGCCATCGACTTCTCGGCCCATACGGACGCGTTCCGGAAAGCCGGCGCCACGGTGCTCGGCATCTCGCGCGACACGCTCGCCAAACACGAGAAATTCGCCGCGAAACACAACCTGACGGTTTTGCTCGGGACGGACGAGGCCGGCGAGGTGTCCGATTCCTATGGCACATGGGAGGAGAAATCGATGTACGGCCGGACCTATATGGGCATGGCGCGGCGCACCTTCCTGATCGGGCCGGACGGCAAGATCGTCCGTGTATGGCCTAAAGTTAAGGTCAAGGGGCATGCAGAGGAAGTGCTGGCCGCACTGGCAGAATAATCCTCGGGTGTCCGAAAATCGTCAATGATTGCCGAAACTTTCAGCGAGTTAATGAGAAGTTTACGCTCAACTGCGAACATTGCCGAAATATATGACTGGCGGGGGTTTCACCCCGGGTCGAATTGGGTATGTATGGCGTGGGGAATGGGAAGCCGGCTGCAGGAGGTTCTGCAGCTTCATAAGAAGTTTCCAGCTTACAGGTTGCTTGCATGGCGAAGTTGAGTGCGAACCTCAAGGCGACGTTCGATCGCGCATTCCCAGAACGCCAGATCTACCACCGCAGCGGCGGCACCGTTCGATACATTTCCGTATCCCCCTGGCAACAAGCTATCATGGCCGCCGGGGTTACCGCCCTGGCCGGCTGGACGGTTTTTGCCACGGCCAGTTTCGTGTTCGGGGGCGGCGAGACCACCCTCGCCGGCGGCGAAGGCAAGGAACTCGCCAAGTATGAGCGCTGGGTCCAGGACCTGCGCGCCCGCGAATCGCTCCAGCGCACCCTTCTGGAAGAGCGCTCCAAGGAGACCGCAGACCTCGAGAAGAAGCAGAAAGCTCTCGAAGAACTCCTGAATGACATGCGCGAGGATGACGGGCAGAAACTCTCCGCCCTCGAAGGTGACGGCGCCTCCCTCCTGGTCGAGGCCTCCATCGAAGAAGCCGACCGCCGCCAGTCCCGTGACGAATACCTGATGACCGCCGGGCTCAGCGTTCCCGCCGCCCGAGGAACCCCCAAAGCCATCGAACAGGACATCTACCGCCTGTTCGACCTCATGGAAGACCATGCCGCCGAGCGGGCCGAACGGGCCCGCGGCGTCCTGATGCTGACCGCCGTCGGCACTGATAACATCCTCGCCAGTAGCAATGTCGGCGGCCCGGAAATCTCGATGGGGTCGCTGACCTCTTCGGCCTCAGACTGGTCGATCGGGGACCAGGACTTCATGACCCGCATCTTCCAGGCCCGCGCCCGGATCGCCGAAATGAAGTATTACGAGAAGGTCGTCGACAGCCTGCCGCTCGGCGAGCCTGTTTCCGTTCCGTTCCGATATACTAGCCCCTATGGCATCCGCGTCGACCCCTTCACCAAGCGTCCGTCCCCGCATATGGGCGTTGACCTTGCCGCCTATCGCGACGCCCCGATTGTTACGACCGGCCCCGGCACCGTAAGCTATGCCGGCGCCCGCTCAGGCTACGGACTGCTTGTCGAAGTCGATCATGGTCATGGTTTCAAGTCGCGTTACGGACACTTGAGGTCGATCACCGTCTCCAAAGGTGATACAATCAAGATTGGCGACCTTGTCGGGCGTATGGGCTCGACCGGACGCAGTACCGGTGATCACCTTCACTATGAAGTGTGGTACAATGGTAAACCGTATGACCCCAATAAATTCCTGAAAGCAGGCCGACATGTTCACAAAGAATAGCAAAACCCCGGATCACACCCCGGTCGAGGCGCCGAAAGTGGCGCCGGCCCAGGATGCCATCCGTGGCGCAGCGTCGAAGACCGCTGCCCGTGCCGCTTCGATCATCTGCGCCGACATGAAGATCAACGGCTCGGTCATCTCCGAGGGCTCCCTCCAGATTGACGGCATCGTCGATGGCGACGTCTCCGCTACCGACATCACGATCGGCGCGTCAGGCCAGATCACCGGCGAAGTCAAAGCCGAAGTCGTCAAGGTCAAGGGCAAGATCCGCGGCTCCATCCGGGCCCGCAAGGTCGAGCTGGAAACCGGCGCGCATGTGAAGGGCGACATCGTCCATTCTTCGCTACAGATCCAGCCCAACGCCGTGTTTGAAGGCCAGGTGAAGCATGCGGACGATCCGCTGCGCGAAACCGGCCCGGTCGCGGCCACCGAAGCCAAGACGATGAACGCCTCGTCGCCCAGCACGGCATCCTTCGGCATCTCCTCGCAGCCGAGCTAATCCGGCGCCAAGCCTCCAACATTCAGAACGCCGGCCTCACCCGCCGGCGTTTTTGTTTGCACCCTTTCGAGGCCCCCCCGCGGATCACCCGGCAAAGGCCGCCTTGCCCATCCCCGGAATCAGAAAGCCCCGGACCGAAGGTCCGGGGCTTTGATTTGTGAGCTGAGGCTGGCCGATCAGACCGGCGCCGAGTTCCGGCACTGCGGCGTGGCCTCAAACTTGGCGCGGCCTGCCTTCAGGCGCTCTGTGACCGTCTTGCAGCCTTCCGGCATGTTCTCGCCGAGACCCTGCAGTTTCTTGCAGATCTTGTCCTCGTTGACGACGTTCAGCACAGCCGACTGGACTTCGAAACAGACAAGCGCGTCCTTCGTGTCCTCTTCCGACTGCATGAACTCGAGCCAGCCGCGGCCGCCGGCGTTGCCCGCCTGGCGGAAGGCTTCCTTGGCGCCCGCGCGGTCGCCGCGCTCGAAGCGGGACTGGCCGATCCGGACCCAGATCGTGCCCTTATCCTTGACGCCGCCGATGCTGAGCGCCTTCTGCAGGGCGTCTTCGGTCTCTTTCCACTTCTGGAGCTCGCTATAGGACGCGCCCAGACGCTCATACATGGCGCCCGCGCCGCCCATTTCGGCAGCCTGACGGATCACCGGGATCGCTTTTTCATGTTCGCGTGCGACCTGGTAGAAGTCGGCGAGGAGCGACACTTTTTGGGTCGTCTTCTTGATGCGGCCGGCGTTCATTTCCTTCTCGAGGACGCGGGCAGCGTGATAGGGTGCGTTGAGCTGGTTGTAGAAGTTCACGATCCGCATCAACTCGTCTTCGGTCTTCAGCAGGCCTGCGAG
This sequence comes from Candidatus Sulfopaludibacter sp. SbA3, assembly GCA_945888325.1. Lineage (GTDB taxonomy): Bacteria > Pseudomonadota > Alphaproteobacteria > Caulobacterales > Hyphomonadaceae > Hyphomonas. The sequence continues at coordinate 33,826 of CAMDAC010000020.1, forward strand.
ATACATGGCCTTCTGGACTTCAAACGCCTTGTGCAGCTCGTTGTCGGCAAAGTAGTTGCCGGCAATGGCATCCCAGTACTTGCGCTCTTCCGGCTTGCGCTCGACGAGCACTTCCAGGACTTCAGCGAGCTTCGTCTTCTCGCCAGCATCGTTGTAGAGGAAGACGAGCAGGTCATACAGCTGCTGGTCGAACTTCGCGCCATCTTCACGCCGCACTTCTTCGGCGTAGCGAATGGCTTCCTTGAAGTTGTCGACGCGCTGGTAAAGCACTGCCAGCTGCCACTTCTGGCCGCGGTCCGGCTTTCCGCCGGCGGCCTGCCATTTCTTCATGTAGTCGAGGGCGGTTTTGGTGTCCTCGAGCTGCAGGTAGATCTGCGCGATGTTGTAATAGGTCTGGGCGACGTCGGTCGGCGGGATGTAACCCTTGGCGATCGCATCGAGCAGATCCTTGATGGCGCCCTGACGGTCGCCTTTCTCGATCTTGATGTACGCCGAAATGCGGATGATCGCGCTTTCTTCGTAGCAGTTCAGCGTCATGCCGCGCAGCTGGTTCAGCTTCGCGAGCGCCGTATCGAAATCCTTGTTGGTGATCGCCGCCTGCTCGGCTTCGAGGTACAGCTGGCCCGTTTTCGAGCTGAACTGTGTCTCGGCGCAGCCGGCCTGGGCAAGCGCGGAGCCAGCACCCATGAGGCCGAGCACACCCGCTGCAATTGCGCCTTTGAGGAAAACTTTAAGTTGCATAATTCTCTCTCCTGACCGCCTCGCAGCGGCAATCTCTCACTAGCCATGGAGGCCCGACGGTCTGGCGCCGTTTTGGGCGGAAGTGGAAGGCGGGCAGCAGATCGGAAAAACGGCTGCCCGCATTCAGTATAATTCTACTCTATGTTGAATTCCAGCGGGTAGACGACATTCCGGCGTTCGACGGCTTTGCCGCGCACGATCTTCGGCGCGAACTCGACGCGTGACACGGCCCGTTCGGCTTCAGACTTGAACACTGCGTCCGTGCAGGTTGCCGCAATGTTGTACGGCTTGCCGCGGGTATCCACGTCAAAGCGCACATCGCAGCTACCCGACAGGCCGCGTTCCTGAGCGCGCTGCGGATAGGACGGCGTCGGCGGACGGATCGGTTGGGCATCCCGGTCCGAGACAGCCACCGGATCGATCGCGAGCGATTTCATCCGGCCGAGGTCGAGGTCCTGAGGAACGCCCCCTTCGATTTTCGGGGTCGGCAGGTTGATGCTCGACTTGGTGGCCGACTGTTTAGGCGGCGGAGGCGGCTTAGCGGCCGAGTCGATCCGCTGCGGCTTGGCCCGTTGACGGGTGCGCACATCGGAATCGTTCGACTGGGGCGTGATGGCCGAGAGGACCCGGCTTTCCTTTGCCTCCAGCGAAATCTCGTCGACCGAGATGAGCAGGTTCATCGCCAGGAAGATAAGGATCGCGATCGGTGCCGCAATCACGGCGCTGACCAGAAAACGACCCATGGGACTGTTGAACATGGAAGCTCTCCCTAGTTGGTTTTCGCCGAGATGTTGATGACCGTGGATCCGTCAACCTTATTGATGGCTTCCATCACTTCAACCATGGTTTCAGCCGACGAGTTCACGTCTGCTTGAACCACGACCTCACCGCGGGGGTTGTCGAGGCGGAGTTCCTTGAGGGTGAACCCCACTTCGACCATCGCCACTTCCTTCTTGTCGATGAAGACTTCGTCGTTCGCCGTGATCGCGACGAGGATCGCGAGCGGCTTGGCCTGGGCCTGATTATCGACATCCGGACGGATGATCGGAACGCCAGGCTCTTTGATGAACTGGGCGGTCACGATGAAGAAGATCAGCAGGATGAAAACCACATCCAGCATGGGCGTCAGGTCGATTTCCTGACCGCCGCCGCCTGTGCTTGCGCGTTGCTTGCGTGCCATGTGAGCTCCTGCCTACGACGTCTGCGAGATGACGATGTTCACGCGTTCGCGGAATCCGGCATTGTATGCCTCGTCCCGGATTTTCACGATCACACCGCTCTTCGCCTTGGGATGCGCCTGGATGATGACAGAACTATTGGGCGTTTCTGCGATGACCCGCTCGATATTTGCACGCACCGAGCTGACATCGGCCAGACGGCCGTTGACGGTGATCAGGTTGCTCTCGTCCACATAGATCAGGATCGCCGGAACCTGCGGCTGGTCAGCCTGGTCCGGTGCCGGAGGGGGCGGCGGCTCAAGGCCGATCGCCTCTTCACGGGCAAAGGTCGATGTCACGATGAAGAAGATGAGCAGGATGAACACCACGTCGAGCATCGGCGTGAGATCGATTTCGGCCGACTCGGCCTGTTTTGTACCACGTCCGCGCATCAGCTGATCTCCATCTGATCTTCAACCTGCTGCACCGAGCGGTTCACCTTGCGGTCCATGCCCGACGTGATGAGAACGCCGGAAAGGGAAGCCACCATGCCCGCCATGGTCGGGATCGTTGCGCGCGACACGCCGGCCGACATGGCCTTGGCATCGGCGCCCGATGTGATGGCCATGATGTCGAACACCGACACCATGCCCGTCACGGTCCCGAGCAGGCCGAGAAGCGGAGCCAGCGCGACCATCGCTTTGGTCAGCTGGACGTTTTCTTCAGCTTTCTGGCGAACTTCCGACACGAGCTTCTCGCGAACCCAATGGGCAAGCTTGGACTTCTTGTCGGAGCGTGCGCGCCACTCGGCAACGGCTTCCGCAGCCACTGCGTTGTGTGCAAACCGGAAGTAGAAAAACCGTTCCAGAATCAGGGCCCACATAAAGAATGTCGCTGCCATGATGACCAGCAGCACGGGGCCGCCTCGATCCAGAAAGGCCTGTAGAGCATCAAGACCCAGCATGGGTTACTCCTCCAGGGCTGTTAAGGGGCGGGCTTAAGCCCGGCCCCCGTGCAGCGACTCCATTTTTTCGGCGATGATGCCAGCGGCTTGTTCGTCGAGGATCTGCTGGTTTCCGCGGGCCATCGAAGAGACGACTGCGTGGATGAGAACCAGCGGGATAGCCGCGATGAGGCCTTGCACCGTCGTCACGAGCGCGGTCGAGATACCGTCAGCCATGAGTTTCGGATCGCCTGCACCGTAGATCGTGATCGCGGTGAAGGTGATGATCATGCCGACCACCGTGCCGAGGAGGCCGAGGAGCGGAGCGACCGAAGCCAGAACCTTGATGATATCAAGGCCGAATTCGATCTTCGGCGATTCCTTGAGGATCTGCTCGTCAAGCTTGAGCTCGAGCGTTTCGATGTCGCGGTTGCGGTTGCTCTCGTAGACTTCGAACACGCGGGCCAGCGGGTTGCCGATGCCGGCCTGGCGGGTTTTCGCCGTGCCGCGCATTGCAGCGCCCTGGGTGAAGAGCGTGAACATCTTGTAGATGCCGAGCAGGATGCCGACGAAGGCCAGGACGATGATCACGTAGCCGACTTCGCCGCCGTGGCGGATGCGGTCGTTGAAGGTCGGCAGTTCGCCGAGGATACCGAACAGGTTGCCCTTGGACGGATCGACCGGAGCCTTGACGACTTCGCCTTCCGAAGCTTTCGCGATGGCACCCATGGCCGAACCATAGTTGCCTGCAGGCTGGCTAGCGAAGACCTGGAGGAACGTATCGTTGCCTTCGCCCTTGCGGACTTCGACGAACTTGCGGCCTTCGACCGTTGCAACGGTGAACACGCCGATACGGATGAGTTCAGCTTCAGCGTTCGAGCCTTCCGGGCCAATGCCGTTCACGGTGGCCGTGAAGGTTTTGACTTCGGATTGCGCGATCATTTCCTGAAGCATGGCTTTCGGGAGACGCTCGAGCTGGGCGCGGTTCGGGAGAACGCGGGCTTCGGCGATCTCTGCGATGCCGGCAACGCGGTCTTTATAGTCGAAGTTGGCGACCGAGTTTGCGATTTCCGGCATCGTGGCGCCGGCTGCAGAGCGGAACTGGCCAAGCATTTCCTGGAAGTCGCCGGCGAGGGTCGAAACCTGACCTTCGAGGGCGCCCAGCTGGGCTTCGTTGGCGTCGAACTCCGCGCTCAGCGCGCGGGCCTTGCCTTCTGCGGCGTTCAGAACGCCGCGGGCGGATTCCATGCTGGCGGCCTGGCTGGCGCGGTCGGCCTGGAACTGTTTCAGGCGGGCCTGATCCTCGGCCGACATCTGGTTCGCGTCCTGTTTGACTTTCGCCAGAACGTCGCTGAGGGACTGGGCCGAAGCCGGCGCAGCAGCAACCAGGGCAACCGATCCAAGAAGAACGGCGGCGCCCAGTGCCTTGAGTGAAGATTTGAACGTTTTCATAACTCTATGACCTTCGTATCTGATCAACTGGCCGATTACTGGACCGTGAACTTCTGGACGGGGGCGAACAGGACGACCTGCTGGGCCTTGCCTTGCGCAACGCGGACGGCACGCTTGATGTCGGCGGCGTAGCTGCTCGGCAGCGGCTGCCACTCACCCGTGGCGCGGTCATAACGAGCGGCCTTGCCGTTCGGCGTCATGTAAACCAGGGCGACGCGGCCGTAGAGGAACATGTCGACGGTCGTCGGGTTGCCGTCGATCGTGATTTCTTCCTGCCAGGTGTCGATCGTGCGGCCATACTCCATCTCGGCGGAGTAAGCTTCCATGATCAGGCGGTATTGTTCAGCGGTCGAAACGTTCGGCTGCTTCATCACCGCGTCGAGCGTCTCGAGGCGCGTCTTGCGCTCGTCAGCCTTGAACGGAAGGTCGGCGGCGACGAACATTTTCAGGTCTTCGATCATGCCGAGCAGCATCGGCACCGTCTGGGCCGTGATGTCGTCGATCGAGCCGAGCTGTTCGGTGAGCGACGCGATTTCCTCGCGCTGGCTCTGGACGACCAGTTCCTGTTGCTTGGCGAACAGTTCTGCGGCGTCGCGGCGCTGCAGAAGGGTGCGGTACTCGCGCACCATTTCCGAGCGGTCATCGTCCAGCTGGTTGATCTGGTCCTGGACCTGCTCAGCCTTACGGGTCGCTTGCTCGCCCGTTGTCAGGGCCTCGCGAAGCTGGGCATGAGCCGGAATGGCCAGGCCCGCAATCAACGCTGCAGCAATAACACTGCGCGCGGGTGACAGAATTTTCTTCATGAGGTTTGCCTCTCACTCTCCAAACGATCGCGCTCAGCCGGCGCGTAAATTCCTGGGTCTTGGGCGCACCTGCTTGCGAGGGCGTCCCGATGATCTTCGGCTCAACACAAACGAGCCGGGAGTTGGAATTGGAAGTGGATGGAGTAGCCCCATCACATCCCCTGTCTTTTCTGGAGCGCTTTTCGCTCTCTCTATATTCTCTGTTCTCGACCGGCCGGCATCTTAGGCCAACCGCGCAAGCCCTTAGCGACGAACCTCAACGCTAACAATCCTCTAATTGCGGATCAATCGCGCTTTACGATTCGGTTAGAAAATAACCGGGCATGTCACGAACGCAATCAGCGCTGCGCAGTAGCGTTGTCAATGAGGGGCATAAACGCGACAGATGTCAGCAAGATGACGCTGCCCGAATAAGTTGAGAGGCCGATTTTTTCGGGGATTGGCTGGGGTGCTAGGATTCGAACCTAGGGTGGCGGTACCAAAAACCGCTGCCTTACCACTTGGCGACACCCCAACTGTGGAGCGCGCGAAATAGCTACTCTTTGTGTTGCTGGCAACTCCCGAAACGCGCCTCGCCTGTGGAGCGACTCCTGGACTGGCCACTATTGCCTCGGGCGGGCGCGAATCCAGATATGTTCACACACCAGCCCTTTACTTTTTATCGATTATCAACAATATCGACAATCGAGATATCCCGGACTCCAGAACCAGCAGAGGAATTGCCCCGGTCATGAGAACCTTCTTCCTGTCTATGGCAGGTACTTTCGTCGCGATGATCCTGTTCGTGATCCTCGGCTTCACAATGCTGTTCGGCCTGATCGCCGTTGCCGCGGGCTCCAAGCCGCCCACTCCCGGCAATGTGGTCCTGTCGCTGGACCTCAACGCCGGTCTTCCCGACCAGGCGCCCCTCGGCGGACTCGCAGCCTTCTCGGGACTTCCGGGGTTCACGGACATTCTGATCAAGCTGAAAGCCGCCGAGACTGACGACTCCGTGAAAGGCATTTACCTGCGCGGCTCGTTCACCGGCATCGGCACCTCGCGCGCCGAAGAGCTGCGCGCGTCGCTGAAAAGCTTCCGTGACTCCGGCAAGTTCGTGGTCGCCCACACGCAAGGCATGCTCGGCCTCGGTGGTCCGTCTGCGTATCATTCGATCACGGCCGCCGAAGAAATCTGGATGCAGCCGGGCTCGGACTTCATGATCAACGGTGTCTCGTTCGAAACCGAGTTCCTGAAAGGCCTGTTCGAGAAGATCGGCCTCACGCCGCAGATCTATGCGCTGTATGAATACAAGAACGCGCCGAACTCCTACAATGAAACGGCGTACACGGAGCCTCACCGCGAAGCGATGACGTCGCTCGCCACATCGCTCTGGAATACGGCGCTCACGGACATTGCTGCAGACCGCAGCATGGAAGTTCCCGCCCTGAAGGCCATCCTGGAGAGCGGCCCGAAATCAGCGGAAGCCGCGCTTGAGGCCAAACTCGTCGACAAGCTCGGCTGGCCGGAAGATGCCGAAGAAGCTGCGCTGGCACGTGCCGGTGAAGATTCGGAACTGGTTGACCTCTTCTACTACACCGCCCCTGCCTCGAAGGCGAAAGCCAAGGATGGCATGATCGCCATCGTCGGCGGCGAAGGCGCGGTTGTCACCGGCGGCGGCGGCTCCGACTCGCCCTTCTCGGAGACCCCCGGCTTTGCGTCTGACGTGATCGCCCGCGCCATCCTCGACGCGGCCGACGACGAAAACGTCAAGGCCATCGTCTTCCGCGTCGACAGCCCCGGAGGCTCGCCGACCGCGTCCGACCAGATCTGGCGCGCGGTTGAACGCGCCCAGGAAAAAGGCAAGCCGGTCGTCGTCTCGATGGGCTCGCTGGCCGCATCGGGTGGCTATTATGTCTCGACCGGCGCTGACGCGATCGTCGCCAACCGCGGCACGATCACCGGCTCGATCGGCATCTTCGGCGGCAAGTTTGCCCTCGACGGCACCTTCAACAAGATCGGCGTCACCTTCGACACCGTCACCGTCGGCGGCGATTTCGCCAATGCCTACGGCGTTGGCCCGTTCAACCAAGGCCAGGAAGCGGAAATCCGCGCAATGCTGAAACGCGGCTATGACCGGTTTGTCGGCCTCGTCGGCGAAGGCCGCGGCATGACCTATGACGAAGTGCACGCCATCGCCCGCGGCCGCGTCTGGAGCGGCGAGGAGGCCCAGAAGATCGGCCTAGTCGACGAGATCGGCGGCATCATGACGGCGATCACCAAGGCCCAGGAACTGGCCGGGATGGACACCGCAGCGATGCCTGTGCTGGCCTACTACCCGCACCGCAAGTCCGGCTTCGAGGCGCTGGAGAGCCTGTTCGGCGTGTCCGCCGAAACGGCCCGCGCCGCCGCTGTCCTCAGCGCGGTGGTCGGTGACGAGCGCACGCAGATCCTGATCGAGGAACTGGCCGTGGCCGACGCCGTCAACTCCGGCCAGGCGATGGCGATGGGACCGCGCATCCGCGAGCGCTAGCCCCCTGCCCGATGCCTTTGATGCGGCCCGCCGGTTTGCTCCGGCGGGCCGTTTCATTGACGACGGCGGGAATTCTTCGTTTCCTGATACAGCCCCGGCGCTTGTTAAGGTCCAGCGGATCGTCTAGCCCGCCCCTATGAAAAGGTCCTGCAGAAGCACATGAACATCATCGTCACCGGGGCGGCCGGTTTCATCGGAAGCGAAATCGCGCTGAGATTGCTGCGCGAAGGCCATTCGGTCACCGGCATCGATTCCTTCACGGCCTATTATGACGTGAATCTGAAGGAAGACCGCGCCGCACGCCTGGCCGCCTTCCCGAACTTCCGCCTCGCCCGTTACGGCGTGGAAGATGCCGCGATGATGGAGCGCGTGTTCGACCGCGTGCAGCCGGACATTATCCTCCACTTCGCGGCGCAGGCCGGCGTGCGCTACAGCCTCGATCATCCGCGCGAATACATCGACGCCAATATCGTTGGCTCGTTCAATATCATCGACCTCGCCCGCCGCTACAAGGCGCGCCACCTGATCCTCGCCTCGACCAGCTCCGCCTACGGAGCGAACCAGAAATTTCCCTTCGAGGAGCGCGATTCGGCGCCCTATCCGCTGACGATCTACGCGGCGACCAAGCTGGCCGCCGAACTGATCGCCCACAGCCACGCCCATCTCTACGGCGTGCCGACCACGGCGCTGCGCTTCTTCAGCGTGTATGGCCCCTGGGGCCGGCCGGACATGGCCTTCTTCCTGTTCACCGACAGGATCTTCAAGGGCCAGCCGATCGACGTGTTCAACAACGGCGACCTGCTGCGCGACTTCACCTATATCGACGACCTGGTGGAATCGATCCGCCGGCTGATGGATTGCCCGCCGCAGATGGGCAGCCACATGATCCGCGGCGACTCGCTCTCACCGGTTGCGCCCTACCGTCTCGTGAATATCGGAAACGCCACTCCGATCCGCCTGATGGACTATATCGAGACCATCGAGAAGGCGATCGGCAAGACCGCCGTCAAGAACATGCTGGGCATGCAGCCCGGCGACGTGAAGCAGACCTTCGCCGACGTGCGCCTGCTGAAGGCGCTCACCGGCTATACGCCGAACACGGACTACCGCGTCGGCATCCCGGCTTTCGTCGACTGGTTCCGAAGCTACTACAAACCCGCCTGAAGTCCGGCGGCTTCGGCCGCGCGGCGAAAGTCTTCCGGCAAGGGCGCCTCAATCACGAGCCGCCCACCTTCCGGGTGCGGAAGATCCAGTTTCGCCGCATGCAGCATCAGGCGCGGCGCGGTTGCCTGCCCTTCGCCGTACAGCGCGTCACCGAGGATCGGGCAGCCGAGGGACATGAGGTGCACGCGGATCTGGTGCATCCGCCCGGTTTCCGGGGCCATTTGCATCAGGCCGAACTCGCCCTGGCGCGCCAGCACACGCCATCCTGTGCGCGCGGCCTGCGCGCCTTTGCGGTCCGGCCGCGCGATGATCATTCGCGACTTGCCGCTTTCCTCCACCTTCACCAGCGAAGCATCGGCCACGCCAGTTTCAGCCGAAGGCAAACGCCCCTTCACAAGCGCCAGATAAGTCTTCTGCACATCCCGCCCGGCGAATGCTTCGGACAGTTTGGCTGCTACCGGCTGCGTCTTCCCCGCCACGATCACGCCGGACGTGCCTTGGTCCAGCCGGTGCACGAGGCGCGGCCGTTTGCCGTTCGATTTCGCAAAGGCGGCCATCAGGTCATCCAGCGAGCGCGCCACGCCGCTGCCGGCCTGTACGGCAAGGCCCGCCGGCTTGTTGAACGCGATCAGCGAGTTGTCCTCATGCAGCACCATGGCGCGCACAAAAGCTGTGTCTTCTGCGCTGATGGAAGGAACTTCCCGGTTGCGGGTCATGTGAACTCTTCCCTCAAACGTTCGATCATTTTCTCGGACATGTCGCTGCGCAGACCATGTTCGTAGGCATAGGGCAAGTAGATCACAGCCATCGACAAGGCCCATCCCGCGCCGCGCAGCCATTCGGAATCTGTCGCGCCGAGCGCTTTGCGGAACACCTCGCGCGGTGCCCGGTCAAACATCGCCCAAGCCGTCAGCAGGTCGCAGGCCCGGTCGCCAACGCCGCACAGGCCCCAGTCGATCACGCCGGAAACCCGGCCGTCCTCGACGAGGACATTTCCGGGATGCACATCGCCGTGCAGCCAGACCGGATCGCCCGCCGGACCTGCCTGCACAGCGCGCTCCCACAATCGCCGGGCAAACCCGTCATCGACGCCGGGCAATCGCTTCAGCGCTGCGTCGAACCTCTCGGACCGGCTCGCCAGCGGCGCTCCGCGCCCATTGTTCACCGCGCTGAAACGGAATGCCGGATCCGCAGGAAGGATGCGCACGAAACGGAAGAAGCCTGCCAGCCGGACAGCGTCGTCTTGCGGATCACGCAGCGCAGAATCTTCCATCGGTTCGCCGGGCAGCCAGCTGAGAACGGACCATGCGTGGGGATATCCTTCTGCCCGCTTGCCAAGCCCATAGACCGACGGCACGGCCAGTGGCGCGTCCGCAAACAGAGGCAGCGTCGCCGCTTCCCGTTCCGCAGTTTGCGCTGCCCACGGCGCTCTGGGAAAGCGCGCGCAAAGATACTCGCCAATGCGGAAGATATGGTTGTCCGTTCCCTTGGCCATCAGTGGGCGGATGTCTCGTCCCGAGAGTTCAGGGAACTGTTCCAGGATAAGGCGCACGGCGGTGGACCGGTCCAGAACAATGCTGGCCTCGGCCTCACTCATCCCGCTTCGCCTTGCGCAGCTGCTGGAGGCGCTTCAGCCGCTCCGCAATCGGCGCTTCCCGGCCCTCGCCTTTGGGATCGTAGAAGACCGGGCGTTTCATACTTTCGGGGAAATAGTCCTGACCGGAGAAGCCTTCTTCCGTATCGTGATCATATTTGTAGCCCGAGCCGTAGCCCTGATCCTTCATCATCGAGGTCGGCGCATTGAGGATGTGTTTTGGCGGCATGAGGCTGCCGGTGTCGGCGGCCGCGCGGCGCGCCGCCTTGTAGGCGACATAGGCGGCATTGGATTTCGGCGCGGTGGCGAGATGGATCACGCAGTGCGCCAGTGCCAGTTCGCCTTCCGGCGAGCCGAGCCGCTCATAGGTGCGCGCCGCCTCGCCGGCGACCATCAGCGCGGTCGGATCGGCGAGGCCGATGTCCTCGCTCGCCATCCGGATCAGCCGCCGCGCCAGGAAGAGCGGGTCTTCGCCGCCTTCGAGCATCCGCGCGAACCAGTACAGCGCCGCATCCGGATCTGATCCGCGTACGGATTTATGCAGGGCTGAGATGAGATTGTAATGCTCCTCGCGGTCCTTGTCATAGGCCGCCGCTCGCTTCGAGAGAGACTTTCCGAGATCGTCCGGCGACAGCAGTCCTGGCTCGCCCATCATCGCGAAGGCCTGTTCGGCGAGGTTCAACAGGTAGCGTCCATCCCCGTCCGCCATCGCCAGGATCATCGCGCGCGCTTCCTTCGTCACCGGCAGGCAGCGCTGCTCCATGTTTTCGGCACGTTGCAGCAGCAATTCCAGCGCGGCCTCGTCCAGCCGCCTCAGCACCAGAACCTGGCAACGCGACAGAAGCGCGCCGTTCAGTTCGAAGCTCGGATTCTCGGTCGTCGCGCCGATCAGCGTAACCACGCCGCTTTCGACGAAAGGTAGGAAACCGTCCTGCTGGGCCCGGTTGAAGCGGTGGATTTCGTCGACGAAGAGCAGCGTGCCCTTGCCCATCTTGCGGCGCGATTCGGCGCGCTCGAACGCTGCGCGCAGTTCCTTCACGCCCGAGAAGATCGCGCTGATCGCCTCGAACTCAAGTCCTGTGCCTTCGGCCAGAAGCCGCGCAATAGTGGTTTTCCCCGTCCCCGGCGGACCCCAGAGGATGATCGAGGAGAGGCGCTTTGCCGCCAGCATCCGCGACAGCGTGCCGTCCGGCCCGATCAGGTGGTCCTGCCCGACCACGTCGGCCAGCGTTTGCGGACGCAGCCGGTCGGCCAGCGGCCGGGGCGCGTCATCCGAGAGGCCAGCGGAGTCGAAGAGGTCCGTCATCAGAGGCTTTCTAGGCGAGCGCGGCCAATGTGGTAAGCTGCGAAAAAATACGGGAGGAAAACATGAAGCTGGACATCACGCCTTCGGGCCAGGCCTGCGGCGCGACCGTGCGCGGCGTGGACTTGTCGAAACCGATGACGAAGGACATTCTTGGTGCAGTTCGTGCCGCCTGGCTGGAACATCAAGTGCTGGCCTTTCCGGACCAGAAACTGACGGATGATCAGCTGGAAGCCTACACGCTGAATTTCGGCCCGTTTGGTGAAGACCCCTTCATCGCGCCGATTCCCGGCCATCCGCACATCATTGCGGTGAAGCGGATGGCGGACGAGACCTCGCCGGTCTTTGCCGAGAGCTGGCATACGGATTGGAGCTTTCAGGCGAAGCCGCCGCAAGGCACGTGCCTTTATGGCAAGACGATCCCGCCGATCGGCGGCGATACGCTGTTCACGAACCAGTATCTCGCGCTGGAAGAGATGCCGGCCGATCTTCGCAAGAGGATCGAAGGCAAGCGCGCCGTCCACTCGGCGAAGAATGCCTACGCCCCGACTGGCTTCTACGGCGCGGGTGACAAGGGCCGGAGCATGGACATCCGCCCATCCGATGAGGCGCAGGCGACGCAGACCCATCCGATCATCCGCACGCATCCGGAAACGGGCCGCGACTGCCTGTTCGGAACAGCGGGCTATATCATCGGCATCGAGGGCATGGACCAGGCCGAAGGCTGGGACCTCGTCTCCGAAATCTATCGCTGGCAGACGCGGCCGGAGTTTCAGTACCGGCACAAATGGTCGCCCGAGATGCTGGTGATGTGGGACAACCGGTGCACGCTGCACATGGCGACCGGCGGATATGCCGGGCATGACCGGCTGCTGCACCGCACAACGATTGGCGCGGCCTAGGCCGTTTCCGGAAGGCGCACTTCGCGCTATGGTTTTCCCGAGGCCGCAGAGATGGCCCGTGGAGGAACATCGATGGCTGATACGCTGCACACCTGGCCGCATAGCGTCCCTGACCCATGGAGTCTGCCGCTCGACACATTCGATGTGTCTAAAGCGGCGATCTTTCAGCAGAACGCCCATGGCGAATACTTCAGGCGCCTGCGGCGGGAAGCGCCGGTCCACTACTGCCCGGAAAGCCAGTTTGGCGGGTTCTGGTCCATCACCCGGTTCAACGACATTGTTGCGATCGACGCCAATCACGCCCAATTCTCGTCGCACAAGAGCATCGTCATCGGCGACTCGCCGCCGGATTTTGATACGCCGATGTTCATCGCGCAGGATCCGCCGATCCATGATGTCCAGCGCAAGGCGGTCCAGCCAGCTGTTGCGCCGAGCCAGCTCGCCGACATCGAAGCGTTGATCCGCAAGCGCGTGAACAACATTCTCGACGACCTGCCGACGGGCGAGCGCATCAACTGGGTGGAACATGTCTCGAAGGAGCTGACCACACAGATGCTGGCGACGCTGTTCGACTTCCCGTTCGAAGATCGTCACCTTCTGCCTTACTGGTCGGACGTGACGACAACATCGGAGACAGTCGGCGTCGAAGTCGACATGAAGCATCGCGAGGCAGAGCTGATGAAATGCCTCGCCTACTTCAGCAAGCTTTGGCAGCAGCGGGCCGCAGAGCCGCGCAAGTTCGATTTCATCTCCCTGTTCGCGCATGATCCGAAGACCAAGGACATGATCAACAATCCCATGGAGCTGATGGGCAACCTGATGCTATTGATCGTGGGCGGCAACGACACGACGCGCAATTCCATCTCGGGCGGCGTTGTAGCGCTCAATCAGTTCCCGGATGAATATGACAAGCTTCGCGCTGATCATTCGCTCGTCCCGAACATGGTCTCCGAAATCATCCGATGGCAGACGCCTCTCGCGCACATGCGGCGCACGGCCCTTGAGGATGTCGAATTCCAGGGGCAGAAGATCCGCAAGGGCGACCGGGTTGTCATGTGGTATGCCTCCGGCAACCGGGATGAAACCGTGATCGACGACCCGGACCAGTTCCTGATTGACCGGCCAAACGCCCGCCGGCACCTGTCCTTCGGGTTCGGAATTCATCGATGCATGGGCAACCGCGTCGCCGAGATGCAGCTTCGGCTGCTGTGGGAGGAAATCCTGAAACGCTATCACCGGATTGAACTCGTGGGCGAACCGACCCGCGTTCTGTCAAACTTCGTGCTGGGTTACGAGGACGTGCCGGTGGTGGTGCACGCGCGCTGAGTCATCTCGAGAGGCTGTAGGGCCTCGGGCCGGTGCGGTCTTTGGGTTTTGATTGAAATATGGTCCCAACCCAGCCCTCGCCGCGCGGCGAGGGGTTCAGGTTGTGATTGGGGCTGGCTTCAGGTCCGAACGGTGCCTTTGACGGTGCGGCCGTTGCGTTCGATCTCGATTTCCCAGCTGCGGCCGCCTTTGGCGAGCACGCCTTCGAGGTCCTTGACGGTCTTGGTCGTCTTGCCGTTCACGGTGCGGATTATGTCGCCCGGCTTGAAATAGTTGCGCGAGATGGTGCCGCGGGTGACCGAGTGGACATAAATCCCTGAGCCTTTGGAGAACGGGTCGAGCCCGTTTTCCTCGGCGAGGCGCGGCGAAAGTTCGATGACGCGGGCGCCGTTGAAGATGGAGCCGTCGGCGAGCAGCACGACGTCCGCTTCGGTGGCGCCGGGCGGCGGCTCAACCTGCACGCTGATCGTTTGCAAATTGCCGGCGCGCAGGACGGTGAGCTGCGCCTGTTCTCCCGGATTGCGGACGGCGGCGAGGAACTTGAGGCCTTTCTCATCGAACACTTCACGCCCATCGATGGCGGTCACGAGATCACCGCGGCGCAGGCCTGCCTTGGCGGCGGGGCCGTCCGGGAAAACTTCGGTAACGATCACGCCGATTGGGCGGGTGAGGCCTTGTGTCTTGGCGATGTCGAAGCTGACGGACTGGGCGGCGAGACCGAGCCAGGGGCGCACGAAGGTACCGCCATTGACGGCGGCGTCGACGACGCGCTTGACCATTTCGGACGGGATGGCGAAGCCAATGCCGACCGAGCCGCCGGTGCGGGAAAAGATGGCCGTGTTGACGCCGACGAGCTCGCCCTTGGTGTTGATCAGGGCGCCGCCGGAGTTGCCGGGGTTCACGGCCGCGTCCGTCTGCAGGAAGAAGGAGTAGTCGGACACGCCAACGTCCGTGCGGGCGGTGGCCGAGATGATGCCGTTGGTGACCGTCTGGCCAACGCCGAACGGGTTGCCGATGGCGAGCACCAGATCGCCCACCTGCACGGCGCGGGTGTCGGCGAAATTCAGGGTCGGCAGGCGCTCCGCGCCGGTATCGATCTTCAGGACGGCGAGGTCGGTACGCTCATCGGCGAGCAGCAGTTCAGCCGGGTATTCGCGCCGGTCGCTGAGGACGACGCGGAAGCTGTCGGCGCCCTGGATGACGTGGTTGTTGGTGACGACGATGCCCTCGGCGGCGACGATGACGCCCGAGCCGAGCGAGTTCTGGACGCTGCTGCCCTGGGCCGGCACGCCGTAGAGCAGCTGCTCCATGGTGGAGGCGCGGCTCTTGACGGTCTTGGCGGTGTAGACGTTGACCACGGCGGGCGAGGCGTCTTTCACCAGCGGGGCGAAGCTGAGGTAGATCTGCTCCTGCGACTGGGGAACCACGGCCTGCACCTCGGCCAGCGCCGGCGATTCGGCAGGCAGCGTGACGGCGGCGGGGACGGCCTCGCCGGGATCGCGCTCGGCCTGCGAGAACATCGGGGCGAGCGCCACGGTGAGCAGCATCAGCACGGCCACGCTAAGCAGCGCGAGAAGTTTGGAGATGTGTTTGGTCATGGTGCGTGGATCGGTCATGAGTATGGCTCTATTGCGGCGCGAAATGCGGCGCAATTCGTACCTTCATGACATTTCAGTCAGGGGGCGTCTGAGGCCGCTGCGGCCGCGTCCCGCTCGCGTAGCAGGCGAAGGTTTTCACCATGCGATTCCCGGCTGATCTTGTAGAAACTGACGCAGATGAGCATCAGGGTCCAGGCTGCGAGCACGGACACGCCGTAACCGAAACCAAGGGCCCGGATCGATTCCTCGCTGGCCCCTGCTCCGCCGCCTCCGGTGGAAAACCCGGAAACCCAAAGCACTGCAGAGGCGGTCATGACGCCGACGCCCTGCGACAGCTTCCGGATAAAGCTGATGCCAGCGAAAAAGATGCCTTCGGACCGGCGGCCGGTCTGCAACTCGCTATCCTCGACGATGTCGGCAACCATGGATGCCATCAGCATCTGGGTGGCGATGATCAGGGCCAGGTCGAAGATGGTGATGAAGAAGATGATGTTGAAAAGGGCTTCCGTGCCGTTGGGTGGCAGGAGGCCGAGAAGGCGCAGGAAGACAGGCATCGGCGCGATGGTGAAAGCCAGTGCGCCGATCACGATGGCGCCGCGCTTCTTGCCAAAGGTCTTGCCGACCAGCGGGGCGATGATCAGCGCGAGAATGGCGGAGACATAGACCGCGCCGGTGATCAAAGCGATCTGTGCGTTGGTGAAGCCCCAGAAGATCGTGTTGATATACTGGTTGAGCGTGGCCGAAATGCCCGAGGCGATCAGGCCGCAAAGCGTGGCGAGGAACAGGGCCCGGAAGGAAGGATTCGAAACCGTCTCGAAGATTTCGCTGAAGACCGTGCCGAGCGTCATCTTGCGTGCGGCAGGCGGAGCCTTGAGGTGAGGAATGTGGTTGTGCGTGCCGACGGTACAAATCAGCGCGCAGACGAAAATGGAGATTGAAGCCACGAGGCCGTAGGTGTTCCAGCCGTTGACATTGAACACGCCGATTTCAATCTCTTCCGTCGGCACAAGCAGGAAGCGGAAGAGAAGTATCTGGATCGTGAGGCCGCCAAACCAACCGAAAAAGGTGCGCAGGGACAGGAGCGACGTGCGGGCATCATATTCCTGCGTCAACTCGGCAGCCAGCGCGGTGCCCGGCACATCGAAGAAGGTAAAGGACAGGCGCACCAGAATGGTCAGCGCCACCAGCCAGAGAAACAGGTCATTGCCGGTCATTCCTGCCGGCGGGTTCCAGGTGAAATAATAGGTGACCGCAATCGGGATCAGCGCCCCGTACATGAAGGGGTGCCGGCGCCCGAGGCGCGTGCGCATATTGTCAGACCAGTAGCCGACGATCGGATCCGAGAACGCATCGATGACCAGGGCGATCAGGAGGGCGACAGCAACCAGTCCGGCGTCGACCCCGAGAATGTTTGAATAGAAGAACAGCAGGACATACTCGAACCCGTTGTTCTTGACGCCTTCCGCGGCGCCTCCGATGCCAAACGAAACACGTGTCAGCAGGTTGGGCGCGGCGGCAGTAGCTGTCGTCATCGATGCAATCCTAAGATGGTTCGGTCATTGGCCTCAGAGGCCGAGCACGGCCTTCGCCATGATGTTGCGCTGGATCTCGTTCGAGCCCGCATAGATCGAGGTCTTGCGGTAGTTGAAGTAGCTCGGCGCAGCGGTCAGGGCGTATTCGGGCGTGGGCGACTCGACGTTCGATCCGGGCTCTGCGAGCGCGACCGTGTCCTGCACGAACGGATTGGCGAGGAGGCCGACCGCTTCAAGCGTGAGTTCAGTGATCGCCTGCTGGGCTTCGGAGCCGGCGCATTTCAGCATCGAGCTTTCCGGGCCGACGTTCTGGCCGGCCGACAGCGAGGAGAGGACGCGGCGCTCGGTGGCGTCGAGCGTGTCGATGCGCATTTCGAGGAGGGCGAGCTTGCGGGCGAAATCCGGATTGCGGATGACCGGCTCGTTGCCGTCATATTCCTTGGAGGCCACTTTCCGGGTCTTGTTCAGCATGTGGCGCAGGCCGGGGGCGTAGGCGTTGCCACGCTCAAACTCGAGCAGGTACTTGGCGTAGGTCCAGCCCGAGTTCTCCTTGCCGATCAGCGCATCGCTGATCTTTACACGGACGTTCTCGAAGAAAACCTGGTTGATTTCGTGCTGGCCCTCGGCGGGGCCGTCGAGCGTCGGCAGGGCGCGGACGGTGATGCCGGGCAGCGACATCGGGAAGACGATGAAGGAGATGCCTTCCTGAGGCTTTCCCTCTTTCGAGGTGCGCACGAGGCAGAAGATCATGTCGGCCCACTGGGCTAGGGTCGTCCAGATTTTCGAGCCGTTGAGGATATAGTCGTCGCCGTCGCGCACAGCGCTCATCTGCAGGCCGGCGAGGTCAGAGCCCGCGCCGGGTTCGGAATAGCCCTGGCACCACCAGAGATCGGAGGCCAGGATTGGCGGCAGGTGCTTCTTCTTCTGTTCGTCATTGCCGAAGGCCATGATGACGGGGGCGACCATCGAGACGCCGAAGGGAGCCACATTGGGCGTGCCGGCGCCCGAGAGTTCAGAATGCAGGATGTAGCGCTCGGTGGTGGAGAGGCCCGGGCCGCCATACTCTTTCGGCCAGTTCGGCGCGATCCAGCCCTTCGAGGCGAGCTTCTTCTGCCAGGCGACCTGGCTCGCCTTGTCGACATAGCCATTCTTCGACAGCGCCATGCGGGCGCGCAGGTCCTGGTCGAAGTTGGCCGCGATCCAGTCGCGGACTTCTTTCTGGAACTTCAGGTCAGACGGCGAAAGCGAGAGATCCATGGCCGCCGCTCCGACTATTCGACGATGTCGTAATAGGCGATCTCGGGCGCGCCGCCGAGCACCGCGCCGAGCTTGGGTCCGGCCGCCTTGAAATACTCGGTCTGGCCATGCGCCTTCAGGGCGTCCTGCGAGGCGTACTGTTCCATGAAGATGTATTCGGTGGTCGAGCCCTTGGTCTTGTAGAGCTGGTAGGTGAGGCAGCCCGGCTCGTTGGCCTTCACTTTGGCCATCAGGTCCTTGGCGACCTGTTCAAACTCGGCCTGCTTGCCGTCCTGGATCTTCAGTTTTGCGACAACACCGATCATGTCCGTTCCTCCCGGGGGTCTGGTTTTTTGTCACAGTATGTGGTCCGCGACATCCGGCAAGCCCGTCCCCTAGGGTATGGGAACAATTCAGCGTGGGTTAACCTGCGAAAGCCCAGCAGGACCGGGCCGAGGCGGGCCAATCTCGTTCTGGAACAATTATTGCTGAATGGCCCGGTACCCTCCGGAGCCCGATAGACTGATGCTCGACATGACCCAGACCGTCCCCCTTTCCAACGCCGGCCGGCCCGCACCGGTCGCGCCGTCGGCGATTCTGGCGGTTATCCCTGCCCTCAACGAGGCGCGGCATATCGAAACCTGTATTCGCTCGCTGATGGCGGGTTCGCCGGCGTTGCGCGCGGTGCCGATGCTGGTGGCGGATGGCGGCAGCTCGGATGACACAGTAGCGATCGTCGAACGCCTCAAGACCGAATTTCCCAATCTCAGCGTGCTGCACAACCCGAAACGGTTGCAGGCTGCGGCGTTGAACCTGGCCGCGGCCGGGGCGCCGGAGGCCGCCACGATCCTCGTGCGCTGCGACGCGCACTCGATTTACCCCGAGAACTTCATCCTGGATGTGGCCCAATCCCTCGTGGACAATGGCGCTGCCTCGCTCGTGATCCCGATGGACGCCGTCGGTGAGACCTGTTTCGAGAAGGCCAATGCCTGGATCGTCGACACGCCGCTCGGCTCCGGCGGCGCTGCGCACCGGGGCGGCAAGACATCCGGCTGGGTCGACCACGGCCACCATGCCGGGTTTGACCTCGCCTGGTATCGCCGCATCGGCGGGTATGACGAAAGCTTCTCCCACAATGAGGACGCGGAATACGACGTGCGCCTCGGCAAGGCGGGCGGGCGCGTTTACCTTGATGCCGGGATCCGGATTCAATACATCCCGCGCGGCAATGTACGCCGGCTCTGGAAACAGTATGAAGGATATGGCCGCGGGCGGGCGAAGAATGTGCGCAAGCATGGCTCGCGCCTGAAGCTGCGCCAGACTGTGCCAATCCTTGCGCTGCTCGGCTCGGCTTTCGGGCTGGTCGCCTCGCTGGTGTATTGGCCGGCGATCATTCTCCCTCTGGGATATGTGGCAATCCTGGCCCTCGCCTCGGGACTGGTCGCGCTGAAACACACGTCCCTGTGCGGATTGTATGCCGGGCTGGCCGCTGGAACCATGCACATGAGCTGGGCGTTGGGTTACCTGCGGGAGGCAACGCGGCCGAAAGGCTGACCTTGCGGTTCTTCCGTATTGGTTTTGGCCCGTAAATTGCCTACTATTATCGATGTTTAGGACGCTAA
Organism: Candidatus Sulfopaludibacter sp. SbA3; assembly: GCA_945888325.1. Classification (GTDB taxonomy): domain Bacteria; phylum Pseudomonadota; class Alphaproteobacteria; order Caulobacterales; family Hyphomonadaceae; genus Hyphomonas. Next base: position 53,708 of record CAMDAC010000020.1, read on the forward strand.
CCATGGCCAGCTCGAGCAACAGTATGTTGTCGGCCGCGCGTGAACGGCTCGGTTTTTTCGGCCGGACGGCGAACGCGCTGCGCGAGCGAATTCAGCGCGGTCTTGGCCGCGGGCCTGATCGCGAACCCGAGGATCGTGGCAGCGCAGCCGGTCATGAAGCGCCTCACCTGCCCGTCAGCCGCGTGACCACGGCGCCCGAAGGCGTCTGCATCTACGCTGTTGGCGACATCCATGGCCGCCGGGACCTGCTCGACCAGTTGCTGGTCCTGATCGAAGAGGATGCCGCGAAACTGCCGGAAGGCATCAAGCCCCAGATCGTGTTCCTTGGCGACTACATCGACCGCGGACTCAAATCTCGGGATGTGATCGAACTGTTCGCCAGCGGCGCGCTCGACAAGTTCGACCCGATCTACCTGCTCGGTAACCATGAAGAAGCCCTGCTCCGGTTCCTGCAGGAAGCCTCGTTCGGTAGCCAGTGGGCGCGCTATGGCGGCGCCGAAACGCTGTATTCCTATGGTCTGGCCCCGCCCAACAAGCGGGCGAGCCTCAACTCACACGAAGAGATGGCCGCAGCGCGCGACGCCTGGACGCGGGTCTGGAACGAATTCCGTTTCCGCCTGCCGGCCGAGCACCTGAACTTCCTGCAGTCGCTGAAGTCCTATTACACCGCGGGCGACTACCTGTTCGTGCACGCCGGGCTGCGGCCGGGCGTGAGCCTTGAGGAACAGTCGAACCGCGACATGCTGTGGATCCGCGAAGAATTCCTCGAGGATACGGCGCCATTCGCGCAGATGATCGTCCACGGGCACACGCCGATGGACGCCGTTCACTATGACGATCGCAGGATCGGACTGGACACCGGCGCCTTCCTGACGGGGCGGCTGACGGCCGCCCGCCTGATCGGCACGGATGTTGCTTTCCTGAGCACCTGAGTCATCTATTCGTCGCCTTGACAGGCTACGCCGCAAAAAACCCTGGGAGACACTCGCAGCCATGATCGCGCTTCGTCCACTGCACGTCCTTTTCCTTTCTGCCCTGACACTGTTGCTCGCCGCCTGCGGCTCGACCGGCGGCCAGACCGCTGGCGCCCGCGAAATGACGCCGGACGCCCTTACGCAGGTGGCTTCGGCTTATCAGCT
>CAMDAC010000021.1 GCA_945888325.1 Candidatus Sulfopaludibacter sp. SbA3
GAGTTGATCGATCTCAGGCAGGCGCCGCCCGAGAAAGGCAAATGGCTTTCGCCGCTGTTGGCCCATTGCCTCGCAGAGACCCTCGCAGCCGGGGAACAGTCGCTGCTCTTCCTCAACCGGCGGGGCTATGCGCCGCTGGTGATCTGCAAGGCGTGCGGGGAGAAACTCAAGTCCCCCGGCACTGAGACCTGGCTGACCGAGCACCGCTATTCCGGCCGTCTCGTCTGCCATCTGACCGGCTATTCGATCCCAAAACCCGCGACCTGCCCGAAATGCGGCGCCGCTGATTCGCTGATGGGGGTCGGCCCGGGGGTCGAGCGGGTGGCTGAAGAGGTCCGGCTCCTGCTGCCGAACGCCCGGATCGAGATTTTCTCGTCCGACACCGCCCAAGGCGGTGATGCAACACGGGGTATCGTGGAGCGGATGGCGGCCAGCGAGATTGATGTGCTGATCGGCACCCAAATCGTCGCCAAAGGGCACAATTTTCCAAATCTCACGCTCGTCGGGGTGGTTGATGCCGATAGCGGCCTCAAGGGCGGGGACCTGCGGGCAGGGGAGCGCACCTACCAGCTGCTGAGCCAGGTCGCCGGCCGCGCTGGACGGGCCGAGCGCCCAGGGAAGGCGTATGTGCAGACCTACACGCCGGACAATCCGGCCATGCAGGCGCTGGCTGCCAATGACCGCGATGGTTACCTCGCTATCGAACGGGAAGTGCGGTCGGAACTGGGCCTGCCGCCATTTGGACGGCTGGCCGCAATCGTGCTGTCTGCCCCCTCGGCCGACCTTGTAGACAAGGCCGCGCTGGAGATTGCCGCGGCGGCTCCGAATTCAGAAGGCATTGAACTGTTTGGGCCCGCGCCCGCCCCGATAACGGTCCTTCGGGGGCGTCACCGGAGGCGATTCCTTGTGAAGAGCCCCCGTTCGGTCGATCTTTCGGCCTATATGACAGCCTGGGTGGGCCGTCTGAAGCTGCCATCGCAGGTGCGTCTGGCGGTCGACATCGACCCTTACTCCTTCCTGTAAACACTGGGGATTCCGGGGAAGTGCACAGCTTTGCCATTTCGCCGCAGCGTCAGGCAGGGTGGCCATGTTGTCAGCACAGTTTTCTGGTGTTAAGCGCCGCACAGTTCAGCAGGCACGCCCGGGTTGTGGCCGCCTGCAATTGACATTTTTCGGGGCATTTCCGCCCTCCAACCGTGACGGATATCGACCTTGCCGGCATCGAGCGTGACGCAGACGAGTGAAGCAGCGCAGCGCTATGCCAGCGCGCTGTTCGAACTGGCGCAGGACAAAGGCGCCCTGGCAGCCGTCTACAAGGACTTCCGCGCGTTCGCCGAAAGCGTGCGCACCTCGAAAGACCTGACGACCCTGCTCGACTCGCCCGCCTTTGGCCGGGACGTCAAAGTGAAGGCGCTCGGCGAGTTGGCCAAGAAAGCCGGTTACTCGCCGATCTTCGGCAAGTTTCTCGGCGTTATGGCCACCAATGGCCGCGCGAAGGACATCCTCGGCGCCGAAGTCGCTTTCGATCAGCTGTACGCCAACCAGCGCGGCATCAAGCGCGCCGTTGTTCGCACGGCCAAGGAAATGAGCGGCGCCGAACGGGCCCGTATCGAAACACTGCTGGCCAAGCTGGTCGGCGGTGAAGTGGAACTTTCCAGCGAGGTTGACCCCGCGCTGATCGGCGGCATCCAGCTGCGTATCGGCTCCAAGCTTGTGGACGCCAGCGTTGCCGCCAAACTCAATCGCATGAACACCGCAATGAAGGGAGCATAAGAAGCTCGATGGATATTTCACCCGCAGAAATTTCGGGCATCCTGAAGTCGCAGATCGATAACTTCGGTGTTGATGCTGAAGTGTCGGATGTCGGCCAGGTCCTCTCGGTCGGCGACGGTATCGCCCGCGTTTATGGCCTCGACAGCGTTCAGGCCGGCGAGCTCGTCGAGTTCGAAGGCGGCCTCAAGGGCATGGCCCTGAACCTCGAGACCGACAACGTCGGCGTCGTGATCTTCGGCGATGACCGCGGCATCAAGGAAGGCGCGACCGTGAAGCGCGCCGGCGAGATCGTGGCTGCTCCGGTCGGCAAGGGCCTGCTTGGCCGCGTCGTCAACGCGCTCGGCGAGCCGATCGACGGCAAGGGTCCGCTGAAAGACATCGCCAGCCGCCAGCGTTCGGACGTCAAAGCGCCCGGCATCATTCCGCGCAAATCGGTGCACGAGCCGATGATGACCGGCATCAAGGCGATCGACGGCATGATCCCGGTTGGCCGCGGCCAGCGCGAGCTGATCATCGGCGACCGCCAGACCGGCAAGACCGCCATCTGCATCGACACGATCCTGAACCAGAAAGCGACCAACGACGCCGCGAAGTCCGACAAGGACAAGCTGTTCTGCGTCTACGTCGCCATCGGCCAGAAGCGCTCGACCGTGGCCCAGGTGGTCAAGGTGCTCGAAGAGCGCGGCGCGCTGGACTACACGATCATCGTGGCCGCCACCGCTTCCGAGCCGGCACCGCTCCAGTACCTCGCGCCGTTCACCGGTTGCACCATGGGCGAATGGTTCCGCGACAACGGCATGCACGCCCTCATCATCTATGATGACCTTTCCAAACAGGCCGTCGCCTACCGCCAGATGTCGCTCCTCCTGCGCCGTCCGCCAGGCCGCGAAGCCTATCCGGGCGACGTGTTCTACCTCCACTCGCGCCTGCTCGAGCGCGCCGCGAAGCTGAACTCGGACAACGGTTCGGGCTCGCTGACGGCGCTGCCGATCATCGAAACACAGGCCAACGACGTGTCGGCCTACATCCCGACCAACGTGATCTCCATCACCGATGGCCAGATCTTCCTTGAAACCGACCTCTTCAACTCGGGTATCCGCCCGGCCGTGAACGTTGGTCTCTCGGTGTCGCGCGTGGGCTCTGCCGCCCAGACGAAAGCGATGAAGAAAGTCGCCGGCTCGATGAAGGGTGAACTCGCTCAGTACCGCGAGATGGCCGCCTTCGCGAAGTTCGGTTCGGACCTCGACGCCGCCACACAGCGCCTGCTCAACCGCGGCGCCCGTCTGACGGAACTCCTGAAACAGCCGCAATACTCGCCGCTGCTGATGGAAGAGCAGGTCTTCATCATCTACGCCGGTACGCGCGGCTACCTCGACAAGGTCGAGCTGAAGAGCGTCACCCGCTACGAGAAAGAACTCCTCGCCCACCTGCGTGGTTCGAAGAAAGACCTTCTCGCCAAGCTGCGTGACAAGAAAGAGCTGACCGACGAGATCGAAGGCGAAATCAAGTCGACCCTCGAAGCCTTCACCTCGAAGTTCGTCTGAGCCCAACCCGTTCGCGCCGCCTAAGGAATAAAGGCCCCTCATGCCCAGCCTGAAGGATCTCAAGAACCGGATCTCGAGCGTGAAATCCACGCAGAAGATCACGAAGGCGATGCAGCTGGTTGCGGCGGCAAAGCTGAAGCGTGCGCAGGACGCGGCCACGGCGGCCCGTCCGTATGCGGAGCGTATGGCGGCGGTTCTGGCCAACCTCGCGGCTTCAGCCGGCGGCGGTGGCCCGAAGCTTCTCGCCGGAACCGGCAAGAGCGACGTCCACCTCGTCGTCGTCATGACGGCCGAGCGCGGCCTCGCTGGCGGCTTCAACTCCTATGTCGTGAAGCTGGCGCGCCAGAAAATCACGGCCCTGCAGGCTGAAGGCAAGACCGTGAAGGTCCTGACTATCGGCAAGAAGGGCAGGGAACAGCTCGCCCGTGATCTCGGCAGCCTGCTGATCGGCCATGTCAACCTGTCGGACATCAAGGGCAACGACTTTGCCGAGTCCGCCATGTCGGTTGGCCTCATGCTCACCAAGAGCTACGAAGCGGGCGAGTTCGATGTCGCCACACTGATCTACTCGCAGTTCAAGAACGTCATCAGCCAGGTGCCAACCGCGCAGCAGCTGATCCCGGCGAAGGCCCCGGAAGGCGCGCCGAAAATCGATCTCGGTGGCGCGATCTACACCTACGAGCCGGACGAAGCTGCGCTGCTCGAAGCGCTGCTGCCGCGCTACATCAATACCCAGATCCTGTCCGCGCTGCTGGAAAGCTCGGCCGGCGAACAAGCCAGCCGCATGACCGCCATGGACAATGCCACCCGCAATGCCAAGGACCTGATCAAGGCACTGAACCTCAAATACAACCGGGCTCGCCAGGCACAGATTACCAAGGAGCTGATCGAGATCATCTCCGGTGCCGAAGCCCTCTAGACCTTAAACCACAAGACTTCATCTCCCGAGGAGATTTCAGATGAGCATGCCCGCCAACGCAAAAGGCCGCGTTTCCCAGGTCATCGGCGCCGTCGTCGACGTCGAGTTCGACGGCGAACTGCCCGCCATTCTCAACGCGCTTGAGACCGAGAACAACGGCGCCCGCCTCGTTCTCGAAGTCGCTCAGCACCTTGGCGAGAACACGGTCCGCACGATCGCCATGGACTCGACCGAAGGTCTGGTCCGCGGCCAGGCGGTTGCCGACCTTGGTCTGCCGATCATGGTTCCGGTTGGCCCCGCCACCCTCGGCCGCATCATGAACGTCATCGGCGAGCCGATCGACGAGCGCGGCCCGGTGAGCCGCGAACTGATGCGCCCGATCCACGCGCCGGCTCCGGATTTTGTCGACCAGGCCACGGAATCGGAAGTGCTCGTGACGGGTATCAAGGTGATCGACCTTCTCTGCCCCTACGCCAAAGGCGGCAAGATCGGCCTGTTCGGCGGCGCCGGCGTGGGCAAGACGGTTCTGATCATGGAACTCGTGAACAACATCGCGAAACTTTTCGGTGGTTATTCGGTGTTCGCCGGCGTCGGTGAGCGTACGCGTGAGGGCAATGACCTTTACCACGAGATGATCGAATCGAAGGTTATCAACCTCGAAGGCGAAAGCCGCATGTCGCTCGTGTACGGACAGATGAACGAGCCGCCGGGCGCCCGCGCCCGCGTCGCTCTGACCGGTCTGGCACAAGCCGAATACTTCCGCGACGTGGAAGGCAAGGACGTGCTGTTCTTCGTCGACAACATCTTCCGCTTCACGCAAGCCGGTTCCGAAGTGTCCGCACTTCTCGGCCGTATCCCTTCGGCCGTGGGCTACCAGCCGACGCTCGCCACCGACATGGGCGCGCTGCAGGAACGCATCACCTCGACCAACAAGGGTTCGATCACCTCGGTGCAAGCCGTGTACGTTCCCGCTGACGACTTGACCGACCCAGCCCCTGCTACTTCGTTCGCCCACTTGGACGCGACCACGGTGCTTTCGCGCTCGATCGCTGAAAAAGGCATCTACCCGGCTGTGGACCCGCTCGACTCTACGTCGCGCATCCTTGACCCGATGGTTGTCGGCGAAGATCACTACAACGTCGCCCGCGGCGTCCAGTCGATCCTCCAGAAGTACAAGGAACTTCAGGACATCATCGCCATCCTCGGCATGGATGAACTGTCGGAAGAGGACAAGATCACCGTGGCCCGCGCCCGCAAGGTCGAGCGCTTCCTGTCGCAGCCGTTCGACGTGGCCCAGGTGTTCACCGGTTCGCCTGGCGTGCAGGTGAAACTCGACGACACGATCAAGGGCTTCAAGGGGCTGATCAGCGGCGAGTTCGACCACCTGCCGGAGCCGGCCTTCTACATGGTCGGCAACATCGACGAGGCGAAAGCCAAGGCTGCCAAGATGATGGCGGACGCGTCGTAAGCGCGCTGCCTGAAGGAAACTGAACGATGGCCGACAAGCTGCACTTCTCGCTCGTCTCGCCCTCCCGGGAGCTCTTCTCGGGTGAGGTCGATCACGTGATCGCTCCGGGTACGGAAGGCGAATTCGGCGTGCTGGCGCACCACGCGCCGTTCATGACGACGCTGAAGAACGGCATCGTCCGCGTGCTCGAAGGCGACACCGTGAAAATGCGCATCTACGTGCGCGGCGGCTTTGCGGACGTGACGCCCGCTGGCCTGACGATCCTCGCCGAGGAAGCGCGCAACCTGACCGATGCGAAAGCAGAAGACGTTGACGCGGAAATCGAAGCTGCGCGCCTCAAGCTGCTCGCACTCGACGCAGCCGATACCAAGCAGTTCGCGCTGCAAGAACAGATCGCGTATCTCGAAGGTATCCGGGCCGCACTCGCGAACTGAATGGCCTCAGGCCGCCTGAGCTAGCGGTCTGAAAATTTCCAAATATGGTCTCGCGAGCCCGGTCTCAGGCGAACACGGCGATCGTCTGTCGGCCTATCATCACAGGCTCGCCCACTGTGTTCCACATCGACATCGCCTGGCTTGAATAGCCATTGCGCGCCGTCTGCGCCGTGTGGCGGGCGAGGAACCAGCGCTCGTCGGTTTTGAAGGTTTCGCTGAGGAACTCCGCCATCCAGGTCATCGAGCTGATGCGCCCGGGCGCAGTGAACATCGACATCGCAGCCGGCGGCGGCGCATCGGCGAGCGCGAGCAGGGCGACCGCGTCATTCAGCGTTGCCGGATCCTTGTGGCGCATCCAGATCGAGATATCGGCGTCCGATGCACCGCTCATCGGCGGGTTGCCGCCTGCGAGCAGGATGTCGAAGTTCTGCGCGAAGGTCGGGCCTTGGCCTTCCTTGCGGAAGTAATTCGGCGCCGTCGCCGGCGGCGGAACCTCCGGGGGCGGAAGTTGAACGAAGTCGAGCGCAGAGGTGCGCGCCGCGCCGAAGGTGATGATCGATTCGGCCAGGACGCCGTCCTCGCCTGTCATGCGAACCGAAGTAAAGACCGTGTTCTTGCCCTGACGCAGAACTTCCGGTTTGCAAACGGCCGTGCCGTTTACCGGTCCCACGAACGCAACCTGCACGGCGCGAACGGGCAGCCCCCCGCTGAGCGGAATGGCGGCCTCGAGGCAGAGCGCGGCGGTGAGCCCGCCATAGGCGGTGCGGCCTTGCATCCAGTTTTCCGGGATCGCGGTGGCGCGGGCCGGAGCGTCCGCGGGCGAGACCGAGGCGAGCAATTGGGTGAAGTTCATGGCGCAGCTCCTGGGAGGGAAGGGAGAGTCCTACATCGTTCCGAAAAGGAACCCAAGCGGTTACCTTGCGTCACATGAAAACGCCCCGGCGGTGAGGCCGGGGCGAAAGTCGTTTGATGCCTTGATGGCAAAGGCTTAGTGCTGGCTTTCCGGCGTCGTGACGCGCAGGCCGTCGAGGGCGTCGGTTACCTTGATCTGGCAAGAGAGGCGCGAGTTCGGCTTCACGTTCTCGGCAAAGTCGAGCATCGACTTTTCCATTTCCTGCTGCTCGCCGGCCTGGGCCAGGAAGGCCGGGTCGACATACACGTGGCAGGTCGCGCAGGCGCAGGCGCCGCCGCAGTCTGCGTCGATACCGGGCACCGAATTGTTGACCGCGACTTCCATGACCGACATGCCGTTCTTGGCTTCGAGCGTGCGCTCGGTGCCGTCATGAGAGATAAAAGTGATCTTTGCCATGTGTTGTTTCCGTCTCCTTCAGGCGGCCGCTTGGGCCGCTATATCCTTCATAGGGGTTGATGTATCGATAAGGGCCGCGGGCGCAAGCTTCGCCCCTGACATGATGAGCTTTTTCGAGGCTAGGAATTCCGGCGGGCTGTTGACGGCATCAACCGCAATCATCGTTCCGTTCCTCAGGTAAAACACCGCGAACTTGCGTGAGGCCGGGTCACCCCGGATCACATGCGTATCGTAACCCTGGCTGAGACCGGCAATCTGCAGCTTGAGATCATACTGGTCAGACCAGAACCACGGGCAGTCTTCTGCGGGTCGGGGCAGGCCGAGGATCGCCGCTGCGGCAAGCTTGCCTTGCTCAATAGCGTTGTGAACGCTCTCAAGGCGGCCAGACCGGCCAAAGTGGACGAGCGGACGGCTGGCACAGTCACCCGCCGCGAAGACGTGCGGATCAGAGGTGCGGGCGTCGCGGTCGACGAGGATACCGTTGGAGCAGGCGATACCAGCCTCCTTCGCGAGTTCCTCGTTGGGCAGGATGCCAATGCCCGAAAGCACCAGGTCGGCCGGCAGCCGAGTACCATGGGCCAGCACGGCGGCGCTGACTTCGCCATCGACACCGTCGAGGTGGGAAAGCTGGACGCCCGTGAGGATCTTGACGCCCTGGCGAGCGTGTTCGGCGGCGTAGAATTCGCTGAGCACTGGGCTGGTGACGCGCGCAAGGACGCGCGGCGCCATCTCGACGACGGTCACCTCAAGGCCCATCTGGCGGGCGACAGCAGCGGCCTCGAGGCCGATATAGCCGGCACCAATGATAACGATGCGGCGACCAGCGACCATCTTGGGGCTGAGGCGCTCGACATCGGCGAGCGTGCGCAGGTCGTGCACGCCGCCCAGATCTGCGCCTCGCACCGGCAGCGGGCGGGGGCGCGATCCGGTGGCGAGGATCAGGTAGTCATAGGGCAGGTGATCGCCGTGGCCGAGTAGGACTTGCCGGTTTGCGCGGTCGATCTTCGGGACGTGAGTGCCGAGCAACATCTCGATATTCTGGTCTTCGTACCAGACGGAGGGCTTGAAATAGAGCCGCTCTTCGTCGACCTCGCCCTTCATGTAGCCTTTGGACAGGGGCGGGCGCTGATAGGGCAGCGCGGCTTCGTCGCCCACCAGCGTCAAGGCGCCTGTGTAACCGCCCTGGCGGAGCGACTGCAAAGCCTGCGCAGCGGCCTGACCGCCGCCGACGATGACGATGCGCTGTGCCTCTCCAGCCGGCATTCCGTGCCCCACTCTCATTCGTGACGGGTGCGTCACTTTTTGTCTATTCGGTTGCGTGCGCGGCTGCAAGCATAGCCAAACGGGGCACACCGTCACAGGTTTACGCGCGTTGCGTCAACCAGCCAGACCGCTAGGGTGCCGCCGCAGATGCGGATTCTCGAACTGGCCTCGGATGGAGACACGCGCGCCCTGGGTGCGCGCCTTGCGCTGCTGTTGCGGCGGGGGGATGTGATTGCGCTGCATGGGGATCTGGGGGCGGGGAAAACGACGCTGGCGCGGGGGCTGATCCAGTCTTTGCTGGGGGACGAGGAAGAGGTGCCGAGCCCGACTTACACGCTCGTCCAGATCTATGAAGGGCTGGACTTTCCGGTCTGGCATTTCGATCTCTACCGCCTTGAAAATGCGGATGATGTCCACGAACTCGGCTGGGATGAAACACAGGACGGGGTTGCGCTGATCGAATGGCCCGACCGTGCGGGCGCGCACCTTCCAGCCAACCGGTTGGATGTATTCCTTGAAATCTGTGGGGATCAGCGCCGGGCGAGGCTGGAACCCGGCGGCAAAGGCTGGCAGGAACGGCTGGATGAACGCTTTGCCTGACCTTCGGACTGCCGAGACTGATGCCTTCCTGAAGTCTGCTGGCGATGGCTGGGAGACGGCACGGCGCCAGTCGTTGGGACAGGATGCGTCGACGCGGCGGTATATCCGGCTGTTTCGCGAAGATGGTGCCACGGCGCTGCTGATGGATGCGCCGCGGGTCGAGAGCGACCCCTGTCCGCCGGATGCGGACGCGGCGACTCGGGCGCGGATGGGCTGGAATGCGATGACCCGTTTGGCCGCATCGCGTGTCGAAGCGTTCGCTTTGATTTCTCATCACTTGCGCAATCTTTCTCTCCGGGCGCCGAAAGTCTATCACTTTGACGCACGTTTCGGGTTTGCGTTGATCGAGGACTTCGGGGACGGGCGCGAATTTGCGCGACTGATCGAGCGCGGCGCGGAAGACGAAACGCGGCTCTACAAAGCGGCGGCCGAGAGGCTCGCAACCGTCCACAAAGCGTCCATACCGAAGGTGTTGTCTGTGGACGGTGTCACCTGGCCGATCCTCGAATTCGATTCCGTGGCGCTGGGAGCGAATGCCGACCTTTATGCGGACTGGCTGCCGGCGGAGATCGGGGGCAAGGCGCTGGAGGGCGCTCAGCGGACGCGTTGGGAGGCCGAGCGCGATGCGCTGATCCAGCAGGCGATGTCTTTCCCGCGCGCGTTCACGCTGCGCGACTATCATGCGGAGAACCTGCTGTGGCTGCCTGACGGTGATGTCGGGTTGCTGGACTTCCAGGACGCGGTGGTGGGCTGGGACGCGTGGGACCTCGCCATGCTGACACAGGATGCCCGGCGCAATGTTTCCGAGGAGGCCGCAGAGGCGGCGATCTCGACATTCCTGTCGCTGACGGGGCAATCGCGCGCAGCGTTCGATGAGCGGCTGGCGGTGATCGGCGCGCTGAACGCCTTGCGGATTGCGGGCGTGTTCTCGCGCCTTCAGCACCGGGACGGCAAGCCGCGATATGGCGACTTCCAGCCGAGGCAATTGCAGCTTCTGGCACGCAACCTTTCGCATCCGTCGCTTTCCGGCATGGCAGCGTTCGTGCGCGACACCACACCGTTTGTGTTCGAGGGCCTTCGATGAGTGTTCCAGTGCCTCACACGGCGATGGTGCTGGCTGCCGGGCTGGGCACGCGGATGCGGCCCCTGACCGATGCGACGCCGAAACCGCTGCTGAAGGTGCGCGGCAAGGCGCTGATCGACCGGTTGCTGGATCCGCTCGCCGAAGCGGGGGTAAAGCGTATCGTCGTCAACGTGCACTACCTCGCCGATCAGGTGGAAGCGCATGTGAAAGCGCGCACGGATGTCGAGGTGATCATTTCCGACGAGCGCGGCGAAGTGCTGGAGACGGGTGGCGGCCTCGCCAAGGCGCGGGCGCTGCTAGGTGATGACCCAATCTTTGTGCTCAATACCGATGCGTTCTGGGGGCCGGAATCTCCGGCGCCGTTCCTGGAGCTGGCCGAAGCATTTGATCCGGCGGCTGAGGATGAGCGCCTGCTGATCGCCGCGACTGACCGGGCGCTGGGCTTTGATGGCGCGGGTGACTTTTTTCTTGAGGCGAACAACCGGCTGATCCGGAGAGGCAGCGCGCCATCGGCGCCGTGGGCCTATGCCGGTGTGCGGATCATGAAGCCGCAGCTCTACGATGGTGTGCCGGTAGAGCGTTTCTCGGCGCTGAAGATCTGGGACGGCCTCATTCCGAACGGCCGGCTCGCGGGACATGTGCTGGACCGGTTCTGGCTGCATGTGGGTGATCCGAAGGCGCTAGCTGACGCAGAGATGTGGGTCGCCTGCCATGGCGGCTGAGATCCGGCCATTCGGGAAGGACGCCCCCAGGGTCTGGACCATCCCTCCCGGTACGGACTTCCTTGGCTCACTGGCGCGGGTTCTGGCGGATACCTTCAAGCTGCGGGAACGCGCAGACGCGCTGGCAGATGCCATCATTTATGTGCCCAACCGCCGCTCTGCGCGCGCGCTGACGCTGGCGCTGTTCGATACGCTGGGCGGCGCAGGCACGCTGCTGCCCCCGGATATCCGCACCCTGGGCGATCTTGAATCCGACGAGCCGCCACCGGTCACGGAGACTGCGCTGGCAGGCCTGCCGCCGGCGCTTTCACCAGCCGCGCGGCTCGGCGTGCTGGCGAAGCTCGCAGCCATTTTCTACGCGCGCGAATATGGGCATACGTTGCCGCCCGCTTCGGCGCTCGCCTCGGCGCGGGAATTGTCGAGACTGCTGGAGCAAGCGTCGATGGGCGAAGCGTCAGTGGACTGGTCGCAGCTGACCGGGCTGGTGACAGAGGCCGATCTGGCGGTGCACTGGAAGGACTCGACCGAGTTCCTGTCGATCATCACCGAGATGTGGCCGCAATGGCTGCGCGAGAACAATGCCGGCGATCCTTTCGAGCGCCGGCAGCAAGCCGCGGAAGCGCTGGTGGCCTCCTGGGACGCGAAGCCGCCCATAGCGCCGGTGATCATTGCGGGCTCGACCGGGGCGACGCCGTCCGGACGGCTGTTGATGCAGGCGGTGAGGCTGTTGCCCAAGGGGCTCGTCGTTTTGCCGGGTCTCGATACGGACCTGAGTGAAAAATCCCTGGCGGCGGTTTCGGGCGCGCCGAGCCACCCGCAGTTTGTCTTGGTGCGTACACTGAAGACCCTCGGGATTTCATTGGGCGATGTAGCAGAATGGCCGGCCGCTCCGGGGGAGGCGCGTTCGCCTTCACGGCGGAGGCTGGTCTACGAGGCGCTCGCGCCGGCGGACGATACGGCGGACTGGCGCGAGACGCTGGAAGAGCTGGCAGGCATTGATGCCACGACGCCAGCCGCCTTTGTGCGCGCGGCGCTGCAGGGACTTTCGGTGGTCGAACTTCCCAACGAGGCCGCGGAGGCCGAGGCGGCGGCGCTGCTGCTGCGCGGCGTGCTGGAAGAGCCGGGAGCGAAGGGCGCGCTGGTGACGCCGGATGCCGGACTGGCGCGGCGCGTGGGCGCGCTGCTGGAGCGGTGGGGCATATCGGTTCCGCCCTCAGCGGGCCAGCCACTCGGGCGCACGCCGGCAGGCAGCCTCATTTCACTCTGCGCGCGCTGGGCTGCGGACCCCGCCGATCCGGTGACGCTTTCCGCCGTGCTGAAGCATGCGTTCGTGCGCAACCGCGACCTCGGAAACCTGGTGGACCTGCATTTCCTGCGGGGGCCCCGCCGGTGGACATCGCTGCTTGATCTGGCGGAACTGATTGAGCAACACGATCCGGAAGACCGGCACCGTGCTTTTTTAAGAGACGAACAGGCGCGCGGCGCGGCGTTCATCCGTGAACTGTCGGATATTGTCGCTGCGTCGGGCGCGGATTTTTCGGCTTCAGGCGCGGTGAATGTCGCCACGGGCGCCGAGCGGATTGCGGCGCTGGCGGGCGCGATCAGCGAAACACCGTTGCCCTGGGCAGGGGAGGACGGGGCGGGCGCGTCCAAGCTGCTTGAGCGCATCCGCGACATGGGAACCTTCCTGGGCGACGTGACGCCGCGCGAGATGGCAGACCTGGTCGAGACGGAATGCGCGAGCCTGACGGTCAGCCTCGGCGAGCCGGAGCATTCCCGCCTCAGCATCTGGGGGCCGCTGGAGGCGCGTCTTCAGTCTGCGGATCTCGTCGTGCTGGCCGGGCTCAATGAGGATGTCTGGCCGGTGAGGACGCCGCCGGATGCGTTCCTGCCGCGCCGGTTTCGCACCGAGCTCGGGATGGCCGATCCGGATGAGCGGCTGGGGCTGTCGGCGCACGATTTTGCGCAGCTCGCCTGCGCGCCGCGCGTAGCGATGCTGTATTCCGCGCGGCGCGAGGATGCACCGGCGGTGGCGTCGCGATGGGTTTGGCGGCTGAGAACACTGGCGCAGGGTGCGCTGTTCGAGGCGGCGCAGGACGTGCTATTGGGGGCGTACGGAGCATTGCCGGCCTGGGTGCGCGCGGTGCAGTCCGAGGGCATCGATACGCAGGCGGCGGCGTTCAGCGCCGAGCCGAGACCGACACGGCGGCCGGCAGCCTGGCCGAAGCGGATGTCGGTGACGCGGATCGATCGGCTGCAGCGCGACCCGTACTCCATTTGGGCGGAGGATATCCTGGGGCTGCGCGTGATCGATCCGATGAACGGGCCGATGCAGCCGAACCTCAAGGGCACGGCGGTGCACAGGGCGATCGAGTTGCTGGAGGAAGATGGCGCTGAAAAGTCTGCGGCGCATCTTGCGCGGCTGCTGGAGCGGGAGTTGCGCGAGACGGGCGAGGCGGAGGCGGACTGGCTGAGCCGGGAGGCGATCTGGGAGGATGTGGCGAACTGGTTTCTGGGCTGGCGAGCTGGGCGCGATGTGTCCGGCGGCCTTGCGCTGGAGGCGAAGGGGGAGCTGCCCTACGAGATCGCGGGCGAGAAATTTGTGTTGTCGGCGCAGGCGGACCGGATCGAGATTGGCGCGACGGGCGCGATCACCCTTGTCGACTTCAAGACGGGCAGCGCGCCATCCGACAAGATGATCCGTACAGGGTTTGATCAGCAGATGCCGCTGCAGGCGTTGATTGCCAGCAAGGGCGGGTTCGAGAAAGTACGCGCGGCGCCGGTGGCGGGGCTGGAATATGTCGAGTTCAAAGGCAAGCCGAGGGCGCGCACGATTGGCCCCGGCAAGGAAGGCGACCTGACGCCGGCCGCGATGGCGGCGCGCGCTGAAGAGGGCATGCAACGGATGATCGCGGACTACCGGGCGGCGGGCGCGGTGTTTGCCTCGGCGCCGTGCGTGCAGTTCGTTAAGTATGACTACGGCTACAACCTTCTGGCGCGCCGGGCCGAATGGACCAGCGACACCTCGGACGGCGAGGGCGGCGATGAGTGAAGTGTCACATGTTGACGCGCTGAAGGCCGCGACTGAGGCGCAGGCGGTGGCGGCCAATCCGGGCGCGTCCGCCTATGCCACGGCGAATGCAGGCAGCGGCAAGACCAAGGTGCTGATCGACCGCGTGGCGCGTCTGCTTCTGCGGCGGCCGGATGGGCGGCCGGGGGCGAACCCGGACTCCATTTTGTGCATCACGTACACGCGCGCCGCCGCGAGCGAGATGCTGACGCGTCTGTTCGAGACGCTCGGCAAATGGGCCGTGATGGAGGACGAGCCGTTGCGGCTCGCGCTGTCTCGGCTGGAGGAAGCTCAGCCTGCGGACTATACGCTGGATCAGATGAAGGCGGCGCGGGCCTTGTTTGCGCGCGCGCTCGAGACGCCGGGCGGTTTGAGGATCGAGACGATCCATGCGTTTTGTGCGCGGATCCTGCGGCGGTTCCCGCTGGAAGCCGGGGTAATGCCGGGGTTCACGGAGCTGGAGGAAGACGATGCCCGGGAAATCTGGCAGGCGGCGAAACAGTCGGCGATCCTGAGGGCTGCGGGGGAGGACCGGTCGCTGTTGGCCTTACTGGCGCGCGAAGCGGGACGGGACGGGGCGAGCAGCGCGCTGGATGCGCTGAAAGGGTCGGGACGGGCGCTACGCAAGTTTGCTGCGGACTGCGGGAATGATCCGGACGCGATGGCGCGGTCGCTGCGCGAGGTGATCCAGCCGCCGGATGCGTCGCCGGACGCGCTGGTGGCGCAGGCGATGGGCGCCGACTTTCCGGCGGGCGACGTCCGCCGCGCGATTGCCGCGCTGGGTGGCGGGAAGGTCACCGACCTGAAGCTGGCGGAACAGTTGCAGGGCGTGCTGGCGAGCAGGAATGCGACAGAGGCGTTTGAACTCTACACATCGATCTTCCTGACGGCGGCGGGGGAGCCGCGCAAGAAAAGGCCGTTCACGAAGGGTGTGGCGGACGCAGCGCCGATTGTCGCGGAGCTGTTTGCCATCGGTGACAATCCCGGGAGTGAGACACGGCGCATCGAGGCGCTGACGGCGGACCTGCGGCGCGCGGAGGCGTTTGCGCGCACCTCGGCGCTCCTGAAGCTCGGTTTGCCGGCACTGGCGGCGTATGAGGCCGAGAAGGCCCGGCGGGGCGCGCTGGACTTTGACGACCTGATCGAACGCACGCGGGACCTGCTGGCGTCGGAAGGCCTGTCGAGCTGGGTTCTGTACAAGCTCGATGGCGGGCTGAGCCATGTGCTGCTCGACGAGGCGCAGGATACGAGCCCGGCGCAGTGGGAGTTGATCCGTGCCCTGACACAGGAGTTCACGGCGGGTGAGGGACGCGAGCGGCTGCAGGATCCGCGGACCATCTTCATGGTGGGCGACGAGAAGCAGTCGATCTACTCGTTTCAGGGCGCCGATCCTTCGCGGTTCCTGGAAGAGACGCAGGCGCTGACGTTGCGAGACGCGAAGGTGGCGCAGGCCGACATGCGGATGTCATTCCGCTCCAGCCCCGAAATCCTGACCTTTGTAGATACAGTCTGGAACGCGGCGCCGCCGATAGATGTCCCGTTTGCGGACGCGCGGCCCATGACGGCCGACAAGATTGTGCACACGGCGCGGCGCTGGAACGAGGCGGGGCGGGTGGAGCTTTGGCCGGTGATGCCGCGGGATGCGGACCCGGAGACGGACGCCTGGGCAAGGCCGCTCGATGCGTTGGTGATGACCTCACCGAAGGTGAAACTGGCGCGGGCGATTGCGAAGTCGGTCAAGCAGATGGTCACCGGGGGCGCGTCGGTGTGGGAGCGGGGCGTGCAGCGTCCGGCGCGTCCGGGGGATGTGCTGATCCTCGTGCGCGAGCGACGCGGCGGCCTGTTCGAGGCGGTGATCAACGCGCTGAAGAGCGCGGGTGTGCCGGTGGCGGGCGCTGACCGTCTTCAGCTGGCGGACTATATCGGCGTGCAGGATTGCCTGAACCTGATGCGGTTCGCGGTGCTGCCCGCGCGTGACCTGGCGCTCGCCGAGATCCTGCGCGGTCCGTTTTGCGGCCTTGTCGATGATGACCGGTTCCTGTTTGCGCTCGCGGCAGGACGCAGGAAGGGCGAGACGCTCTGGTCACGCGTTCTGGCGAGCGAGGACCCGGACGTGGTCAAGGCGCGCGGCTTCCTTCAGTCGCTGATCGACCGGGCCGGGTTGGCGCCGTTCGAGTTTCTCTCGACGGTGCTGGACCAGCCCGACGGCGATGGCCTCACGGGTTGGGCGAAGCTGAATGCGCGGCTCGGCACTCCGGCGCGCGATCCGATCGAGGCCTTGCTGGCGCGCGCACTGGCGCATGATGCGGCCGGGCCGTCATCGCTTCAATTGTTCGTGGCGTCGCTTGAGTCGACTCCCGTGGAGATCAAGCGCGACCTGGCGGAGGCGGGTCCGGAAGTCCGGGTAATGACGGTACACGGGGCGAAGGGGCTGCAGGCGCCCATCGTGATACTGCCGGACACATCGTCGAAGCCGAAGCTGACGAGCGATGCGATCCTGTCCGTGGACGGAGCGCTGATCTGGTCGCCGCGCAAGGATTGCGATATCGAGCCTTCGGCGCGGGCGAGGCTGATTGCGGAAGCCAAAGCGCATGAGGAACACCGGCGGCTGTTGTATGTGGCGCTGACGCGCGCGCAGGACCGGCTGCTGGTCGCGGGGTATTGGTTTGGCCCTGATGGCGACACCGCCAAAGGGTATCATGACGACTCCTGGTATGCGCTTTGCCGCAATGCCATGGAGCAGTTGCCGGCGCGTGCCCTGGAAGACGGCATGTTTGAATATGGTGCCTCGACGCGCGGGATGGCGGTGGGCGAGAGCACCGAAACACCCCCGGCTCCCCTCCCGGATTGGGCACGGCGGGCGCCTGATCCGGATGTTGAGACCCGGCGCCTGACGGCCCCAACAAGCCTGCTGGGACCCAAGACGCGGGTGGTGGCGCCCTTCGATCCAAAGCGCGAAGCGCGCCTGAAGCGCGGACGCCTGATCCACAGCCTGCTGCAATACCTGCCGGAGTTGCCGGTTGCAGCGCGGCATGCAGCGGGCGCGGCGTTCCTGGCCCGCGAGCCGGAACTCACGAAACCGCAAAAGGCGGAAATGCTGGGCTCGGCTGAAGCGATCCTGAATGATTCGGCGCTCTCCGAGCTGTTCCAGCCGGGAGGCCGGGCAGAAGCGGCGGTCATCGGGACATCGCCGAAATTGCCGGAGGATCTGATCATCAACGGCCGGGTGGACCGCTTGGTGGTCACGCCCTCGCGGGTTCTGGTGATCGACTTCAAGACGGATCAGCCCGCACCGGACGACGTTTCAGACGTTGCGGAGAGCTATATCACGCAGATGGCGGCCTATGCCGCCGTGCTCGAATCGGCCTTCCCGGGGCGGGAAGTGGTCGCCGTGCTGTGCTGGACCGATGGCCCCAAAATGATGCGCATCCCGCCTGAGATGCTGTCAGTTTCCCTCAACAATGCCTTGAGGGCGGTTTGACAGGGGAATAGAGTCCCTATGTATCAGGCTCCCAATTCGGGCCGCAGAAGGAGCCGGAACAATGTCAGGTATGGATGTAAGCGATGACGAATTCGATGTGCTGCTCGGCGCATCCGATGTGCCCGTAGTCGTCGATTTCTGGGCCGAATGGTGCGGTCCCTGCAAGCAGATGGCGCCGCATATCGAAGCCGTGGCCGCCGAACTTGACGGCAAGGTGAAGATCGTCAAACTGAACGTAGATGATTTCCCGCTGGTCGGCGCCAAGTACGGCGTGCGCGGCCTGCCGACGATGCTGTTGTTCAAACAGGGCAAGGTCGCGGCCACGCATAACGGCGCAATGAACCGTCAGGCACTCGCCAACTGGATCAGCCAGTCAATTTAACCGGCGCCTTGTCGCCCGTCAGGGCGATGAAGACATCTTCGAGATCGGGTGATTTGGTTGAGAGATCAGCGATGCTGATTCCGGCAGCGCGGGTCTTTTCAAGCAGGCGCCCGATGCCGGTTTCTGCGGTCTTGAAGGTGATGGCCAGCGTGCCGTCCGGTTTCAGCTTCGGATCGTGCATGGCGAGTTCGGGCGGGATGACCGTGATCGGCTCGCGCGGCGTGATGATCAGCGTCTTGTAATCGAGCCGCGACAGCAGCTTGGCGGTCGGCTCGCAGGCGACGATGGCGCCCTTGTCGACGATGGCGATCGAATCGCAAAGCTCTTCGGCTTCTTCGAGGTAGTGCGTGGTCAGGATGATCGTCGTCCCCTTGTCGTGGAGCTCGCGCACATAATCCCACATCAGGCGGCGCAGTTCGACGTCAACGCCGGCCGTCGGCTCATCAAGGATGAGCACCGGCGGATTGTGGACGAGCGCCTTGGCGACCATCAAGCGGCGTTTCATGCCGCCGGAGAGCTGGCGGACATACGCATCCTTCTTGTCGGCCAGGCCGAGGGCCGTGAGGATTTCGACCGACCGGCGCTCGGCTTTCGGGACGCCGTAGAAGCCGGCCATCAGTTCCAGCATCTCGAAGGGCGTGAAGAAGGGGTCGGCGACGACTTCCTGGTTCACAACGCCGATGGCGGCGCGGCTCTGGCGAGGATGCTCGTCGATATCCAAGTCCCAGATGCGGGCTGTGCCTGAGGTTTTCTTTACGAGACCCGCGAGGATATTGATGAAGGTCGATTTTCCGGCTCCATTGGGCCCCAGAAGTCCGAAAATCGAGCCGGTGGGTATCTCCAGCGAGATGCCGTTCAGCGCGAGCTTTTCCCGCATCTTGCCGTTGCCAGCATAAGTTTTCCGCAGATCGCGGACTTGGATGGCAAATTCTGGTATTGGCATGGCGGTCTTTCGTCGCGGCATTCGGCACGCCTTGCAAGCCGGCAGCCCAGACTCTAGTTAGGGAACAGGTTGTGCAGGGGCAAGGCGCCCCTCGCGTCAGGTCTCTGGAGTCCACAAGATGCCCCGCAAGCGTGATGTCTTCACTCCGCCGGAAATCTCGATGGTCACGAGCCACAAGGTCTCGTGCAATGGCGGCGGCGGCGCGCTCGGTCACCCCAAGGTCTGGTACGAAATGGGCGACGAGGACTTCGTGGAGTGCAAATACTGCGACCGCCGCTTCGTGCTGATCGGCGGGCGCGAAGACCCGTCGCGTCCGAAGTAAGCCTCAAAACCGCAAGCCAGGCCAAACCGATGCATGTCCTGATTTCAGGTGGAGGTATCGGGGGGCTGACGGCCGCGCTGGCATTCCAGAAGCTCGGTCACCAGGTGACCGTCCTTGAGCAGGCCCACGTGCTTGAAAAAGTCGGCGCCGGTCTGCAGGTCAGCCCCAACGGCATGCGTGTGTTCGAGGCGCTGGGGGTTACGGCGCGTGTCGAGAAGGATGCGTTCCGGCCAAGGTCTCAGGAGCTGCGGTTTGGCAAGGGCGGGGCCCGTATCCTGACGATCCCCTTGCGGGAGGCTTCCTATGCGCGCTGGGGCGGGGAGTACCTGCACATCCATCGCGCAGACCTGGTCGAGGCCCTTGGCGGCGCCCTGCGAGACCGGCAGGCCGGCGCGGTGCAGCTGGGCTGCCGGGTTGTGTCCTACTCGCAGGACGAGGCGCAGGTGTTTGCCCACCTCGACACGGGGGAGACCATCAGCGGCGACCTGCTCGTGGGCGCGGACGGGATCCATTCGGCCATCCGTGCACAGATGATCGGGCCGGACACGCCGCGCTATACCGGGCATGTTGCGTGGCGCGCCGTTGTGCCCGTCTCGGAGCTCGGCGAACATGCGCCGCCGGAATCGGCCTGCGTATGGGTCGGCTCGAGGCGGCATGCGGTGACTTACCGGTTGCGGCGCGGCAGCCTGGCGAACCTTGTGGCCGTTGTCGAAACCAAAAAGGCGCCGGCGGAATCCTGGACCGCGACGGGCGACCGGGCCCAGGCGCTCAAGGATTTCAAGCGGTGGTCACCGGTGATTCGCACGATCCTCGAGAAAGCCGTGACGCTGAACCGGTGGGCCCTGTACGACCGGATGCCGCTGGAGACCTGGTCAGACGGGCGCGTGGTGCTGCTCGGCGATGCCTGCCACCCGATGTTGCCGTTTCTGGCTCAGGGCGCTGTGATGGCCATCGAGGATGCGTATGTGCTGGCCCGGCTGGTGACGAAGACCGAGACGCTTGGCGCGGCGCTGAACGCCTACGAGGCCTTGCGGAAGCCGCGTACGTCCCGTGTGCAGGCCGGCGCCCGGCGCAATGCCTCGCTGTTCCATCGCGGGGACCCGATCAGCCAGCTGGCGACCTATGGTCCGATCTGGCTCGCGGGGCAGCTGCTTCCGGCGTTTGCACATGGTCAATATGATTGGATTTACTCTCACGATGTGACGGAGATGCCGGACACTGCGGCCTGAAGAGTTGCTGCGAAAAAGAAACGGGAGACCGCGCATGCTTTCAGTCCTCGATCTATTCCGGATAGGCATCGGCCCATCGAGCTCCCACACGGTCGGCCCGATCCGGATTGCGGGGCGGTTCCTGCAGGAACTTGAGCAGCTGGGCGCCCTCGGCGCTGTTGAGCGGATTGATGTCGAGCTGCAGGGCTCGCTGGCGTTGACGGGGGCAGGGCATGCGACGCCCAAGGCCGTGATGCTGGGCCTCCTGGGGCTTGATCCCGAAACGCTTGATCCTGAGGATGCGGACAACAAGGTTGCTGCGCTGGAAGCGCGAGGGATGCTGGCGCTGCCCGGTGGCCGCGTCATACCGTTTGATGCGGCGCGCGACATCCGCTTTGCGTACGAGGTGCTGCCCAAGCTGCACCCGAACGGGATGCGTTTGCGCGCGTTTGACGGCGCCGGGGACGTTCTCGCAGACAGCACATGGTACTCCACCGGCGGCGGGTTCATCGCGTCACAGCGCCAGCTGGAACGTCCGGTTCGGGACGATATTGTGCCCACCGGTCCTGCCGTCCCGCATCCTTTCATCTCGGCGGCCGAACTTCTCGACATCTGCCACGCGACGGGTCTCCCAATCGATGCGGTGATCATGACAAACGAGAGCGCGAAGCGGACGCCCGACGAGACGAACGCGGCGCTGGACCGGATCGCGTCGGTGATGATGGCGTGTATCGACCGGGGATTGTCCCGCACCGGAATTCTTCCCGGCAGCCTCAAGGTGAGGCGCCGTGCGCCTGAAATCTGGCGGAAACTGACCAGCGGTCCGCCGTCGAACGAGCGCGAACAGTTGTTTGACTGGCTCAACGTCTATGCGATGGCGGTGAACGAAGAGAATGCGGCCGGCGGGCAGGTGGTGACGGCGCCGACCAATGGCGCGGCGGGCATTCTTCCGTCGGTGATCCGTCACTATTGCTGGGACGCCGAAGACAGGTTCGTCCGGGTCCGGAAGTTCTTGCTGACGGCTGGGGGCGTGGGCTTGCTGTACAAGCAGCGTGCCTCGATCTCGGGCGCCGAAATGGGCTGTCAGGGCGAAGTCGGCGTGGCCTGCTCGATGGCAGCGGCTGGGCTTGCAGCCGTGTGGGGCGGCACGCCGCAACAGGTGGCGAATGCGGCCGAGATCGGCATGGAGCACAATCTGGGGCTGACCTGCGATCCGGTTGGCGGCCTCGTGCAGATTCCCTGCATCGAGCGCAATGCCATCGGTTCGGTGAAGGCGGCGAATGCCGCCCGTCTGGCGCTTCACTCCCTTGAACAGACGAAGGTATCGCTGGACCAGGTGATCGAAACGATGCGCCAGACAGGCATCGACATGTCGTCGAAGTATAAGGAGACGAGCCAGGGCGGTCTGGCCGTCAATGTCGTAGAGTGCTGAGCGCTCAGTCGGACGACAGGGCGCGCAGGACTTTCGCCATCGATTCAAGTTTCGGCACGGAACTCGTCCGGTCGATCAGGGTGTGGCAACGGGCGCGGGCTTCCGTAACGGGATCCCGCTTGTCGGGCGTGCCGGCTTCAGCGTCCTGGAACAATTCCGCGATGGGGACGCGCAGCACACGGGCGACGCTGGCGAGCATGCCGGCGCTCAGACGGTTGGTGCCCGTCTCGTATTTCTGCAGTTGCTGATGGCTGATCCCGAGCTCCTGACCCAACTCGGACAGGGTGAAATTCTGAGCTGTGCGAAGTTCGCGGATCTTCTCGCCGACCATCTGGTCAATGCGCGTGGGGGAACGGGAACCGGCGATTCTAGCTTCTTCGACCATTTTTCTACCTTTTGGCTAATTTTTTTGTGTCCATCCGCAGAAAGCGGAAGGCAATCGAACCGGTACGTTAAAATATGTTATACTGAGGGGTCTGTCGTGTTATCGAATTGACAGAAGGCGTCAGGAAAATGACAGCGGACGTGTCACTAGTAGTCCTTTTTCCAACGTACCGACACACGCGAATCTCCAGTGGAACTGGTCTCGGAAGAGACTGAAACCTGGGGCCGGGGCTGCCATTCGACTTCCACAGAATTTCCAGCCGCGCCTTGAGTCGTCACCTCGAGGTAGACATCCGGGGCAAGGTACTGACCGACACCAAGCTCCGCATTACCGGCATTGTCCACCCCGAAGCGCAGCCGGTCAACACCCAAGCCCGCCTGGATCACACCAATGGGGTTGATGCCTGTATCCTGACCGGCCAAGCGCGCGATGGATGTCGCGAGTTCAGCGGCCTCGAGAGCCGAGAGGTCCACGGAGGAGCGGCCGAACAACATCCGTGAAAGGATTTCATCTTCCGGCAGTGAGGGCGTGCTGCTCAGCTCGATGGTGGGCTTCGACGGCGATCCGCCGACATCGGCGCGCACGGAAAAACCGTCGACTTCGCGGGTGGCGGACACGGCAAGGCGCGCGGTATCTATCGGCCCGTCGAAGGTGATCTGTCCGGTTTCAAACTCGAAAGGACGCTGGGCGAGCTCAAGCGAGCCGCGTGCGAGAGTCGCACGGCCGTTGAGCAGAAGGCTGTCAGGCTTTCCGGTCACATCGAGGTTGACGCCCCAGTCGCTGTCGAGCCCGCGGCCGCGCACGATGATGCCGCGCGACGCTGAGACTTTCAGCGCGAGACGAATTGGTTTGTTCAGCAGTATGTCCCGTTCCGCTTCCGGATCGTCCGTGGTCCAGCGCACGTTCAGGGTGCGGATGGATGTGTCCGAAAAATTGTCAATGTTGAAGCGGGCATCGTTCACAGCAAGATTCCCGCTGAGGACGCGGTCGACTGCGCCCTCGGTCAGTTTCGCATTGCCGGTGATCCGGGCCTGGTCCCCGAGCCGGTCGTAGATCAGTATACGGTTCAGGTTTACGTCAATGCCGGTTTCTTTTTCGGCGAGGCGTCCGTCAAAGGTAAGCGTTCCGCCGCCTGTGCCTGCACCTGAACCCACGAGGGTCAGGACGCGCTTGTCGTATTTGACCTGCAGTTCGAGATCTTTCAGGCTGAGACCCGTCGCGCCGTATTCATAGATGCCGCCGGTGATTTCCGAATTCGCCTCAATGAGCGGCTCCGAGAGCGTGCCGGACAGGCGTGTGCGGCTGGTGAGCTTGCCGCCGATATCGTGACCATACGCCAGCGCGATCAGCCGGAGCGCCTTGAGATCGCCGTTGATGTCGAGCAATGCCTCAATCGCACGCTCCTGATCGAGACGGACCATACCCGCGGGCGTTGCGGTAACCGGCAGGCGTCCTGCCGCATTGGCCTTTAGATCAGGGCCGTACGTTGACTCCGCCGTAAACGTCAGCGCACGGCGATCAAGGCGTCCGCTCAAGTCGAAGTCCAGCGAGGTCGATACGCCGGAAACAGCGCTGATGGCAGACAGGCTGAAGCCACCTTCGGGATTCTCCCCGAACAGACGTCCGTTTGCGCGGCCAGAGATGACGGCGTCTACCGCGGGATAGCCAAGCGCGACGAGCACCGGCGCAATCGACAGGTCTTCCAAGGCGAGCGTGCTGCTGGTTGTTTCATTGCCGGCGTGAAGGCGCGCCTTGAGGCTGCCGCCAAGCAGAGAGATATCGGCATCCACGGTGGGGGACGGGCCCAGCGACCATTCCACGTCATCGCGCGTGGCAATGGCGATGCCGAGCAGGTCGCCCGTAAGCGACAAGGTGCCGGATGCCGGGCCGTCTGCCATCGCGACGAGGCCGGAGAAGTCCATGTCGCTGCTCGCGCCTGGCAGTGCATCGACGAGGCGGCCTTCAAACCGGTATCCGGCCGGCGTGGTCGTGACCGTGCCGATGACTTCGTCGATCTCAAGGCGCTCGGAGAGGCGGATGTTGCGCGCTTCGAACTCGGCACCCACCGCGAACGGGTCTTCTCCCGTGCGCCCGCCTGTACCCTTGAGCTTCAGCGAACCGAACGTGATGCCTGCGATTTCAAACGTATCGGCCTCGGCGTCGATATCCGCTTCAATCTCGCCGCCATCCTGCAGGGATGCAGAGCCGGAGAATTCGACGCTACCGAGACGGCCGTCGATGGCGTTAAACCGCGTGGTCTTGCCCGTGCGGTCAAGCAGGAAGGAAACAGCAGACGCCTGGCCATCCGACCGTCCGGTCAATTTGACGGGTCCGGAAATGTCGCCATCGTCCAGCCGGAGTTCGGCCTGGGCAGCGAGATTGGATACGCTCCGTCCACTGACGACTGCACTGCCATTTTCAGACGTTGCGGTCAGCAACAGGTTTCCCGATCGGCGCTTCAGGTGCGCGGTGACCGCCCCAAGATCCACCTGGTTGCCGGAAACATCAAGGGATTGAAGCTGCTGGAAAACGAACTTCAGATCCGGGCTCTGCGGGCCGTAAATCCGGCCGATGACTTGTCCCTCTGCGCCTGGCAGGCGCACATCGAGCCGGCGGATGAGGCTGGCTTCCGGTTTGATGGCGAGCATGCCGCGCATCGTGCCGCGGCCTTCGACCAGCGGCTTGAGCTGGTTGATGCTGGTGGTGAGGCCCGAGAGGTTCAGGTTCAGGCCGAGTTCGAAATCGCGGAGTTGACCCTTCGCCTGCACGAACCCGGCCGCATTGCCGCCGAAACCGCCGGGAAGCGCGCCTATGGATTGCGTGATCTTGCCTGAGACGTTGATCGAGTCGTCGGCAAAGCTCGCTTCGCCCAGAAGCTGGGCGGTGCCGGATTTGTGCGTGAGTTCGACGGCATCGACGAGAAGGCGGCGCGTCTCAATGTCGAAGTTGCCATTGCCGGAAATGTGAACTTCATCACCGAGAATTCCGGCGATTTCGGAATTGCCGGAAAACGGTTTGCCGACCGTTACATCGCCGATGAAAGGAATGCGGCCGTCTTCAAGGCTGGCAGTCACCGGACCGGCCAGCCACTCGAACGGAAGGTCCGCTTCCGGTTTCACCTCAAGGCGCGTGTCGCCAGAATACTGATAGCCTGCGTCCTGCTTCTCGAGGGTTCCGTTGAGCACGACAAGCCGCGGGGCATTCCAATACGGCGCGAGGGATGTGAGGCGAGCGGCAAGACGGGCGGGCGCCGCCAGTTCCAGGCGGTTGGCTCTTGCCTTGCCCGAGAGGTGCACGTTGCCGGCGGCGATGCGGCTGTCGACCGTGAAGGAAACGAGGGCCTTTTCGAAGGCGGCGGTGATATCCGCTTCCGCGCGAGGGCCAAGGAAGGCGGCGAGTTTTTCGGAGATCGGCAAGGCGCCGGCATCCATCCGTACACTGGCATCGAGCGCGCCGTTCTCCAGCTTGCCCGAAAGGAAGACCTTGTCGCTTCCG
The DNA here is from genome assembly GCA_945888325.1 of Candidatus Sulfopaludibacter sp. SbA3. Taxonomy (GTDB): domain Bacteria; phylum Pseudomonadota; class Alphaproteobacteria; order Caulobacterales; family Hyphomonadaceae; genus Hyphomonas. The sequence continues at coordinate 25,835 of CAMDAC010000021.1, forward strand.
TCGACCGTCAGACGCGCTTCGCCGCGGCCGTCGTTCAAGTCTCCGGCGGCGGTGGCCGCTACAACCGCCGAGGCCCCTTGGGGCAGCCGAAGCAGATGCGCAAACACGCCGCCCGCAGGCGCAGTCGCGTCGATGATGACGTCGAACGCGGAGTTCTCGTCACGGAGGATTTTCGCTTCGATGCGGTCCCCGGCGCCTTCGAGCGGTGAGATATCGAGCTGGGCATCGATCGATCCGTTGCGCGCGTTGAGGAAGCGGGCCGAAACGGCGGACGCCGACGCGGGGCCTGCAACGCCTTCGGCCAGGACCAGCCGGTCAATCGTTGCCTGTCCCAGACGCAACTCCCAAGGGTCGCTGTCGGTCTTTGGCCGTTTGGCGCGCACGGGCCGGCGCAGGACGTTGATTTCCGACACCGATAGCTGTGACAGATCCACGGTACGCGACAGGAGCGCCATGGGGGACCAGGAGAGGTCCACCGAATCCGCCGAGAACCAGACGCCTGACGCGTCACGAATTTCAATGGAACCTACCGACAGCGAAGACAGGGGGTCGCCTTCAAGCTTCCGGACACTGAGGCGGCCATATCCGGCAACGTCGCGGCCATCGATCTGGGAGATGACAAAATCCCGGCCAGCGTCCGTCGTAATCCAGTACCGCGCAAAGGCCAGCAGGATGACCAGCGCAAGTACCAGCGTCACCACCGCGGATGAAACCGGGCGCCGCCGCAGCAGGGAAAAGGGGTTGAAACGGTCGGGCATCAGAAGGCCTGGCCGATCGAGATATAGACTTGCACCGGCGAGTCGCCGTCCCGGCGGTCCAGCGGCGTGGCGATATCGAGCCGGATGGGGCCGAAACCCGGATAGTAGCGCACGCCGAGTCCCACCGACGCGGCTGCATCTGAAAACACCGACCCCGGATCATCGCTCGCGGCGCCGAGATCTGTGAACAGCGCGTAACCGAAACGCTCCGTCGCCCGCCAGCGCAGTTCCGCGGACGCCGAGAAAAGGTTGCGGCCGCCTACCAGATCGCCAAATGCGTTTCGTGGAGAGAGGCTCTGATAGTCGTATCCGCGAACCGTGCCGCCGCCGCCCGCAAAGAACAGCCTGTCGGGTGGCACGTCGTCCGAGCCGATGAAGGCGCCGTATTCCGCCCGGAAGGCCGCGACGAGATCGTCCGCAATCGCCCTGTAAGTCGCGCCGGAAAGCTGAAGGCGCGTATAGCCCGGCGTGTCATCGCCGATCGAGATGCCGGTGTCGGCGGCGGCAAAGAAACGGAAGCCCGATTGTGGATCCAGCGGATCGCCGACATCGGTGTAGTTGGCGGAGACTGGGAAGGAGAGGGTGAACTGGTCTCGCTCGATGCCGCCAACGATGCGGGCGCGCTCGTCGACCGTGCGGGTCGCGTCGAGGGCGGTACCGATCGATATGGTCAGCTGGCGCGAGAGGGGCTGGGCCAGCGCGGCGCTGACGCGCGCGCCCTGAAGGTCATAGGCATCCGTCTGCTCGGCGCGCACACCGGCTTCGAGAGACAGGGTGCGGCCATATCTGCCGATGTTCGGTCGCTCGTAGGTGGTTGCCAGCTCCTGACCGAGTGTCGCGACTTTTGTGCTTACGCGCAGACGGTCGGCACGGCCCGTCAGGTTGCGGCGCTCCCAATAGGTATCGACGCCGACGCCTTCGGTTGTCGAGGCCGTGACACCGGCGCTGACGGTGCGCGGCTTTCCTTCCACCAGGGTCGTTGAAACGGTATGCAACCCATCCGGGCCCGGCGTTTCGGAAATCGTCACGCCGATTCCTTCATACAGACCCGTGGCCCGCAGGCGCGTGCGCAGCTGATCAATGATGGCGGGCGTGTAGAGGTCGCCATTGGACCAGGTCTTCAGCGTACGCACTGTTTTCGCAGTGCGCGCATCAGCGTCCGTGATCTCGAGCGCGCCCAGCGACACGCGGGGGCCGGGCACAAGGAGGAAGGTCAGTTCGACATTGGCCTCTTCGCGCGAGGCCAGCACGTCGATGCCTTCGCTGCGGGCAAACGCATAACCTTGCCGGCGGAGCAGCAGCACGAGCGCATCGTCGAGCCGCTCGATACTCTGTGTGCGGGCAACCGCGCCGACGGGCAGCTTGCCCAGTTCGGTCTCGAGGCTGCGGGCCACCTCAGGCACCATCGCATCACGGCCGCTGAAGTCGCGTGTCAGGACCGTGAACAGCGGGCCCGGATCGGCAACGAGCACGCTGGCATCACTGGTCGCATCGATCCGGGAGGGCGCAATGTCGGCGGCGAGATAGCCTTCGGATGACATCAGGTCGCGGAGGAGGGCGGCCGAACTGTTCATCCGGTTGCGGGCCTCCAGCACACTGCGCGGCGCTGGTTCGGCGACACGAACGAGGTCATTGGCGCGGGCTGTCAGGGCGGGGGGCATGCCTTCGACGGTGGCGCGGGGCGTCGTTTCGGCTTCCTGGGAAACCACGTCGCGAAAGCCCGGAATCAAGGCGCAGGCGGACGTTGCCGCCAGCAGACAGACACCGGCCAAAGGCCGGGTGATCGTCCAAGCGTTGGCCGGTTTCGCCACTTTCATCGTTTGTCTCAGCTTTCTGCCGGGGCAGTACTGCAAGTATTGGCCCATTCATATTGGCGAAACCATAACGTTAACTTGACAGGTGAAAGCTAAATATTGGTCTTTGCGGGGCTATTTGCCTCTCACGGTTTCGTGACCCTATATGGCCGGAAACACGGCGGGATTCGGCGAGATGATGTACCTATTGGTCCTGGGAGGGCTCATTCTGCTGCTGGTCGGCGGGGAAGCCCTGGTTCGCGGGTCGGTCAGCGTGGCCCGGAAACTCAATATTTCCGAGCTGGTAATCGGCCTGACGCTGGTCGGTTTCGGCACATCCGTCCCGGAACTCGTGACCAGCCTGCAGGCGGTCGACAAAGGCGCCGTCGGGATCGCCATCGGCAATGTCGTCGGCTCGAACATTGCCAACATCTTCCTCGTGCTGGCGCTGGCCGCGATCATTTCGCCGGTCCTGGTGCATCCGAAGGCGCTCGCGCGTGACGGAACTTTCATGATCGCCGTCACCGGTGTGCTTTGCGCCTTGCTCTGGTTCGACCAGTTCAACCGCCTTTCCGGGATCCTGCTACTCGCGCTGCTGATCGCTTACCTCGCCTATTCGCTGATTGCTGACCAGAGGCGCCAAAGCGCGGCCGCTGAACTGCATCAGGCCGAAGGCGAGTCCGTCGAGGCGCACTATGGTTTGGGCGTGGGCCTCGCCATCGCGGTCGCGGGATTGGCCGGCGTCGTGATAGGGGCCAACCTGCTCGTCACCGGGGCCACCTCGCTGGCACGGTCCATCGGCATCAGTGAAACCGTCATTGGCCTGACGATCGTCGCGATCGGCACAAGCCTGCCGGAACTCGCAACCTCGATCGTAGCGGCCTACCGCAAGCGCGGAGACGTAGCGCTCGGCAACATCATCGGCTCGAACATCTTCACCATTCTCGGCATTCTCGGCATCACGTCGCTGGTCAGCCCGTTCACGATCCGGGGCGATATCACAGCGGATGCGATGGCAGGCGCCGAGCCGGTCAGCATCATTTCATCCGTGGACGTCGGCGCGCTGGTACTTTCGGCGGGCCTGCTGATGCTGTTCGCGATGACCGGCCGCAAGATTGCGCGCTGGGAAGGCGCGGTTCTCCTCCTCGGCTACATCCTCTACATGGGCCTGACTTTTGACCTCTTTCCAACAGTGAACCTGATCCCCAATGTCTGACCAAACGATCTACCAGGGCCTCGGCCAACTCGGCCGGGAAAGCGCCATCCCCGCCAGCCCCGAAGCCGCGGTGCTGGAGCACGTTGTGAACCCGCACGAGGATACGCTCTACCTCACGCGCTTCGTGGCGCCGGAGTTCACCTCGCTTTGCCCGGTGACGGGCCAACCCGATTTCGCCCACCTCGTGATCGACTATGCGCCGGGTCACTGGCTGGTGGAGTCGAAAAGCCTGAAGCTCTACCTGACGAGTTTCCGCAACCACGGCGCCTTCCACGAGGACTGCACGGTCTCGATCGGCAAACGGATCTTCGACTTCACGCAGGCACGCTGGCTGCGCATCTCGGGCTACTGGTATCCGCGCGGCGGCATTCCGATCGACGTGTTCTGGCAGTCCGGTGCGGTCCCGGACGGGCTCTATGTTCCTGAGACGGGCGTCGCGCCGTATCGCGGACGAGGCTGATCAGACGCCGGTCCAGCGCCGGACGCGAGGGCCGATTTCGGCGCGCACGCGCTCGGGCGTGGCCGCCTTTGCCGTTCCAAGGTGGACAAAACCTGCAATCCGTTCGTGGGTTTCCAGTCCGAGCAACGCGCCGGCTTCGGCGTCATAGGCGGCCCATTCTGTCAGCCACACGCCCGCCCAACCGCTGGCATTGGCGGCCACAAGAAGATTGTAGCAGAGCGCGCCCGCTGACAGCTCCTGTTCCCAGACCGGTGTGCGGCCATCTTCGACCGGGCTCGAGATGACGGCGACCACCACGGGCGCCCGCAGCATCGATTTTTCGGCGTCCTCGATCTGCGCCTCAGGCGCCGCCCGGCCCTTCAGAATCGCCGCGAGCGCGGCGCCGAACTTGCCGCGGGCATCACCCTCAAGCACCACGAACCGCCAAGGTCCGAGCTTTCGGTGATCCGGGACCCTCGCAGCGACGAGCAGCAGCTCATCGAGTTCGGCCGGATCGGGCCCGGGCGCGCCGAGGACCAGCTTGTTGGCGGATTTGCGCAGCGCGAGAAACGCGCGGGCGTCTGCGCTGGGGCGGGCGCCGGCGAGGGGCGCGTCACGGAGGGGCGGCGGCGGAAAGCGTTTGGTCATGGCTTTCTGGCTTAATGCCGGCGGGGCCGGAGGAGAAGCGTCCAAAATGGCGCGTCCCGGCCATGCCAATTGAATTCCGCGCAACTTGACGCCATCTAGTTCCCAGATGCCTTTCAGGAGCCCGCCATGATCGACAATCCAGACATCGGCGCCCCAGCCCCCGCCTGGAAACGGCTTCGCTTTGAAGCGACCGCTGCAGCTGCAGAAGAGCCCTCACTGTCGAGCTATCTCAACGCCGCGATCCTCAACCACGCGACGCTCGGCCATGCGCTATCCTACCATCTGGCCGAAAAGCTCGCGAGCCCGGCGATGGCCACGCAGCAGGTCCGCCATGTGATTTCGGGCATCTACGACGGTGCGCCGGAACTGGTCGCCATGGCCGAAATTGATATGCAGGCCGTGCTGGAGCGCGATCCCGCCGCCCGCGGCATGTTGCAGCCCTTCCTGTTCTTCAAAGGGTACCTTGCACTCCAGACCCACCGCATCGCACACCAGCTGTGGCGCCTCGGCCGCGAAACGCTGGCCTTCCATTTCCAGAGCCGCGCGTCGGAACTGTTTGATGTCGATATTCACCCCGCCGCCCGCATCGGGCGCGGGGTGATGCTCGACCATGCCTCCGGGATCACGATTGGCGAGACGGCAGTCGTGGGGGATGGCTGTTCGCTGCTCCATGGTGTGACGCTCGGCGGGACCGGCAAGGAAGTCGGCGACAGGCACCCGAAGATCGGGCGCGGCGTCCTGCTCTCGGTCGGCGCCAAGATCCTCGGCAACATCACCGTCGGCGACGAAGCCAAGGTGGCCGCCGGCAGTGTGGTTCTCAAGGACGTGCCGGGCTATTGCACGGTGGCCGGGGTCCCCGCGAAAGTCGTTGCGGGCCCGACGTGCTGCCAGCCGGCTCAGACCATGGACCAGGGCCTCCCGGACACCGCCGAAACTTAGAATGGCTACCTTGCAGCGCAGCACTTTGCTCAGGCGCGCAAAGCGTCTAGTCTCGCCGCGTATTGATTTGGTTCAGGAAATCCCATGATAAACAAAGAAGAAACCCTGCGCCTTGAGGCTTATCTCAAGGAGAAGCTGAATCCCGGCCTGCGCCTTCTTTCGCGCGACAAGCTGAACGATTCCCTCGAAGTCTACCTCGGCGCCGAGTTCCTGGCCGTCGTCTACAAGGACGAGGAAGAGGGCGAGACCTCGTACCAGTTCATGATGACGGTCCTCAAGGAAGACATCATGGGCGGCTGAGCGATCAGCCTGCCTCGCGGTACGCCGCGCGCTCCAACCGGTCATTGATGGCTTCGCCGAGCCCCGCTGTGGGGATCGGCGAAACCGCAATGCGTCCGAACTGCGTGTCGAGGCTGCGCAGCATCTCGAACAGGTTGGCGGCGGCTTCGACGAGGTCGCCGGAGGTCGAAAGGCTGAGGTCTCCAGGCACGAACGGCCCAAAGGCGAGGAAGCCTTCGCCGTCTTCGCGCGCCGTTGCATTCAAGCGGAGACGTGCCCTCGGGGCATAGTGGGATTTCATCTGGCCGGGCGCATTGATGCCCGCCTCGCTGCTATAGGGCCGCACGCTGCGGCCAAGTCTTGCAGAGATCGTTTCCGTGGCAACACCGCCCGGCCGGAGCAGGACCGGTTCGCCGTCTTGAAAGCCGAGGATCGTGGATTCCATCCCGACATCGCACGGGCCGCCGTCGAGGATCAGGCTGATGCGTTCGCCCAGATCTTCTGCGACATGCTCGGCGCGAGTGGGGCTGACATGGCCGGAACGGTTGGCTGAAGGCGCGACAAGCGGTCGCCCGGACACTTCGATCAGGGCAGCCGCCGCGCGGTGTTTGGGCCATCGCACAGCAAGGGTCTCCAGACCGGCCCGGGCAAGATCGGACACGCGGCCACCTGACCTGGCTGGAAGGACGAGGGTCAACGGGCCCGGCCAGAATGCTTCGGCGCAGGTGCGCGCCAGCGGCGAAAATTCCGCTTCGCGTTCCGCCATTTCCCAGGACGAGACATGCGCGATCAGCGGGTTGAAACGGGGGCGTCCCTTCGCTTCGTAAAGCCGGGCGACTGCTTCAGGGTTGGCGGCATCAGCGGCGAGGCCGTAGACCGTCTCGGTCGGGATCGCGACGAGGCCGCCCTCGCTGAGGATCTCGGCGGCAAGGGCAATCGTTTCCGGAAGGATAGGGACAATCGGCGCGGTCATGTCGCGGCCATACCACCCCTCAGCGGTGACACAAACGGTGCCTTTACCGTGTGCGCGTGGCGCGGCCCGAGATCGATACGGTCACCTCGTCCGCGACGTACTTTGCATCGGCGTCCGATGTCTGGCCCATATCCAGCGCCTTGCGCGAGAAAGTGGCCGAACCTTCCAAGCGCGCCTCGTCTCCATCGATATCGAGCGTGAATGTAAGCGGCACGCTCACCGGCTTGCCTTTGAGGGTCAGCGTTGCCGTGGCCTGATAGCCGTCAGCAGCTTGCTTGAAATCGCCAAGCTCAACGGTCGCCTGCGGAAACTGGGAGGCGTTGAACCATTCGCGGCCCTTCAGGCTGTCATCGTAAAGCTTCTTGCCCGTTTTGGCCGTGCGGGTATCGACGGAAACCTGCACTTGCGAAGTTTCGAGCGCTTCCGGATCGAAAGCTACATCTGCCGTCCAAGCCTCGAACACACCTTCGAATTCATTGCCCTCGTGCAGGCCCGAGAATGCGATCTCCGACTTTTCGTAGTCGACAATCCAGTTCGCCTGAGTGGCGGCTCCTGAAGCACCCGAGGGCGGTGGGCTTGGGTTGGCGGGGCCAGAGCCCAGCAAGGCCATGGTCGCGATTGCGGCAAACAGGGCCGCGCTGCCGCCAAATGCGAACAGGAAGCCCTTAGGCGGCAGGGCAGGCGGGTTCGGTTTGCCGAACAGGCCGGGCAGCATCTTCTTGAGAACGCCGTCTTCGGCGCCAAACTCATGCTTCACGGCCCCGGCAACATGCAGCGCGAGAAGGCCGATGATCACCCAGGCGCCCTTGCTGTGGAAGAACTCGACGAATTCGTAGAGGTCCTTGCTGATCAGCCCTTCGGTGAAGGGGAGATGGGGCCAGCTGACCAGGCCGTAGAGCACCGTTGCGACCTGGAAAGGCGAGACGGACACCATCAGCCAGCCGCCCATCGGGATGCCGAACATCAAGACATAAAACGCAATATGCACGGCATGCGAGGCCGTCTTCTCGAGCTTCGGCATGCCGTCGGGCAGCGGCGGCGGCGGATTGGCGAAGCGCCAGGCGAGCCGCGCAAGCGCGAGGAACAGGATCGTGATGCCGATCGACTTGTGAAGCTGAAAGCGTGCCTCGTTGTCTTCCATGTTCCAGCCCAGCCAGATCATGAACAGCAGCAGCGCCGCCATCGCCCAGTGAAGGGCAATGGCGACGCCGGTATACCGTGAGGACGTTTCAGTGTTCATTCGTTACGGAGCAATCACTTCGAGGAATTCGGTCTGGATGATGACTTCCACCTCATCGCCCACAAAGGCAAGGTTCTCGCTCATGCCGAAATCCGAACGCTTCAGCGTCGTCGTGGCGGAGAACCCGATCCGGTCTTGATCCGGCGCCCAGGGAAGCTGGACCATGCCGTTATAGGTGACGTCGAGTGTCACCGGCTTGGTCACACCGAGGAAGGTCAGGTCGCCCGTTACCGTGCCGGTGTTTGGGCTGGACTGGGCCGCGCTGGTGGACTTGAACGTGATCTGCGGGTGGGCAGTTCCGTTGAACCAGCTCGGGCTCTTGCCGAGGTCCTCGTTCCAGGTCTCGAAGGCGCTGTCCGGGTGCGTGCCTTTGTAGTCGCCCACAAAGTCGGTTTCGACCGAGAGCGGATCGATAGTCACTTCAACCGAGTTGGCCGCCAGGTCAGCGGGATTGAACGCCAGCGTTGCGTCAACGGTCGTGAAACGCGCGGTGTACTTCGACACGCCGAGATGGTTCACGCGCCAGATAACGGAGGTGTGGGTGGGATCGACCTTGTAGGTTGCGGCCTGGCCATAGGCGACTTCAGCAGCTGGGGCGGTTTCGGTGGCTGCGGCCTCAACGGCCGGCGCGGCAGCTTCAGGCGCTGCCGTCTCGGCGGCAGGCGTGCACGCAGCGAGCACAAGCGCGCTCGCGGAAATCAGGAAAAGTCTCATTGTGTTCGTCTCCAAAATGCCCAACGGGTCGCGCACACACCTAGTGCAGACTTTTCGGGCGCGCATCAGTTAAGCTATCACCCGGCACGCATAACTCCTATCCACGACACGGAATTCCGATGGCCTATGACGCCCCGATCGATGAAATTGAGTTTTCCCTCAAGGAGATAGCCGGGCTCGGCAAACTGGCTGGTCTTCCCGGTCTCGGTGCCTACGACGACGATATTGTCCGTCCGATCCTGGAGGAGGCCGCCAAACTCGCCAGCGAAGTGTTGGCGCCGCTGAACCCGACGGGTGATTCGCAGGGCGCAAGGCTGGGCGATGAAGGCGTGATCGCACCGGACGGGTTCAAGGCCGCCTACGACGCCTTTCGCGCAGGTGGCTGGATGGGCCTTGCCGCGCCGGAAGAGTGGGGCGGGCAGGGCCTGCCGCGCGCGCTCGCCCTCGGCGTGATGGAAATGTTTCACTCGGCCAACATGGCGTTCGGCCTTTGCCCAATGCTGAGCTACGGCGCCGTCGAAGCCTTGCTCGCCCATGGAACGGACGGCCAGAAGAAGACCTACCTGCCGAAACTCGTCGCCGGTGACTGGACCGGGACGATGAACCTGACCGAGCCGCAGGCCGGCAGTGATGTCGGCGCGCTGACCACCAAGGCGGCGCCGAATGCAGATGGCAGCTACGCCATTACCGGGCAGAAAATCTACATCACCTGGGGTGATCACGATCTCGCCGAGAACATCATCCATATGGTGCTTGCGCGTTTGCCCGGTGCGCCAAAGGGTTCGAAGGGAATCTCTCTTTTCCTCGTTCCCAAGTTTCTGGTGAACGCCGACGGATCGCTGGGCGCTCGCAATTCTGTGCGCTGCATCGGGCTGGAGAAGAAGATCGGTATCCATGCGAGCCCGACGTGCGTGATGGACTATGCCGGAGCAACCGGCTGGCTGATCGGGGAGGCCAACAAGGGTCTCGCCTGCATGTTCACGATGATGAACTCCGCGCGGCTGAATGTCGGGCTTGAAGGCGTCGGCGTCGGGGAGGCGGCCTACCAGGCGGCCTTCAACTACGCGAAGGACCGCAAGCAGGGTTCCGCCGAAGGCGTGTCCGGCCCGGCGCCCATTCTGCACCACGCGGATGTACGCCGTACACTGATTACCATGCGCGCCCGCGTCGCAGCCGCGCGGGCCATCTGCTACGCCTGCGGCGTCTCGGCAGACCTCGCGCATGCTTCCGACGTGCCATCGGTTCGCGCCGCGGCCAAGGCCCGGGAAGACCTGCTGACGCCTATCGCCAAGGCATGGAGCACCGACATGGGTGTCGATGTTGCAAGTCTCGGCGTGCAGGTGCATGGCGGCATGGGCTTCATGAGCGAGACCCTCGCCGCGCAGCTGTACCGGGACGCCCGGATCGCGCCGATCTATGAAGGCACCAACGGTATCCAGGCCATAGACCTGGTGGGCCGGAAGATCACCGGCAATGGCGGCGCCTCGATGCGGGCGATGCTTGTGGAAATCGACGAAACGGTCCGCCTCGCGCGCTCCACCAACGACCCGCAATTCGTTCAGCTGGCGGAGCGTCTCTGGGCCGCTTCCAAGGCGCTGGCGGAAACGACCGACTGGATGCTCGCGCGCATGAAGGCCGAGGAGCAGGACAAGGCGCTGGCCGGAGCGACAGCCTACCTCGCGCTCGCCGGCGATGTGATCGGCGGCCATTTCCTCGCGCGTGCGGCACTTGCGGCGCGGCAGAAGGATCCGGACATCCGGGCCCGGCAGATGGCGCTCGCAGGCTTCTTCGCCGAAACGTCGCTGGCGTCCGCACCGGGACGCGTACCCGGCATCACCGAAGGCGGCGACCGCTTCCTCGACAATAGCCGCGCACTCTTTGGAATCGATTAGACCATGGCCGCCTGGACGAAAACCTATGACGGCGCAGAGCCCGTCCGCATCAACAAGTGGCTGGCGCTGGAGGGCGTGTGCTCGCGCCGCGAAGCGGATGCCCTCATCGAACAGGGCCTTGTCGAGATCGATGGCAAGACGGTCACCGAACTCGGCGAGCGGATCGTCCCGGGACAGACGATCAAGCTGAATTCCAAGGCGGCGCAGAAGCTCGACAACCAGCTCTCGATCGTCCTGAACAAACCCGTCGGCTACGTGTCCGGAACGCCGGAGCCCGGCGAGACGCCCGCCATCCGCCTGATCACCAAGGCCACGCTGAAAGGTGAAGCGCACGCGATCCCGGGGCGCAACAACAAGATGGCGCCCCTCGGACGGCTCGACAAAGACTCGCGCGGCCTCTTGATCCTGTCTGAGGACGGCGTGCTGGCCAAAGCCGTCATCGGACCACTCAGCGAAGTCGACAAGGAATATGTGGTCAAGGTGCTCGGCGAAATCACGCCGGAGAAATTGGCACTCCTCCGGCATGGCCTCGAGCTCGATGGCCGCAAGCTTCGCCCCGCGAAGGTCAACGCCGAAGGCAAGGACACGCTCCGGTTCGTCCTCTCCGAAGGCCGCAACCGTCAGATCCGGCGGATGTGTTCGCTCGTCCACCTCCGGGTCGCTGACTTGCAGCGCATCCGCGTCGGCCCGGTCGAACTCGGCAACCTGCCGGAAGGCAAATGGCGCCCGCTCAGCCACAAGGAACGCGCGGCCCTGATCGCCGCCAGCGTCGGCAAGGCGGCAGAGGCCAAGTCAGCCAAGAAGGCACCTGCGCCGGGGCCGAAGGCGCGCAAGTCATCTGGCGGGAAGTCCAAGGAAGTGGCTTCGGAGCTCGCCCCGAAAGTTCCCTATCGCACCCGCAACTACGGCCTGACGGGGGAGGGCTTCCGCCGCACCAAGCTGCCGCCGCGGCCCCGCAACCCGATCAAATAGCATTCCCCTGCGTGACGGCTCGACGTGCCCTCTTGCCGGGGTATCGTCCCGGAATGGATGGATTTGAATACGTGCCGACCAGCCGTTTCGGGCTGGATTACCCCTTCGGGGACGTGACGCCGGGCCTCGCCGAGACGATTCGGGTTGCGCCGGGGATCGAATGGGTGCGCATGCCGCTGCCCTTCTCGCTGAAGTTCATCAATCTCTGGCTCATCGATGACGGCGACAGCTGGACCATCGTGGACACAGGCCTCCCGCTGCCGGAAACCAAATCCGCTTGGCGCGAACTGCTGGATGCCCGCGTCACGCCGCAGAAGCGGCTGAAGCGCGTCATCATCACCCACATGCACCCGGACCATGTCGGCAGCGCCGGCTGGCTCTGCCACAAGTACGGCGCCGAACTCTGGATGAGCCGTCTGGAATACATCACCTGCCGGATGCTGGTGGCCGATACCGGCCGTCAGGCGCCGCCGGTGGCCATCGAGTTCTACCGCCAGTCCGGATGGGGCGAAGCGGCCCTTGAGAACTACAAGTCGCGCTTCGGCGGGTTCGGCCGGGGCGTGAGCCTGATGCCGGATGCCTACCACCGGCTGTCAGACCGTGACACGTTCGAGATGGCCGGCTCCACCTGGCAGGTCATCATGGGTGCAGGCCATTCGCCCGAGCATGCCTGCCTCTACTGCCCGGAACGCAACATCCTGATTTCCGGCGACCAGATCCTGCCGCGCATCTCGTCCAACGTATCGGTCCACCCAACTGAACCCGACGCCGATCCGTTGGCAGAATGGCTCGACAGTTGCCGCAAGCTCCTCAACGCGCTCCCGGAAGACTGCCTCGTCCTGCCGGCCCACAACGAGCCCTTCACCGGTGCCCACAAGCGCCTGCAGCACCTGATCGATGGCCACGAAACGGCGCTCACGCGCCTGCGCCGGCGCCTCGAGAAGGGACCTGCCAACGTGCTGGACACGTTTGTCTCGGTGTTCGGCCGGGCGATCGAGGGCGATGAACTCAGCATGGCCACCGGCGAGGCCCTTGCGCACCTGAATTACCTCAAACACCGGGGCGAACTGGCGATTTCCAGCTCCGAAAGCGGCGTGGCGCTTTACAACCTCGCCCATGTCGCCCAACCGGGCGAATAGCAGTCTGACCCGGTATTTCGCCTTCGCAGAGCACGACCTTTTCGTCTAAGACTGGCCCCGAAGCGGATTCTTGAGGTCATGATGCCGAGCGAAATCGACGCCCAGACCCAACCGGCGCCGCCAGCGTCCACTTGGGAAAAGGTCAAGCGGGAGCTGAAGGAGTGGGGCGCCACGCTGGCCATCGTCGCGCCGGCTTTCCTGCTGTTCACGGGCCTCCTCTACGAACAGCGCGTGATTCCCTCCGAAAGCATGGTACCGACTCTGGAAGTCGGCGACCGCGTCGCCGTTGCCAAATTTGCCTATGGATACGGGCGCTATTCTCTCCCGCTCAGCCTCGGCCGCTACCTGCCACTCGGCGAAGGCCGGTTTTTCCCCAGCACGCCCGAACGCGGCGAAGTGGTGGTTTTCGAACATACCCATTCCGACCGGGTCATGATCAAGCGTATCATCGGCCTGCCCGGCGACACCGTGCAGATCCTGGGCGAGACCTTGATCATCAATGGTCAGCCAGTTGAGTCGGAATTTGTCCGTGAAGTGCGCTACGCCCCGGACAAGGAAGTCGTGATCGAGCAGGTTCAGGAATGGACCGAAACGATCGGCGACCGGACTTGGACCACTCACAGGGGCCTCCGCGGCCGCCCGGTCTCGGATACCTTGCTCTTCGTCGTGCCGGAAGATCATCTGTTCCTGATCGGGGACAACCGCAACAATTCCTACGACAGCCGCGAACTCTCCGGCCATTGCCCGCCCATCAACGGCGTGGTCGACCGCGCTGGTTGCCCGCTGCGCGGCGATCCGGATGACGCCTCGATCGGTTTCGTCCCAACGGATCACCTGATAGGGCGCGCAGATACGGTGCTTCTGACCTTCCACCGCTGCAAGCTGCAGGACGGCGAGGATTGCAAGAAGCGCGTCTGGCGCGGTCTTTAACGCTGTCCGCTTCGCGCTTGCCCGAACCGGGCAACGCCGCTAGTCGGTTGAAGCAGGCGAGGGGCCTTGCCGGAACCACACGAGGAAGGACGATGCCAGACACGACATCGGCCGGGTCGCGGCGCGGACCCATTATCATCTCCCGCCATGGCCGCCCTGCGCTGGATCGCCGGGCCGGGCCAAAGCTGGGCTGGCGCGAATATGTCGGCTGGTGGGATCGCTACGAAGCGGGCCCGCTCGCCGACGGCCAGAAAGCGCCTCAAGCCCTGATGGACCTCGTCGCGGACGCCGATGTGGTGTTTGCATCCGGACGGCTGCGGGCCCAGCAGACGGCCGGTATCGCCCTGCCGCACAAGAGCGCCGCGCATGATCCCGTGTTCAATGAGGCAACGCTGCCGCCGCCGAAGTTCGCCGGTGTGAAGGCCCTGCCGAAAACCTGGAACGTGCTGGCGCGAACGGCCTGGCTGGCCGGACACAGCCTTGGCGGCGAAAACTCGAAAGAGGCGCGCCTGCGGGCCAAGATCGCGGCGCTGCGGCTGCATGAGGCCTCTGCGCAGGGAAAGGTCTACCTGGCCGCCCATGGCTGGTTCAACCGGATGCTCCGCCCGGAACTCCGCCAGCTTGGCTGGGTCTGCGTGGAAGACGGCGGAGACCGCTACTGGAGCTACCGCGTCTACACGTATCGCGGGGGATAATCCGGCTGACGGCCGGTATTTCGGTTGTCGGTCCCTGCCGGGGGCTCTAGAACTTTCAAAAAGCGGCGGGAGCAGGATGCCAGATATGGCTGAGACCAAGATTAAACCGGTCGACAAGATGACCTTCGAGGAAGCGCTCGCGGAACTCGAGGGCATCGTGCGTCAGCTCGAAACGGGCGACGTCGAACTGGAAAAATCCATCGCGATCTATGAGCGCGGCGCAGCGCTGAAGGCGCATTGCGAAGGGCGCCTGAAATCTGCGGAACTGAAGGTCGAGCAGATCGTGCAGGGCACCAACGGCCCGGCCACCGAACCTGCAGCATTCGACTGAGAGTTCGAACAGGCAATGGGGGACGTTACCGGGTTCGAGCAGAGGCTCAAGGAAGTGGCAGACCGGGTGACGGTTGCGCTCGATCAGCTCATTCCGCCGGCCAGCGGCCCTGAAGCCAACCTGATGCGCGCCATGCGCCATGCCGCTCTCGCCAACGGCAAGCGGATGCGGCCCTTCTTCGTGCTCGAAACCGGCGCGATGTTCGGAGCGTCCGAGAAAAGCCTCTTGCGCACGGCGGCGGCGCTCGAGTGCGTACACTGTTATTCGCTCGTCCACGACGACTTGCCCTGCATGGACGATGACGATTTCCGGCGCGGTCAACCCACCGTCCACAAGGCCTTCGACGAGGCGACGGCCGTGCTCGCGGGCGACGCGCTGCTGACGCTGGCGTTCAAGATCCTGGCCTCGAATGAAACCCATGACGATCCGGCGATCCGGGTCATGTTGATCGAGCGTCTTGCCGACGCCTCAGGCGCCCGCGGCATGGTGGGCGGCCAGATGATCGACATGCTGGAACTCGACAGCCCCCGGGACCTCAACACGATCACCCGGATGCAACGCCTGAAGACGGGCGCCCTGATCTCCTACGCTATGGAAGCCGCCGCGATCATCGGTCATGCGCGCGAAGCCGAGCGCAACGCCTTGGCCGGCTTTGCCAATGACCTCGGCCTCGCCTACCAGATTGCCGACGATATCCTGGACGCGGAAGGCGACGAAGAGGTCGCCGGAAAGCCGCTGCGAACCGATCATGTCGCCGGAAAAGCCAATTTCGTGACCCTGCTGGGGGTCGACGGGGCGCGCCAACGGGTCCGGCTACTGGCGGCCCAGGCCAAGGAACATCTGGGAATTTTCCGTGACAAGGCCGCTATCCTGCTCCATTCCGTGGACTATGTATTGAATAGGCCACGTTGAAACCGCTGCGCTGACATCAAGAAAAGACAACGCGAGATGACAGAAATTCGCCCCAACCGGCTGCTCGATGCGATCAATTCCCCAGCGGACCTGAAGGGCCGTTCGCGCGCCGAGATAAAGCAGATCGCCGACGAAGTCCGCGAGGAAGTCATCGATGTCGTCGCAGTGACCGGCGGCCACTTGGGCTCGGGCCTGGGCGTGGTCGAGCTGACCGTGGCGATCCATTCGGTCTTCAATACGCCGGATGACAAGCTCGTCTGGGATGTCGGCCACCAGTGCTATCCGCACAAGATCCTCACCGGCCGACGCGACCGGATGCGCACCCTCCGGCAGGGCGGGGGCTTGTCCGGCTTTACCAAGCGTTCTGAGAGCGAATACGACCCCTTCGGCGCCGCCCACGCCTCAACCTCGATTTCCGCAGGCCTCGGCTTTGCAAAGGCCCGCGACCTTCAAGGCCGCAAGAACAACGTGGTCTGCGTCATCGGCGATGGATCGATGTCGGCTGGCATGGCCTACGAAGCGATGAACAATGCGGGCGCTGACAAGTCGCGCCTGATCGTCATCCTCAACGACAACGACATGTCGATCGCGCCGCCAGTCGGCGCCATGAGCCACTATTTCTCGCGCCTCGTCTCGTCGCGCCCTTATCGCGGGCTCCGCCGTTTCGCGAAGAAGGTTGTCGCGCCGATGGGCCTCGAGTCCCCGGCACGCCGCGCGGAAGAATACCTGCGCGGTTTCGCGATGGGCGGCACGATGTTCGAGGAGATGGGCTTCTACTATATTGGCCCGGTCGATGGGCACGATCTCGATACGCTGCTGCCGATCCTTGAAAACGTCCGGGATATCGAGGACGGCCCGATCCTGCTTCACGTCGTGACGCAGAAAGGGAAGGGCTACGCACCGGCCGAAAATTCTGCGGACAAGTACCACGGCGTCTCGAAATTCTCGGTCGTCACCGGCGAGCAGGCGAAGGGCGCCGCCGGCCCGCCGACCTACCAGAAAGTGTTCGGGCAGACGCTGGCCAAGCTTGGCGCAACCGACGACAAGATCTGCGCCATCACGGCCGCCATGCCGTCCGGCACCTCGACGGATATCTTCGGCGCCAAATTCCCGGACCGCCATTTCGACGTCGGCATCGCCGAGCAACACGCTGTCACCTTTGCAGCAGGTCTCGCGGCCGATGGCATGAAGCCCTTCTGCGCGATCTACTCGACCTTCCTGCAGCGCGGCTACGACCAGGTGGTCCACGACGTGGCGATCCAGAAACTGCCCGTGCGCTTTGCGCTCGACCGTGCCGGCCTCGTCGGCGCAGACGGCGCAACGCATGCCGGCAGTTTCGATATCGGCTATCTCGGCGCGCTGCCGGGTTTTGTCTGTATGGCACCAGGTGATGAAGCCGATCTTGCCCGGATGGTGAAGACCGCGCTCGAGATCGACGACGGGCCAAGCTCCATTCGCTATCCGCGCGGCGAAGGCATCGGCATCGAAATCCCGTCCGACCTGAAAGCCCTCGAGATCGGCAAGGGCCGCATCGTCCGCGAGGGAACCACCGTCGCGATCCTGTCCTTCGGCGCGCGCCTGCAGGAGGCGCTGAAGGCTGCCGAAATGCTCTCCGCCCAGGGGCTCAGCACCACGGTCGCAGACGCCCGCTTCTCGCGGCCGCTGGACGCCGAACTGGTCGAGCGTCTGGCCAAGGAACACGAAGTCCTGATCACGATCGAAGAAGGCGCCAAAGGCGGCTTCGGCAGTTTCGTGCTCGAACACCTGGCAAATGCCGGCGCCTTGGACACCGGCCTCAAGATCCGCATCATGACCCTGCCGGATGTTTTCCAGGATCAGGATTCGCCGTTCGCCATGTACGAGACGGCTGGCCTCAACGCCCGCCACATCGCCGCCCGCGCCATCGAGGCCCTCGGGCGAGGTGACATTTCGGCAATCGAGAGAACCGCGCGCGCCTGAGGCCTCACCCGCCACAAATTGACCTCAGTTCAGCCCTGTCGCCGCTTGGCTTGCCACGCTAAGCAAAGCGCTGCGCATCCTTCTTTCAGCGCGACTCAACGCTTTTCACCGGAGAAAACCGATGCTTCGTCCCCTCCTGTTTGCCGTGGCTTCCGCGCTCGTGCTCGGCGCCTGCGCTTCATCGACTTCCTCGGGCCCGGCCAAGCCCGAAGCGACCGAAACCTCGGTCGTCGTCTCGCCCTTCAATCTTGGCCTCCAGACCGCCGATGAACTCGTCGCCGCCGGCAACACACCGACCGCCATCCAGCGCCTCATGCAGCTTGTGGGTGACACCAGCCTGTCGCCCCAGCAGCGCTCCGAAGTACTCCACAAACTCGGCCAGCTCAGCATCTCGCCGACGGGATATGACGCAGAAGGCGCCGTCGATTACTTCAACGAAGTGCTGAGAGACTTCGCAACGACAGCCGCAGCGAAACAGTCCGCCGCCGCCCTGCCGGCCGCCAAAGCCGCGGTTGCCGTCCACCTCGCAACCCTGGAATCGGTAGACTCCACCCGGACCGACGAGTTCCTCGCGCTGTTCAACCTCGGCCGTCATCAGGACGCCATCGACGTGATGGTCGCCAATGACATCCTGCCGGGCAACGAGGAGCTGCTGGCGATGTACCAGATCGGCTATCTCTGCGACGACTCCAACCTCACCGGCCGCGCCTATTCGGTCTCTGACCGCGACGGCACCGTCCGCAGCCTGCGCTTCTGCGACTTCGGCAAGTAACGCACGCCGCCTCTCCAGCCCAGAGACAAAGCCAAAGGCCGCAGACCTCACTTGCCCGGCAAGCAGAGGTCTGCGGCCGATTTGCTTGGCGCTACAGCGGCGATCCCTGCCAAATTTGGCGCCCGGCCTCTTCAAAGGCCCCTCCAGACATGGTTTGCTGCCGAGAACCAAACAATCTGGAGGAAAATGACCATGGCCGAAGGCGCGAGTTCGAACTGGCCCGTGATGTCGATTGCGGCGGCCAATGCGGCGCTCGCCGGGCCGGGCTCCCCGGTCGAGCTGGAGGACGCCGTGATCCGCGGCGTTCCGATGAAAGTCTACAAGAACGCGCCGCCCACCATCCCCTTCATCCTTGAAGCGGCCGCCGCCCAGTTCGCCGACCGGACCTACATCGTCTACGAAAACGAGCGAGTCACCTTCCGCGCCCTGCATCTGGCCTCGCGGACGCTGGCCAAGGCGCTGGCGTCGGATTTCGGCATCGTCAAGGGCGACCGCGTCGCGGTCATCATGCGCAACTATCCCGAATGGCCGCTCGGCTTCTATGCTGCGCTGAGCGCCGGCGCCATCACGACACCGATGAACTCCTGGTGGACCGCCGAGGAGCTGGAGTACGGACTGTCGTTCGTCGGCGTCAAAGCCGCGATCGTCGACGCCCAGATTTACGAGCGCATCCGGGGCATGCTCGAACGCCTGCCCGACCTGAAACACATCCTGATTGCCCGCGAGTCCGTAGAAGAAATTGCCGATCCGCGCGTCGCCTCCCTGAATGACATTGTGGGTCATCCGAATTCCTGGGCCGACCTGCCGGACGTTGGTCCGTCCGGCGTCGAACTCGGCCCCGATGACGATGCGACGATCATGTATACGTCCGGCACCACAGGAAAGCCGAAAGGTGCGCTCGCCACGCACCGCGCCGTCATATCCAACATGTTCAATTCGACGACCTGCCAGGCCCGCATGTACCTGCGCAAAGGGGAGGCAATCCCTGCACCCGACCCGGACGCGATGCGCGGCACGCTGCTTGCCGTGCCGTTCTTCCACGCAACCGGATCCTTCGCGATCCTGATCCCCTCCGCCCTGCGCGGCGACAAGATCGTGTCGATGTACAAATGGGACGCCGGTCAGGCGCTGCCGATCATCGAAGCGGAAAAGATAACGTCCGTAGGCGGCGTACCCGCGATCGCCTGGCAGCTGCTGGAACATCCGGACCGCGACAAGTACGATCTCTCGAGCATCCAGGTCATCTCCTATGGCGGCGCGCCCTCGGCGCCAGAACTCGTCTCGACGATCAAGAAGCGTTTCCCCGAAGCGGCCCCCGGCAATGGCTGGGGCATGACGGAGACCTGCGCGACGGCGACGCTGAACATCGGCGAAGACTATGTGAACCGCCCCTCCAGCGCCGGCGCGCCTCCCGGCGCGGTTGAAATTAAAATCTGCGACCCTGAGGGCAGGGATGTTCCGCAGGGCGCGGTGGGGGAACTCTGGTGCAAGAGCCCGTCGAATTGCCGGCTCTACTGGAACCGCCCGGATGCCACC
Organism: Candidatus Sulfopaludibacter sp. SbA3; assembly: GCA_945888325.1. Lineage (GTDB taxonomy): Bacteria > Pseudomonadota > Alphaproteobacteria > Caulobacterales > Hyphomonadaceae > Hyphomonas. The sequence continues at coordinate 45,972 of CAMDAC010000021.1, forward strand.
GCCGAAACCTTCCGCAATGGCTGGGTCGTCACCGGCGACCTCGCCCGCATCGACGAGGAGGGCTTCCTCTACCTGGTCGACCGCGCCAAGGACATGCTGATCCGCGGCGGCGAGAACATCTACTGTATCGAAGTCGAGAACGCCCTCTACGACCACCCTGCCGTAATGGACGCCGCAGTCGTCGGCATCCAGCACAAGATCCTTGGCGAGGAAGTCGGCGCCATCGTGCAGCTGAAGCCGGGCAAGAACGCCACCGAGGCTGAACTGCGTGCGCACGTCGCCGGGCAGCTGGCGGCGTTCAAGGTGCCGGTGGAAATCCAGTTCCTGAACGAGCCTCTACCGCGCAACGCGAACGGCAAGATCGTGAAGTCGGAACTGCGCCAGCGCTTCAAAGCGAGAGCGTGATCGCATGACCATTACGAAAAGGCGCATCGGCGACCGGGATGTGTATCCCATCGGCTTGGGATGTATGAATGTCACTCACGCGTATGGGCCGCCCATTGACGAAACCGACGCGAAAGCCCTGTTCGTTCGCGCGCTTGATCGGGGCTGCGACTTTCTCGATACAGCAACGCTATATGGCGCTGGCCGAAGCGAAGAGTTGATTGGTGAATCGCTTGGTCATCGGCGCAAGGAGTATTTTCTTGCCAGCAAATGCGTTCTCGGCTTTCGGGATGGTCAACGCGTCCTCGATGCGCGTCCTGAAGCCATCAAGGCGGCTTGTGAGGCAAGCTTGAAGCGTCTGCGCACGGACGTCATCGATCTCTACTACCTGCATCGGCCAGATCCTCAGGTGCCGATCGAGGATTCTGCCGGCGCCCTGTCTGAGCTCGTTGCGGCCGGCAAAATTCGGTACATTGGTCTGTCCGAAATGAGTGCAGGGCAGCTTCGCCGGGCGCATGCCATTCATCCCGTCACCGCGATGCAATCTGAGTATTCTCTTTGGGCCCGGAATCCTGAAATCGCAGTTCTTGACGCCTGCAATGAACTGGGAACCGTGTTGGTTGCCTACTCGCCGTTGGGGCGTGGCTTCTTTGCAGATCCGCCACCCGATCCGGAGCAGTTTCACATGGCGGACATCCGGCGCATGATCTTTCCACGGTTCACAGCCGAGTTTTACCCAAAGAACCTCTCACTTCTGACTGAGGCCAAATCCATCGCGCGGGAAGCGGGGTGTTCGGTCGCCCAATTGGCGCTCGCCTGGACTTTGGCAAAAGGCAAGAATGTGATCCCTATCCCCGGTACGACGAAGCCATCTCATTTCGATGAAAATCACGCAGCTGGCGCTGTCTCTCTCAGCGCCGCCCTGGTCAACCGCCTTGATGCGCACTTCGCGCCGGACCGTATCGCCGGAAACCGCTACACGACCGCAGTTCAGGCGAGCGTGACGACGGAAATGTACGACTTCGAAAAGCAGGCCCATGGCGGATAAGCCGCCGGTTGCGCTCGAGACCCGGGGCGAGGGCGAAGACGGGCGGCGCTACTCGCCCTCCGCCGCGCGCAATCGCGAACCGATCCGCGATGTTCTGGCGCCGCTGATCACAGCGCCCGCCCGCGTGCTTGAGATCGCCTCCGGCACCGGCGAGCACGGCGCCTTCCTTACAGGTGAGTTGCCGAACCTGCACTGGACCTATTCGGATATCGACCCCGACAGTCTCGCCAGTCAGCGCGCTTGGGCTAAGGCTGACACCACCGGGCGCCTGGCAGGGCCGCTTCGCATTGATGCGTCAACGGACGAATGGGACGACGCAGAAGGCCTCACGCCATGGGACGCGGTCTTCTCCGCTAACATGGTGCACATTGCGCCATGGCCAGCGGCAGAAGGCCTGATCCGCGGGGCAGGGCGGTTGCTTCGACCCGGCGGCCTGCTGATCCTCTACGGACCGTTCGCCCGCTCTGGGGCCATCGCGCCGTCAAATGCCGCGTTCGATGAAAGCCTTAAGTCCCGCAACCCCGACTGGGGCGTGCGCGATCTTGACGTTGATATCTCGCCGCGGGCCCGTGCCGCAGGCTTGGAACTCACGGCGATCACCGAAATGCCCGCCAACAACCTGACAGTCGTCTTCCGGCGCCGCTAAGACTTCGGTTCCCAGTCGTCCGTGTCATGGTCTGGATGCTGGTTGTTGGTGCGGCGGATTTGCGTCGCTTCCTCCGGCATCTCGTCCTCAGTCGCGCCGAAATGCTGGAGACCCGGCAACTGGTCGATTTGCGGCAGGCGGCCTTCCATCCCCAGCTGGAAGTTCAGCGGAATGAAGGCGGGCTCATCGAAGGCGCCGATGCTCATCGAGATGTGCTGGCTGTCGTGGTGGCGATAGTAGAGCGGCGTGCCGCAGTCACGGCAATAGCCGCGGCAAACCTTTTCCGAACTGTTGAACTCGGCCGGTATGCCGCGCGTCACCTGAAAGTCCGTGAACGGAACACCCACGAGCGCCGCGAAGAAGTTGCCGGTCGCCTTCTGGCACATGCGGCAATGGCAGACATGCGGATTGTCCAGCAGGCCGGCGGCGCGAAACCGGACACGCCCACACTGGCCCCCCCCGCTGCGCGCCTGCACCATGGGCTTACTCCTTTCCGCCGCCGAACCGCTCGGTCCACTCGGCCACCTGCGTGTCCTCGATCTTCTGGAACAGCACGTCCGGCGGCGTAATCGGCGCGCCGCGCGGGATGGCGTCCAGCAAGGACGTGTCATTCCAGTCAGGCCAGCGGCGATTGCCCCCCGGAATACCAAGCGCATCGAGTACCTTCTTCGAGGCATCCGGGATGATCGGTTGCGCGATGATCGCGAAGACTGCCGCAAGGTTGATCCCCGCCCGCACACCGACCGCCGCGCCGTCCACATCCGACTTGTACTTCACCCAGGGCTCGGCCTTGGTCAGGTACTCGTTCCCCGCCGCCCACAGCGCCCGCGTTTCCGCGGCCGCCTTGCGGAACTCCATCGTCTCGTAATACTCATCAATCGCCTTGAGACGCGTCGACAGCTCGTTCGCCATCCAGGCTTCCGCCTCGCCAGGTACGCCGGCTTCCGGCACTTTGCCGTCAAACTTCGAGGCACAATACTTGGTGATCCGGTTGACGAAGTTGCCCAGCACGTTGGCCAGGTCAGAGTTCACTGAGGCCTGGAAGCCCTCCCACGTGAACGCTGCATCAGAGCCTTCCGGCGCGTTCGCGATCAGGTACCAGCGCCAATAGTCCGCCGGCAGAAGGCTCAGCGCCGTGTCCATGAACACACCGCGCTTCTGGCTGGTCGAGAACTTGCCGCCATACCACGTGACCCAGTTGAACGCCTTCAGTTTATCGACGGTCTTCCACGGCTCGCCGGACCCCAGCAGCGTCACCGGGAAGCTCACCGTGTGGAACGCCACATTGTCCTTGCCCATGAACTGGACATACTCGGTCTGGTCAGCGCCCTTGTCGCGCTTCCACAACTTCTCCCAGTCATTGCCGGTCGCCTCGGCCCATTCCTGCGTCGCGGAGATGTAGCCGATCGGCGCATCGAACCAGACATAGAAAACCTTGTTCTCGAAGCCAGGCCGAGGTGATCCGTCTGCGGACGTTACCTTCACGCCCCAGCTGAGATCGCGCGTGATCGAGCGCGCGATCAGGCCTTCGTCCAGCCACTTGTTGGCAATTGACACCGCCAGCGACGGCCAGGCCTTGCCCTTCTCGTTCACCCAGGCGCGGATCGTGTCCTGCATGCCGGTCTGCTGCAGGTAGAGATGCTCCGTATCCCGCACTTCGATGTTCCGGCTGCCAGTGACCGCCGAGTACGGATTGATAAGGTCCACCGGATCGAGCAACCGCCCGCAATTGTCGCACTGGTCGCCGCGTGCCTTCTCAAACCCGCAATGCGGGCACGTGCCCTCCACATACCGGTCCGGCAGGAAGCGTCCGTCGTCGACCGCATAAACCTGTTTCGAGGTCTGCGCCTCGATCAGCCCGTTCTTCTCCAGCTGTTGCGCAAAATGCTGCGTCAGCTTGTGGTTCGCCGGGCGCGAGGTCCGGCCGAACCAGTCATACGACAGCAGGAAGCCCTCGCCTGCCTTGCGCTGGATCTCGTACTGCTCGTCGCAATACTGCTGCACCGTCTGACCCGCCGCCTGCGCCGCCAGCTCCGCCGGCGTGCCATGTTCGTCGGTCGCGCAGATGTACGTCACGTCATGACCCTTCAGGCGCATCACGCGGGCATACACGTCCGCCGGCAGCATCGACCCGGCCAAGTTGCCGAGGTGCTTAACCCCGTTGATGTAGGGCAGGGCAGACGTGATCAGGATACGCCGGGTTTGCGTCATGGGGCGCGGTGTCTCTCAAGGTTGGGCCGGAGCCGGAAGGACGCGTTTTAACGCGGCCCGCCGGAAAAGAAACAGCCAGCTGCCCGCCGCCCCGAAACGAAAACCCGGTCAGGTGGTCCTGACTGGGGTTCGAATGGCAATCGGTGGTGTTTTCGCGGCTAGGCGCCGTAACCCGGGCTTACATCAAACGACACGCTGACCCGGCGGGCCATGGGCTCGACCGTCGGCACAGCGCCGGCCGCAGCCGCCTCCACGCGCGTCATGTCCGACTTGTAGCTGGCCGGCTCGACACCGTGGGCCAGAAGCGCCGAAATCACGGTATCGGCGCGCGCTTCCGACAGGCTGGCCGCATCTTCGTCCGTATGGGCCTCTTCCGAGAGCACATTCACGGAAACGCCTGACACGTAGCAGCCCTTCAGCTGCTCGCTGGCGGCGCCGATCACGCGCTCGGATTGCGGCGAAAGGCTCGTTTCATAGGCCGGGAAGTAAATCGCAACGTTGAAGTCGCCGCACGCCGCTGTAGGCGCTGCCACTTGCGGGTTGGCCGGCGGGGCAGGCAGCCCCTGCGCAAACGCCGACGCGGCGAGCGCGATCGCAAGCGATCCTGCTACTGCATGTTTCCTGAAATCGTTGTTCATCTTCGTCTCCTTGAGTGGACGATCCATGAACAACCAACCGCCCGCTGGCGATAAGGTTCCTAAAACAATCAAATCCGTTGCTTAATCAGGTACTTACGCGCCGTCGTTTATTCTCGGCCCCAATAGGTTACCCGCCTAAGCAGAACCTCCATCGGCCCCCGGCTAGCAAAGCTTCGCCAGATGCCGGTAAATACAAGCGACGCGGTAGCAACGCCTGCCGCGACAAGGATGGCCTGCGCCGCGCCCATGGTCCCGAATTGGTGGAAGCCATACGCGCTGAAGATCAGCGAAAAAATGACCGACTGGAGCAGATATGCCGTCAGCGAGGCCGATCCGGCCTGGGCAAAGAAACGGCGGACCGGCCCCGCCGCTCGTCCCGAAATCGCAGCGATCAGCCCGACATAGCCGAGGGCGGAAAATGCCGAGAAGGCCATGATCACGCCGCTGCCAAGAATGTATGTGCTGTCCACCGATGAAGAGGCTTGCAGCAGGATCCAGGCGCCGAGCGCGCTGCCCGCCATGCCGATTGGCAGAAACACGCGCCGCGACAATCTCCAGATCGGCGCCATCGGCGGGTCGATGACGCCGGCCTTCACGGCTGCAAGTCCGAAGCAGAAAAACCCGAACACCGAGATACCTTGCTGGACGATGACGCTCGGCAAAACGAACGGCAGAAGCTCGAGCCGGTAGAGCGCGGCGTCCCAGAAGCTGCCTTCGCCGAACGCCGCAAACGCCTCCGCGTCCATCTCGTCATAGCCCGCCCCGGCCATGGCCTCCGGCGCATAGGTCTCTCCGGCCCAGATCATCCCGGCAAAGGCGAACAGGAGCAGGGTGTTCAGCGCGATCAAGGCAATCCCGGTACGGACAAGCACTTTGACCGAGGCCCCGCGCAGCACGAACAGCAGGCATCCCAGCAGGCCATAGGTCAGCAGGATGTCGCCGATCCAGAAGAAGATGAAATGCAGGATGCCGAGGACGATCAGCGCGGCCATCCGCCGGAAATAGCGCGGCGCGAAATCCTTGCCCGCACGCTCGGCCGCCATCAGCTGATAGCTGAGGCCCGCGCCGAACATCATCGAGAACAAGGGATAGGATTTCATCAGGAACAGAAGGCTGACCAGGCTGTAGGCTGTCTGGTCCGCAACCGTATCGAGCCCGCCATCATGGAACCCGGTAGTAAACGGCTGGGCGAATCCGATGACGTTGACGACGGCGATGCCAAAAAGGGCAAACGCCCTGAGCAGGTCAGGCATCAAGGCGCGATCTGCCATGCGGGGCCTCCCCGGACATCCGGTAGCGGCAAGTCTTGGCGAGATTGAACCGGCTGGCAAGGCATTCCGCCTCACGCGCTTGCGCCACAGGAGCGATTCCGGTATCCGCAAAACCGTGCCGGCATAGCTCAGCTGGTAGAGCACCTGATTTGTAATCAGGGGGTCACGGGTTCGAGTCCTGTTGCCGGCACCACTAAAAACAAGGACTTAGGCTTGTGTTTTCAAGCCAAGAAGCCGCCGAGAACCCAGCCAGGTAGCACATAGGTAGCAGCTGGAGAGATTTCGGGCGGGCGTCAGGAGGCCTTCCGGGCGGCGTTTGCCCAGCGTTCTTGGAAGCCTGGGCACTCATGACGCATCGCGTCTGTCATCTGCCGCAGGGTGTTATATCCCAGAAGCCGCGCAATCGCCTCAACAGGGCTTTCCTTCGGGCCCTGTCCTGCGAGCTCCGCCATGAACCGGACCTTCAGGGCAAGCAGTCCCCGGTCCACCGCAGGCAATGACTGGGGCGCAATGGCCTCAAGCTTCGAAAGGCGGCCTTTCAGCGTCATGCCGGACAACCTCGCTCCGCCTCTTTTACTCTCAGCAGCAACGCCTCCTCAGTCTCCCCCGGCTGGCGTTTAAACACTTGTGACCCTGAACCCGGATAGCTGAACACGATCACCTCGTAGATCTCACCTGTCTTGCAGTTTGGATCATCCGGCCCGGCCTCGTAATGGGTGACGAATACGATGTACTGTTCGCCCGCTTTGGCGTCGGCCTTTGTTTCCAGCCGCTCCAGTCTGCGCTTCAGTGTCATGAGGCGCAGCGAAGTGTAGCATCGCACCGGGCTTCAAAGGCTTCGGCGCTTTCATCCTTGCCACGGTTCTGTTCCGTTCCGGCG
>CAMDAC010000022.1 GCA_945888325.1 Candidatus Sulfopaludibacter sp. SbA3
TCGTTGATCTCGAACGGTATGACGTGGCGTCCGGCGGCCAGGGCCGGGGCCGGGCACAAGGCCAGCAGGGCTGCCAGCGCAGCGCTCCGTCCGATCAGTCCACGGCTTGGCGCCATGTGCGTTTTCTCCCGTGCGGGGAGCATCTCACATAATCGTCAGGCCGCACAGGGGACGCGCCGCAGCGCTTCCCCCAACGTCACGGCTTTCGCTTACGCTTACGTTCGCGTAAAGCAAAATTCAGCGACGCCCCCAGCCGAAGGGCCGTCCACACAGGGAGATTCATCATGGCCGAAGCCTATATCATTGACGCCGTCCGCACCCCGCGCGGCATTGGCAAAGTTGGCAAGGGCGCCCTCGCCCACATGCACCCGCAGCACCTCGCCGCGACGGTGCTGAGCGCGCTGCGCGACCGCAACAAGCTCGATACCGCCACCGTCGACGACATCATCTGGGGCACCTCCAGCCAGCGCGGCGCGCAAGGCGCCGACATGGGCCGCATGGCCGCGCTCGATGCCGGCTTCGACATCAAGGCCTCGGGCGTCACACTCGACCGTTTCTGCGGCTCGGGCATCACCACCGTGTCGCTCGCCGCGGCGCAGATCATGTCCGGCATGGAAGACTGCGTCATCGCCGGCGGCTGCGAAATGATGAGCTACACCTCGGCCACCGCCGACCCGAAATCCCCGCCGACCATGGACGTTGGCAACCTGCGCCTGCGCGCCAAGCATCCGCAATCGCAGCAGGGCGTCTGCGCCGATGCCATCGCAACGCTGGAAGGCATCGACCGTGAAGCGGTTGACCGCCTCGCCGTCGTCAGCCAGCAGCGCGCCGCCCGCGCCATCGCGGAAGGCCGCTTCAACAAATCGGTCGTGCCGGTTTACAACGTGGACGGAACATTGGCGCTTGACCATGAAGAGTTCCCGCGTCCGCAGACGACAATGGAAAGCCTTGCCGGCCTGAAAACCGTGTTCAACATGTACATGGACATCCCGGTCGACGACCAGGGCAACACCTATGGCAACATGGTCACCCGCAAGTACCCGCAGATCGAAGGCAAGGTGAACCACGTTCACCATGCCGGCAACTCTTCGGGCGTCGTGGACGGCGCCGCCGCCCTCCTGCTCGCTTCGGAAGGCTACATGAAGAAGCATGGCCTCAAGGCCCGCGCCCGGATCGTGGCCACAGCCAACATGGGCGATTGCCCGACGCTGATGCTGAACGCGCCGGTCGCCGCTGCGAAGAAAGTGCTTGAGAAGGCCGGCCTGAAAACCACCGATATCGATGTGTACGAAATCAACGAGGCGTTCTCGGTCGTCGCCGAGAAATTCATCCGTGACCTGAAGCTCGACCGCGAGAAGGTGAACATCAACGGCGGCGCGATGGCCCTTGGCCACCCGATCGGCGCCACCGGTTCGATCCTGATCGGCACCGCCCTCGACGAACTCGAGCGTTCGGGCGGCCGTTACGGCCTCGTCACCATGTGCGCCGCCGGCGGCATGGCTCCGGCGATCATCATCGAGCGCCTTGACGCTTAAGCCTTTCCCGCGAGGGACAATAGTTGAAGCCCCGCCGGTCCAAAGCCGGCGGGGCTTTTCTTTGTGGTCCCGCGGCGCTATCGCAGCGCGGATGATGGATGCTGTTGTTTTCGATACCCTTATGCTGGCCCTTGAGGACGGGGCTGTGCCCCTGCCCGCGAGCGGGCCGATCCTTGTGCTGAATGCCGAGCCGGGGCCGTGGCTGATGCAACTCCCGAAGGACCAGCTCGTCTGCCGGACGAGTTTCAAGCCCAACCATGAGGCGCTGAAAGCGGCGGGGTTCAATGTGCTGCCGGTGGATTCGGTGGACCTGCCGCAGGCGATGCTGACCATCGTCGTGCCGCCGCGCCAGCGTGATCAGGCGCGCGCCCTGTATGCCCGCGCGCTGCTGGCGGCGCCGGAGGGCGGCTATGTGCTGGCGAGCCTGCCCAACACGCTGGGCGGCAAGACCGGCGAGAAGCAGCTGGCGGAAATCGCCGGTGAAGCCGACAGCCTGTCGAAGCACAAGTGCCGCGCCTTCTGGACCTACAAGGTGGACGCGGTCGTAAATCATCCGTTGGCGGAGGAATGGATCGAGGAAGATGCGATCCGCGAGATCGAGCCAGGCCTGTTCAGCCGCCCCGGCCTGTTCAGCTGGGACCGTGTGGACCCCGGCAGCGAACTGCTGGCCGACAGCGTACCCGAGCAGACCAAGGGTATCGGCGCCGATCTGGGCGGCGGCTACGGCTTTCTCAGCCGCGAGATCCTGAGCAACTGCCCGAAGGTGGAGCGGATGGACCTCTACGAGGCCGAATACCGAGCCATCGCCTGCATCCATGAAACGCTCGCCCCGTTCGAAGGCCGCTATGCGGCGCACTGGGCCGATGCGCTGACGGACCTGCCGAAGGCCGCGTATGACTTCGTCGTGATGAACCCGCCATTCCATACGGGCCGCGCCGACAACTCCGCCCTCGGACGGAGTTTCATACGCGCCGCGGCGCAGACGCTGAAGCCAGGCGGCACGCTCTGGCTGGTTGCCAACCGGCACCTGCCCTACGAGGCGGAACTGGCAGCCTGCTTCAAGGAGAGCGAAATGCTCGAGGACGAGGCGGGCTACAAAATCATCCGCGCAGAGCGTCCGAAACGCCAGAAATGAGGGATACGCTCAAGCTTGCGAAACATCTCGCCGGGCTTGGCTATGGCTCGCGCAAGGAAGTGGCCATCGCCATCCGCGACGGGCGCGTGACCGGTGAGGGCGAGGACCTGCGGTTTGACGGCGAGCCGATCGATCCGCCGCACGGCATGGTGCTGATGCTGAGCAAGCCGGCGGGCTTTACCTGCTCGCACGCCGATCAGGGCCGCCTCGTTTATGAGCTGCTGCCGCCCCGCTACCAGAAGCGCGACCCCAAGGTCTCGTCCGTCGGCCGGCTGGACGCGGAGACGACCGGCCTTCTCCTTTTCACCGATGACGGCTCGTTGCTGCACCGGCTGATCTCGCCGAAGTCCAACCTGCCGAAAACCTATGAAGCGACCCTCGCGCGCCCCCTGGAAGGCCACGAGGCGGCCCTGTTTGCCGCCGGCACGCTGGTCCTTCGCGGCGAGGACAAGCCCTGCCTGCCCGCCCGGTTGGAGGTGACCGGCGCGCAGACCGCCGCCCTGACGCTGACCGAGGGGCGCTACCACCAGGTGCGGCGGATGTTTGCGGCGGCCGGAAACCATGTCGAGGCCCTGCACCGCAGCCGCTTTGGCCCCCTGGTGCTGGACGGCCTTCAAGAAGGCACCTGGCGTCCCCTGACCGGCCCAGAAATCGCGGCCCTAAGAGCCTGAGTTGTTAGTAGAAAACTATGATGTTCATCAGTTTGCGGACTATACGGAGACGCTCTTAATTATTAATGGCTAGCCTGACGGTTCTATTTCAGATGGATCCGCCGGGGGAACGACCAAAATGCCAGATCGCCCCAAGCGACTTGTGATCCTGCACAGCCGGGGAACGGCTCGCGGCGCGCGCCATCACATGGTGATGCTGATCTCGGAATTTCTCGACGATCTGGGCGTCGACGTGGTCCACCTCTGCGGCACGGACCGGTTTGTCGAAGCTGACGGCATTTTCGTGCACGTGGACCTGTCGGTCGTTCCGGGCCACATCCGCCGTTTCGCGCAGCGCTACCCCAAGCAGATCAATGCCAACGCCTCCAACATCCGCAAGCGCGTCTCCGTGGACGGCCTGCTGAACCGAGGCGACAGCTACGCCGGCCCGGTGATCGTGAAATCCGACCTCAACTATGGCGGCCTGCCGGAACTCAAGGCGCTGACACTGTCCGGCCGGGCCCTGCGGCACCTCCGCAGGATGCTGAGCGGCCAGCCGGCGCGCCCCATCCTGACAAAGGCCGACTACCGGATCTTCCCGTCCCTCGGCGATGTGCCGCCGGAATACTTCACGCCGGACAACGTCGTTCAGAAGCTGATGCTCGAGAAGGACGGCGAGAAGAACCTGCTGCGCGAGTACATGTTCCTCGGCAACCTGCACTATGAGACTATCGAACGCTCCACGGCCGAGATCATCACCGAGGACGAGCACATCTCCTGCGAGCCGTTCGTGCCGCACCCGCGCCTGCTGCGCCTGCGCCGGCAGCTGAACCTCGGTTACGGGAAGATCGACTATGTGATGGTGGACGGCGAGCCGTTCATCTTTGATGCGAACAAGACGCCGGGTTTAGGCGCCTGGGGTGGCACCGATTATTTCGCTACAGATATCAAACAGATGCTGTTGGGCTTTGCAGAGGAAATTTGCAGAACGCTGCAAAACGGAGAGATGCAAAAAGCTTCAACTAAAGGACCGGCCAAAGGCGACGCAGCAACGACAGTAAAAGTGTCTCTACCCCCTCTTGCCGACCAGACATTTGCCATAAAACAAAATGCGCAACCAAATAAGTGATTGCGCCGACCCCTACCATAACAATAGCGCGGAAAACGGGGTTTATCCATTCAAGTGGCATGTCTGCAAAGAGAACGTGTCGGACCAATAAAACGACTGTGCACATTCCCACGACTGATAGCGTTGTCCGGCTAACCGCTGCGATCTGAGACGGGATGGTCAAGCCCGTCAATTTCGCCACAACGTGGAAGCTGAAAAAGCACCAGCCTCCCGCTGTGAAAGCGCAAGCCCAAAGTGCGCCTTCAATTCCATAGTTCACAATGGCCAAGACCAACACCGGCGCATGTAAAGCGGCCGAAAGCGCCTTGAAGCGAAACAGCGCCTTCGGCTGGCCCAGTGCATTAGCCAGCGCATTGCTGAGCCCAGCCAAAAGATAAAGCGCAGTGATCGGTGCAGCAAAAGCAAGCACCTGCGCGGCCAGCGACCAGTTCGGCCCAAGCGCGACGGCGATGATTTCCGGGGCCAGAAGGGCGATCCCGGCGCAGACCGGAAGAATGATCGCAAAGCCGATATGGATGCTGCGCAGGTAGGCCGCGCGCACGCGGGCGGCGTCCTCCTGGATTGAGCTGAAGGCGGCAAACAGCGTGCGTTCCATCGGCGTATAGAGGACGAGTTCCAGCCGCTCTGCGAACTGCGAGCCGAGGGCGAAGGCGCCCAGCTTTGCATTGCCGAGCAGGCGGCCGATGAAGAAGGTCGTGGTGGCATCGCGGAAAGTGTCAACGACGTTGCCAAGACCGATCCAGATGGAGAAGCCGAAGAACTTGCGGAACGAGGCGAGGCTGAAGGCGGGAAGCTGCGGACGCAGCAGGTAGGAGGCGGCGGTGCCCGCCAGCGCCGCCCCGACGACGCCGGCCGGCAGCGCCCAATAGCTGCGCGTTGCCACCGCAATCCAGACGGTGACCGCCAGAGAAGTGACCTTCATTACGACATCCAGCAGCGCCTCGCGCCGGAAATCCATGTCGCGGATGTATTGTTCGAACCAGGAATTGCGCAGGCCGGTGATCAGCGGATACGCCGCAAGCGCGGCGACGAGGCCGATGAGCCGGTCATCCCCCACGATCATCGCCGCCGGCCAGGCGGCGATCACCATCAGTACCGAGACGATCACGCCGCGCAGTACGTTGATCGTCCAGGCGGTGTCGAAATCCGCCTTGGTGGCGGTCTTCATCTGCACGAGCGCGGCGCCAACGGGCAGCTCGACGGCGGCGCTGGCAATGCCGAACACGCTCATCGCGATCGCCATCAGACCGAAATCTTCCGGCATCAGCAGGCGCGCCGCAATCAGCGTGCTGGCAAGGCCGAGCAGATTGCTGACGAGGCGTCCGGCGAGCAGCCAGGAAGTGCCTTTCAGGATCTGCGACTTGAGCATGACGGCGCCGGCCTAGGACGCGCGCATGTGGCCTGCAATCGTGGCGGCATATTGCTCCACGGCGGCGTGGCGCAGAACCCAGTCCCGGTTGGCGCGGCCCATCTGCGCGCAGGCCTGCGGGTCCCGCCAGAGTGTGTCCATGGCCGCCGCAAGCCGCGCGGGGTCGGCTGCCGGAACGGTGATCAGGGAATCGAGGCCGGTATAGTCGGCGAGGCCCGGCGAGCCCGTGACGATCACCGCCTTGCCCATCGCCATGCCTTCCAGCAGGCCGTTGACACCCGCCGCGTAGGGCACCGCATGCAGGGGCACCACGACAAAGCGGGCGCCGGCGTAGCGGGCACGCAACTCGTCATAGGAAATCCGTGTACGGTTGATCTCCAGATTCTCGGGCGCGCCTTGATCCGTCGCCGTCTCCTGCGGGAAGTAGCCGGAGGCCTGGACGCGCACCGGCAGGCGAACCCCGGCGGCCGACGTCGCGAGCGTGGCATAGTCCCGGTTCTCGAGCCCGCAGGCGAAGGCATATCCTTCCCCGGCGGCGGGCGCCGCCTTCGCGGGATCAAAGAAATCCGCATCGACCGAGTCGTAGAGGAAGTGCACTTTCTCCGGCGCAAGCCCGGCCTTGTTCACGAGGATATCGCGCTGCAGCCTGGCCACCGTGTAATAGGCTCCGACATTCTTCGTGCCGAGAAGGCGCGCGGCCATCTGCCATTTCGGGCTGTGGCTCGCATGGATCACGCTGAACAGGCGACCCTTCCAGCCGGATGCGCGCAACATCGGCAGCAGGCGGAACGCGATCTCTTCGCCGGTGGTGAACATGTTGGCCGCCTCCTTGCGCACCGACCAGGCGGCCAGCGCGGCAGCGGTCGCATGGTTTTTCCCGGCGAGGCGCCTCGCCCAGTCGAGCGCCAAGGTGCCCGAGGAGGCATACTCGCCGCCAATCATCTGGCGGATCAGTTCGAAATCGGCGCGGGGCTCGTCAACGGGGACGTCCCGATGCGGCACAGGGGTGCGCAGGACGACAAGATTGCGATGGGTCATCAGTCGAAACCTCATGGGCAGATCATCGGTGGCAGCGGCCCCTCATGGACCGCCTGCCCCGATGCGCAGCGAACTGCCGTGCGGGCCTGCAATATGGCGGCCATCCGCCAAGCGAGGGTTAATGCCCGCCGAGAACCTTGAAGGTGGCGTTCGCGCGGGCAATCGGCTGACCGTCCGCGTGCACCAGGCAAGCCGCAAAGCAGAGCGATCCGCCGGTCTTCACGAAGTGCGTGTCGGTCGCGAGCCATTGGCCGAGGCGGGCGCTGCCGAGGTAGTCTGTGGACAGAGTGACGGTGACAAGTCCGCCAGCCGGCGCGCGGCCTTCGGTGGCCAGCGCTGCGCCGCAGGACAGGCCCATCGCATTGTCGGCCAGCGACGCAATCAGGCCGCCATGCACGAGGCCGCGCGAATTGCAGTGCGCCTCGGCGAGCCAGAGGCCTATCGAGACCTCACGAGGTGTGCTGCGCGAATAGAGCGGCTCCCACGGATCGGTGAACCGCGATTTGCGGAAATGCGGCGCGTAACCTTCGGGGGGAGTGAGTTCCGGCATGGAACGGACTTTCCGCCCGGCGCCCCCGCCCGTCCAGCCTTCCCCTTGCGGCAATCTCTCGCTACTTCGGCCCTTCGCGGAAGTGATGATCCGGCTGCCTTCGCGGGACAAGCAGTGCGCCCATGATCCAAGGGTACCCCCCCCAGCGTATGGGCCTGCAGTAACCTAGGAGACTCCGATGCGCGCCACCCTGCTTTTCGCAGCGCTTTCGTGCGCTTGCCTTCCCGCGTTTGCCCAGGCGCCAGAGCCCGCCGAAGGCTGGCAGGTCACCCTCGGCGCCGGCAGCCTGTATGCGCCGACCTATGAAGGCGATGACGACTACGCCGTGTCGATCCTGCCCAACATCCAGTTCAAGTATGCCGACCGGTTCTTTGCCTCCGTGCAGGACGGCGTGGGCTATAACTGGATCCAGTCGGAGTCCCTGTCGGCTGGCCCCATCGGGCGCGTAAAGTTTTCCCGCAATGACGACGGCGACCAGTCCTTCGCGGTCTCGGGCGGCGGGACGACCGATCTGGTGGGCCTCGGCGACGTCGACACAAGTTTCGAACTGGGCGGGTTCCTGCGCTACCGCAGCGGTCCCTGGTCGGCAGGCGCCGAACTGCGTCAGGCGGTCTCGGGTCATGAGGGCCTCGTACTTGACCTCAATGCGGGCGCCGGCGGCGCCATCACCGGCTTCGGGCCGCCCATCATCTGGTCGGCCGGCCCACGCGTGAAGATCGTCGATGAAAACTACAATGCTGCCTATTTCGGGGTCCCACCGGCCCAGTCGGCCGCCTCCGGACTGCCGGTTTACGAAGCTGGCGGCGGCGTGAGCAGCTACGGCGTGGGCGCGCTCGGCATCATTCCACTGGACCGCGACTTCAAATGGTCTGTCGTCACCTTTGCCGGTTATGACCGGCTGACCGGCGATACCGGCGACGGCCCCCTGGTCACCTTGCGCGGCGACGCCGACCAGTTCAGCGCCGGGGTCTTCATCAGCTACACCTTCGACTGAGGCAGACGGGCTGGCGGGCGCAGCGCCCGCCCCCTAGCCTCTGCGCGAACCAGAGGCTATCTCCCCGGCATGGCCCAGCCCCCCCTGATTTCCCTAACCAATGTACGCCTCACCTTTGGCAGCGGACCGCTGTTCGAGGGCGTGACGCTGGCCCTGTCCAAGGGCGAGCGCGCAGCGCTGGTGGGCCGCAACGGGGCCGGCAAGTCGACACTGATGAAGATTATCTCGGAGGTGATCGAGCCGGACTCGGGCGAAGTCTGGCGCCAGCCCGGCATCACCTACGCGACCGTCGCGCAGGAGCCTGACCTCTCCGGATTCGCCACCGTGCTCGACTATGTCGCGGACGGCCTCGAAGGCGCCTACATGGCCGAGGCCGAGATCATGGAGTTCGGCATCGACCCCGAGGCCGATCCGAAGACCCTCTCGGGCGGACAGAAGCGGCGCGCAGCGCTGGCGAAGGCCTTTGCGATCCAGCCGACGATCCTGCTGCTGGACGAGCCGACGAACCATCTCGACGTGCCGATGATCGAATACCTCGAAGGGCGGCTGAAGGCGTTCAACGGCGTTGTGCTGGTGGTCAGCCACGACCGGCGTTTCCTCGAGACCGTCTCCACCAACACGCTCTGGCTGCGCCAGGGCAAGGTGCTGAAAAGTCCGGAAGGCTATCTGAAGTTCGATCAGTGGGCGGAGCAGATCGAGGAAGAGGACGAGCGCCAGCTGCGCCGGATGACGACGCAGCTGAAGGACGAGCAGCACTGGCTGGCGCGGGGCGTCACTGCGCGGCGCAAGCGCAACCAGGGCCGCCTTGCCCGGCTGCGCCAGATGAAGGTGGACCATGCGCAGATGCGCAGCGCCCTCAACGACCGCAAGTCGCTCGCCGAGTTCAGCGCCGATGCCGGCGAAGCGATGAGCAAGAAGGTGATCGAGGCGAAGGGCCTGTCGAAGACTTTCCAGACCGCCGACGGCCCGCTGGTGATCGCCAATGGTCTGGACCTGCGCATCCTGCGCGGCGACCGGATTGGCATCATCGGCCCGAACGGCGCCGGCAAGACGACGCTGGTGCGCCTGCTGCTCGGCGAGATCACGCCGGACGCCGGCACGGTGACGCATTCGAAGACGCTGCAGGTGACCTACCAGGACCAGACGCGCGAGAGCCTCAACGCCACCGACACGATGTGGGAAGCGCTCGCCCCGATGGGCGGCGACTCCATCAATGTGCAGGGCAACCAGCGCCATATCGCGGCGTATGCGAAGGATTTCCTGTTCCGCCCGGAACAACTCCGCCAGCCGGTCGCCGCATTGTCCGGCGGCGAACGCAACCGCCTCGCGCTCGCCATCGGACTTGCCCAGACCTCGAACCTCCTGGTGATGGACGAACCGACCAACGATCTCGACATGCAGACGCTCGACCTCCTCGAAGACATGCTGCTCGCCTATGAAGGCACGCTGATCCTCGTCAGCCATGACCGCGCCTTTCTCGACGCCACCGTCACCAGTTGCCTCTGCCCGCTCGGCGAAGGCGAATGGATCCAGACCGCCGGCGGCTGGAGCGACGCACAGGAACAGCTGAAGGGCGTGCGCCAGAAGAATGCGCCGAAGGCGGACAAATCGAAGGGCGCCGCCGCCCCGGCTGCGAAAGCCAAACCTGCCGCCAAGCTCTCCTACAAGGACGAGCACCGGCAGAAGGAGATCAACGCCCTGATCCCGAAACTGCAGGCCGAGATCGCCGCGCTTGAGAAGGACCTCGCCGACGCAGGCCTCTATGCCCGCGACCCGGCCGCCTTCACGAAGAAATCCGCCCGGGTCGGCGCCGCCCGGACAGATCTCGAAAATATCGAGATGGAATGGCTAGAAATCGAGGAAAAACGAGAGCGTTTGCCGAACTGACCGCCGCTGATTGTAGAGCAAACGCTTCGTTAACGCGCCTCGGTTAGCCTCCCGCCTGCTATATTCCCCGGGAGGATTGCCCCATGCGTCTCGCCATTCTGCTCGCCGCCACCGCTTGTCTGGGCTTCGCCGCGAGCGCCGATGGCGTCTCCCGCAAGGCCGTCTCCTCGCCCGGCATGGACCCGCTCACGGCCACTGAAGCCTCGCGCGGGCCCGCCACGCCCGGCCATGAAGTCTACCGCTACCGCCACGGCTCCACCTACAAGGTCGATGCCGGCTCTACGGCACTCACCTGCAAAGCGGCCTGCGGCGAAGATTCCGTCTGCCAGTCATGGTCGTTCGTCGAGGCCTATGGCAGCTCGGGCGCGCGCTGCGAATTGAAGCAGGGTGCCGGCAAGTCCGAAGAAAACCTCCTGGCCACCTCTGGCGTCTCCCCCCGCTTGGACGCGACCTACTGGGGCGAAGCCACCGTGGAAGCCCAGCCGGAAGTCCTCAGCGGCGAAATCGCCGGAAACTAGCGCAAACTAAAGGGCCCGCTCTTTCGTGGCCGTGAACCGGATCCCCGGGTTCTTTTCCTGCGCGTAGCCGACGTCCCAGGCGTTCTTGGCGAGATAGACCGGCGCGCCGTCGAGATCTGTTCCGGAGGCGGACTTGTTCTTCTCCATGAACTCCTCGATCTTTTTCGGATCGTCCGACGAAATCCAGCGCGCCACGTTATAGGGCGCCGGCTCGAAGAAGACTTCGAGGCTGTACTCCGCCGTCATCCGCTCGATCATGACCTCGAACTGCAGCTGACCCACGGCGCCGACGATCATGTCCGAGCCGATCTGCGGCGTGAACAGTTGCGTCACGCCCTCTTCGGCGAGACTTTCCAGCGCCTTGCGCAGGTGTTTCGCCTTCATCGGATCTTTCACACGGGCGCGGCGCAGCAGTTCGGGCGCGAAGTTCGGGATGCCGCCGAACTGGATATCTCCGCTCTCGGACAATGAATCGCCGACGCGCAGCTGGCCATGGTTCGACACGCCGATCACATCGCCCGCATATGCGGTCTCGGCAATCTCGCGGTCCTGCGCCATGAACATCATCGGATTGTGGATGTTGAGCTGCTTGCCGCTCGCCGTCTTCAGCCGCATGCCGCGCCGGAACTCGCCGGAGCAAAGACGCACAAAGGCCACGCGGTCGCGGTGGTTGGGGTCCATGTTCGCCTGGATCTTGAACACGAAACCGCTGACGGACGGATCCTCAGCGTGCACGCGGATCGTCTCGGATTTCTTCACTGCTTTCTGGTCGCGCGGCGCAGGCGCATAGGTGTGCAGCGTACGGAGCAGTTCCGCCACGCCGAAATAGCGCAGCGCCGAGCCGAACACGACCGGCGTCATGTTGCCCGAGCGGAACGCATCGGCATCAAACGCCGGCAGAAGGCTGCGCGCCATCTCGATGCCCTCGGTCATCTCGGCAAAGACGTAAGGATCGAGGTTCGCCTTCAAGCTCGCAGCATCGCCCGGAATCTCCGTTGCCGGCCCAATCCGTGCAGGCTCGCCGGGGCGGCGCTCGAACTGCAGGAACACGTCGCGCTCAAGATCCAGCATGCCCGAGAAGCGCTGGCCGCTGGCGGCGGGCCAGTAGAGCGGCGAGGTGTCGAGCTGCAGCTTGTCCTGCACCTCGTCGAGCAGCGCGATCGGCTCCAGTGCCTCGCGGTCCATCTTGTTGATGAAGGTGACAATCGGGATGTCGCGCATCCGGCAGACTTCGAACAGCTTCAGCGTCTGCGGCTCGATACCCTTGGCGGCGTCGAGCACCATGACGGCGCAGTCGGCAGCCGTCAGGGTACGGTAGGTATCCTCGGAGAAGTCCTCGTGGCCCGGCGTGTCGAGCAGGTTGAACATGTAGCCATCGAACTCGAACGTCATCACCGAGGCCGAGACCGAGATGCCCCGGTCGCGCTCGATCTTCATCCAGTCCGACCGCGTGCGCCGCGCCTGCCCGCGCGCCGCAACCTCACCGGCCGCCCGGATGGCGCCGCCGGCCAGCAGCAGGTTCTCGGTCAGCGTCGTCTTGCCGGCGTCCGGATGCGAGATAATGGCAAAGGTGCGCCGCCGGGCGGCTTCGGTGATGTGCGACATGGGTCAGGGTCTCTCTCTGCGGGAGGCCCTAACCGATTTGGCGAATGGAATGAAGGGGCTGGCTCCGGCGGAGGCCTGTCAAGTGTCCGGGATGTCAAATCCGGTGTAGCGCGCCGCGCTCACATACCCCGGCCACTGAGAGGTATCGAACTGCACCCAGTAGCCGCGCTTCGAGATACGGCCCGGCGGATCATCCTCCACAAGCGGGCCGACAATGCCGCCCGACGCATCCGGCCAGATTTCGCATTCCTCATAGCAGCGTTCGATCCAGCCCCGCCCGAACCAGGTATCGCCGAGATACACCTCCGCCCGCACCCAGAAGCTCGGCGCCACTGAAAGCTCGATATGTCCCGTGAGGGCGCCGCGAAGGGGAGACTGTCAAACTAGAGATTGCAAGGCATTAAGCTGCCCAGTTTGGTCAAAAGCACCCCCTTTGACCCGTGAAGGAATAGCGAAAACCGCCCAGTTCTATGGCTCAGAATCTGATGCGCCAAGCCTTGAAGTTCTTTGCGATGCTGTTGCAACCTTGGCACAATTCTTGAGCGGACTGGGCGATGCAATTAGATCCCTTGACGGCTCGCGAACTTCTAATTTTCCTTGTAATTTGTAAGTCGTTCTTTTAATTTACAAGGATGATTCCCCGCCGCGCCTTGTCGTCAATCGAAGCTGCCCTCGCCCGCCAAGCGGCGGTAGCGGTCATCGGGCCTCGCCAGGTCGGCAAGACGACCCTGGCGCAGGCGATCGCAGCCGGGCGCGCCTCAATCTACCTTGATCTCGAGGCCAGCGCCGACCGCGAAAAGCTCACCGATCCTGTCCTGTTTGCCCGCCAGCACCGCGACAAGCTCCTGATCCTCGATGAAATCCACCGCATGCCAGAGATATTCTCTGCCTTGCGCGGGATCATCGATGCCGACCGCCGCGAAGGTCAGCGTACCGGGCGTTTCCTGATCCTCGGCTCGGCATCCATCGAACTCCTCCGGCAATCGGGCGAGTCCCTTGCGGGGCGCATCGAGTATGTCGATCTCGGTCCGCTCGACGTCCTCGAAATTGGCAGCGACGACCCCCACCGGCTCTGGGTACGCGGCGGCTTTCCCGATAGCTATCTGGCCGCCAGTGATTGGGACAGTTTCCGGCTGCGCCGTAGTTTCATCCGCACCTATCTCGAGCGCGATGTCGCGATGTTCGGACCGCGCGTTCCCGCTGAAGCCCTTGAACGGCTCTGGAAGATGCTGGCGCATTCGCAAGGCAGCCTTCTCAACGCTTCGCGCCTCGCCAGCGCGCTATCAGTCTCGGCGCCCACCATCACGAGCTATATCGGACTTCTGGTAGACCTGCTGCTCGTCCGGCGCCTGCAACCCTTCCATTCGAATGCCGGCAAGCGCCTCGTCAAATCTCCAAAGACCTACATTCGCGACAGCGGGCTCACGCACGCCTTGCTCGGCCTTGAAACCCTCGATGATGTGCTCAGCCACCCCGTCGCAGGCGCCTCCTGGGAAGGCTTCGTGATCGAAAACCTGCTTGCTACAGCGCCGGAGCGCGCAAAGGCTAGTTTCTACCGAACGGCTGCCGGCGCCGAGATCGATCTCATTCTTGAACTCGGCGGACGGCACGGGACATGGGCGATCGAGATCAAGCGCGGCCTCGCGGCGAAGACCGAAAAGGGGTTTCACATCGCGCTTGAGGACGTTCAGCCTGCGAAGGCTTTCGTCGTCTATTCCGGCGAGGATCGATATCCGAAATCTGCGGCCATCGAAGCGATCGGCGTGAAGGACCTGGCCGCCTTGCTGAATACACTTCGTTGAGGCGCCGAGCTTTCGGCAGACGGTCAAGGCGCGCGGCTCAGACCTCGATCACACAGGCTGGATCGAAAGCCAGGTTCTCGATTGGCCCGCCCTCCTTGCGCGGACCATAGCCCTTCGGATTGCACACAACGCGTGTTGATCCGGCGACATAGTCGCAGCTCGTATGTGTATGCCCGTGGATCCACGCGGCGGCGCCAGAGCGTTCGACCAGTGCGGAGAGGTCGGAACAGAAGGCGGGGTTGAGCGGGTCGCCCGCGTATTTCGGACCCACCGAGCGTGGATGCGGCATGTGGTGCGTGATCACGACCGTTTTTGTCGAGCCTTCCGGCCCCGTCGTCTGCAATAGTTCGCCAGCCAGCCAGTCTCGCGCTGACACGTGCCAGTCCATCGCCTGCCGGGGAGACAGCGGCGGCGAAGCGGGCCTGGGAAAGATCATGCGGTGATCGTTTAGGAAGCGCGCAGCGAGGGCCATGTCGCGCGCGGGCGCGCCATAGAAAGCGTAGTCAGTCCACAAGGTCGCGCCGAGAAACCGCACCCCGTCTATCGTCACCGCGCGCGTGTTCAGCCAATGCACGCCGCTGTCTGCGGCCAGGCGTTCGGCACGCGCAGCTTCCTCCTCGACGTTCATCAGGCCGTTCGGTGAATACCATTCGTGATTGCCAGGCACGTAGATCACGGGCTTCCCGGATGCGCGGCGCGACAGCCAGTCGACACCGACCGAGGCCGGGGAGAAGATGTCGCCTGCCGCTATCAACACGTCATAATCCGGCCGGGGATCGAGCAAGTCCCAGCGGCAAGATTCAAGGTGGAGGTCGGAGAGAATCCAGAGGCGCACCGGGATCGCATAGACCCAAGGGGAGCGGTTTGGCGAAAACCGATCGCGAAAGGCGTTTTTCCCAAGTTGAATACAAGGGTTCGATACCCTTCACCCGCCCCCGCGTTTCTTTCATTATTACAATGCGTTACCTATTTGATGGTGCTGGGTTCATTTTCTCAAACCAGCGCCAGCTCGAAGACAGCGGAAACGGTTCGGAAACGACCGGAACGGGCAGCGTTATGAATAGATGCCTGCCGCTGCAATCCCGAAATCCGCAGTGCGCTTGAACGCGCCTGCTCCGACTGTGTGCGCTGCTTTGCCCGCGTTTGCGCGAACAGATCGTCGACATTTTCGTCGGCGTTTTGCCAATCTCGTCCGTTCGTTCCCGCTGCAAGTGCGCTTGCATTGGCCATGGTTGGTCAGCATTCCATTCCCGCCTCCGGACCCGTTGTCCCCGTCTCTTACCGTGTGACCTGGACGGCGCAGCCCGCTCCCGAAACCGGCCCTTCAGAAGAATTTTCCCCGCCGCTGCGCAGCTCCTCGCGTGCCATCTAAATTCTACTTCAAGCCGGTGCTTCACTGCGTTTCGCCCCTTTGGGTTCCGGCCTGGCCAGCGCCGTCCCGGGCGGTCCGGCGTCGACAGGGACAAGGGGTCTCCGGGACGGCAAGCAAACGAAAGGCACTCCCCAATGGCAAACGCACTCGGATATGTCACCGAAACCAAGACCGGCTTTGAAGGCGCTCCTCAAAGTGCTTTCATTTGCCGTGTTTTCTGTTCGGGTCGGCAAGACCCCGGGGGTGATGCTGGCCTCCTGGTTCGTTTCACCCTCAACCGATACAGCGATTTCGCGCCCCGCACGGTCATACCAGACCGGCGAGAGACGGGCGAAATCGCAGAGCAAGCCGAGGAGGAACTGCGCCGAGGCCAGCGTGGCGGGCCGATCCTCGTCCCAGAAGAAATGCGGTGCACGGATCGGCGGCTGCGGCGTCATTTCGCTGCGAAACCGGGCGACGGGGTTTGCGTCAACCGTTCAGGCGACGCGAACGACCGCTTGCGGCCTTCAGGCGGCGCGCGGCCAGAACTGGCGGATGTCCGGAGCGGCGCCCTCGGCGAGGCGGGCGCGGACGGCCTCGAGGATGCTTTCGGGCAGGATGGTGAGGCGCGGCTCGCTGACCCGGCCGTCATGCACCGGGAACAGCGCGGCGTTGGCCCCGGTCTTGGCGATGATCAGCGCGGCGAGGTCGGCCACCAGGATTTCGCCGGGCACCGTGCCCTCGTCATGGCAGACCTGAAGCCTGGCGCGGGCAAACTCGATGGCCTCGCGGGCCCGCATGGAATGCACGTCCTCGAAGCCGAGGCTCGGGCCGCGTTTCAGCAGGCGCAGCTCGGGCGCCTCGATCTCGGTCACATACTCGTTCAACAGGAACAACATCGCTGCTACCGCCCCTTTTAGCCCAGCGAACCGCAAAGTGCAGTTGTCTGGTTTAGGAGAGCTTAACGCAGATCAATTCTCGACAGGTTCCGTCAGGAACGCACGGCCTTCCTTGTCCTCGATCTCGACGATCCACAGGTCGCTGTCGCGGGACTTCGCGCGGCGCACATACTCGTCCACGCTCGCCTCGTCCGGGCCGACGCCCTGGATCTCGAGGTTCAGGAAGACGCGTTCGCCTTCGAGGTTCGTGGACGGAAGATAGGCGGCGGCGGTGCCGTCGAGGCGGGCGACCTTGATCAGTACGTCGCCGCGGTCATCGTCCCCGTGCTGAACGATAAAGGCACTGGCGCCGGAGAGCTGCGCCCGCCGGACCAGTGCCTCGATCCATAGTCTGGAAGGTAAGCGGTCCATCCCGGAGTCTCCCCCGAGACGGACGCCCGCGTCAAGCGCGATAAAGATCAGCCTTCGGCGGGTGCGCCGCCCATCATGCAGGTCATGCCGGCAGACATCAGCGCGCCCATCACCGCGCCCTGCTTGTCGGCGGGAAGCTCTTCCATCATCTTTTCGCCTGCCGCGTCATCGGCGGCCATCGCGGCTGCGACGACCTTGAACGTGTCGGCATCGAGGCTGGTCTCGAGATTGTCGGCGATGCAGGTGCAAT
Source organism: Candidatus Sulfopaludibacter sp. SbA3 (assembly GCA_945888325.1). Classification (GTDB taxonomy): domain Bacteria; phylum Pseudomonadota; class Alphaproteobacteria; order Caulobacterales; family Hyphomonadaceae; genus Hyphomonas. The sequence continues at coordinate 17,124 of CAMDAC010000022.1, forward strand.
CCTTCTCGGCCTCGCCGCTATCGGTGCACGCCTTGACCATCGCGGCCTTCTCGCCGCCGCCGATGGCGCCGCAACCCGTAAGTGCCAGTGCGGCCACAGCCGCCAGAATGATATGTTTCATTGGGAACCCCCTCTCGTATGAACACGAAAGGTGGCACGGTTCGGGGGGGCGGGAAACCGAAAATGTCGGTTTTTGGGGGCCGCCTACTCCGCCGCTTCTTCCATCGGGGCGATGTCGGCGTGCGAGGCGCGGGGCAGCGTGACCTCGACGCGGGTGCCCTTGCCGGGCTTTGAGGTGATGCGCAGGCTGCCGCCGTGCAGCTCGGCGAAGCGGCGCACGACCGAGAGGCCGAGGCCGGTGCCGGGCTTCGCGCCCGTGCCCTGCGCGAAGGGCTCGGTCAGTCGCCCGAGATCGGCAGCGGCGATGCCGGCGCCCCGGTCCGTGACGCTGAGCAGGGCCGCGCCATTGTCGAGGCGCGTTTCCAGCGTCACCGTTTTTCCGCTGGCGGAGTATTTGATCGCGTTGGAGACGAGGTTCTGCCAGATCTGGCGCACCGCGCGGGCGTCGGCTTCGGCCCAGACTTCGTCGCTGGATTTCAGTTTCAAGGTGATGCCCAGCCGGTCCGCCTGCCCGGTCAGTTGGCGGATGACGGATTCGGCAGACGCCGTGAGGTCCACCGGCTCGGGCTCGAGGCGCGGCTGGCCGGCTTCGGAGCGCGCAAGGTCGAGGATGTCGTCGACCAGCAGCAAGAGGTCCGTGCCGCTCTCGTGGATGATCGAAGGATAGTCCGCATACGGTTTGGGCATCGGCCCCATCAGCTCGGCCTGCATCACTTCGGCGTAACCGAGGATGGCGTTCAGCGGTGTCTTCAGGTCATGCCCCAGCGAGGCGAAGAAGGCGGTGCGCGATTGCAGCTTGGCTTCAAGGTCCGCCACCGCGCTGGAGGGCAAGGCGGGCGTCTCGTCCAGCGCGTCCACCATCAGCAGGTGGCAGCCCTTGGCATGGCGCTCGGCGAGGACGCGCACACGCTGGCCGGAGACAAGTTCGACCGTCACCAGCTTGCGCCCGGTGCGGCCGGGCGGCGGCAGCGGGAAATCATGATCCGTGAACAGACTGCCGAGCGCCGAGCCCGGCCGCATGGTGACGAGGCCGAACGTGTCGCCCTGCACGCGGCGCAGGCGGCCCTCGGGGGTCACATCGATCCAGCTGATGCCGGTCATGGCAATCGGCTGCGGGTCGGGCTCGCCCTTCGGCAACTCGGTGGGCGGCGCGGCCGCAGGCGCTGCGTCGCTGCGTGACACGAGATGCCAGATCTTCAGCGCCGCCAGCACGAGCCCCGCAAACGCAAACGGCGCGGCCAGTTCCAAGGCCCCGCGCGGCGGCGGCGGAATCCAGCCGGCGGGCGTGGCAATGAATACCGCGAACAGCGCGAGCGCGGCAAAGGTGCCCGCCTCCGCTGCCATCCGCGGCGCGCCGGCCAGCAAGGCGGCCAGCGGCGCCGCCACCAGCAGCACGATCAGCGGCGAGGCGCCGCCCCCTGTCAGCACGACGGCAATCAGTGCACAGACCAGCCAGGCGATCACCACGAGTCCGCGGCGCAGTGTGTCGCCCGCGCCGGCCACGGCAAAGCCGGTGAGGCCCGGAATGAGAGTCAAAATCATTGCTACGATGAGGCTCGCCAGAGGCGCGCCGCCGATGCCACCGGACACGGCCGCCGTCAGCCCCAGCGCGATCCACGCGAGGTGAACGAATTGTAACCGCTTCTGCGCCGTTTCGGGGGCCAACTCTTAACACCCCATAGAGAATTGTTAGGCATTCTTGCCGGATCAGGTGCCCGGTCTGCTGTATTTGTAATGCGCAAATCACACAAGGCATGGTTCCCCATGCCGGGAAGTTCGGGCATCACTAATCGCGTGACGCGTGAGGGAGTTTAGAATGAAGACCTCTGGGGTGATCGCTGCACTGGTTTGCGGCTTCGGACTTTCAGCTGGCGCGTCGGCACAGAAAGCCGATCCGATCTCGGAAAGCGCTGCCGTTTACATGACCTACCAGTCGGACGCCGAAGACGTGGCGGCCAAGCCGTTCAAGGATGCGGGCGATATCGATTCCGCCCTCAACACGCTGGGCGCCTACAATGCTGACCAGCTGACACGCGGCTGGATGGCGTATTCGGCGCTGGTTGCGTCGCAGGATCCTGAATTCAGCGCCACCGTGCGCGACATCGAGGCCTTCTATGGCCGTGAGCCGGTGATGAAGAGCTTCGCCGCCGGCAACAATTACGCCCGCTCGCTCGCAGGCGGCGACAATGCCGTCGGCGGCGCCATAGCGGTCACCGATTCGGACCTTCCGAAAATCTACTCCTCCGCGGCGATCGTGAAGGAACAGGGCTATTCGCTGCAAGGCTATGGCTGGGCGAAATCGCGTATCCGCAATGGCGGCCAGCGCGCCGAGGTCGTGAAGGTCCTGCAGGGCAAGGGCAAACCGGCTGACAACCTGATCGTCACCGCCCTCACCAGCGCCACGCCGCTCTCGGGCGACACCAAGGCCGGCATCATTACCGCTGCCGCCACGACGGAAGACGTCGCCGGCGCCGTGCGCCTGCCCGCCTTCCTCACCAGCGGCTTCACAGGCAAGCGCGAGAAAGTCGCCTTCGGCAAGGAAGCCGTCGCCAATCAGATCGCCTCGCTCGCCGCCATGCGCGTCATCGGCGCCGGCTCGGTCGACCAGGCCCGCCTTGCCAAGGTCATGATGGAACCGGCGGTTCAGAGCTGCCTCAAGATGCAGAACCTTCAGCTGCAGGGCTGCGTCGCGGGCGTCGGCCAGGAATTCGAGCTGCCGCACTGCATCAGCCAGCACACCCTGACGGAAGTCGCTGACTGTCTCGGCACCGTCTACAAATAGTCCACACGCTCCAGACTCACTCTGCAACTCGAACCCCGGCAGGCACTGGCCCGCCGGGGTTTTCTTTTGGGGTTTTACAACTCATATGGATGGCGATGAGCATCGAGACCAAAGCGGCAGACATAAGGGAAGAATTCGCCTGGCTTGAGGATTGGGAGGCGCGCTACGCGCACCTGATCGATCTCGGCAAGGCGAACCCGCCGCTGGCGCCCCACGAGCGCAGCGAAGACACGCGGGTGCGCGGCTGCGCCTCGCAGGTCTGGATGGTGACCGATGTGGCGGACGGAAAGCTGGGCGTGCGCGCCGAGTCCGATGCCATCATCGTGTCCGGCCTGATCGCGCTGCTGATGCGCCTCTATTCCGGCGAACCGGTGGGCGACATCCTGAAGTTCGACGTGAAGGCCCTGCTCGACGAGATCGGCGTGACCGGGGCCCTCACTGCGCAGCGCTCCAACGGGCTTGCCTCAATGCTGGCGCGCATCCGCACCGACGCGCAGGCCGCCGCAAGCGTTTAGATCAGCCCACGGACACCCGTCCCGGCTCAGGCCCGGCCTCGCCGTTCCGGGTTCCCGCTCTCACTCAGGCCGCAAAGCGCGGCGACGTCTCGGGTGCATCGTCAGCCGGCAGCAGTGCGCGGCGGCTCAGGATCAGTTCGTCGTGGCAGATAACCATTGTCAGGTCGCCGAGATCGTCGGCGACCGGGAGGCGGAGCCAGGCGTGCAGGCGTCCGCCGGTTTCGATGACGCCGCCGACCGGCAGGCCGCGCTCGACCGCCGAAGTCAGGCCGAGGGCGTAGCACTCACCATGCGCGCCGGCGATTTCGGCGACGCGGCGGCCGCGCACGTCCATGCCGAAAATATCGCGCAGGCGGGAGCCGGCGATACGGAAGCGGCCTTCGCCCTCTTCGTTGACTTCGACGACCGACAGGCAGGCGAGCGTGGAGCGCACGATGCCCGGATCGATGGCGTCGCGCGGGACAAGGCCGTCAGATGTCCGGCACGCATACCAATGGGCGATCAGGAGGCGCTGGGCCTCGGTCACGCCCGAGAAATTCGGCTTGCTGAACATGTTGTCGCCACCCCCGTGGTGATTCGGAAGATTCACCTATTGCGCGAGTGGACTCGCCGATCAAGAGTCTTCGAAGGGATTTATTAACACTGGTGTACGGAATATTTCATTCCGGATACGGAACAAACCTGCTTTTACTGGGTTATCCTTGGGGAGTGTTGCGCCCAAGACCCATCTTCTTTGCAAGTTTTGATCGTTTCTCTGAGTAACCTGGCGCCACCATCGGGTAATCTGCAGGCAGACCCCACTTGGCTCGGTACTCTTCCGGCGACAGGCCGTACTTCGATCTGAGATGGCGTTTCAGGGATTTGAACTTCAGCCCGTCTTCCAGGCAGATCAGGTAATCCTTGTAGATCGACTTCTTGACCGGCACGGCGGGCCGGGGCGCTTCCGGAGCGGCCGCCGCAGGCCGTGACAGGTCCATCAGGGCCGCGTGGACACTGCGGATCAGGTCCGGCAGCTCATTGGTCTGCAGGGTGTTGTTGCGGACATAGGCCGAGACAATCCCCGTCGCAAACGCGACATTGCTACCGCCCAGGGCGCCTGGTTCACCTTCAAACATCAACACTCGCCTCCCAGCAAGGGCCCGCTGCGAACCGCCGGAACCAGAGGAACCGGACGGGCCAGAGCAGGCCGTTTACCGGGTTTCAGGCTCCAATATGGCGTAATTTTGTCACCCCGCCGCCGCAGGCTTTTTCAGCTTGTCAGAAAGCTCACCAGCAGGACAAGCGCGAGAATTACCGCCGTCCAGAGGGTCATGCCGCCCGAAAACAGGTTGCGGGAGAGCATGCCCCGGGGGCTGAACGTGGCGACCATGTTGTCGTAGGCCCGGCTGGAAAGGCGGCCGGCAATCGCGGCAATGGCCGGGCCGACCTTGGACCAGATGGTATCCATCCAGCGCACCGCCCCATAGCCGACCTTGCGGTAGAGCCAGTCGGTATCGAGGATGACGCCGGGCTTCTCCGGCGGATAGAGGCCGAGGCGCTGCAACAGGATGAAGGCGAACACGGCGAGCGCCAGCAGCTGCAGCTGAGCCAGGATATGGCCGAGGGTGAACGGCTGATAGCTGGCGGCCTCAACCGGGTATGGCAGCAGACTGTAGAGCCATTCATAGCCGAAGCTCGGCAAGAAAGCCGGCAAGCCGATGGCGATGCAGAGGAAGGACGCCATGCCCATCGCGAGGAGCATGTTGAAAGGCGCTTCCTTGACGCGCTTGCCGCTGTCGTGGCCGAAGAAGGCGAAGTACGGGATCTTGATGCCGGAGTGTTCGAGCACACCAGCCGAGGCGAACATCAGCATCAGCCAGACGACGACCATACCCGTAGAGGCAACCGCTGAGAGGATCATCGACTTGGTGACGAAGGCCGAGAAGAGCGGCATCGCCGAGATCGAGATGGCGCCGACAAGGCAGAACAGCGTGGTCCACGGCATCGAGCGGTAGAGACCGCCGAGTTCGTTGGCCTTGGTGGTCCCGGTCCGATAGAGGACTGCGCCCATCGACATGAACAGGAGGCCCTTGAACAGGATGTCGGCAAAGGCATGGGCCACCGCGCCATTGAGCGCGAGCGGCGTGCCGACGCCGATGGCGCAGATCATGAAGCCGACCTGGTTGTTGGTCGAATAGGCCAGAACGCGGCGCAGGTCGTTCTCGATGACGGCGAAGAAGACCGGGAAGACGGTCATGATCGCGCCGATCCAGATAAGCTCATCCTGGCCAGGGAACATGCGCGCGAAGGCGTAGACCGCGAGCTTGGTCGTGAAGGCGGAGAGGACCACCGCGCCGACGACAGACGCCTTCGGATAGGAGTCTTGCAGCCAGTTGTGCAGGAACGGGAACGCCGCCTTGATACCGAAAGCAATGAAGATGATCAGCGCGCCCGGTTCGTTCAGACTGGTGAAGGCGGTGAGCGAGAGGCTGCCGGTATGGTGCCAGACATAGGCGATGCCATCGAGCAGCAGGACGCCGGAGAGGATCTGGACGCCGAGATAGCGCAACGATGCGAAGTAGGACGCGCGCGTGCCGGCGCGCAGAATGAGGAAGACCGAGGTGATCGCGGTGATTTCCCAGAAGATGAAGAGCGTCATCAGGTCACCGGCGAAGGTGGCCGCGATGGCGGCGCCGGCATAGGCGGTGGCCATGCCGTCCTGCATCCGGTTGTCCGTATGCAGAGCGTAGATGGCGTTGAGCAGCGCGGCGATCAGGAAGGCGAGGCCGAACAGGAAGTTCAGGCTATCGACCCGGTAGAAGGAGAGCTCGAGGCCGAGCGCGTTATAGGTGAGGTGGTCGACACCGTGCTGCGTGGTGGCCAGCAGCAGGATGCCGAGGATCGGCGCGATAATGGTCATGGCCTGGCGCACGGTGCGCTGCTTGATGAACATCGCGGCGACGCCGGCGATGATCAGGAGCCATCCGGGGTTCAGGTCGGTCAGGAAGGTGGGCATCAGTGGTGCCCCCCGTGCGTGCCGTTCGGGCCGTGCAGCGGCTTGCCTTCAAGATCGGGATCAATGTCGTCCGGCGGCCCGCCGGCATCGCCGTAATAGTTCTCGTCGCGGCGCAGCAGCCGGCCGAGCGGCCAGCCCATCAGCACGACGAAGGAGAAGGAGATGAACCCCCAGAGGCCGAAGAAGCCGATGGATTCGGCAAAATGCAGGTATTCGTGCCGGTCGATCACGAGATCGGCAAGCACGAGAATGATCGACAGGATGGCGAGCGTCCAGAACAGGATGGCGCCGATATTCTTGGCTTCGGTCCAGCCGAACAAGACTTTCGACATCGGGTGGATGCCTTCGTCATTGGTGCGGCTCATCGCGTTCACGGTTTCCGCAGCGCGCTTGACGAAGCGGCCGGAGGTGTCGCGGCCGGGAGGCGTTTCGTCGGTCATGGGATGTTCACCTCAGGATCGATGTCGACGGTCGCAAAGGCCGGGGCGAGAAAGTCTCCGATCGGATCAACCGCAAAGAACAGCACGAAGCAGAGCGCGGCCGTGAAAAGCGGTGCCGCGACGGTGAGCCAGGGTGCCCCGCCCGGACGCTTGAATTCCTTCGGCGGTTTCGATCCCGGCGGCGGCATCAGCGCGAGGATGGGGATCGGCAACAGGTAGGCAATGTTGAGCAGCGAGGAGATGATCAGTACGAACGGCACCCAGCCGGTGCCGCGGTCGATGGCGCCCTGCATCAGTTCGTATTTCGGCCAGTCACCGGCGAGCGGCGGGATGCCGATGATCGACAGGGCGGCGATGAAGAAGGCGATGAACACGAGCGGCATCTTCCGCCCGAGACCCTTCATGTCGGAAATGTTGGTGAGGCCGGTGGCGACGTAGATGGCACCGGCGCACATGAAAAGCGTCATCTTGGCGACGGCGTGCGCGGCGATCTGCAGCGAGCCTCCGAGCACCCCTGCGCGGTCAGCAAGCATGGCGCCGAGGGTGACATAGGCGAGCTGTGCGATGGTGGAGTAAGCGAGACGGGCCTTGAGATTGTCTTTCGTCATCGCGATCAGTGAAGCGACAATGATCGTGATACAGGCGACGTCCATGATGAACTCGCGCGAGGGCGTGGCCTGCAGGAGTTCGTCACCAAAGATGTAGATCGAGATTTTCATCACCGCAAACACGCCGGCCTTCACGACGGCCACGGCGTGCAGCAGCGCCGAGACGGGAGTCGGCGCGACCATCGCGTTGGGGAGCCAGAAGTGAAACGGCATCAGCGCCGCCTTGCCGACGCCGAAAACGAAAAGCAGCAACAGCGCACTGGAGACGACCGGCGAGATGTCGACACTGGCCAGCAGGCCGCCATCGACGAAGTCGAGGTTCTGGCCGGCGAGCGAACTGGTCCACATCACGGCAGTGAGCAAGAAGCCGATGGACGTGCCGAGCAGCGTGAGCAGGTAGATGCGCGCGCCGCGCCGGGCCGCCGCGTCGCCCTTGTGCGCGACGAGCGGATAGGTCGACAGCGTGAGGACTTCGTAAAAGACAAAGAGCGTGAACAGGTTGCCCGACATGGCGACACCCATGGCGCCGCAGATGGCGAGGGCGAAGCAGATATAGAAACGCGTCTGGTTGCGCTCGCGGTTCCCGCGCATGTAGCCGATGGAGTAGAACGAGTTGACGATCCAGAGGCCGCTGGCGACGACGGCAAACAGCGCGCCGAGCGGCTCGAGCTTGAAGGCGAGAGCGAGGCCGGGGATCGCTTCTCCGACATACAGTTCCGGACGGGCGCCGGACGAGACAAGCATCGTCAGCTGCACGACGACGGCGAACAGGGCAATCGAGCCAATGATCGTGACGCCTTCACGCAGGTTCGGGAACTTCCCGAACGCGGCAATGCCGGCTGCAATGACGAGCGGCAGGATAAGGGCTGCAGCAATCAGCATGTCCGGTGTCATTGGAGGGCCTCCAGACCGAGGGCCGCAGCCGCGCCATCATTGGCAAGGCCAACCGGGAAACTGGCATCGATGCCGAAATAGATGTTGGCGAGCGCCAGTATCCAGAGCGGCACCAACACGATCAGCGGCGCCTCCTTGCGGGGCTTGCCGGGATTGGCCGGTGCCTCGAAGAAGATAGCCTGCAGCAGGCGCCCGACATACAACACGGCCAGGAAACTCGAGAAGACGACGAACAGAACCGCCCACCACCAGCCATGATCGAACAGGGCGTAGCCGAGCTGCAGTTTCGACATGAAGCCCGCCGTCAGCGGCACGCCGATGAGCGACAGGCCGGCGATGGCGAAGGCTGACATCGTGAAGGGAGCGCTGCGGCCGAGACCCGCAAAGTCCCGGACCGTGGTGCCCTTGTAGGTCAGGCAGACACCGGCCAGCGCCATGAAGAGCGCGCCCTTCATCAGGGAGTGGTTGAACAGGTGCAGCAGCCCCGCCGACACGCCCGCCGCGTTAGCAATGGAAATACCAAGGATCATGTAGCCGACCTGCGCCACGGACGAGTAGGCGAGCATGCGGCGCACGTCTGTCTGGAACACGGCCTGGAAGGAGCAGATGACCATTGCGGCGATGCCGAGCGGTGCGAGCACCCAGGTGAAGATGGCCTGTTCGAAGGAGTAGTCCAGGTTGAAGATCGTGAACAGCCAGCGAATCAGCGCGTAGAGGGCAACCTTTGTGGCGGTCGCAGCGAGAAACATCGTCACGAAGCTCGGGCTGTAAGAATAGGCGTTCGGTAGCCACTGGTGCAGCGGCCACATGGCCGCCTTGAGACCAAGGCCGACGACGATGAATGCAAACCCGACCTGAACGGATCGGTTGCCCGCCAGTGCGGGAAGCTGCGCTGCCATCTCGGCCATGTTGAGCGTACCAGTGGCCGCGTACAGGAAGCCCACGCCGATAATGTAGAAACTGGCCGCGATCGTGCCCATGATCAGATAGTCGAACGCTGCAGGCAGTGCCCGCCGGTCGTTTCGTGCCCCCATGGCGACAAGCACATAGGTCGACAGTGAACTGATCTCGAGGAAGACGAAGAGGTTGAATGCATCGCCGGTGGCTGCAACGCCGCAAAGCCCGGCAAAGCAGAGCAGGAAGGCACACAGGAACAGGGAGATCTTCTGCTTTTCGACATCGGCAAGGATCGTGGGCCAGGCGAAAACGGTGGCGAGGAACGCCATGCCGGAGACGATCAGAAGGATCATCGCGTTCAGGGCGTCGACGCGGAACTCGATCCCGATGAGATACCAGTTACCGATCCAGTATTCGATGATTCCGCCCGGTGTCGATTGCACGATGCCAAGCGTCAGGATGGCAAAATAGGACGATGCGGCGGTCGCCAGCAGGGCCAGGAACCACGCGAGACGTGCGCTGGGGCTCAGCGCCAGGATCGGCGCCATGACAAGCGGCACGACCACGATAAGCACGGCCGCATGACGGATCGCCCAGTCCGGCGCAGAGGTAAGCAAGAGTTCGAGGATCACGCCGCAGCCTCATTCAGGTCTTTTTCGGCTTGGGCTTCCTGGGCAATCGCTGCCTCGATGTCCATTGCACGGATGTCATCAGCTTCGATCGTGCCGTAGGCTTCCCGGATACGGACGATCAGTGCGAGACCGACCGACAGCGTGGCGACGCCGACAACGATGGCCGTCAGCATGAGAACGTGCGGAAGAGGGTTCGAATAGGTGTGGACGAGGTCGGCGAAGCGCTCGCTGCCGGCAGCGGCAAGGTGCGCCTCTGCCCCCTCCGCTGCGTGGCTGCCATAGTGGCTCGTCATGTCTGCCTTCAGCAATATGGGTGCCGTGCCGCCGGTGATCTTGCCGAGGGTGACGTAGAAGAGGCAGATCGTCGTCATGAACAGTGACAGGCCGACCAGCCGCTTGATCAGGTTCTCTGCCGAGAACGCGATGAAGAGGCCGATCATCATCAGGCCGATGATGGCCCAATAGCCCGCGCGGTCGAGAATGAACTCCCACATGCTACCAGTCCTCGTCGCGGATTTCGGCCACGCGTCCGGCAAGCGCGTAGAAAATGGTGCTCAACCCGCCGGAGACCGCGAACAGGACGCCGAGTTCGATGATGATGATGCCGGCATGTTGTCCGTCATGACCACCCGGCGGCTCGAAGAACAGGGCCTGATACTCAAGGTAAGCCCCACCATTCAGCATCGCCCAGACGCCTACGCCGGCATAGACCAACACCCCGACAGCCGACAGCCCGCGCGTGAACCAGGGGGGCACGGCCCGCATAGTGGCCGTCAGGCCGAACACCAGCGAGTGCAGGATCAACGCTACCGCAAGCACGACCCCCGCCTGGAAAGCGCCTCCGGCCCCCACCTCGCCGTGGAACTGCACGTAAAACGCGTAGATCAGGATCAGCGGTATCAGGCACTTTGCAACGACGCGCAGTATTATGTGGTGGTCACCCTTCATGTCGCATCCCCGTCCCTGGGCACAGATGGCGGACGAGTTTCGGGTTGCGGGCTGCGGCGAAGGGTTTCGGCCAGCGATCGCTCGCCGAAACCGAGCAGCAGCGCCACCGCGAGCCCTGCAGTGAAGACCACGGCGGTTTCGCCGAGCGTGTCGAAGCCACGATAGCTTGCGAGCACAGAGGTAACGACGTTCGGTACACCCGTATCGTACCAGTTGACCTCAAGAAAGGTCAGCCCAACCCCCGCATTCGCCGGGGACGAGGGATCGCCGAGCGCCGGCAGATCGATCGTCGCGTAGATCAGCATCACGCCGACAGCCAGGCAGACGATGAACGGGCCGAGGCGCGAGAACGGTTTTTCGGGTTTGGCCGTGCGCGCGGTAAGCAGCATCGCGCCGAGCAGGACGGCAGTCGACATCCCCGCCCCGACGGCCGCCTCGGTGAAGCCCACATCGACCGCGTCGACAAGGATGTACCAGGCGGCGGAGACCAGCGAGTAAACGCCCGACAGCATCACGATTGCAAACAGGCTGCGCAGCCGCGCGATCGCAATTGCCACGACGAACAGGATGGCAAGCAGAAGGATGTTGATGAGGGCGGTCCCGGTTCCGCCAAGCACGGCATCGGTCAATGGGCGCCCTCCTCTTCATCTTCATGTCCGCGGTTCGCCATGGGACCGATCTTCGGTTGCAGGCCCGCGGTGTGGGCAGCGTTGACGAGCGCATGTGAGGCGGTTGCGCTGGTCAGCAGCAGGAAGCCCAGGATGCAGAACAGCTTCACGACCACGATCCAGCTGGGCGCCATCAGGACCATGCCGACCAGCACAAGGCCGGCGCCCGACGTGTCAGTAATGCTGGCCGCATGCACCCGGGTGTAGAAATCCGGAAAGCGCAGGACGCCGATGGTGCCTATGATGCACAGTATGGCGCCGGACAGGCAGGCTGCCCCGCCAAGCGGAAAGCGCACGGTATCCCAAACATTGGCGAGCAGGGCGAACAGTTCGGCCATCAGCTGCCACCTCTGTTCGAGATACCGTCTGCGCGGCGCGCGAGCGCTACCTGGAAGGAGCGGTAGCGGAAGAATTTGAGGATCGCGATGGTCGAGACGAAGTTGATCAGGGTGTAGAGGATCGCAATGTCCAGAAAGTCAGGACGGCCCATCACGAAGCCGAGCAAGCCGAGAAGCAAAACAGTCTTTGTACCGAAGGAATTGACTGCCAGCACGCGGTCATAAAGTGTCGGCCCGAGAAGGGCGCGCACGAGCAGGAGACACATCCCGGCAAGGACGGCGAAGAGGGCGGCAAGTGTCATGCGCGTTTCTCTGCCGGGTCGGCCGCGCGGGCACAGCGGCGGTCCATCTCGAGGAACGCTTCAGGCACGGTGTTGGCTTCATACAGACCGTGTACCAGCAGCTTGTCGCCCTCGATCTCGACCGTGACAGTACCGGGCGTCAGCGTGATGGAATTTGCAAACGTAACCTTCGCAAGATCCGACTTGCAGACCGTCCTGATCTTCACCAGCGCGGGATGGATATCGAGATCTGCGCGCAGGCAGGCCTTGATGATCACCCAATTGGACTTGATCACTTCCCAGGTCAGCCAGGGATAGTAGGCGAGCCAGCCGAAGAGACGGACATAAGGCGCGCCTTCCCGGTCGATCAGCTTCATGCGCGCGCAGGCGAACAGCGTGACCGCGATGGACAGCGCTGCAAAACCGAGCATCAGCGGCTTGTAATAGCCGGAGTTGCCCATCCAGAACGCGAGGATCGCGAAGAAAATTCCGAGTAAGTAGGCCAAAGCGCCCCCGTTCCTGGATCAGTCCCGATGGTGAGTGCCTGACCTAAAGGTCTGAGCCGGGATTGAAAAGCCTGTTTTGGCGCAGTGCGGCCTAATTTCCGAAAACGAGACGCGCGGTGCGCTGGGATGTCGAATATTCGACCTCTTCATTGGCCGGGGTGCCCATGTCCTGGGCCTGGCGCAGGCCGCCCGGCGAGTAGGCCGATGACAGCGACCAGTTCCAGTACCGAAGCGTCGTCTGGGCCTTGGCGACCGACAAAACTTCGTAGGTTTCGGCGACGTTGGCGAACACCGGATTGAGCTGTCCGGGCGCGTCTTCGATGGGGCGGCGCAGCGCGGTCCACATCATCCGCACATATTCGCGCTTCAGACCGGTTGATTTGCACAAGACCGCGATGCCCTCGCCGCCCGGATCGGAAAGGATCTTGGCGGCGGTGACAGGCTTGATACCGGCGAGGTAGCCGATTTCCTGCACGAGTTCCCCGTCGATGGCGCTGGCGGCGGCTGCGGCGACGGCGCCTTCGAGGCTGTCATAGGGGCTGCGTTCGATGGCGCCGCGGTTGCGCTGGCGCCGTTCGATCAATTGCAGGGCCTTGCGGGTGACCGCGTCGGACCAGCCCTCGGCGGCCGCCATTTCAAAGACATCCCGGCAGATCGCGATCATTTCGGAGCGTTCCGACGCATGGCGTGTCAGTATTTTGCGGCGGGTCGCGCTGTCGGCCCACCAGAACATCGCCATGGCATGCGAGGCGCGCAGTTCGATCCGTTCGGCGAGCACGGGGCACAGGGACGGCTCTTGCCGCGACAAGGCGATCAGGCGATCAAACGTCGCTTCCGCCAGCGGCGCGTTCCGGTTCGCCAGCACTTCGCGCACGATATGCGGTTCGCCAACCTGCACGAGGCTGGCGGTGACCGAGACACAGAGGTTGCGGCGGCGCGCAATCACGGAGCGGTGCTCGGCGGTGCTGTTCTGGACGATCTCGACGAGGTCGCAGGCATCGAACGCGTCGCTTTCCTCCAGCAATGGCCGGGCCACCGTGAAAGAGCACTGGGCGAGATAGCGCAGGACGCGGCGCGGCGCGTCGCGGCAGACCGCAAGGCGCGAGGCGCAGAGATAGCGTTCGCGGTCGGTGACGTGCAGCAGCATGTCGAGCAGGATGTCGCCCGCCATCGCCCGGTCCTGCGGCGGGATGCGTGATCCCGGCATGGCGACGACGTCGATCAGGCGCCGTACCATCGCATCCTGAGCCGCGCTTTGCGGCTTGGGCGCAGAGGATTGAGACGTTTCGCTCATGTGGACAGGCCCGCCGTAACTGACGGAATCTCGCAGCCAACAGTTAACGAGACGTGGACCCGTCTTAATTTCTGGGTGTTTTTGTGCCGGTCAGAACCGGTTCCGGCTTCCGGGATGCACCACCAGAAGGAGCAAGGCGAGGGCGAGGAAGATCACGTAGACGAGAAAATGGGTTCCCCCGTCGGTGCCGCCTTCCGGCAGGGCGATCTCCCGGTCCATCCAGGGCGACAGGTGGAGCGCCACGCCGGCGCCGAGGATAATGACGGACAGGGCCGCCCCGAACCGGCGGCTCAGCGGAATCAGCAGCATCGGCGCTACAAGCAGCTCGATGATGGCCGATACAAACCGTCCGGCCGGCTCGAAAATGGTGACGCCCGATCCTTCAGCGAGGGCCGCAAACAGCAGGTTTTCGCCCGGCGCATCATACAGTTTCACGTAGCCCGGCACGGGATCCGGCCAGGGGTGAAGCGTGACGTGTACAAAGAAAACAGCAAGGCCGATGGCCAGCAGCCAGCTGGCAGCCAGACGAAATGTGCTCATGCGAGGAGCCTCCTCGGACGCCCATGCCGATACTGAAGCCTAGCGGCAGGCCCGTTCCAGCGCAACCACAAGGGTAGTTCACGCACTCTTACCCCAACGGGGGCGTGGCCCCTTTCCTTGGCGGGCCGGCCTACCTATTGTCCCGCCGCATTGGCGGGAGCGTACCTTGATGAGCGGCGACATCGACAAGATTGTCGACGACATGGCCGAACAGGCCTCCGAAAGCGTGACGTCGCCCGTCAGCGGCCTCAGCGAAGCGCTGGGCGCCGGCGCCAGCTTTATCGTGAGCGCCAACCACCTGCGCGCCAAACGGCTGCGCCGCGGCGTCAAGATCGAACTGCCGGCCTATCTGGCCGTCCAGTGCAGCTGGTTCATGGCCTTTGGCCTGCAGCTGGTGCTGTTTCCCTACCTTATCACCGGACGCGACCACCTCCACCTCGACGGCCTGGCCCTCGGCCTCGCCAACATGGCGCTGTCCCTGCCCTCGGTGATCTTCCTGCTGATCGGCGGCGTCGTGGCCGAGCGCGCCGACGGACGCCGCCTCCTGATCCTCCTGCATCTTCTGGCGGCGGTGCCCGCCATGTTCCTCGCCTTCGCGATCGCCCGCGGCCAGCTCACCTATCCGGCGATGATCGTCTACGCCCTCGCCATCGGCACCATCGGCGCCTTCATGATGCCAGCGCGCGATTCCATCGTGAACGAAGTTGTCTCGCGTCGCAGCCGGGTGGGCTCGGGCGTGACCCTTCAGCTCGGCGTGACGCTGGCCACGATGGCGCAGTTCCTCGCGCAGATCGCCGGCCTCATCCTGGCGGGCTATGCCGACAAGGCGACCCGGATGCCCGCCTGGCTGGGCGGGTTCAGCATCGGCCCGATTTCCGCCGAAGCGCTGCTGATCGCGCAAGGCGTAGCCCTTGCGAGCGGCGCGGGCTTTGCCCTGATGCTGGCGCGCGGCCGCCCGATCAAGTCCAGCGGCAAGGGCGCGGGCTCAACCCTGAGCGCCATTCTGGACGGACTGCGCGCCGTTCGCGCCGACCCCAAGCTCTGGGCGATGACAACGCTGATGTTCGGCGTGGGCGTGTTCGTCATCGGCTCCTTCCTCGTGGTGCTGCCGATCATCAACCGCGACGTCTACCATTTCGGCTCGTCCGGCATCCGGGACATGTTCGTGACCTTTTGGATGGGCGCTTTCGTCTCCTCCGCCGTGCTGGCCGTGTTCAAGCGCATCAAGCGGCAGGGCCGCCTGCTGCTGATCGCCCAGTTCGTCGCCTCGGCCAGCATCCTGATGATGATGGGCACCGTGCCGCACTGGATGTTCCTCGGCATCGTGTTCGTCTGGGGCCTCGCCGCCGGCATCTCGATCGCGATGAGCCGCTCCATCGTGCAGGACTCGGCGCCGAAGGAAAAACTGGCCCGCGTCCTGTCGATCTACCAGCTCGGCTTCATGGCCGGCGCGCCGTTCGGCGCCGCCCTGATGGGCGCGCTGGTCGACTGGTTCGGCCCGCAGAAGATCGCCGTCGTGCCGGCCGGCGGGATGATCCTGCTGATCGTCTGGATGGTGTTCTTCACGCCGGTCTGGAGAATGAAAGGCGCAGCCTGGCTGGCCCATAACGAGGGCAGGAAATAGCCGGGATGACATTGCCCGCAATCTCGCCTAGCCCTTGATCCCATGAGCTTCCTCCCCCGCGCAACCGTGCTGACGTCCAACATCGTGGACAACTGGCGCACCCTTGATGCCCTGCATCCGGGGGCGACGACGGCGGCCGTCGTGAAGGCCGATGCCTACGGTCTCGGCGCCGCAAAGATTGCCAAGGCGCTGAAGACCGCCGGGTGCCAGACCTTCTTCGTCGCCTACCTCGATGAGGGCGTCGCGCTGCGCAAGGTGGTCGGCAAAGGCTCCCGCATCTTCGTGCTGAACGGCCCGATGCGCGGCGAACTGGCGGCCTACCGGGACGCTGAACTCACGGCCGTCCTCTCCAGCGAGCTGCACCTGAAGCTCTGGTCGACCGCGCCGCGCGGCACCTGCGCCATCCATGTCGACACCGGCATGAACCGTCTGGGCATGAGCCCCGCGCTGATCGACACCGAGGCGACCGCCATCCGCCGCCTCGCCCCCGTTCTGGTGATGAGCCACCTCGCCTGCGCGGACGAGCCGCAAAACCCGATGAACCTGCAGCAGCGCCGGGCCTTCGAGGATATCGCCGATGCTTTCCCGGACACGCCCGCCAGCCTCGCCAACTCGTCCGGCTGCTTCCTCGGCAAGAATTACGGCTTCGACCTGACCCGGCCGGGCCTCGCCCTCTACGGCGGCACGACCCCGCCCGCCAATGTGCAGCTGAAGACCGGCGTCATCCTGGAAGCCACGATCATCAATGTTTTCAAGGGCGCCAAGGATACTACCGTCGGCTATGGCGCGACCCATGCGCTGACCGAGGACCGCCTGCTGGCCACCTGCGCCATCGGCTATGCCGACGGCCTGATGCGCAGCGGCTCCGGCAAGCTGAAAGGCTGGGTCGACGGCGTCGCCTGCCCGGTTGCCGGGCGGATCTCCATGGATCTGGTGACCCTGGACATCACCGACGGCCCGAAAGCGATAAAGCCCGGCGCACGTGTTGAATTCCTCGGCGAGCACGCCAAACTTGAAGCGCAGGCAGCCGCCTGCGGCACCCTCGGCTATGAGCTGCTGACAGGGCTTGGCCCCCGCGTGCAACGCAACTATCGCTGAGGCCGATCATGGCGAACCCTTTGCAACTTGTCGGCCGCGTCACGCTGGGTCTGTTCGCCGAGATCGGCCGCTTGGCCGTGTTCGCCGGCCGTGTGAAGATCGCAGCGGTCACCCCGCGCTGGTATGGCGGCGAAATCCTGCGCCAGATGGTGCGGATCGGGTTCTATTCCCTGCCCGTCGTCGGCCTCGCCGCCGTATTCATTGGCGCCGCGCTGGCCCTCAACATCTACGAAGGCGGCAGCCGCTACGGCGCCGAGCAGTTCGTGCCGAACATCGTGGTGCTCGGCATCTCGCGCGAGCTGGGGGCGACGATCACCGGGCTGATGCTGGCGGGCCGGGTCTCCGCCGGCATCGCCGCCGAGATCGGCGCGATGCGCGTCACCGAACAGATCGACGCGCTCGAGACCCTGTCGGCCTCGCGCTACCGTTATCTCTATGCCCCGCGCTTCATCGCAGCCCTCGCCACCCTGCCGCTGCTGGTGATGGCGGCAAACATCATCGGCGTGATGGGCGGCTGGCTGGTCAGCGTCTACGGCCTTGGCTTCGACTCCACCGTCTACCTGCGCAACACGGTCGATTTCGTCACCCGCGACGACATCCTCGTCGGCCTGATCAAGGCCGTCCTGTTCGGCGGCATCATCGCCATCATGGGCTGCTACCAGGGCGACCGCAGCCAGGCGGGCGCCACCGGCGTCGGCCGCGCGGCAACCCTCTCGATGGTCGGCGCGGCGGTGCTGGTGCTGGCCTTCAACTACGTCCTGTCCACCCTCTTCGTGGAGATCGGGCTATGAGCGGGCCGCTGCTGAAACTGGAAGGCGTCGAGAAATCCTTCGGCACGAAACAGGTGCTGCGCGGCGTCGATCTGGAAGTCGCACGCGGGCAGAGCCTCGTGGTGATCGGCGGCTCGGGCTCGGGCAAGTCGGTGATGCTGAAGAACGCGCTCGGACTGATGACGCCCGACAAGGGCAAGATTTTCTTCGACGGCGAAGACGTGACGAAAGCGACCGGCAAGGCGCGCGAGCAGATGCGCGCGCGCATCGGCATGCTGTTCCAGTCCGGCGCGCTGTTCGATTCGCTGACGGTCTGGGAAAACGTCGCCTTCCGCCTGATCAACACGCCGGGCGCGAAGCGCAAGGACGCCAAGGAACGCGCCATCGAGACCCTGAAGAAGGTCCGTCTGGGATCGGACGTGGCGGGCCTTTACCCGGCCGAGATTTCTGGCGGCATGCAGAAGCGTGTCTCCCTCGCCCGCTCGATCATCTCCGAGCCGGACCTGATCTTCTTCGACGAGCCCACCACCGGCCTAGACCCGATCACGGCCGACGCCATCAACGACCTGATCGTAGAAATGGTCCGCGGCCTCGGCGCCGCCGCCGTCTCGATCACCCACGACATGGCCAGCGCCCGCAAGATCTCCGACGAAATCGCCATGCTCTTCGAAGGCAAGATCATCTGGCGTGGGCCTGCGGCCGACGTCATGAACAGCGGCAACCCCTACGTAGACCAGTTCGTACACGGACGAGCTGACGGGCCCATCCAGCCGGCGATTTAGGGGCTATCCCTGCCCGCACTCAATTTACTCATTGAACGCCATCAACATATGATGGTAAATTGATTCCACTCTAGATTTGGTTGTGGGCTGGGGCTTATGAAGCACTTTATTGAAGCTGTATTTCTCTCAATCGTTTTCTTAGCGGCTTGCGGCGGCCCATCCTCCTCAACAGTCGACGATGGTATCGCAACCGAGGAACATTCGGAAAAATTGTGGGTTACAACGGAACGATTGAACCGTCGCACTTGTGCATCCGCGACCTGTGGCATTGTAGGACAGCTGTTTTTTCGTGAGGGAGTTACACCTTTCGAAGAGCAGGGCGGATGGGTGCGTATATCTGAGCAATACTCTGCCTCATGCGAGGGCGGCATCAGCGAATACGTCGATGAAGGAAACTCCGCCTGTACCGAAGAAAACGGCATAGTGAATGGGAATTTTGCTGAGTGGGTTGAGAAGTCATACTTGTCTCAGACACGCCCAGCAGACCCTGCAGAAACCGCCGCAGCAAATGAGACTTTAGTCGCTCAATCAGATGATTTTGCCCGGTACCGAACAGCATTTGTCTCGCTTGCAGCCCAACTTATTTCGGAGGGACGTTGTTCCGAAGCGGACTTTAGAGAGCAAGGCGGTTTCATGAAGTCAGTGAATGATTACCCCGATCAGCCCGTGTATTTTACCTACTGTGGCGGCATGACCCTCGCCAATAAGGTCTACGTCAACGCAGAAACTGAAACAGTTTTGAACTAAGATACAGAATACTTGCATTTGTACGCAATTACGTACATATTGCCCGCATGCCCCACATCACCGACGCCATCTCCATCACCGAAGCTCGCGCGAACCTGAAGCAGGTGATCGACAGCGTGATCGACGATCATGCGCCGATCGCCATCACGCGCCGGGGTGCGGGCGCGGCTGTTGTGATGAGCATGGAAGACTATAACGGCCTGCTGGAAACTGTGCATTTGCTCTCGAACCCGAAAGGCGCTGCACGCCTGCTGCGGGCGATCAACTCGGACGGCAAAGGCCGGGTCGAGATCGATGGCGACGCTTTCTCGAAACTGGCGGATGAAGACCCGGACGCCCTGTGGGCGATGATGCGCGATGCGCGTCGCGTTTGAGCCGGAGGCTCTCGAAGACCTCGACTGGTGGATGGACAAGGACCGTAAGACCGGTCTGAAGGTCCTGAAACTGATCCGCGAAATCCAACGCGACCCGTTTGAAGGAATCGGCAAGCCTGAACCGCTGAAGGGCGACCTGTCCGGCTGGTGGTCGCGCCGCATCACGGATGAGCATCGGCTCGTCTACAAAGTCGATGGTTCGGGCAAGGATCAATTGCTGATCGTTGCGCAGTGCCGCGGCCACTATGACGACTGATTGAGCGCGCCCCTTATCTTCCCCCGCGAAGCGGGTGGAGGTGGGGCAAGGCAAAAGCTCACGTCCGCCTTGTGCAACAGTATCCGCCCCCTCCCGAAACAAAATCCGCAGACGCATCAAGCGCCTGAATGATTTCTTCGGAAAACTTGCGCCACACCCCTCCTCGCGGGGTTATACTCGCGCGCGTGCCGTCCCGCCAACGCTGCAATTGCTTGATCAGCAACACAGACCAGAGATCATCCTGAGCGAAGTCGAAGGATGGGCCAAACAGAACTGCCGCAAGCCCCGCCTCCTCCTTCAACTACGCTCACGTGATACCAGGCGATAACAGATCGATACGAAGTGATAAAAAATGAGAATCAATGAGAAAAATTCGACATCGGGAATGCAAGGCCTGCAAAAGGATGAGGCCATCTGGCGACAGAAAGAGAGGACTTGCGCCTACACAAAAACCGGCTTCGTAAAAATAAAACCCATCCCCATCAGGCCGTTGTAAAATCCGCCCCCAAACCTTGCGCAACACCTCCGCCTACGGATCTATCGTAAAACAGGAACTCAAGACCCTGTTTTTTGAACCGCCGCTCTGCCCGCCACACGCCCCGTCGCAAGGCACGCCGTCAGCAGATACCCACCCGTGGGCGCGTCCCAGGCGATCATCTCTCCGGCGCAATACACGCCCGGCAAAGCCTTCAGCATCAGGCCATCGTCCAGCGCCTCCCACGGCACGCCGCCGGCGGTGGAGATGGCGGTGTCCATCGGCGCGGTGCCGGTGAGCGTCAGCGGCAGCGCCTTGATGAGGCGCGCGAGGGCTTCGGCGTCGCGCGGCGGCGCGCCTTTCGTCACTTCAAACAACAATGCGGCCTTGGCGCCGTCGATACGGGCGGCCTTGCGCAGGCGGTTGGAGAAGGAGTCCTTCGGATGCTGCGCGGCGAGACGCGCGATAAGGGCGGCTTCGTCCGTCTCCGGAAGAAGGTCGATGGTCAGGATGGCCCGGCGTTTCTTGGCCAGGTCCCGGCGCAGCGCAGCGGCGAGCGGGTAGACCGCGCCGCTCTCGATGCCGGATTTCGTGATCACGAAATCGCCTCGCACGCTTTGTCCGTTGACGGATAATGAAACGCCCTTGACCGGCGCGCCTTCATGCGCCGCCATCTTGGCCGACCAGTCCGCAACGAACCCGCAATTCGACGGCGCGAAAGCCTCCAGCGCCACGCCCTTTTTGGCGAGGATCTCCGCCCACGCCCCGTCCGAGCCAAGCCGTTTCCAGCTCGCACCGCCCAACGCGAGCACCACCGCGTCCGCCTTGACGGCCACCCGCCCGGTCATCGTCTCGAACGTGAGCGCGCCGGCCTCATCCCAGCCCGCCCACCGATGGCGCGTGTGCAACTTCGCCCCCGCCTCCCCCAGCCGCGCCAGCCAGCGGCGCAGCAGCGGCGAGGCTTTCATCCCGATGGGAAACACACGGCCCGACGAGCCGACATGCGCCTCGATACCAAGCCCCGCCATCCACTTGACGATCTCGGACGGCCCGAACGCCTCCACCATCGCGCCGAGCCGCGCATCCGGCGCATCATAGCGCTGGCGGAACTGCGCCTCGTCCTCCGAATGCGTGATGTTCAGCCCGCTCTTGCCCGCCATCAGGAACTTTCGCCCCGCACTCGGCATCGCATCGTAGATGTCCACCCGCGCACCCTTCGCCAGCGCAGCTTCCGCTGCCATGAGACCCGCAGGCCCCGCGCCGATGATCGCGATGTGTTTCATCGGCCCCCTGTAGCGGCGTATCACGCGCCCGGCCAGCCAAACGGGACTGCCGCCCGCTTAAGCGTCGATTCAGCTTGTGCGTGCAGGGTTATCGGCAAGAGACGGGATGAGGCCCATGAACCTGTTCGACCAGCCCTTTGACGTGCGCGACACCGCCCGCGTGGGCAATATTGGTCCGCACCTTTTCCTGGCGGCCTTGATCGCAACGCCGCTCCTGCTGGCGCTGTACCATCCGCCATTCCAGGCCTTCATCGAAGCCCAGCCGCGCGGCACGCTGCAGGGATTCATCTTCCTGATGGCCACCGTCAACGCAGCGATGGCGATCGACCTGATCGGCCTCTTCCTCAACCTGTTTTCGCGCCAACCGGCACTGCGTCTTACCGAACACGGGGTCGAAGGCCTGTATGGCTGGCTGCGGCGCAAGTACTACTGGGAAGATGTCGAACATGTCGTGGTTGGCCTCAACCACCTCCAGTTCGTGCGGCGCACGGCCAACCCGGTGATCGGTCTCTTCCAGGGCCTTCGCGGCAAAGGCGACAAGCGGCGGGCCGCTGACCAGATCTACCTGAAACTTTCAACCGCCGACCGGGAGGTGGGCGAAATCCTGTCCGAAATCGAAAAGCGCTGCCCCGGACTGCCGGTCCTCTCGTCGCCATTCCTGAAGCCTCCGCTCAAAGCGCGCCGCGCCGAAGCGCAGCTTTAGTCCTGCGGCGTACTGCCCTTTTCTTCCGGTCCAAAGCCGCCTAACGCTCCGGCATGGCCAAAGCCTCTACCTCTGCCTTCGTCTGCCAGGCCTGCGGCGCCGTGCACGCCAAATGGGCGGGCCGGTGCGAGGCGTGCGGGGAGTGGAACACGCTGGTCGAGGAGGCCAGCAGCGCCCCGCCCGGCGCGCTGAAGGCCGAGAAGACACCCACCAAGCGCGGGCCGAAGACCGAGTTCATTGCCCTGAACTCCGATGTCGAGACGCCGCCCCGCGTGCTGATCGGCGTGGAAGAACTCGACCGGGTATTCGGCGGCGGCATTGTGCCGTCCTCCGCCACGCTGATCGGCGGCGATCCCGGCATCGGCAAATCGACGCTGTTGCTGCAGGCGGCAGCCCGTCTCGCCCGCAACGGCGTGAAGACCGTCTACGTCTCCGGCGAGGAAGCCGCGGCGCAGATCCAGGAGCGGGCCCGGCGGCTGAAAGTTGCGAACTCGCCGGTCCAGCTCGCGACCGAGACGGACCTGCGCAAGATCCTCTCGGCGCTGAAGGAGGCCAATCCCGGCTTCGTCGTGATCGACTCGATCCAGACGGTCTGGTCCGACGCGCTGGAAGCGGCGCCCGGCTCGGTCGCGCAGGTGCGCGCCTGCGCGCAGGAGCTGGTGCGCTGGGCGAAGAAATCCGGCGCGGCGCTGGTCCTTGTCGGCCACGTTACCAAGGAAGGCACCATCGCGGGCCCGCGCGTGGTCGAGCACATGGTCGACGCCGTGTTCTACTTCGAAGGCGAGCGCGGCCACCAGTTCCGCATCCTGCGGGCGGTGAAGAACCGCTTCGGGCCAACCGACGAGATCGGCATCTTCGAGATGCACGCCCTCGGCCTCACGCCCGCCAAGGAGCCCTCCGCCCTGTTCCTCTCGGCCGATGCCGAGCCGGGCGGCGGAACCGCGGTGTTTGCGGCGATGGAAGGCTCCCGCCCCGTGCTGGCAGAGGTTCAGGCCCTCGTCGCCAAGAGCCCGTTCGGCACGCCAAGGCGGTCCGTGATCGGCTTCGATTCCGGGCGCCTCGCGATGATCATGGCGGTGCTGGAGACCCGCTGCGGGCTGAATTTTGCGGGCATGGATGTCTACCTTTCCGTCGCCGGCGGCTACCGGATCAACGAACCCGCGGGAGACCT
The DNA here is from genome assembly GCA_945888325.1 of Candidatus Sulfopaludibacter sp. SbA3. GTDB lineage: Bacteria > Pseudomonadota > Alphaproteobacteria > Caulobacterales > Hyphomonadaceae > Hyphomonas. Next base: position 40,865 of record CAMDAC010000022.1, read on the forward strand.
CGCTGCGGCAGCGGCGCTGCTGTCGTCGCTCTCGGGCAATCCGGTTCCGGCGCGCAGTGTTTTCTTTGGAGAAATTGCCCTCTCCGGGGCGGTTCGGGCAGCGCCTAGAATGGATCAGCGGCTCAAGGAAGCGGCACGGCTGGGCTTCCAGCGGGCGTATGGTCCGGACAGCAGCCCTGCGGCAGACGGCGGCTTGACGGTGACCCCGATTGCGCGGCTTATCGCGCTTGTGGATCTTCTCGCGCCGGACGCTGCAAATGCTTGAAAACATTTCTGCTTTTGACGGCATCGCGCTGGGTGTCATCGTCATTTCCGCAATCATGGCGTTTGCGCGCGGCTTCCTGCGCGAGCTTGCCACACTGGGCGCCTTCATCGGCGCCCTGGCGGCTGCCTACTACGCGCGGAAATTCCTTCACGGTACGGTAGCAGACTTGCTGCCCGCGGGCAGTCATCCCCTCGCGCCTGATATCATTCTCGTCGTGACGGCGTTCCTGATTGTCTACGTTATTGTCGCGTGGCTGGGACAATCCTTGTCAAAATCCATCATGACAAACGGCGACATCGGGCTGTTCGACCATATCGCCGGGCTCGTGTTCGGGGTCATCCGGGGCGGGGTCGCGCTCGTGTTCTTTGCCGTGCTGCTCTCGGTCGGGCTTGAGGAAGAGCGCGTCCCGCCGTTCATCCAGGACAGCCTGAGCTACCCGATCCTCGCCCGCGCCGCCGACGCCGCCACCGGCGAGGCGCGCGAAGTCAGCCGCAGCGCTGCGCCGGTTGCACCCGCCTCAGGCGACTGACCTTGATGCCTTGGCGGGGCACGGTAGTCTGGCCGCGCACCCATCCGTGAGGGGAGGAAGTTCATGACGCACCGCCCTGCCCCGCTCTCCCGGCGCACTTTCCTGATGGCATCGGCCGCTGTCGCGCTGGTCTCGGCCTGCGCCACGCAGACGGGTACGGATACACTGCCGCCCACGTCGCTGGCGCCGACGATGACCAGCCTGCTGGCGGCGCAGGCAGTACCCATCCGCAACCTCGCACCTGATGATCCGGGCGTCAAAGCCCTTGCCAAACGCCTCGCGTCCGCGCGCATGGCGGGGCTCGGGGAAGCCACCCACGGCTCGCATGAAGATGCGCTGCTGAAGTCCGTGCTGATCCAGGCGATGGTGGAGAACCACAACCTGCGCGTCGTACTTCTGGAAGCCAACCGCACCGGCTGCGCGCAGCTCGACAAGTATGCATCCGGCGCGCCCGCCGGGCTGCTCTCCGCTGAGGCGGTGAAACAGGCGCCGGTGTTCCGCATCCTGAAAACCGAAGTGATGGCCGACCTGCTCGCCTGGCTGCGCGGCTGGAACGCCGTGAACGCGGACCGGCGCGTGCGTGTGATCGGTGTGGACTGCCAGGCCAGCAGCCAGGACGCGGGCGACGCGCTGGCGGCGCTGGCCACCATCGATTCCGGCGCGGCAAACGCGATCGGCGCCGCGCTCGCGCCGATCCTGACGACCGATGCGCGCGCCGCCCGGCATGACCTGATGCTGAAGCAGATCACGTCAGCCCAGCGCGCCGAAGCGGAGTCGGCTTGCCGCATGCTGGAAGCCGAACTGAACGCGGCCGGTCTCGAGGAAGCCGCCTTCACGGCGCGCCGCGCCTGGCAGGGCCTCAGCGCGTTCGAACACGAGACCGCCGACGGCGACCTGAACCTGGCGACACCGGAATACTGGAGCCGGCGCGATGTGTTCATGGCGGACAACGCGGTCGCCCTCGCCAAGGACCAGGCGGCGGTGTTCTGGGGGCACAACACGCATGTTGCCGGCGGGAGCCCTTCGGGCGACTTCGCGGGGTACGTGCCGAGCGGCTCCGTGCTGCGCCGGAAGCTCGGCAAGAATTACATTGTGCTGATCCAGGAGTTTGCCGAGGCAACCTTCCTCGCGCTCCCCACGAGTGCCGGCAATGCGCCAGACGCGCCGCAGGTGCGGATCTCGCGCAAGGCCCAGCCGGATACGCTGAACGGCCTGCTGGCGGATGCGAGCGCGAAAACCGCCTGGTTCGACCTCGCCAACCTGCCGGAAACGGACCTGTCGCGCGAATGGCGGCGGACCCCCATCGGGCTCGACTGGTACGGCGCCACGGCGAGCGAGGCGCCTGAAGCGTCCGATATCGTGCAAATTCCGCCGGAGTCGCTGTTTGACCTTATGGTTGTCCATCCGAAACTGACGCCTGCACGGATGCTCTGACCCGCGCCCCGGCGTCATGACATCCAGATGACAGGTCCGCCCTTTCGCCCGGGGCCAAAGCGAACTATATCCCGCTCTGACACTGGCCCCCCCCAAAGCGAGTCGGACCTTCCGATGGCCTATTTCGACAATGATGACGACAAGCCACGCGAAGAGTGCGGCGTATTCGGCGTGTTCGGGAACAAGGAAGCGAGCCTGCTGACCGCCCTCGGCCTGCACGCGCTGCAGCACCGGGGACAGGAAGCCTGCGGGATCGTCAGCTTTGACGGCAAGCGCTTCAACTCCGAACGCCACATGGGTCTCGTCGGCGAGCATTTCGGCGGCGACCTGCGCCAGCGCCTGCCCGGCCATTCCGCCATCGGCCACAACCGGTACTCGACCCAGGGCCGGCCGATGCTGCGCAACATCCAGCCGATCTTCGCCGACCTTGCCCTCGGCGGCTTTGCGGTCGCGCACAACGGCAACCTGACGAACGCGCGCCAGGTGCGCCAGCAGCTGGTCAAGGACGGCGCAATTTTCCAGTCCACGATGGACACCGAGGTGATCCTCCACCTCGTCGCGCGCAGCCCCAAGAAACGTTTCGTCGACCGCCTGATCGACGCGATGCACCAGATCGAAGGCGGCTACGCGCTCGTCGGTCTCACCGGCAAGAAACTGATCGGCGCGCGCGATCCCATCGGCCTGCGCCCGCTCGTGCTCGGCCGTCTTGGCACCGGCTATGTGCTGGCGTCGGAGACCTGCGCGCTCGACATCATCGGCGCCGAGTTCGTGCGCGAGATCGAGAACGGCGAAGTCGTCGTGATTTCCGAACAGGGCCTCGAGAGCTTCCGGGCCTTTGCGCCGCGCCCGCCGAGCCCGTGCGCGTTCGAGTACGTCTACTTCGCGCGGCCCGACAGTTTCATCCAGGGCCGCTCGGTCTATGAAGTGCGCCGCCGGATGGGCCATCAGCTCGCCGCCGAGACGCCCGCCGATGCCGACGTGATCGTGCCGGTGCCGGACTCCGGCGTGCCGGCCGCGCTGGGCTTCTCCGAGGCCTCCGGCATCCCGTTCCAGATGGGCATCATCCGCAACCACTATGTGGGGCGGACCTTCATCCAGCCGACACAGCTCGGCCGGCAGACAGCGATTTCCAAGAAGCACAGCCCGAACCGCGCGGCGCTTGAAGGCAAGCGCGTGATCCTCGTCGACGACTCCATCGTGCGCGGGAACACGTCCAAGAAAATCGTGCAGATGGTGCGCGAGGCCGGCGCGCGCGAAATCCATTTCCGCTCTGCCAGCCCGCCGATCCTCAACCCGGATTTCTACGGCATCGACATGGCCGGCAAGTCGGAGCTGTTCGCGGCGACCCATACGCACGAGGAGATGGTGAAGGAGCTAAAGGTCGAAAGCCTCGGCTTCCTCTCGGTGCCCGGCCTCTACAAGGCGATCGGCGAGCCGGTGCGCAACAACATGATCCCGCAATTCTCGGATCACTGTTTCACCGGCGAGTATCCGACCCCGCTGGTTGACTACCAGCAGGACCAGGCGGACAAGGAACGCCAGCTCTCGCTTCTGGACGACGTGTAGGCCGCGCGCTACACGCCGCGCCATGAGAAAGACACCCAGACTTATCCTCGTCACCGGCGCCTCGCGCGGCATTGGCCGCGCCGTGGCCCTTGAGCTTGCCCGGCAGGGCGATCTCGTGATCGCCGTTGCGCGCTCCAAGGCCGCCTTGCAGAAGCTCGACGACGAGATCCGCGCGCTCGGCTCCGAGGCGCTGCTGGTGCCGATGGACCTGAAAGATACCAAAGGCATCGAGACGCTGGGCAAGGCGCTGACGGAGAAGTTCGGGCATCTCGACGGCTTCGTCGCCAATGCCGGCCTGCTGGGTACGCTCGGCCCGCTGGAGACGGCCGGGCCGCGCAGCTTCGAGGAAACCATCCAGGTGAACCTCAACGCCAACGCGCACCTGATCCGCGCGCTCGGGCCGCTGCTGCACCAGTCGGACGCGCCGCGCGCGGTGTTCGTGACCTCCGGCGTGGTGCCGCGTCCTCGCGCGTTCTGGGGGCCCTATCAGGCGTCCAAGGCAGGCCTCGAAGCGCTGGTGAAGGCCTGGGCCGACGAAAACGAGAAGATGGCCCTGCGCGTCAACCTGTTCGACCCCGGCGCCGTGCGCACCGGCATGCGCGCCGAGGCAATGCCGGGCGAAGACCCGATGACGCTACCGACGCCGGAAGATGTGGCGAAGGAACTGGTCAAGCTGGTTTCGGCTGCTGAGAATCGCACCGGGGCGCGCGTCGTGTTCCGGGATGTGGCGAAGGCCTGAACTTCAGCAAAGTTTGCCAAGCCATACCAATCTCATCCTGAGAGAAGTCGAAGGATGAGCTGCAGGATGTGGCGGGGTCAGTCCACGCCCGCCAGCACCGCCGCCTCGGCAGCTTCCGCCATCGCCACCGCTGCGACCGTGCCGTGCGCGGGTACCGGGCTGCGCGCGAGGCCGAGGCAGGCGGCGTAGAAGCCTTCGTCGGCGGCGCCGAGAGGGTCAGGCAGGTCTGCCGCGATGTCGACGCGCACTTCGTAGGGTGTCGTGTTCTTAAGCTTGCGGGTCAGAAAGTCGATGTCGATCTCGCCCGAGGGATAGACGACGCGCATCGTCCGTTCACGGAACTCTGCGGCGCGGCTGGCGCGCAGCTTTGCCTTGCCGCCGCCGGCATAGGTGAACACCGCTTCGGCCTCGTCGATATGGGAGGAGTGGACGCGCCGGCCGGTCGCCTCGACGCCGGTGAATTCGCGCCCCAGCATCATCGCGGCAAGATCGAGATCGTGGATCATCAGGTCCCAGATGACGGACACATCGCCGGCGCGGCCGCCCGGCGCGGCGGGGCCGGAGCGCACGGATTCAACCAGCAGCGGCACTTCCGGAATGGCGAGCACGCCCATTGCGTTGGCGACGAAGCGTTCCTGGTGGCCGACCTGCAGGATGCGGCCGCGGGCGGCGGCTTCATCGGCAAGGTCGCGCGCGGCGACCCCGGACAGCGCGAGCGGCTTTTCGACCAGCACATGGCAGTGCGCCTCGATGGCCTGGCGCGCGAGGCTCTCGTGCCAGGTGGCGGGGACCGCGATGACAACCGCGTCGCAGACTTTCAGGAATTCGGCATAGTCGCTGTAGCCCTTGGTGCCGAAGGTTTCGGCGAGCTTTTCAGCGCGGGCGAGGTCGACATCGAAGATGCCCATCAGGTCGGCGCGCGCTGAGGCGGCGGCCTTCTGGGCGTGGTAATTTCCGAACACGCCGGCGCCTGCAACGCCCACTTTCAGCTTCGTCATGCCGCTTCCCGTCCCTTTTGCCTTCCGCAATGACACCGCGCGCGCCGGGCTGCAAGTGTCGCAGGCACGCCGGATTCTTCGCCCAGCCCCCTTCACAGGCCGCGCCAGCCAGTTCATGTGGACCCCAGACAAAACAATGCAAAGGTGATGGACATGGCCAAGCTGACTTCGACCGAATGGTCCCTCGCGGCCCGCCCCGTGGGCATGCCGAAACTTTCGGACTTCCAGACCAACACGATCGACGTGCCGGCGCCCGGCGAAGGTGAAATCCAGGTCATGAATACCTGGATGTCGGTGGACCCCTACATGCGCGGCCGGATGTATGACCGCGAGAGCTATGTGCCGCCGTTCCAGATCGGCGAAACGCTGCAGGGCGGCGCGGTTGGGCGCGTGTCGGCCTCGGCGCACCCGGATTTCAAGGTCGGCGATCTCGTCTCCTCCTTCCTCGGCTGGCGCACGGCCTGGACCGCCAAGCCTGCGGCCGCAGCGGTGCAGAAACTGCCGGCGACCGGACTGCCCGAGAGCGCCTTCCTGGGCGTCGCGGGCATGCCGGGGCTGACGGCCTATGCGGGCCTGCTGCGCGTGGCGGAACTGAAGCCCACCGACGTCGTGTTCGTCTCGGGCGCTGCCGGCGCGGTCGGCTCGACCGTGGTGCAGATCGCCAAGATCAAGGGCGCGACCGTCATCGGCTCGGCCGGCGGCGCGGACAAGTGCGCACTGGTCAAGTCGCTCGGCGCCGATCACGTGATCGACTACAAGCAGGCCAAGGGCTTTGACGGCCTCGTGGCCGCCCTGCGCGCCGCCGCGCCCAAGGGCATCGACGTCTACTTCGACAATGTCGGCGGCGACCACCTGACGGCCGCCATCGAGATGGCCCGCCCGATGGCGCGCTTCGCGCTGTGCGGAATGATCGCGCAATATAACGAAACCGGCACGCCGACGGGTCCGCACAATATCATCCAGGCGGTTGGCAAGCAGCTGAAGCTGCAGGGCTTCATCGTCTCGACCCATGCCGACATGCAGCCGGCCTTCCTGGCCGACATGGCGAAGTGGATCGCGGGCGGCCAGATGAAATACGAGGAAACCGTGATGACCGGAATCGAGAAGGCGCCTGAAGCCTTCCTCGGCCTCTTCACGGGCGCCAATACCGGCAAGATGCTGGTCAAAATAGCGTAACGCCATGGCTGCCCTGTTCGACGCCTACATCATGGTGGACTGGAGCGCGGCCGCGAAGCCCGCACTCGGCCCCAATTCGATCTGGATCGGGGTCCTGATGAAGGACGCCCGGCTGAAGCTGCAGTTCAAGGCGGTGAACATCGATACGCGCCTGAAGGCGCGCGCGTTCATCGAGGACATGGTGGCCAAGCTCACCAAGCGCGGCGACAAGGTGCTGCTCGGGTTCGACTTCTCGCTCGGCTATCCGGCGGGCACCGCGAAGGCGCTCGGCCTCGACACCGCAAAGCAGGCGCCGTGGGCGGCGATGCACGCGCATCTTGCGACGCGCTACAAGGACAAGCCGGACAACAACTCGCGGCCGCGCTTCGCGATTGCGGCCGGTCTCAACTATACGATCTCGAAAGGTCCGTACCCGTTCTGGGGCGCGCCGCCGGCCGACAAGGCGACGACCCTGTCGACGACGAGACCCGAGTTCACGCCTGACAAGCCGCTCGCGGAATTCCGCAGGGCCGAACAGCATCTGCGCTCGCTTCCCGGCGCGTCGCCGAAATCGTGCTGGCAACTTTACGGTGTAGGATCGGTCGGCAGCCAGAGCCTGACCGGCATCCCGCATGTGCATGCCCTCCGGCAGGCATGGCCGAACGCCCGCGTATGGCCGTTTGAACTGGGCGACGGCGGCCCGGTTACCGCGGAAATGCTGGACGGAATCGAGGTTGTGATCGCCGAGATCTACCCGTCCCTCGTAAAGCCGAAGCCGGAGAAGGGCGAGGTCGCTGACGAGGCGCAAGTGCGCCAGATTGCCCGCCACTACGCGGATCTGGATGAGAAAAACGCTCTGGGAGCGACTTTTTCCACAGGCAAATCGCTTTCTGGGGAACAGATCGCCCTGATTACCGGCGAAGAGGGCTGGATTCTGGGCGTTTAGCCCGTGTCTACTGGGCTTCCGGCGTATCCATCGGTTTCGAATCGTGGGTAAGTCGCCCCAATGGCGATTACTCGTCATTTTAACCTAGAGGAGAACCCCTATGAACAAGGGTGAACTGACCAAAGCAGTGGCCACCGCTTGCGGCATGTCGCAGAGCGACGCCGGCAAGGCCGTTGACGCTGTTTTCGACACCATCGCTGGCTCGGTCAAAGGTCGCGAACAGGTTGCAATCGCTGGTTTCGGCACGTTCGTCGCCAAGACGCGCAACGCCCGTGAAGGCCGTAACCCGGCAACCAAGGAAGTGATCAAGATTCCAGAGAAAACCTCGGTGGCGTTCAAGCCTGCCTCGGTTCTCAAAGACATCTAGGCGTCCTGCCCCCTCAGTGGGGTATGAAGACGGATCCGGCGGCGCGTTCCTTGATGGGGCGCGCCGCTTTCCATTCCAGCAACGCCACCTGCAGTATGCCGGCCACGAACACGCCCGCCATCGCGCCTTGCAGCACGCCCAGCGCGCCGCCGCCCTGCGTGATGCCGAGCCAGTAGCAGACCGGGATCATCACCACGAAGAACGAGCCGACATGGATAATGGTCGGCAACCAGACCATGCCCTGTGCCCGCAAGGCAAATGAGGCCGTGGCCTGCAGCCCGTCAAAGATCGTCGCCAGCGCCGCGAGCCAGAGCAGCGCTGCAATCGCAGGCGCCAGCGCCACGCCGCCGATGACGGCGTCCTCACGCACCAGCAGCGTCGAGATGGGCCCGGCAAACAGCGTCAGGATGATGCCCAGCACGACGCCCATGGCGATCGTGGCGACCACGCCGAGGCGACCGGCATTCTTCACTTCCTGCATTTCGCCGCGCCCGATGGCTTCCGCGACGCGCACCGACGTGGCCGAGGCAATGCCCAGATAGAACATGAAGCACAGGCCCATCACCTGCACGGTGTAGCCATAGACCGAGTTGGCCGCGATCGAGATCCAGGTCGCGATCACGAAGGTGATGTTGAAGCCGCCCCATTCGGCAACATTGCTGATCGCCGTGCCGGTGCCGACTTCCAGCTGGCGGCGCGCTTCGCCCTCTGGGGCGGCAGGCGAGCTCCGGAAGCCGGGGGTCAGCTGCGCGACAAGGATCAGCATCACGATGACGATCAGCCAGCGTGTGATCGAGGTAGCCCAGGCGACGCCCTCGGCGCCCATCTGCGGCATGCCCCACCAGCCGCCGACGAAGGCGAGGTTGAGGCAGAGGTTCAAGAGGACGCCGCCATACATGACGATGGTGACCAGCAGCGGCCGGCGTAGCGCTTCCAGATAATAGCTGCAGGCCTGGCTGAGCATGTGGCCCATCAGGCCGAAGGCGAGGATGCGGGTGACCGAGGCGGTCTCCGCCGCGACGACTTCCGGCGGCGCATCGATGCCGGCGGCTTCGCTCGGCGGCGCAATGGTGACGAAGATCCAGTGGAAGAACGAGCCTGCGGTCGGGATCAGCAGCAGGGTCAGCGTGCCGCCGAGCAGCGCGCCCCAGAGAAGCCCGCGCCGGAAGATGCGGCCGGAATCCTTCTCGCGGCCCACACCGAGGAGTTCCGAGGTCAGCACCTGCACGCCGAGCAGGATGCCGAGGCCGAGGCCCAGCGAAATGCCCATCGGCAGCCAGGCATTGAGCACATAGGCGAGCTCGCCCGGCGCATACTGGCCGAGCACGATGGCATCCGTCACGCCCATCAGCATCATCGCCATCCGGCTGATGGCGATAGGCACCGACAGGCGCATCAGGTCCGCAATATCCGAAGGCCGAGCCCAGGCGGGCAGCCGCGACGTTGTCATGTCTGCCCTCCCCTAAGATTGTCCGGCCTTATGTTTGGCCAGCTTCCGAGCAGCCGGGCCCTATGCCTCAACCCGCCCTTTCGGGCAAGTCTGGCCCCGGGGGCAGCCGTATCCCGGCTACCACAGGCAGTGATTGTACGTGGGCGAAGCGGATCGACGGTTTCTATGGCTGGGATAGCAGTTGCTTGCCGGTCGCGTCAGTCCGCGATCAGACCCTTTATGTCTGCTAAGGGCCCAAGATTAGTCGTTGAAGTGCTCAGAACGAGCAGGCAATCATTGTTAAGGTTTCCAGGACGCCCGCCATGTGCAGCCGGCAGCCCCGGGCCCGGTGGCGGGCGTCCTGGAAAGCTCAAGGCCTGACGCGCGGGTGGCTGGCACTCTATGGAGATTTGAAGCGAACGCCCGGTTCGACGATAGCCAAGAGTAGCACTTTCGTGTGCATTTTCCGTATCGAGACGGCGCGCC
>CAMDAC010000023.1 GCA_945888325.1 Candidatus Sulfopaludibacter sp. SbA3
TCAAGGTACAGTTGGAACTTGATCTTCGTTTCCGCGGTCGCGGCGGACGCATATCAATTAGTGGAGCAGAAGCCACTGGAGATCGACACGCGGCTTAACCCCCCATGATCGGCGATTTTCAACGCCGGTCGTATGTCTATTGTCGGCGAAGCCCGGCCCGGCGGCCGTGAGGCAACTGAACGACAGGACTGAAGCGATCCTGCCTGTCGCCGGCGATGACGAGCGGAGCCGATCTGGCCCCTTCCGGTCATTCCTGCTGGCAGATTGGTTCGCTATTCTTTGCTATTCAATAGGCCATTCGGTAGCGCGTACTGCGGCGCGCGTTCGGATTCTCGACAACCATTCTGCAAGCCGTGGAAGGTGCTGCAGCATGACAGCCCCTTCCGGAGTAAGTTGAACGGCGCGAACCATGACGTACAGAAAAACATCAGACTGCAGGAACGAGCTTCCCGCGAAGAATGGGCTGTGATCGAGGCGTGCGCTAAGGACCTTCAAGACATGATATACCTGAGGAAGCGCCGCTTCGATCAAATCCTCCCGCGCGACGCCGCCCATCAGCGGCACAACCAGACGCGGCAAAACCAGCCCAAACTCAGAGATGTGAAAGAGGTAGCTGTTCGCAACGGATAACCACTGCACATTGAAAGCCCTTTCTTGCAGTGTTGCGCCTTGAAGGGCAGATGCATTGAAACGGTCATCCACATACTGGCAGATCGCGGCGGTTTCGTAGAGCTCAAGTCCGTCGATCTCTGCGCTTGGAGCTTTGCCAAAAGGGTGCCGGGCCAAATGCTCGGGTGAGTTCGTTGCGGTGGGAATGACTTCAAAGTCTAGTCCGCATTCGAGCGCTGTGATGGCTGCAATTCTGCCGTAAGTCGAAATTTGTGGGCAATACAGCCTGAGTATCTGTTTGGCTTCAGTCATTAGTGGACGCATCCAGCCGACAGGCGCGGAATCGCCAAGCCCTCTATTCGTCCGGCCACTATCCTTACCTCCTGCGCGATCATTTTGTCTGCTCGCTGCTTCCCGGCCAAAAATCCGAATTGACAAATCTCTGCCGGGTAATCGCGTAACAGACGTGGAGGTGCTTCGCTCCCGACACGTTTACGACCTGAGTGCGATCCATCAGTTTACCGCCAATCTTCTCCATCGCCCTGCGTGAGCGCAGATTGTGCTCGCCGATGCGGAATATCACGACTGGCCAGGTCGCCAGCGCGTGAGACAGCATCATCCGTTTCATATCGCGATTCCAAGCGCCGCCCCAATGGCTGCGCGCGAGGAAGGTCCAGCCAATCTCGACCTCACCAGGCTCGACATACAGCGTCGAGTAGCGCGAAAAGCCGACGACAGTGCTGCTGACCAGATCGATAGCTACGAGTCCGCCCCGGTCGGTCAAGGCGCGGTCAATGGATGCGCGGAAAACGTCTTCGCGCCAGTTACCATGAACCGGGTGCTGATCCCAGATTTGCGCGTCAGACGCGGCTGCGAGAAGGGCGTCCCAGTCTTCAGGGCGGTAAGGCCGCATTGCCAATAGCTCGCCCTTGAGGCGCGGCTGGAAGTCGAACATTTCACAACCCCTTAATGTTGGTGGCAATCATCAGGGCGACGGCTATTTCCAGTACAAGGAAGATCGCAGGGTACCGGCCGAGCTGGCGATCTATCAGGGCAGAGACAATCCGGCCAAAAGCCATGCCGGCGGATGACACTGCTAGCGCTAGCAGGATGCCATCAGAAACGTCCGGCCGTGTCAGCGCAAACAGCAGAAGCCCTGCCACGACAAGCGGAAATCCTCCATAGACGCCGCGGATTTCATTTCGGCTGTCGGGCCCAATTGCCTCAATGCCGAAGCCCTTCAGCAGGGTTTGCGGCTTGGCGATCGCTGCCAGCCCGATCACGCCATAAAACATTGCTGTGCCAGCAACTGCGATTAAGCCGAACATCGTCTACCCGAATGTCCTGAATGCCTGCCAGCCGACAAAGAGCAGAACCGGCAGACCAATCATGTCGGCCAATGCAATCGTGCGCAGTCCCGGCGAGGCGCCAGACAGCCACCAGACGAGAATGAATGACACCATGCTGATGCCAACTGCAATTGCTGCGAGCGCGCGAACCTCTGGACGGAACATCGCCCAGACGCTGATCACTACAACCACCAGAAACAAGGCCGCTCGGTGATGCAAGAGTGTGAAATTGTCCGTTCCCGGGGCAACGCCATACATCTTTTCCAGCAGGGCGGGCCTGAACAGCGCGAGCGCCGGCATGGCATGAAGAAGGCCGAGGAACGCCCAGCAGACTTTGATGATCACGGGGCTGGCTCCTGCACACGCCCGAGTTTGCGCGCAGCCAGCAAGGCGAGAGCCGGCGGCCCGATCACGGCGCAGAGATCAAAGGCGAAAATGCTGTCGAACGGAAAACCGCGATGGCTCCATATCTGAATATGAAATAAGGCATGCAGCGATGGCCAGGCAATGCCTGCAAGGGCAAGCGCGCGCGACTCAGTCAATCCGCCCCAGGCCAGAACAACTCCGCTGGCAATAAATGCGAGGCCAACGTCCCGGATAAAGTGCACGCTGAACGGCCCCATCAGCTTCAGCCCGGGTACTGATTCATAGAATCCAAGGGGGTTGGCGAAGATGAAAGTGCCAGTCAGTACCCAGACAATACCCAACCCAATCAGAGACACGCGGATCATTTTGCGTCCTCAATCTTTTCGGCGCTATGGCTGTTGGCGCGCACCACACCCGTATCAAGATATGTATGTTTGGCGGTCACCAAGCCATCACTGAACCAGATCATGTCAATCGCCGGTAGGGAATACGGCCGACCGTTGGGGACAAACCGAAAACTGCCGAGCGTAAACGCGGTCGGTGGATCCATGTTGATGTCATATTCGATCACGACCGACCCATTGCCGAAGTTGATCGAACGTACGGTCGACGCGTAGCTCGGATTGTCTCTCAAGATCTTTTCAAACTCAGCGAGGATCGCGGTTTCTCCAGAGGCCGTCTGCGAGCCCTCGACAAACAGCTGAAACACAGAATCCGCGCTGTGCAGCGCCGCGATCTTGTCAGCATCGCGGCTGGCCCAGGCGTCCGCGTAACGTTGGACCGCTTGCGACAGCTCAGCCTGAGTGAGCGCAGCAGGTGGCTGCGTTTGAGCCATAGCTGGCAAGGCAGGCGCAGTGAGGCAAAGCGCCAGCGCAAGAGTCAGGCTTTTCAGTAGATCCATGGCGTAACGCCTCCCGCTTCTAAACGAGTTCTCATCGTTCTGATTTGTAACATGTCAATAACATGTTAGAAGACCTTTGGTATATGGCCGCAATCGAGTCAAGGGATTCCAAATGGCAGCTGCATTTTCTGAACGCGCCGATACCCAACGCCAAAGCGATCAGGCTTTTGAGCGGATCAAAAGCGCTATCATCCTGTGCCAGCTTCCACCCGGGGCGCATTTTTCTGAGGCCGAAATTTCCAGCCGATTTGGTCTGGCGCGGGCTGCCACGCGCGCAGCGCTAATGCGGTTGGCGGAGGTGAGATTGGTTCAGCCGGTGCCGCGCCATGGCTTTGTTGTTACGCCGATCACCATTGTCTCGATCCGAGAACTGTTCGAACTGCGCTTGATGATTGAACCAAAAGCAGCAGCGCTTGCCACAGGCAAGATCGACGTTGCCCGCCTGCGCGCTATCAACCGTTCTCCGCAACATGCAGGAAGTGACGCAGATCAGCTCGCCTTCGTCGAGAGCAACCGCGCCTTCCACCGATACATAGCCGCCGGGGCAGGCAACAGCCGGCTCTTTCATTTGCTTGAATCGCTGGCGGACGAGATGCAGCGGCTTGTTCATCTCGGTCTCTTTGGTCCGACGGGAAGCGAATCCGAAAGACACCACGCCGACGCGCAGCATGAGGCTTTGCTGGCAGCGTTTGAAGCGGGTGATGCGGAAGCTGTCGAGAACGCTGCACGAGTTCACATCGAACACTCGCGCGGATTAGCGATGGACAGCATTATCAACGGCCGTTCGCCGCTTTCCCTCGACTGACGTTCAATAGGAGACACTTTCATGTTTTTACGCGGCCATGATGTCATTATCGACGAAACCAGCTTTATCCATCCCAGCGCCCTCATCTACGGCAAGGTGAGGATCGGGCCGGGTTCGTCGGTTTTCCCCTATGTGGTGATGCGATCCGAGGCTCATGAGATCCGGATAGGCGCGCGCACGAATATCCAGGACTTCGTCATGATCCATGTGGGCAACGCCACGCCGACTGTCGTAGGAGACGATTGCTCGATAACCCATCATGTCACGCTCCACGGCTGTGAGATCGGCAACCGGTGCCTGATCGGGATCAATTCAACAATCATGGATGGGGCCAAGATCGGCGCCAATTCTATAGTTGGTGAACATAGCCTGGTTCGACCTGGACAAGAGTTTCCAGAAAACTCCGTCATCGCAGGGTCGCCCGCCCGCCTCATCAAGGAGCGCGATTGTTCAGATGGCAATCTGATGAACGCCCGCATGTATGAACTGATTGCGCAGGGTTATGCTCGGGGACGTGACCGGTTGCGGTGAAGAGTCTTTTGGCAATGTGAATGGCCCTTAGATTTGAAGAAGCCTTCTTCCCTAAATTTGAGGGAGAGGATTAGATTGCTAACGGCTGTTTCCGGCGAAATCCGGCCCGCTTGACGACACAGGTTGGAAACCGGTTTCTGAGCCAGGGAAGTTGGGAACGGCGGACCGTTTAGCCGCGTCACGGCTCCGGCACGGGCGCCCCTTCCCCCTCCGCACCCAACCCCCTATACTAATTGCAGGACCAGAAGGCCGGGCAGCCGCTGGTATGGGGGTAACCCCATGCTGGAGGAAAGTCCGGGCTCCAACGAGACAGGGCGACGGCTAACAGCCGCCCGGCGCAAGCCGAGGGAAAGTGCCACAGAAAGCAAACCACCTCGCGGCATCCGCCAAGAGGAAAGGGTGAAAGGGTGGGGTAAGAGCCCACCGCAGGCCTGGTAACAGGGCTGGCAAGGCAAACCCCGCCCGGAGCAAGACCAAGTAGGGGGCACATATGGGCCGTCTTATGCCCGTGCCCCGGGTGTGTCGCGCGAGGCGCCCAGCAATGGGCGTCCCAGAGGAATGGCTGCCAGACCCTGCAAGGGGCGAACAGAACCCGGCTTACAGGCCTTCTGGTCCTTTTTTTCGTCTTGCCCGATTGTGTGGCAGACATACGTGACACGCTTGCAGTATATATACTGATATCGGGGCCCGATGATCGTGGCCAACTCCCCCGGTCTCCTTTCAAAGTCCCACGGGAGTGGACAATGCCCAGACCTGCCGGTGCCCGGAACCACGACTTTGACGAGAAGCGCGCGGCGCTGCTCGATGCGTTGACGGACTTTGCGCTCTCGGCAGATCTGCGCCGGCCGTCGCTGCGCCAGTTTGCCATGGCGGTCCACCAGTCCGAGCCGACGCTGCGCCATTATTTCCATGACCGGCAGGGACTGGTCGTCGAGATCCTCGAGACCATCGGCCGGCGCGCAACGCCGCTCTGGGCGATGGTGGCGACGCCCTCGGCGAACCCCGCCGACGCGTTTGCGGAATACTTCCGGATCTCGGAAGCCGGCATCAAGCTCGGCGGCTTCACGCGCGCGCACGCCTTCGGCCTGATCGAGGGCCTCGCCGACGAAAGCGCCGGTAAGGCCTATCTGGAAAAAGTGCTGGAGCCCGCGCTGAAAGCGGTGAGCGAGAAACTGCGCGGCACGCAAGGCGCACCGCACGAGGAATCAGCCCTGCGCGCGGCGGCGCTCGCCACGCTCTCGCCAATGCTGGTGATGGCGCTGCACCAGGAATTGCTGGGCGGCGCTGCGTCCGCGCCGATCGACGCGGGCGCCACGATGGGCCACCTGCAGGGCTGGCTCGGCCGGGCGCTTACGCCCTAAAGCAAATTCAGCTCAAGTGGGCACCGGTTGAGCGCAAGAATTTGCGATAAATCAAAAACCTGGACTAGGGCCTGTTGAGATTCACCGCAATTGGATGACGGTCGCGGAGAGATAGATCATCGCGCTGTAGCTTTTGTCGGTCTTGTCGGATCGGAAGGCGATCCGCTTGAACTCCTTGAGTTTGCAGAAGTAGTTCTCGACGAGGTGGCGCCACTTGTACATTTCCTCGTCGATTGTGAGGGGCTCTCGGCGCTGCGGTCTTTGTGAGATGACGATCTTGGCGCCGCGCGCGTTCATGTCTTCGATGATCCAGTTACTGTCATAAGCCTTGTCGGCCAGCAGCGCGCCGAACGCGATGCCCGAGATCAGCGGTGCGACACCCACGGTGTCATATCGGTTGCCGGGCAGAAGGACGAAGCGGACAAGATTTCCAAGCGCGTCGGTCAGGGCAAGGATCTTTGTCGTCCACCCGCCTTTGGACTTTCCGATGGCCTGATTTTGAGGCCCCCTTTAGCGCCGTGCGCGTGACGGTGGACGTGAACAATCGTGGCATCGACCATCGCATATTCGAGGTCCGGATCCTCTGATAACACATCGAAAATCCGCTTGAACACATCCCGTTCGGCCCAGTAGCGGAAGCGCTGGAACACCGTATTCCAGTTGCCCAGCTCCTCGGGAAGATCACGCCAGGGGCTTCCTGTACGCGCAATCCACAGAACCGCTTCGAGAAACAACCGTCCGTCCTGACCCGTTCGTCCGGGGTCGGACTTCTTGCCAAGACAGAGCGGTTCAATCTGCGCCCACTGCGCATCCGTCAGGACATACCGGATCATTCGAAACCTCCCATGTTTGGGAGTTTGAATCACAATCCCTCAGACTTGTGAATCCTGATTCACAACAGGCCCTAGAGCGCACCCAGCAGCGCGCTGATGTCTGCCGCTTCGGTCGACCAGGAACAGACGAAGCGCGAGGCGCCCCCCGGCCAGGGATAGAACGCGGCGCCCGCCGCCTGAAGTTTCCGCGCAGACGCCTCCGGCAACCTCACGAACACTTCATTGCCTTCGCGCGGATAGGCCACCTTGAAGCCCTTGCGCTCAAATCCTTCGGCCAGATCGCACGCCATGGCGTTGGCATGGCCGGCAAGCTTCAGCCACAGGCTGTCTTCCAGCATCGCTTCGGCCTGGGCGGCGAGGTAGCGCATCTTGGGCGGCATGTGGCCGGAGCGTTTTGCCCGTACACGGAGCTCCCCCGCCTTGGCCCGCGCGGCGCCGAACAGCAGGATGATCTCGCAGCCGATCGCGCCGGTCTTGGTCAGGCCAAGGGTGAGCACATCGACCCCGGCGCGCCAGGTCATCGCCGCCGGCATCGCGCCGGTGCCGATCAGGGCATTGGCCAGGCGAGCACCGTCCAGATGCACGGCAAGACCCACTTCCCTCGCGCGCTCGGCAAAAGTGGCAATCTCGACAGGCTGATAGGCCATGCCGCATTCGGTAAGGTTGGTCAGGGAGACGGCATGCAGCGGCGTTTCGTGCACGAAGTCCGGATTGTTCGCATCCACCGCGCGGGCGAAGGCGGGCGGATCTATCTTCGCGCCGAAGCCAGGCAGCAGGCGCAATTGTCCGCCCCCGGAGAAAAACGTCGGCGCGCCGCGTTCGTCGCGCTCGATATGCGCTTCCTCATGGCAGAGGATGGCGCCGGTCGGCGGGCAGAAGCAGGAGAGCGCCAGGGCGTTGGACGCGGTGCCGGAGGCGGTGAGCCAGAAGTCGAAGTCGTCCGTCTCGAATACACGCGCAATCACGCCCCGCAAACGGGCAGTGACCGTGTCACTGCCATAGCTCGCCTCGGCGCCGGAATTGACGCGGGCGAGCGCGTCCAGAACACGCGGATGGGCCGGAGCCGTGGTATCGGAGCCGAAATTCACGTGAAGACCTCAGATCTGGGTGTCAGGCGTTTGCCACATCAGGTGCTGACCGCCATCCGAGGCGATCATCTGGCCGGTGACGCTGCTCGCAGCAATGAAATAGCGCAGGGCACGCACGATCTCGTCGGGGCTCGAGCCTTCGCCGGTGAGCGTCGCGGCTGTTTCGGCTGCGAAGGCTTCGGCGGACTGGTGGATGCTCTGTAATGTGGGGCCCGGCCCGATGGCATTGACGCGGACGTCCGGCGCCAGCGCCTGCGCAAGCGTTTGCGTCGCCTGCCAGAGCGCAGCCTTGGACAGCGTGTAGGTGAAGAATTGCGGCGTGAGCTTCCAGACGCGCTGGTCGATCAGGTTGACGACGAGGCCTTTCTCGCCGGCCGACAGCGCGCGGGCGAGCTGCTGGGCGAGGTGGATGGGCGCACGCAGGTTCGGCTCGAAATGATGATCCCAGTCGGCGCGGGAATGATCCGTGGCCGTATCATCGGCAAAGGTCGAGGCGGAATTGACGAGCAGCGAGACCGGCCGGCCCAGCTTCCGGGCCGCTTCGGTGACGAGGCCCGCCCGGGCGGCTTCATCCGCGAGATCGCAGGCGAGGAGTTCAGCGCGCCCGCCCGCCTTGCGGATCGCGGCGGCGGCCTCTTCGGCGCCGGCTTTCGAGCCGCGATAGTGGATCGCCACCGCCCAGCCATCGGCGCCAAGCGCTTCGGCCATCGCCCGCCCGAGGCGCATGCCGGCACCGGTGACGAGCGCGCCGCCGGGTTTCATCCAGCCACCACTTCATACAGGCCAAGCAGGCTGACCCCGTTGACGAGGCCGTAGATGTAGAGGGCGTAGAGCAGCAGCAGGAGCAGCGCCATCAGGCGGCCGATCTTCGCTTTGGTGAGGATCAACACCGCGAGCACGAACGCGGCAAAACCCATGACCCAATGGTCATACGTATGGAACAGCCGGGCAATGCGCACTTCGCCGCTCATCGCCACGATGCCGCCGGCGCCGAGGATGTTGATGATGTTGGAGCCGAGGATGTTGCCGACCAGGACATCCCCGCGCTTGCGGGCGGCGGCGGCAACCGAGGCGCCGATCTCCGGCAGCGAGGTGCCGACGGCGAGCAGCGTGAGGCCGATGTACTCTTCCGGAATTCCAGCGACCCGGGCGAGACCATCGGCGCCGTCCACGATCAGGCTCGAGGCGAAGACGAGCGCAGCAGCGCCCACCGGCAGATAGATCAGCGCGCGCCACAAGGGCGGGCCTTCAGCTTCATGCTCGCGCACCCCGGTCGGCTTGCCGGCCACTTCATCCCGGCGGGCGGCAAACAGCGAGAGGCCGGTATAGCCGATCAGTACACAGAGGAAGCAGATGCCAACGAGAGGGTTCAGCGGCATCACCGCCGTCATGCCGATCCACAGGGCGGTGGCGAGAAGCGTGGCGAACAGGGCGCGCCCCTGCCCCGGGCCGCCGGCCATGACCGGAAAGATCAGGGCGGGAATGGCGAGCACGAGTAAGACGTTGGCGATGCTGGAGCCGACAATATTGCCGACGGCGAGGCCCGGGCTGCCCGAGAAGGCCGCGTTCACCGAGACGAAGATTTCCGGCAGCGAGGTGCCAAGCGCGACGATGAAGATGCCGGCGATCAGGGGCGAGGCGCCCATCGCCCGGCCAGCGCGGACCGCGCCCCGCACGAGGAGGTCTCCCCCGAGGGCCAGAAGGACGAGGCCGCCGAGAAGCGAGGCGATCAGGATGGGATCGGGCATGGCACCTGCCCTTTCGAGACTAGTCGAGGCGTTTGAACTCGATGAGGTTCAGGATGCCGAACACGAGGACAATGGCGCCAATGGCAATGAGCGAAGGATGGATCATGGTGTGACTCTCAGCCCGATACAGTGTGATTTGGCCCGCTCTTAGCCTGCGTTGCGGGCCTTGGCGAGCCCAAACGGCATTTCCGCGTATAAAACGCAGGCGGAATTCGCGCTCCTTTTCCCTAGCGGAAAGCCGCCCGGGTCAAGCCCTTCGGATGGTCCCCGCAAGGTTTGTGGCGTCCGCGACCGTGTTCGAGATCGTGCCGTATTTGCGGACATTCTTGTGCAAAAGCTCGAGCCGCTGGTCCGTCTCGGCCGTCTGGACGATGATTTCATAGGTCACGGAGGTCATTTTCGGCGGCGAATCCTGCCGCTCCCCGTGCAGCCGCACCTCGACCCCATCGAGGCTGAACCCCAACAGGGGTGTCACCCGCTCGATGCCCTTCAGGATACAGGCGGCGATGGAAGCAAGAAACAGCTCGGCCGGGTTGAAGGCATCCGGGCGCCCCGCAAGGTCGGTATCGAGGACAAGGGCCGCGTCCTTGGCGCGGGCTTCGCTTCCGTGCGCGTCGATCCGTTTGGCGGTAACCGAGTATTCCAGCATGATCAGCCGGTCTTAGACCCTGCAGCCTCCTGGCGGAAGGCTTCGATCCGGGCTTCGATTTCATCCCGGGCGGCGGCGAAGCGGCGGCGGAAGTCTTCCGGCGTCAGCGCGGGGTCGGAACTCGCCGGATCGTCGATCGGCCAGTGGAGCCGCTGGGTCTTGCCCGGCAGCCAGGGGCATATCTCTTCGGCGCAAAGGGTGATCACGTAGTCGAAGGCGGCCGCGTCCAGTGAGGCAAAGGATTTGGAGGTGTGGGTCGTGATGTCGATGCCCCGTTCCTTCATCGCCTCAATGGCATAGGGATTGGGCTTCGTCGGCGCCGAGCCCGCCGACATGATGTCGGCCCCCGGGCCGAGAAGATGCCGGGCAAGCCCTTCGGCCATCTGGCTCCGGGCGGAATTGGCGACGCAGAGGAAAAGGATTTTCATGGCTGCTCGGTCTCGAATTGGGCGAACTTTTCGCGCGTACGGTTGGCGAAGGCGACAAGCGACAGCATGACCGGCACCTCGACGAGCACGCCGACGACCGTGGCCAGCGCGGCGCCGGAGTTCAGGCCGAACAGGCTGATCGCCACTGCGACGGCGAGTTCGAAAAAGTTCGACGTGCCGATCAGGGCGCAAGGCGCCGCGATCCGGTGCGG
Organism: Candidatus Sulfopaludibacter sp. SbA3; assembly: GCA_945888325.1. Lineage (GTDB taxonomy): Bacteria > Pseudomonadota > Alphaproteobacteria > Caulobacterales > Hyphomonadaceae > Hyphomonas. The sequence goes on from CAMDAC010000023.1 coordinate 10,881, forward strand.
CACTTTCCAGGCGAAGGCGGCGGCATAGGCAACCGCGAAAATGCCATAGGACTGGAGGATGATCGGCACCGCGATCAGCGCGATGATCAGCGGATTGGCGAGGATGACGCCGCCCTGGAAACCGAAGAGCAAAACGACCGTGGCAAGCAGGCCGATGACCGAGGCCGGTTTGATCCGTGCCATGAAGGTATCGACCGCCGCGAGGCCGCCCTTGGCGATCAACAACCGGCGCGCGACGATGCCCGCGATCAGCGGAATGACGACGTAGAGACCGACCGAAAGCAGCAGCGTTTCCCACGGCACGGCGATCTCCGCGACGCCGAGCAGGAGCGCGACGATCGGCGCAAAGGCGAATACCATCACGGCGTCATTCACGCCGACTTGCGCCAGCGTATAGGCTGGATCGCCTTTCGTCAGCTGCGACCAGACGAAGACCATCGCGGTGCACGGCGCCGCGCCGAGGAGGATGAGGCCGGCGATATAGGATTTGGCATCATCGGCTGGAATGAGATCCGCGAAGACGTGTTCGAAGAACAGGACGCCGAGCAGGGCCATCGTGAACGGCTTGATCAGCCAGTTGACCACCAGCGTGATGATCAGCCCCTTGGGCTTGGCGAAGGCGCCGCGCAGGCCGGCGAACTCGACACCGATCATCATCGGCCAGACCATCGCCCAGATCAGGATCGCGACCGCGAAATTGACATTCGCGTATTCCAGCGCGGCCAGCGCGCCGAAAGCGGCCGGAAACAGCTGGCCGAGCGCGAGACCGGCGGCCAGGGCGAGGGCGACCCAGACGGAGAGGTATTTTTCGAAGAGGCTCATGCGCGCAGCGGCCGGCGGGCTCTGGACTTGGCAGGCGGGCAGCAGGCGGCGCGGGCAGCGGCTTCCTGCACAGGCGCGCAGATTTCCGGACGGCCGCCGCAGCAATCTTCCATCAGGTAGACGATCAGCTCACTGAGCGCATCGGGGCGGGCGGCGTAGCGGATCACTCTGCCCTCCCGGGCGCTGGAAAGCAGGCCCGCCTGCACGAGGATCGTGAGCTGGGCCGACAGCGTGTTCGGCGCGAGACCAACCGCAGCGGCGATCTCGCCCGCCGGGATGCCTTCCGGGCCCGCGCGGACAAGCAGGCGGAAAACCGCGAGCCGGCCCGGCTGGGCGAGGGCGGAGAGACGGTATATGGCAGCGCTTGATTCCATATTTCAACGAATGTCGAAATATAGCGCGGGCGTCAAGTGGTCGCTTGGGCGGAGAGGCGCGCGGCTACTTGTTGATCTCGATCGAGACGAACTGGTCGAACCAGCCGCCGGTTTCACCGCGGCGCTTGACGCGGATGAGGATCGGCGTGTTGGGCGTCGCGAGCCCGGTTTTCACCTTGGCGAGCGCGTCGGTGACCGAGGAGACGGTGTTGAAGTTCACCTCGACGATGACGTCTGCGCGGCGCAGCTTGTTGTAGGCACGCCCGCGCGGGCTGACGGCGGTGACGACGACGCCCGAGATATCCTTCGGGATGCCGTAGCGGCGGCGCATGTCGTCATCGATGGGGGAAAGGTCCGCCCCCAGATCATTCGAATTTGCGGCGGTGTCCGGCGCAGCGGCGGCGGCGGCTTCTTCCTCGTCCTTCAGCTCCGTCAGCGTGACGCTGACTTCGCGGGTGCGGCCATCGCGGACGATGGAAAGTTTCACCGGTTTGCCGATGGCTTTTTCCGACAGGGTGCGCGTCATCTCGCGCACGGCCACGACGGACTTGCCATCAATGGTGAGGATCAGGTCACCGACTTCGAGCTTGGCCTTTTCGGCCGGGCTGTCGTCTGAAATGCGGGTGATGATGACGCCGGTGAGGCCCTTGGCGCGGTAGGCCTTGATCAGGGCCGCGTCAGCGTCCTGCACGTTCACGCCCAGCCAGGGGCGGCGCACGCGGCCTTCCTTGATCAGGGCGGCGCTTATGCGTTTGACCGTGTTCGACGGCACCGAGAAACCGAGACCGATGGAGCCGCCGGACTGCGAGATGATGGCGGTGTTCACGCCGACAACCTGGCCGGCGAGATTGAACAGCGGGCCGCCCGAGTTGCCCTGGTTGATGGCGGCGTCGGTCTGGATGTAATTGTCCGAACGCCCCGTATTCAGGTCGCGGCCCGTGGCGGAGATGATGCCGGCCGAGACCGAGCCGCCGAAGCCGAGCGGGTTGCCGATGGCGATCACCCAGTCACCGACGACCGCGGTGTCGCTGTTGGCGAGTTCGACGAAGGGCAGCGGCGTCTTCGAGCTGACCTTCAGCACAGCGATATCGGTATCACGGTCGCGCCCGACGAGCTTGGCTTGCAATTCGCGGCCATCCGAGAAGGTGATCGTGATCGTGTCGGCTTTCTCGATCACGTGGTTGTTGGTGATGATGTAGCCGTCGGCGCTGATGACGAAGCCGGACCCGAGCGAGCCCTGGCGTTCGAACCCGTCGCCGTCGCGGCCGAAATACTCGTTGAAACGCTCGGCGGGCGAGCCTTCCGGGAAGGTCGGCATGCCGGAGGCAATGACGGTTTCGGTGGAAATGTTCACTACGGCCGGCATGAGGCGCTTGGACAGGTCGCGGAAGCTGGACGGCGTGGCCTTCATGTCGACGCCGGCAGCCGGCTTCGACAGGCTGCCCTGTGCGGAGGCGAGACCGCTCACCGGCGAGGCAAGAAGGATGAGCGCCAGGGCGGCAGCATAGTTCATGGCGGCGTTTGCTCCGGTCAGCTTCGGACTTGTTCTGGCGTCCGATTGCTGCCTGAGTATGGCGCTTTGGGGGCCGCGCGCAACCGCCTCAAGCGGTGCGCACTGCAAGAGTGAGCATCACGCCCCCGATCCCGGCAACGATCAGACCGGCCACGATAAGCTCGCGCTGGGGCAGCGACGAAACGCGGGCCGCAAGATCGCGCATGAAGTCCGGCGCGAGGGCGCACAGGGCGCCCTCCACCAGAAGCCAGACACCGAACCCGGCGAGCAGGATGGTGAGCAGGCTCACCGATCCTGACCTAGCGGGGGACGCCCGCCGCGCGGGCGCTGTCGAAGAACTGGTCGCAGATGCCGAGCGATTGCGGGCCGACGATGACCTGGGTGCCTTCCTGGATGGCGGCTTCACAGGCGATCAGGGCGCGCTGGAAACGGAAGAATTCCGGGTCCTTGTTGTAGGCCAGCGCGTAGGTTTCGGAGGCTTTCGCGTCGCCTTCACCACGGATCTTCGAGGACTGTTCGCGGGCCTGGGCCTCAATGACGGTCTTCTCGCGTTCGGCGGTGGCGCGGATCAGGCGGGCCTTCTCCTCCCCTTCCGAGCGGATACGCTGGGCTTCCTGCAGACGGGCCGTCCGCATCCGGTTGTAGACGCCTTCGGCAACTTCGTTCGGCAGGTCGGCCTGACGGATACGCACATCGATGATGTCGATACCGTCCTTGGCGAGACCTGCGTTCACGCCCTGGCGGATGCGGCCCATGAGCTGCGCGCGCTGGCCGGACACGATCACCGGCACCGGCACATCGCCGAGCACTTCGCGGATCGCGGAGGTGGTGATCCGGTTCAGCTGCGAGCGGGCAGCGTCCTCGGTGCGGAAGCGCTGGTAATAGCGCAGCGGGTCGTTGATCCGCCAGCGGACGAACGCGTCCACCCGCAGGCGGCGCTGGTCAGCGGCAAGCACTTCGATGCCTTCGATATCGAGGCCGAGGTTGCGCTTGTCTATGATCTCGACCTGCTGGATGATCGGCATCTTCATGTGAAGGCCGGCTTCGTCCTTGCCGGGCTCGTTGATCAGCGCAATCGGCCGGCCCACCTGGAGCACGATGGCCTGCTGCGACTGGCGCACGATATAGAAGACGTTAGAGGCGACGATCAGTCCGAGCACGGACAGGACCAGGATGAGCCATCCAAAAGCGCGCATTACTGGTCTCCTGTCGTCGCGGGTGTTGCCGGGCGGCGGGTGCGCTCAAGCGGCAGGTAGGGAACGGCGCCGGAATCCTGATCGAGGATCATCTTGTCCGTACGCCCAAGGACGCGCTCCATCGTTTCGAGGTACATGCGTTCGCGGGTCACCCGCGGCGCCTTGCGGTACTCCTCGTAGATCTGGTCGAAGCGCGAGGCTTCACCGCCGGCGTCAGCGATCACGCGGTCACGGTAGGCTTCGGCTTCCTGCAACAGGCGCTGCGCGGTACCGCGGGCCTGGGGCACGATCTCGTTGGCGAACTGGGTGGCCTGGTTGGTGCGCGTTTCCGCATCCTGCTCGGCCACGTTCACGTCGTTGAACGCCTCGATGACCTGCTGCGGCGGATCCGACTTGTCGATCTGGATCGACAGGATTTCGACACCGGCGCGGTATTCGTTGAGCAGGGCCTGGGTCTGCGCCGAGACCTCCTGCTGGACCGTGTCACGCTCAGTGGTGATAATGTTCTGCAGGCTCGTCTTGCCGACAACTTCGCGCATCACCGATTCGGCAACCTGTTCGACCGTCAGCGCGGGGTCGCGCACGTTCAGCAGGAAGTTTTCCGGATTGGCGGTATCGACTTTCCAGAACACCGAGAACTGGATGTCGACGATGTTCTCGTCCTGGGTCAGCATCAGGCTCTCTTCCTGGGTGCCGCCGATGCGCGTCTCGATCCGGCGTTCGACCGGGATCAGCGTGTGGCTCTCGATCGGGGCCGGAAGGTGGAAGTGGAGGCCGGGGCCGAAATTGGTCTGCCATTTGCCGAAACGGAAGACGGCCGCCTGCTGGGTCGGGTCAACGATGACGATGCCGGTGGAGAGCCAGGACAAGAGCACAACGCCGCCGATGACCATGAAGCCAAGCGGGCCGAGGTTCGGCATCTGCGCGCCGCCGCCCTTGCGGCGTCCGCCGCCCCCGCCGCCGCCGCGGCGCTGGCGAAAGCGCTCCTGCATCCGGCGCATCTGTTCTTCGAGGTCGGGCGAATCCTTGCTGCCGCCGCCCTTGTTGCCGCCGCCTTGTCCGCTGTCCTTGCCGCCGCCCGGCCGGTTCCAGGGCGAGCCGCCCTCACCACCGCCAGAGCCGCTGGGGCCGCCTGAACCGCTGCCGCCTGCGCCCCAGGGGCCAGAACCTTTAGATTTGTCGTCCCAGGGCATTACGTCTCCTGAATTCTTCAAGTCGGGCCTATATAGGGTGTCTGCGGACGTGTGCACGCCGATTCACCCCGTTTAACCGGGTAAAATGACGCAACTTCCTAACCAGAAGCTTGCAGTTTCGCTTAAAGCGCGAGTACGCCGCAGATAGAGATGTTTACGGGCCGGGCAACGGGATCAATGTTTGGGTCAAAGCAAAAGACACGCGAGAAGCTCGCCGGCGCCATAAAAGAGGCCCTGGGCGGGGCAGACTGGCTGGAATCGGTGACCGTCGACGATGACGGAAAAGCGCTTCTGGTGATCCGCGCCGAGCCGGGTGCGGCAGATGTGGCAGAGCATCGCAGGATCGAGGCCGAGAACTATGCCGGGCGGATTCCCGGCATCACGGTGGTGCGCAGCGTCCTGACGGCGGAGAAGACCGCCGGGCACGCGCATGCCCATGCGCCGGGTCACACACATGATCATGGGCATTCACATGCCCCAGCGCCGTCACCGGTGGGCGGCCTGCGGCGGGTGACCAAGGGCGCGCGCCTGTCCGACGAGGCGATGAACCAGGGGGCGCCGGCCCCGGCGCAGAGCCTGAAGCCGGTGCCGGGGATCGACCGGATCCTGGTGGTCGCCAGCGCCAAGGGCGGCGTCGGCAAGTCTACCGTGGCGGTGAACCTCTCCGCGGCGATGGCCAAGGCCGGCATGCGGGTCGGCCTGCTGGACGCCGACATCTATGGCCCGTCGATCCCGACGATGATGGGCACGGTGGACGCCGAGCCCGCGACCTCCACCAACAAGAAGCTCGTGCCGGTCGAGGCACACGGCATGAAGACGCTGTCGATCGGCTACCTCTCCGATCCGGACTCGCCGATGATCTGGCGCGGGCCGATCGTGATGTCGGCGATCACGCAGCTGCTGAATGACGCCGAATGGGGCACGCCGGCTGAGCCGCTGGACATCCTCATCATCGACACGCCGCCGGGCACGGGCGACGCGCAGCTCGCGATTGCACAGAAGGTGCCGGTGACGGCCGCGATCATCGTGACCACGCCGCAGGAAGTGGCCCTCGCCGATGTGCGGCGCGGGGCAGCGATGTTTGCCAAGACGCATGTGCCGGTGATCGGCCTGGTCGAGACGATGAGCTGGTTTGATGATCCGGCGGGCGTGCGCCACTACCTGATGGGCGAAGGCGGGGCGCGCCGGATGGGCGCGGCGCTGGGATTGCCGGTGCTGGGAGAGATTCCGATGCTGACCGCAATCCGCGAGGCGGGCGACGCCGGCGTGCCGGCCGCCCTCGGAAAAGGTCCGGCTGCGGACATTTTCATGGCTCTGGCCCGGTCCGCGGCGATTGCGCTGGACCAGCTGGTGACCAGACCGGTCCCGGAAATCATTTTTGAGGACTGACCCGCCCTGATTCGACAGGGAATAAAGCTGGTTAAAAAAGATAAATACAATCAAAGGGTTGTAAGTGGATCACAAACGGTTCATCTGGGAGGCTAAGGACGTCCGCGTCCGCCTGCCGGAAAGGCTGTGCCATGTCCCTCGAGAAATCAGACACTTTTGAACCTGCCGAACCGGCGCCGGTCAACGAGACCGCCGCGCTCATCGAACAGAAGGAAACGCCGCGCAAACGCTATGCGGCTCCCTCCGCCCCGCGCGTGCTGCGCTGCATGCAGCCTTCCGTGAAGTCCTGAAGATGTTCGCATACGGACTGACCGTGCGGAGACCCTGCACCGCGCGGACTGCGGGCTGCCCTATATCAGCCTGACGGGCGAGCGGCTCGGGTGGAGCCTCCGCCGGCGTGTCCCCTCGGTACTGCTCGGCATCGCCTGCCTGCTCATCTGCGGCGGCCTGTTTGCCATGAACGCCTCCGCCCAGACGCCCGCCAACGCGGTGCAGAAGCCGTATGGCGGCGGCTGGACTTGCGACAGGGGCTTCCAGGAAGCGGGCAAGGCCTGCGTGAAAGTCGGCCTGCCGGAGAATGCCCACCTGACCGGCGCCGTCTATGGCGCGGGTTGGGAATGCAATTATGGGTTCGAGCGCACCGGCGAGGTCTGCGCGCCGGTGAAGGTTCCGGCAAATGCCTATCTGGACGCTACCGGCACGCGCTGGGACTGCGACCGCGGCTTTTCGCGCGCCGTCAGCCTCTGCAACGCCGTCAAGGTGCCGAAGAACGGCTACCTCACCAATTCCAGCCACGGAGAAGGCTGGGCGTGCGACCGCGGCTACGCCGCCAAGGCGGGCGCCTGCGCCAAGATCAAGGTGCCGAAGTTTGCCCACCTCAACTCCTCCGGCGACGGATGGCAGTGCAACCGGCCCTACCGGCAGGTTGGCGGGGCATGCGTCGCGCCTTAGGCAACAAATACCGCCCCCTCCGGATACAAAATCCGCAGACGTCTCAAGCGCTTGGAGGATTCCTGCAGAAAACGAGCGCTACACCCCTCCGGCCGGAGGTATACTCAACTCCAAACCCAAAAGCGCAATAAAAGGTCGGATAGAGGCCGCAGGCCGAAATCCGACACCCTCGAGAGAGGATGAGAAAGGATCGATACCAAGTGATAAAAAATGAGAATCAATGAGACGGACTGAGACGAAATCGCCATCAGACGTTCACGGAATGTAACGGCCTGAAGCGATTGCGAGAAGCAAACAGCCTGACTTGCGCCTACAGCAAACGCGCCCCTGGAAAAACAAAACCCATCCCGATCAAGCCGTTGCAAAAGGGCGGGCGAGCCCTTCTGCAACACCTCCGCCCACGGACAGGCCCCCCCGAAATCAGTTTTATCCCTGAAAATTACTTCAAGCGTTGAAGTTCAGCTTCAGGCCGGCTTCCGGCCAGCGTGTCTTGATCAGCTGGCCCGTGCCGGAGGCACAGATGTACGCGTCATGCATGTCCTTGCCGCCGAAGGCGATATTGGTGACGAAGGGATCCGGCAGTTCGGTGAAGCTGGAATGGCCGTCCGGACGGATCGTCGTGATACCGCCCATGCCGCCGTTTTTCAGGATGGTGGCCACACAGATGTTTCCGGACGCAGCGACGGCGAGCGAGTCGAAATAGCACAGCTCCGTCTGGCCGGTGATCACACGGCCGCGCAGGAAAGGCGGCTTGTGCGGCGTGAATTCGCCCGGGCCGGTGAGCGCGAAGCCCCAGAGGCGGGCGGTCATCGTGTCGGCGAAATACAGCGTGTGGCCATCCGGCGAGAGGCCGCAGCCGTTCGGCGAGATGTGGTGGTAGTCGACTTCCTTGATCAGGGAGCCATCCGGTTTGGCATAGTAGACCCCGCCATGGTCGCGGTTGCGGGAGAAGCCCTTGCCGAGATCAGTGAAATAAAAGCCGCCATCCTTGTCGAAGACGATGTCGTTGGGCCCGCGCAACTTGTTGCCGTCCACCTCATCGTACAGCCGCTCGACCTTGCCTGTGGACAGGTCGATCCGCTCGATGCGACCACCGGAATAGTCCGGCGGGCAGTTGCCGGGGATCGTGAGGCCGCCGACCTCGTGATACTCGAAGCCGCCATTGTTGCAGCAGTAAAGCGCGCCGTCCGGCCCGATCGCGAGACCGTTGGGGCCGCCACCCGGCGTCGCGATCACTTCGCGCTTGCCGTTCCAGAGACGCGTGATGTAGCCGAGCTTGATCTCGACCAGGATGATCGAGCCATCCTGCATGACCACCGGGCCTTCGGGAAAGCCGAGGCCGGCGCCAACCACTTCGAAATTCATGTCTTCCTCCCGGATGATTTTCCGGAAGGCTACGCCTGAGCTTGGGAGGCGTCCATCACTCCCGCCGGGTCAGGCGGGCGCGGTCACGCGGTCAAGCACCTTGATCGTGAAGCCATGATCATTGCCCTCCCCCGCCTCGACGCGCGTCTGCGACTGGGTGGACCAGAGCGCCTGACCGATTTCCGGAAAGTAGGCATCCCCCTCGGGCGAGGCGTCGACTTCGGTCAGATAGATGCGGTCAGCCAGCGGCAGGGCGAGCTCATAGATGGCCGCGCCGCCGATGATGAAGACTTCCGTCTGCCCGGCGCGCAGGGCCATCGCCTTGGCGGCGTTGATGGCCGGCGAGACGCTCGAATAGACGCGCGCTTCAGCGGCGTCATAGTTCCAGTCGCGGCTGATCACGATGTTCGGGCGGCCCGGCAACGGGCGTTTGGGCAGGCTTTCCCAGGTCTTGCGGCCCATGATGACCGGCGCGCCCATCGTGGTGCGCTTGAAATGGGCCAGATCGTCCTTCAGACGCCAAGGCAATTGCCCTGCGCTGCCGATCACTCTATTTCGGCCTTGGGCGACAATGAGGCTGATCCGGATGGGTTCTATCATGGGCGGGTTTCCGGGCGGCCTCGGGACGGGTGGAGGATGCGCCATCCCCGGCGCCATTAACTATCAGATTGTGCAGTGGGGCGTCATGCGCCAGCCTGTAAGGACGGTGCAACCCGCAATCGCAGTATCTGCTGCACCTATGGCATGGGGACGTTGTTTTTTATGAGTTTTGATATTGGGTCTGTACTGACGAACGGACAGCCCGGTCTGCTTTTGCCAGCGCTCGGCGCGCTGGGGCTGACATTTGCGGCTATCTGGTTCCTGCAGGGGCGGGCCTGGGCGCTCCTTTATGTGGTGTTGATTCCGTTCCTGAACTGGAGCTTTGGAATCATTCCGGAATTCGGCGTGGTGGCCGCCGGCGAGAACGCGCTGTTCCCGCAGGGCATGTCGCTGCATCCGATGACGATGGTCACCGGCATGGTGTTCGTGATCCGGGATTTCGTGCAGCGCGAGATGGGGCACCGCGTGCTGATCCTGATGGCGATCGCGGTCGCCTGGTCGTTCTTCTACGCCTGGCCGGTGATTGCGCTCGCAAGCGGGATTGCCTTCGCGATTTCGGAAGGTGTCGACTGGCTGCTGTTCACCTTCACCAAGTACCGCCTGTCGACGCGGATCCTGCTGTCGAGCGCGCTGGCGGCGCCGGTGGACACGACCGTGTTCCTGTACGGCGCCGACCTCGCCAAGCAGATGGAACTGGGCCTGGAGCCCGGCAATTCGCTGCACATCTGGAACTGGATCGTCTTCGTGATCGGCAAGATGGTCGGCGCGGTGATCGTCTCGGCGATCATCCGGCGGCGCGAGGATGCCGGGCTGACCAACCCGCACGAGGCTTAGTTTCAAAGTGCTCGCGGCTGTTTCCGCGTCTGCGACGCGGAGCCGCTGCGCCTTCGCGTTGCTCGTGGGACGCCCGGCCTTGATATCATTTTTGACCACCGGTCAATTGGTCGTCATCCCGGAATTTGCGCAGCAAATGCCCGGGACCCAGACTTTCTTCCGCTCGCGGACGCGAGCGCACTGGGGCCCGGATAAACGCGTTCCGCGTTTTCCGGGATGACGACAAACTGCGGCCGGGACGCGTAACCCGCGTTACTCGGTCTCCAGCACTTTCTGCTTGAACAGCAGGCCGGCGAGCGCCGCGCCGATCAGCGGGGCGATCAGGAACAGCCAGAGCTGAGAGATCGCCGTGCCGCCGACGATGACGGCAGGGCCGAAGCTGCGGGCCGGGTTCACCGAAACGCCGGTCACCTGGATGCCAACGATGTGGATGACCGTAAGCGTCAGGCCGATGGCGAGGCCGGCGAGCATGCCGGGGGCGGATTTCTGCGTGCTGCCGAGGATGACGACCAGGAACAGGAAGGTCGCGACGACCTCGAAGACGAGGGCGGAGGCGAGATTGTATTCGCCGAGATAGCCCGCTCCCCATCCGTTCTGGCCGAGGCCGTTGGAAGCGAGGTCATAGCCGGTCTTGCCGGTGGCGATGAGGTAGAGGACGCCGGCGCCGAGCAGGGCGCCGATGAACTGGGCGGCCCAGTATTTCAGCATGGCGTTCATAGGCAGCCGGCCCGCCACGAAGGCGCCGAAGCTGACGGCCGGATTCACATGGCAGCCGGAGATGGGGCCGATGCCGTAGGCCATGGCCACGATGGCAAGGCCGAAGGCGAAGGAGATGCCAAGCTGGCCGACTTCGCCGCCGGCGAGCACGGCAGAGCCGCATCCCAGCAGCACAAGGGTAAAGGTGCCGATGAGTTCGGCGATAAAGACTTTCATTGGGTGCCTCCAAAAACCGGCCGTGTCAGATCGGTTGTCCCCCCACGGCACTGGGCACAACCATGGCGATTTTCGCTTCCCGCGGCAAGCGGCACGGCCGCACTTGCCTTCGGACGCTGATGCGGCAACACAAGGCGTCTCAGGACACATCCAACAGGTGGAGACTAACGGGATGACACATGCGCTGAACTTCGCGCTGGCTGCCCTCGCGGCGGCGCTTCTGACAGGCTGCGGGACACTGTCCAGGGACGATGGCGGTCAGGCCCCTTCGCCCAGGACCGACGCGCCGAAGACGACGCCGCCGGGAGCGCCCGCGGCGCCCGTGTTCGAGTCGAAGATCGTCTCCCTGCCCTTCCGGGTCGATGTGTCGTTCAGCGACGGGGCGCTGGCCAAGCTGCGCGAGACGAATGCCGGCATGGGCGTTGCAGCAGATTATTACGGCGCGCCGAAGGATCCCGGCATGGAGGGGCTCGATCCCGACCTCGGCATCTGGCTCGGCGGCGAGATGAAGACGATCGATGCGGGCAACCGGTCCCTGACGCTGAAAGGGCAGGTTGATGCGGCGCGGGTCGCCCGCGAGGTATCCGGCGACGCACGGGTCAAGGTGATGGTGTTCCCCGTGCGCGCCTATGCAGCCGAGGCGACGGTGACGTGCACGGAGTTTGACGAGTACCTGTCGATCGCCGTGGAGACGGGCGCGACGGTGCGCTGCACGCTGGTGGGCGAGTAGGCCGCGCGATCAGACCGCGACGGCGGCCTTGATGTGCGGATGCGGATTGTAGTTGTCGATCCGGAAATCCTCATAGGTCCAGCTGAAGAGGTCCGTCTTCTCCGGGTTCATCCAGAGGGTGGGCAGCGGGCGCGGCTCGCGCGTCAGCTGCAACTCAGTCTGCTCGAGATGGTTGAGGTAGAGGTGCGTGTCGCCGAACGTGTGCACGAACTCGCCGGCACGCAGGCCAGTGGCGCGCGCCATCATGTGGGTGAGCAAGGCGTAGGACGCGATGTTGAACGGCACGCCGAGGAAGACATCCGCCGAGCGCTGGTAGAGCTGACAGTTCAGCCGGCCGTTAATCACGTTGAACTGGAACAGGCAGTGACAGGGCGGCAGGGCCATGTCGTTCACATCGGCCGGGTTCCAGGCCGAAACGATCAGGCGGCGGGAGTTCGGGTTGGTGCGGATCTCGTCCAGCACCCACTGGATCTGGTCGATGGTGCGCCCGTCCGGAGCCGCCCAGCTGCGCCACTGCTTGCCGTAGACGGGGCCCAGGTCGCCGTTGGCGTCAGCCCAGTCATCCCAGATTGAGACGCCGTTTTCCTTCAGCCAGCCAATATTTGTGTCGCCGCGAAGGAACCAAAGCAGCTCGATAATGATAGAGCGTACGTGAAGACGTTTCGTCGTCAGCAGCGGAAAACCTTTTTCGAGGTCGAACCGCATCTGGCGCCCGAAAACGCCGCGCGTGCCGACCCCCGTGCGGTCACCCCGGTCGTGCCCGTTCTGTAGTATGTCCTGCAGGAGAGCGTGATATTGCTGCATGCCGGTTCCTCGCGAATCGGGAAATTATAGGTTAACCAGATGCTACCGCGCCAGTAACAATTGCGCCGTTCGCGGAAACCGTCTTTCAAGCCCGATCTGCCATAAAAGCCCTGAGTATTGAGCGGGAATCCGCCAACAGGACGCTGGGCTATGGGTACCAAGAACGAAGTTGCACGCCGGATGCGCGGATTTATCCGCAGCGAAAAAGGCAACGTGGCCATGCTTTTCGCATTGGCCTGTCTCGCTATTTTCCCGCTGGTCGGTTTCGCCATCGACCTGTCACGGGTGATGGTCGAGAAGCACAAGTTGCAGATGGCCACTGATGCCGCCGCGCTGGCCGCCGCGCACGACGCCTTTGCGACCGAAGAACAGCGCCTCGAAGTGGTCGAAGCCCACCTCAACCATCTCGAAGAAGATATCGGCCGCGAGATCGAATATGACTTCTCGCAGGACGAGGAAGGCCGGATTTCGCTGGTCACACGTATCGAAGTCAACACGACCATTGCGAAGATCATGGGCCGGGATACGGTTGGCGTGACGGTGCGCTCCGACGCCGTTGAAGGCGGGGCTGACATCGAAGTCGCGATGATCCTCGACATCACCGGCTCGATGAGCGGCAACCGCATCACGGCCCTCAAGGAAGCCTCCGAGGACCTCGTCGACATCGTGGTCAAGGACGAACAGGAACCCTACTATTCCAAGCTCTCGATGGTGCCTTACTCGGTCGCCGTGAACGTTGGCGACTATGCAGAAGATGTGCGCGGCGACATTATACCGGGCCGGAGTATCACGGCTGCGTCCTGGCAAGTGGGCGCGCAGAAAAACATCTCGGGCATCACCAGGGCCAACCCGGCGGTCGTGACGTCCAACGGCCACGGTTTCAGCAACGGTGATGGTGTCTGGATCAGCGGCGTGAACGGCATGACGCAGGTCAACAACAAGGTTTATACCGTCTCGAACGTGAGCGCGAACACGTTCCGCCTGCAGAGCACCAACAGCAGCGGATGGTCCAACTACAAAAACAGCGGCATCATCCGCAAATGCCTGAATACCAACTGCGAAGTGCAGGTGACGGCCGAAGACCATGGCCTGTCCGATGACGAGCATGTCTGGATTACCGGCGTCAACGGAATGACCCAGATCAACCGGTCGACACATGCGACCTGGGTTGTCGACGATGTCACCGACGATACGTTTGATCTCGTGGGTTCAGTCGGACCCAGCTACGGCGCCTATACGAACGGTGGCACGTCCTACTGCACGGTCACGGGCTGCGAGTACTACCGGTTCAACAATGCCAGCAACGGCGAGCAACGTGTGCACCGGATCAGCACATGTGCGACCGAGCGGACCGGCGATGAGGCGTACACGAACGTATCTGCCGGAGATGATCCGGTTGGATACGGCTACATGTCGACCGCCAACCCTTGCCCGACCAACCAGATCGTTCCGCTGACGGACGACAAGGACACACTTCACGATGCAATCGATGACCTCGTCATCGGCGGCTCGACCGCGGCCCACCTCGGCGCAGCCTGGGGCTTCTACACCCTGTCACCCGATTTCAGCTCCATCTTCCCGGAAGACAGTCAGCCCGCCACGTTTGGCCGCCCGAAACTCTACAAGTTTGCGGTGTTCATGACCGACGGCGATTTCAACTCGTCCTTCTGCCGGAGCGTCTTGTCGCGGACTTCCACATCGGGTTCAGGCTCGACGGCGGACCAGATCAACTGCGACTCCGAGAATGGCACATCCTTCGTCCAGGCTGCAGAATACTGCACCGCGATGAAGGAAGCAGGGATCAAGATCTATACCGTGGGCTTCGAAATCGGAAACCTGCAGGCAGCGCGCGATGCGCTCACGGCCTGCGCAACGAGCCCGCAGTATGCCTATTTCGCTTCAGGCTCCGCCGAACTGGTCGAAGTGTTCCAGACTATCGGCCGGGACATCAACGAAGTCCGCCTCGTCAAGTAAACCGGTTCGCATACGGCGTCAGAAGGCCCGTCATGAACACGAGACTATGCCCTGCCCTCCCCAGCTTCGGCGCAGCCGAAGGCGCCAACGTCGCGATGCTGTCGGCCTTCGTGATCCCCGTGATCCTCGCCCTCGCGGGCGTGTCGATCGACACGCAGAATACATTGCGGCAGAAACTGAAGGTTCAGGCCTCGCTGGATTCCGCAGTCCTCGCAGGCGCGCTGCAGCGCCAGCGCGGCATGAACGAAGAGACCGTCCGCGCCGATGTGCAGCGCTATGCGGCCTCCATGTTCACCGAGCAGGGCGGCGGGCTCATCTGCGCGCCGGTGACCGTCTCCTTCAATGCCGAGAACCAGGACATTGCCGGTTCGGTGCGCTGCGAGCAGCCGACCTTCCTGACTCAGATCCTCGGCCATGACGAAATGGCGTTCAACGTGGATGCAACGTCCACCTACGGCATCGGCGTCGTGGACGTGGCCTTCGTTTTCGACGTATCCGGCTCGATGAACAGTGCGGGCCGCCTCGCCCAGCTGAAGACGGCCGCGAGCGCGGCGTTCGATGAGCTGCTGCCGGACGACTGGGAGCGCGACGGCTCGGTCCGCATTGCGGTGACGAGCTACAACCATTCCCTCAACGCGGGCCCCTATATCGACGCCGTGACGGACGACCAGACGCTGGCGGCGGACGGATCGAACGCCGCGGCGCAGTCGAACTATAATTCGTACAATGACGAACGCATGATCGACCAGGCAACGGGCAAGCGCTTCTTCTTCTACCAGCGCGGCACCTGCACAAGCGGCGGAAGCTGCGGGCGCACCTCCAGCTACACCTGGAACACGCGGCGCGCCTTCTTTGAAGACACGGGGCTTTCCGACAGCTGCGTGTACGAGCGCTACGGCACCTATGCCGCCTCGGACGCCGTGCCCACCTCCGGACGTTGGCTCGGCGCGGGCAATCCGCGCTGGAACTTCTCCGCCGGCTCCACAAACAAGTATGACGGCTGGCGGGATGTCGAGACCAATGGTGCGCGCGGCTACAGCGTCGGCGCGTATGAAGGCCGCCACGGCACGTGCCAGCCCTCGGGGCCGGTTCCGCTGACCGAAGACAAGGACGCGCTGAAGGACCACGTCAACGCCCTCGTGGCCGAGGGCGGCACGGCGGGCCATCTCGGCATCGCCTGGGGCTGGTACCTGCTCTCCCCCAACTGGTCCGGCATCTGGCCGGAGGAGTCGCGCCCGCGCGACTATGGCGCGACGCGCACCTCCAAGTTCCTGATCCTGATGACGGACGGCGAATTCAACATCCAGCACCCGACCGCGACGCGCAGCTCGTTCCAGCAATCGATGGACCTGTGCGACCAGATGAAGACGCTGCCGAGCAATATCCAGATCTTCACCATCGGCTTCCAGGTACCCTCGGGCGTTCAGAAGACCGGCGATGGCCGCACCATCCTCGAGTATTGCGCCACATCAGCCGGTCATGCCTTCAGCGCCGACAACGGCGCGGAACTGGTCGAGGTTTACCGCACGATTGCCCGCTCGATCTCCGACCTTCGCCTGAAACACTGAACCGGGACTGAGGCCGGGCGCTTGCCGGGAGCAGCCCCGGCTGGCTATGGCTGTCGCCGATGCTTGCCTGGATCCCCAACGCCCTCACGGTTTCGCGCTGCGTGTTCGCCGTGCTGGTGCTGTACGGCGCCCTCAACGCGGCGGCCTCGGGCGAGGCGTTCAAGCTGGCGAGCGGCGACGAAGCCCTGCGCCACGCGACCCTGCAACAGCTCTGGCACCAGTTTGCGCTGCTCTCCTTCATTTCCGGCGCGCTGACGGATTTCCTCGACGGCTGGGCAGCGCGCCAGTTCAAGGCCGAGAGCCGGTTTGGCGTCTGGCTGGACCCGATTGCCGACAAGCTGCTGGTCGGGCTCGCCCTGCTCGGCCTCGCGATGACGCTGAAGACCTGGCTGATCTATGTGCCGGCCGCGCTGATCATTGCGCGCGATGTGTTCATGACCTGGCTGCGCACCCGGCCGGAAGCGAGCGGTGTGGTAGCCCCGAGCGACCTCGCCAAGCTGAAGACCGGCATCGAGATGGCAGCAATCGCCGGCCTGATGCTGCCCTACAGTCTCGCCCCGGCCACCGTGCAGCAAGCGGTAACAGGGTCGAGCGTCGTGGCCGTCGTGGCCGCCAGCGCGCTGGTGCTGCTGCTTTGGACGGCGGCGGCCATGTCCCTGTTCACGGCGGCGCAATATGTGCGCGCGATCCGCGCCGGCTGAAACTGAAACGCCGGCTTCCCGGGGAGAGGAAACCGGCGCAGGGTCGGTGTCGCCGGTGGGCTTCGGAGGGAGAAGCGCGGCTTGCCCGATCAGGTTGTGACGCGGAGGGGAACGTCACCGGATCGAACCTAGCGCGCTCCGCTCAATAAATCGTAAAGCCCGTATACGGAAAATTTGATGGGCGCCGCTGCACGGGCCAAGTGCTGCCCGATGAAAGCCATGTTTGGCTTCAAATCCTGCACGCATGAGATACCGGGCTGGACCTCGACCTAATCTCTTTGCGCTGTTGCTGGCGGCGCTCGCCTTTCTTTGCCTGCCCGCGCTGCTCGCCTTTGCCGAGGCTGGCACGCCGCCCTCTTCCCGCCGGTCCGAGGCTGCCTACACGGCGCAGAAGCCGCAGCTTGAGCGCGATCTGGCGGCGGCGGGGCTGGCGCTCGGCAGCCCGGTCTACCTGCGGATCACGAAACAGCCGGCCGAGCTGACCGCCTATGTCGCGGATTCGGACGGCGCGTTCAGGGCGTTCCGCAGCTGGCCGGTCTGCTCCGTATCCGGAGGACTGGGTCCGAAGATGCGCGAGGGCGACGGCCAGGCGCCGGAAGGCTTCTACAAGGTGGCGCCCGCGCAGATGAACCCGGCCTCCAGCTATCACCTGTCGTTCAATCTCGGCTATCCGAACGCGTTTGACCGCGCCAACGGGCGCACCGGCAGCTTCCTGATGGTGCATGGATCGTGCGTGTCGATCGGGTGTTTCGCGATGACTGACCCGGTGATCGAGGAGATCTGGACGCTGATGCAGGCGGCCTTCGAGGGCGGGCAATCCTCCGTGGACGTGCATGTCTTTCCGTTCGCGATGACGGAAGAAAACCTGACGGCCCAGTGGGGCAGCGCGCACCTGCCCTTCTGGACCAGCCTCGCGCCGGCCTGGACGCAGTTCGAGGAGACCGCGCGCGTGCCGAAGGTGAAAGTCTCCGGCAAGGCCTATCAGGTCTTGGGTGCCCACCAGGGCGAGACCGGCGCGCCGCGATAGAGTTCTTCAAGTCGGCGCAGGTTGCCGGCGGTAATGCCGTCCGGCGGCGCATGCGGGTCGACCCAGGCGGTTTCGGCAATCTCGCCCTGGCTGGTGGCGGCCACCTGTTCCCAGCTGCCCCAGGGCACGTGGTAGAGAACGACATGGTCGTTCCGGAAATTGTGGTGGTTCGAATAGAAGCCGAAGACCTTCGGCTCGCCCGTGATGCGGATGCCGCCTTCCTCGACCAGTTCCCGGCGCAGCGCCTCAAGCGCGGGCTCACCCTTCTCGATGCCGCCGCCGGGCATGAACCAGCCATTGATGTAGGTATGGCGCACCATGAAGACGTGGCCGTCGGCATTCTCTACCGCGGCGCGTACGCCGAGCGTCATCGGGCGGCTGATCCGGAACCAGGCCTGGAAGGCAAGCGTGCGCAGCGAGGGCATGCGGGAATTATCCGTGGACGAAGTCGGCGGCGGTGAAGCCCTGGAAGAACAGCGCGGCGGTGAGATCGGTATGCCGGATCGATGCGGCCGCCTCGGCAGCAACCACCGGTTTGGCGTGATAGGCAATCCCGAGGCCGGCGGCCTTGATCATGTCGAGGTCGTTTGCCCCATCTCCGAGCGCGATCGCGTCTTGCGCCCCTACTCCGAGGGCAGCGGCGGCCTCCAGCAGCGCGGTGCGCTTGGCGGCGCGGCCGAGGATCGGCTGGCCGACGTCGCCGGTCAGCGCCGCGCCATCATCGATCAGCGTGTTGCCTTGATGCGAGGCGAAACCGGCGAGCTGCGCCACGCGGGAGGTGAAGAAGGTGAAGCCGCCGGAGACGAGCAGGGTCTGGGCGCCGTGGGCCTTCATCGTGGCGATCAGGGTGCGGGCGCCGGGGTTCAGCGTGATCCGCTCGCGCAGGGCGCGGTCCAGTTCGCCAAGCGGCAGGCCGCGCAGCATGGCGACGCGGGACGTCAGGGCCGCCTCGAAGTCCAGCTCACCGCGCATGGCGCGTTCGGTGATTTCGGAAATCTGCGGCTTCAGGCCGACGGCGTCGGCAAGCTCGTCGATACACTCCTGCCCGATGATGGTGGAATCCATGTCGGAGATCAGCAGGCGCTTCTTGCCGAATACATGCGCGGGCATGACGGCCACGTCGATTTCGGCATGCAGCTCGATCATCGCTCGCACCTTGGCGGCGGTTTCGGGGCTGCTTTCGAAGGGCGCGTAGCCCGCGTTCAGCGGGCCGCCGGAGGCAAGCGGCGCCCATCCGGTGGGCGAGGCGCCGGCCATGACGATGGCGCCCGCGGTCATCGCCTCGAGGTCGGTCTCATACTTTCGGGAAACGGAAACCGCGATCCACTGGTTGGGCCTGTCAGGGGGCAAGGGCGCAGCACTCCGGAGAACTGTCTGTCTCTAGGTGCCTTTCCTCGCGGCGGGCAAGACCCTAGGTGTTGGGAATGCATCCTGCGATCCTCATCCACGGTCCCACGGCCAGCGGCAAGTCCGCCCTCGCCATCGAAGTCGCCCGGCGGCTCGGCGGCGAGGTGATCAATGCCGATTCCATGCAGGTCTACGATGATGTCCAGGTGATCTCGGCCCGGCCGACGGAAGAGGACATGGCCGGCGTGCCGCACCACCTGTTCGGCTATGTCGATCCCGGCGCGCGCTATTCCACCGGCGAATGGCTGGAAGCCGCCCGCAGCGTGATCAAGAAGCTGCAACGGCAGAACAAGCGGGCGGTGTTCGTCGGCGGCACCGGGCTTTACCTGCTCGCGCTGACCCAGGGCCTGTCCGATATCCCGCCCGTGCCGGACGAAATCCGCGCCGAGGTGCGCACGATCAGCGAGAGCGAAGGCGCCGAAGGCCTGCGGGCGCGGCTGATGCCGCATGACCCGGAGCTGGCCGAACGGCTCGGCACCGGGGACCGGCAACGCCTCGCGCGGGCCTATGAAGTCTGGCTGGCGACAGGCCGGTCGCTGACGGATTTCCAGACCGAGCGCCAGCCGCCCGTGCTGCAGCCCGGCGAATGGACGGGCTTTGCCCTGACCCCGCCCCGCGCCGCGCTCTACAAGAAGATCGACCGCCGGTTCGAGGGCATGCTGATGCAAGGCGCCATGAACGAGGCGCGGGCGCTGGTGGCGCGGGGGCTCGATCCGGAACTCCCGGTGATGAAGGCCTGCGGGATGCCCTGGCTGACGGCCTTTGCCCGCGGCGAACTCAGCCCGGAGGAAGCCGCCGAAAATGCAAAGCGCGACACGCGGCGCTATGCAAAAAGGCAGTTCACCTGGATCGGGCGCCAGTTTCCGTTCTGGACGCGCATCCCTTCCCCCGAGATGGGGGACCGATTGAGGGTCATTTTTGCCCTTTATAGGGAGATTGACACTGCCCAAGCGGAAGATTATGCCTGAGCTTACTAATTCGAGGAAACGCCCCTTGCGCAAAATGACCGTAGTAAAACTTCGGCGCCCGTAGCTGCCTGTCCAGACAGGTAGTTGCGGGTGCGCACAGAAAAGGGCTTCCTCTCGGAGGCCCTTTTTTTGTTTGGCCGATGCCCCGAACCTTCCCCCAAACCCTCCCGATCTCCGAGCTCGCACCATGACCACCAAGTCCAAGGCAAAACCTGCCGCCGAAACAGCCGCCCCCCGGATGATGACCGGCGCGCAGATCGTCGTGGAAGCGCTGCGGGAACAGGGCGTATCGGTGATGTTCGGCTATCCGGGCGGGGCGGTCCTTCCGATCTATGACGCGCTCTACGGGCAGGACGCGATCCGCCACATCCTCGTGCGCCACGAGCAGGGCGCCGGCCATGCCGCCGAAGGCTATGCCCGCTCGACCGGCAAGTGCGGCGTCGCGCTGGTCACCTCCGGCCCCGGCGCGACCAACATGGTGACGCCGATCACCGACGCGCTGATGGATTCGATCCCGATGGTGGTGATCACCGGCCAGGTGCCAACGCACCTGATCGGCACAGACGCGTTTCAGGAATGCGACACGACCGGCATCACCCGCAGCTGCGCCAAGCACAATTACCTCGTGACCGACGTCACCCAGCTCGCCCGGATCATGCATGAAGCGTTCTATGTCGCGACCTCGGGCCGCCCCGGTCCGGTGGTCGTCGACATCCCGAAGGACATCCAGTTCGCGACCGGTCCCTATGTCGGCAAGGAGGGCATCACCAAGCCGACCTACATGCCCCAGCGCATCCCGAAAACCGACGCGATCAAGGCCGCGGCCGACCTGATGACCAAGGCCTGGCGGCCGATCTTCTACACCGGCGGCGGCGTCATCAATTCCGGACCCCGCGCCTCGGAGAAGCTGCGCGAGCTGCAGGAGCTGACCGGCTTCCCGGTGACCTCGACGCTGATGGGCCTCGGCGCCTTCCCGGCCTCGCACCCGGACTGGCTGGGCATGCTGGGCATGCATGGCAGCTACGAAGCCAACAATGCCATGCACGACTGCGACCTGATGATCTGCGTCGGCGCCCGCTTCGACGACCGCGTGACCGGCCGCATCGATGCCTTCTCGCCCAAGTCCAAGAAGATCCACATCGATATCGATGCCTCCTCGATCAACAAGATCGTGCGCGTGGACGTGCCGGTCGTCGCCGATTGCGCCGAGGCGCTGGACGCGCTGATCACCGAGATCAAGGCGCTGAAGCGCAAGATGCCGGACCTCACGCCCTGGCGCGACCAGATCGACACCTGGCGCGCCCGGCGCTGCTTCACCTACACAAACTCGGCCGAGATGATCAAACCGCAATACGCTGTCGAGCGGCTCTACGCCCTGACCAAGGACCGCAAGACCTACATCACGACCGAAGTCGGCCAGCACCAGATGTGGGCGGCGCAGTTCTATCATTTCGAGGAACCGAACCGCTGGATGACCTCCGGCGGCCTCGGCACGATGGGCTACGGCCTGCCGGCCGCCGTCGGCGTCCAAGCGGCGCATCCGGACGCCCTCGTCATCGACATTGCGGGCGAAGCTTCGATCCAGATGATGATGCAGGAACTCTCCACAGCGGTTCAGCACAAGCTGCCGGTGAAGGTGTTCATCCTCAACAATGAATGGATGGGCATGGTGCGCCAGTGGCAGGAATTGCTGCACGGCGAGCGCTATTCGCATTCCTATTCCGAAAGCCTGCCGGACTTCGTGATGCTCGCCAAGGCGCTTGGCGGCCACGGTATCCGCTGCAACAAGCCGGAAGAGCTGGACGCCAAGATCCTTGAAATGATTGACCATCCCGGTCCGGTATTGTTCGATTGCCGGGTCGAGCGGGCGGAGAACTGCCTGCCGATGATCCCGTCGGGCTCTGCGCACAACCAGATGATTCTCGGCGAGATAACAGGTAACGAAGTCGGAGAAGCGGGCCGCAAGCTCGTCTAGCACAACAAGGTCCCGGAACCGGGAAGCGTGGGGGCAATAATGGACGTCGCGGGCCTGCTGCAGTTCAGCCAGACTTACCTTGAAGTCTTCATCGGTGTCGGTTCGGCCGTCGTCGCGATGATCAGCGCCCTGATCGCGCGCGGAGAGACCAAGCGCCAGCGCCGGCTGCAGACGGCGAGCCTTCGCCAGAGCATCGACGCCGCCAGCCTCGACTGGGGCAATGCCGCGATCGACACGATGGCGCGCGCCGCGATGTTCGCCCGTACCCGTCACATGCAGGCCAATGAAGGCGCCTTCCTGGCCAGCAAGGCGAACCTTCTGGTGGGGCTCTCGACGCTTGTGGACCGGGGCCGGCTGTTCTTTCCGAACCTCAACCCCGACAAGAAGGGCGCCGAAAAGGAAGGCGCTTATCGCGGCCACCGCCCGCCGATCCTGGACGCGCTGATGTGGACCTATCACGAGCTGGAAGCACTGACCCGTGAAGGTGGCCCTGCCTCCGATGACGGCGCTGCCTTCATCGACGAGTGTCGCCGGCTTGTGGTGTCCGAGCTGCAGGCCTATCTCGACCCGCGCCGCAAGGACGAGATCGTCGAGCGCTATGACGACCAGGACGGGGATGACCGCGGCGACGCCATTGCGAAGTCGAAGGCGCTGCGCACGAAACTCGAAACGCGCCGCCCGGATTTCAAATTCGGCGCTGACGCCGCACAACCCACGAGGCTGCAATGACCGACGCACCCAAGCCCCTGGGCGGTAACGGCAGCGGGCCGAAATCGGCCTATTTCCTTTCCCACGCCGACCAGGAGATCGAGCGGCGCACGCTCGCCGTGCTCGTCGACAACGAGCCGGGCGTGCTCGCCCGTGTCGTCGGCCTGTTCTCCGGGCGCGGCTACAACATCGACTCCCTGACCGTCGCCGAAGTCGATGCCAGCCAGCACCGCTCGCGCATCACCATCGTCACGCAGGGCACCGCGCACATTCTCGAGCAGATCGAGGCGCAGCTGCTGCGCATCGTACCGGTCGCCGAAGTCATCGACATTACCAATTCCAAGACCGGCATCGAGCGCGAACTGGCGCTCGTGAAAGTGGCAGGCACCGGGGAAAAACGCGTCGAGGCGCTGAGGATCGCTGAGATTTTCCGCGCGCATGTGATAGACACCACCAACGAGAGCTTCATTTTCGAGGTCACAGGGGCTTCCGAAAAGCTGACGCAGTTTGTCGACCTGATGCGCCCGCTGGGCCTGGTCGAAGTCAGCCGGACCGGTGTCCTGTCGATAAAACGCGGGAAGGAGAAAGGATGAAACCCTTTTCCTGGCGCGCCGCACTGGTGGGCCTTGCAGTCCTGGCGGCGCCGCTCGCGGCGGCGGCGCAAGACGGCGGGTGCAACCCCGCCCTGTCGAATGCCGCCTATGCCGCCGACGCCGGACCCGACGCCGCGAAAATGCGCTGCGACCTCGAGCGCGCGTCGGCCATCCGTGACCGGGCCGTCTCCCTTTACGGCGCGCGTGCCAACTCACTTGTCGAGATCATCGACACCGCCTCGCCGAGCAGCGCGGCCTATGTCTACGATGTGCTCGCGGACGGGCCGAAGCTGCGCCTTGAGGCCCGCTCGGTGCCGGACGGCCGAGGTCCGCGCTGCCGGCTTCAGGCAACCCTGCCGGACGATACCGCGAATGCGCTGAGCATGCTGCTGACCCAGGCTGCCGCGCCCGATGTGCCGGACTATGGCGCGCGCGAGGAAGTCACGCTCAATCCCGATGGCTCGCGCAATGTGCGGCTCGTGATCGACAGCCACGACATCATCACCCGCGCCGATACCGAAAACGGCCCGCGCAACTTTTCCCGCCATGCCGGATCCGACGATCCGGTGAGCCGGCTCAACAATCTCGTCATCGGCATTGCCAATGTCAGCCCCGGCTGGGTTTGCAACGCCGCTTCCTGACGGATCCCTTCCAACGCCATCCCCCCTTACCCCTTAGCGGAGCTTCCGAACGCACATGAAAATCTACTACGAACAAGACGCTGACATCTCGCTGATCCAGAAGAAGAAGGTCGCGGTCGTCGGCTATGGCAGCCAGGGCCATGCCCATGCGCTGAACCTGCGCGATAGCGGCGTGAAGAACATCAAGGTCGCGCTGCAGGAAGGCTCCGCCAGCCGCAAGAAATGCGAAGCCGAGAAGCTGGAAGTCGTCACCCCGGCCGAAGCCGCGAAATGGGCTGACGTGCTGATGATCCTCGTTCCGGACGAGAAGCAGGCAGTGATGTTCGCCAACGAGATCGAACCGCACCTGCGCGCCGGCCAGCACATCATGTTCGGCCACGGCTTCAACATCCACTACAACCTCATCCGTCCCCGGAAGGATATCGACGTGTCGCTCTCGGCGCCGAAGGGCCCGGGTCACACGCTGCGCGCGCAGTACCAGATGGGCTTCGGCCTGCCGGGCCTGATCGCCATCCACCAGGACGCGACCGGCTCGGCTCAGGCGGTCGCCCTCTCCTACTCCAAAGCCATCGGCAACACGCGCGCCGGCGTCATCGAAACTTCGTTCCGCGAAGAGACCGAGACGGACCTCTTCGGCGAGCAGGCCGTGCTCTGCGGCGGCATCGTCGAGCTGATCAAGGCCGGCTACGAGACGCTGGTCGAGGCCGGCTACGCGCCGGAGATGGCCTATTTCGAATGCCTGCACGAGACCAAGCTGATCGTCGACCTGATCTATGAAGGCGGCATCGCCAACATGAACTACTCGATCTCGAACACCGCCGAGTACGGAGAATATGTCACCGGCCCGCGCATCGTGAACGCCGAGACGAAGAAGGAAATGAAGAAGGTTCTGGAAGACATCCAGAACGGCACCTTCGCGCGCAACTGGGTTCTGGAAAACCAGGCCGGCGCGCCGGGCTTCCACGCCATGCGCCAGCGTATGGCGTCGCACAGCATCGAGGAAGTCGGCGAGAAACTGCGCGGCATGATGCACTGGGCGAAGAATGACCGCCTCGTGGACAAGAGCCGCAACTAGATATGAGTGAGCCCTTCCTTGAGGGCTTCACGCACCGCCTCGCAAACGCGGCGGACGAGACGGACATAGCCGCGCTGATGGACGCCGCAATCGGCGAACTTCAGCGCGGCTTCCTCTCTCCCGAACAGGTCGCCGTCTCCCATTCCATCATGGGGCTCGACCGGCAGCTGATCGCAGACGGCACCTATTTCACCGTGCATGAGACCACGTCCGGCCGCCTCGCCGCCTGCGGCGGCTGGAGCCACCGCGCGACGCTCTATGGCGGCGACCATTCGACCGCGCAGCGCAATCACGCCCTCCTGCAGATCGGCAAGGACGCCGCCCGCATCCGGGCAATGTATACGCATCCGCAATTCGTACGCCGCGGCCTCGGCCGATACGTCCTGTCCGTATGCGAACAAGCGGCACGAGACGCCGGATTCCGCCGCGCCGAACTGATGGCAACACTTGCGGGCGAGCCGCTCTACCGCGCCTGCGGCTATGACGAGATCGAGCGCATCATCAGTGCGTCGGTCGGCGGCGTGGACGTGCCCGGCCTGCGGATGGGCAAGGCGCTCTAGTCGGCGGCCCGGTTGAGATCGACGTTGCCTTCGACGCCGGCCATCTTTCCCTTCATCGAATACTGCCAGATCGCATGCGGCAATCCCGGCGGCCCCTCCAGCGAGCGGATCCAGACCGGGTGCGCCTCGAAGCCCTCGCCCGCGAGCCATTCAGCGTGGAAGGCAGGCGTCGTATAGATCACCGGCACGGCGCCGTACTCCGCCTCAAGCGCAGCGAGGAAGGCGCGCAGCTCGGCAAGTGCCGCTTCCCGCCCGCCGCGCGCCTTGCAGTTATGGGCATGCTCAAGGTCAACGGCCGGCGGCAGCGTGCCGGGGCGCACTTCGACCTGGCGGATGAAATTCTCCGCCTGCGGCGCGCCTTCCCGGCAGAGGAGGTAGAAGTGGTAGGCGCCCACCTGCCAGCCCAGCCGCGTGGCGGCCTGCCAGTTTTCCTGGAACCGCGGGTCGGCATGGTCCGTGCCTTCCGTCGCCTTGAGGTACACGAAGTCCAGCGGCTCGGTCCCGAGGCGGCCCCAGTCCACCGGCCCGTTATGGTGCGAGAGATCGATACCCTCCGCGCCGGGCGGCAACAGCCGCGCGGGACCGTCCCTATCCGGAGCCCCCGGCTGCGCCCCGCAGGCCGCCAGCACGAGGGCCGCCGCCGCGAGCAAAGGTCTCCGCACAATTCTTGCAAGCATCCCGCTGGAACCCTTCTTCTTTCGTTAACAATAGGTTAACCTGTGGAAAAGGGCCTAATGAAGGAACCGCGTCATGGCAGTGACACCTAGCAAACCTGAAGTGCCCGCCAAACCGGCCCGGTCCGGACTTGGCAATGCGATTGCCGCAGGCGGAAAGCTCGAAGGTAAGTTCCATTTTTCCGGACCGGTCATCATCGGCGCGCATATTCGCGGCGATGTCGACTCCGATGACCTGATCCTGGTGGAAGCCACCGGCCGGATCGAAGGCCGCATCCGCGCCGCCACCCTGATCATCCACGGCGCCGTCAGCGGCGACATCGAAGCGAGCAAGAGCCTGGAAGTCTGCACCGGCGGCCGCCTCGAAGGCATCGCCTACGCGCCCAGCATGCGGGTCGAAGGGCGCACCGTCGTCAGCGCCGATCTGCTGATCGCGCCGGAGCGCACCGTCGCCCACATCAACAAGGCCGCCTCTGTGCCGGACCTGTCGAACGTCGCGCCGCTGTCACCGGCCCGCGCGGAAGCGCCAGCCACAGAAACCGGCGCCCCGAAGGCCGCCGCCGTCTGATCAGTTGCGCAGGTCCCTGAGCCGGTCGAACGGATTTTCGGTCGGATCATACACGCCCAGCTCACGCATCCGGGTGCAGGCCCACTCATACTCCCGGTTGCACGCATCGGTCAGCGCATTCGTGCCGCCGAGCACATCCTTGCGCCCGCCCGTACCCGTATAAGCCATGTTGCCATACGCCGCGCAGCCGCTGACATCGCCCAGATCGCAGGCCTTCTCGTAAAGCGCCCGGCCCTCGGTCTTGTTCTCGGCCACGCCGCGTCCCTGCACCGTCAGGTACGCCAGGCCCGAACAGCCGCGGCCGTCGCGCGCGTCGCACATGATCTTGTAGGACTTCGCCGCCGCCTTCAGGTCCTGCAGGCCGCCCCTGCCGGTGCGCTGCATGTCCGCCAGCTTGAAACAGCCTTCCAGGTCGCCCGCCTTGCAGGCCGTGTCCGCCGCCTCGCGCGCCAACTTCAACTTCGCCTGTTGCGTCTCGGCCTGCTCCAGCGCGATTTCCGCCTGCGTCCGCTCGACCTGCCCGAACTGGGCGGCGGCGGGAAAGGCAAGGGCGCAACTCAGAAGCAGGGCGCCCAGCATCAGATGTGGTTTCATGATCGGCTCTCCAGATTGATTTGTCGGCTTAACGGCGAATCTAGGCATCGCCGGGGCAGGCTTCCAGAGAGATTGCAGTAGCCCCTTGCCGGCAGCAGCGCTAACCTTCAGCGCAGCAAGGCACCAGAGGAAGGCGACACGTCATGGCAGCTGCAGACCAGGCACCGATCGGATCCGGCTTTCCGGCCAAGACCACGGCCCGCGACGTGCTCGCCGGCATCGACCTCTCCGGAAAGAACATCATCGTCACCGGCGGCTATTCCGGCATCGGCCTCGAAACCGTCCGGGCCCTTGCCGGCGCCGGTGCGCGCGTCACCGTTCCGGCCCGCCGGGCAGACACCGCCTCCGAAGCGCTGGCCGGCGTCGCCGGTGAAATCGAGATCGCCGCCATGGACCTCGGCGACCTCGCCAGCGTGCGCCGCTTTGCCGACCATTATCTCGAAACCGGCCGCGGCCTGAACATCCTGATCAACAATGCCGGCATCATGGCCCCGCCCCTCTCCCGCGTCGGCAAGGGCTGGGAAAGCCAGTTCGGCACCAACCATCTCGGCCACATGGCGCTGGCGATGAAGCTCGCCCCCGCGCTGCAAGCGGCCGACGGCGCGCGTGTCGTCGCGCTGTCCTCGGTCGGCCATGTCCGCTCCGACGTGATCTGGGACGACCCCCACTACACCACCCGCACCTATGACAAATGGGAGGCCTACGGCCAGGCGAAGTCCGCCAACGCCCTGTTCGCCCTCGGCGTCGACCTGCTCGGCCGCGACGTCGGCGTGCGCGCCTTTTCCGTCCACCCGGGCGGCATCTTCACGCCGCTGCAGCGCCACCTGCCGGAAGAGGAAATGGTCGCCCTCGGCTGGAAGGCGCCCGACGGATCGATCCCGCCGATGGTGCAGGCGATGTTCAAGACGCCCGAGCAAGGCGCCTCGACCACCGTCTGGGCCGCGACCTCACCCAAGCTGGCCGGCAAGGGCGGCGTCTATTGCGAAGACTGCGATGTGGCGAAGCTGGCCACCGCTGACAGCCAGCGCTGGGAACACGCCCGGCCCTGGATCGCCGACGACGAGAAGGCCGAAAAGCTCTGGGCGATGAGCGAGGCGATGCTGGCGGACGCCTGACCGGCCATCTGCCTGCGCGCGATTGACGCCGGGCCCCCGCTATCGCACCTGAAGCCGCGATGACGCACGAGACAACCGCCCCTGCTCCGGCCCCGGCCTCCCGCCGTGCCCTGTATATCGGGCTCGGCCTGCTGGCCGTCGTGCTGTCGGTCTTCGCCCTCGGCAAACTCGGCCAGCTGCCGGGACTCGACCAGGCCGAAGCCTGGCTGCGCAACCTCGCGGGAAGCCCCTGGGGCCTTCCAGCCGTCGTCGCCGTTTTCTGCGTCGCGGCATTCCTGGGTGTCCCCCAGTTTGCGCTGCTCGCCGCCTCCATTGCGGTGTTCGGCCCGTTGATCGGCGGCCTCTACGGCTGGATTGCCAACATGCTGTCGGGCGCGCTGACCTTCTGGATCGGACGGGCAGGCGGCGGAGCGGCCGTGCGCCGCTATGCCGGCCCGCGCGCGCAGAAACTCTCCCGCCTGATCGGCCAGAACGCGCTGATCGCCAGCGCGGTTGTGCGGTCCGTCCCGGCCGGCCCCTTCCTGATCGTCAACATGGTGTTCGGGGCCAGCGCCGCGAAATTCCGGGACTACTGGATCGGCATGGGTCTCGGCATCATTCCGAAGATCGCGCTGGTCGCGGTGGGCTGGAAAACCGTGGTGTCTGCCTTCGAGGGCAACCCCGTGACCGCCATTGCCTTCGGCGGCCTGGCCCTCGCCTTGTATGCCGGGGTCACGATTTTCGTGGTCCGCCGGGCCCGTAAAGCCTGGCAAGATATTCCCGAACAGCCCGCTCTCAACATTGACAACGGGCAGAAACACGGCGATTAAAGCCGCCATGCGCAAACTCTTGCCCCTTCTTCTGCTTCTTATCGGCCCCTGGCCGGAGCCGGTCGCCTCGAACTGAGGGGCGCACGCGCGGCCAGGGGATGCCAAGACAGCGTCAAACCCTTCCCCAGAACCCACCGCAGAGCCGCCATCCCATGACCTCGAAAACCACCGCGAAACCCGCGACGAAACCCCGCGTCTTCATCTTTGACACGACCATGCGCGACGGCGAGCAATCGCCCGGCGCCTCGATGACGCACAATGAAAAGCTCGAGCTCGGAAGCCTGCTCGAAGAGATGGGCGTCGACATCATCGAGGCGGGCTTCCCGGCCGCCTCCGAGGGTGACTTCGCCGCCGTCAGCGCCATTGCTGCCCAGTCGAAACGCGCCGTCATCTGCGGCCTCGCCCGCTCCACCCCGGCGGATATCGACCGCTGCGCCGAAGCCGTCCGCAAGGCCGCGCGCCCGCGCATCCACACCTTCATCTCCACCAGCCCCGTGCACATGAAGCACAAGCTGAAGATGGGCCCGAACGCTGTGCTCGAAGCGGTCGGCCGCTCGGTCAGCCAGGCGCGCAACCTCGTCGACGATGTCGAATGGAGCGCGGAAGACGCCACCCGCACCGAGTTCGACTTCCTGTGCAAATGCATCGACGCCGCCATCGCGTCCGGCGCCACCACGATCAACGTGCCAGACACCGTCGGTTATTCGCACCCGGACGAGTATGGCGCCCTGATCCGCAGGCTGATCGAAAACATCCCGAACTCGGACAAGGTGATCTGGTCCACGCACTGCCATAACGACCTCGGCCTCGCGGTCGCGAACTCGTTGGCCGGCATGTCCAACGGCGCGCGCCAGATCGAGTGCACGATCAACGGCCTCGGCGAACGCGCCGGCAATGCTGCGCTGGAAGAAGTCGTGATGGCCATGAAGGTGCGCGGCGACACGCTGCCGTACGAAACCGCCATCGACACGAGCTACCTCGCCCGCGCCTCGGCGATGGTCAGCCGCATCACCGGTTTCCCGGTCCAGTACAACAAGGCCATCGTCGGCAAGAACGCCTTCGCGCACGAGAGCGGCATCCACCAGGACGGCATGCTGAAGAACTCCGAAACCTACGAGATCATGAAGCCGGAAGATGTCGGCGTCGCGAAAACCTCGCTGGTCATGGGCAAGCTGTCCGGCCGCAACGCCTTCCGCGACAAGCTGGAATCGATGGGTTATTTCATCGAGGGCGAGGCGCTGAACGACGCGTTCAAACGCTTCAAGGATCTCGCTGACCGCAAGAAGCACGTGTTCGATGACGACATCATCGCACTGGTGGACGAGCAGCTGGCCGCCGAAGGCGAGCGCATCGCGTTCAAGCGGCTGCGCGTCGTCGCCGGCACCGATGGTCCGCAGACGGCGGAAATCGATCTCGTGGTCGACGGCGAGGAAAAGTTCGCCATCGCGCGCGGCAATGGCCCGGTCGACGCGGTGTTCAACGCCATCCGCCAGATCGTGCCGCACCAGGCCGTGCTGGAACTTTACCAGGTGCACGCCGTCACCGGCGGCACGGACGCGCAGGCGACCGTGTCGGTGCGTCTCAACGGCGACGGCATCATGGCAACCGGCCGCTCGTCCGACCCCGACACACTGGTCGCCAGCGCCAAGGCCTACCTGCATGCGCTCAACAAGTACGAAGTGCGCAAGTCAAAGCGCAAAGCCGCTTAGCCCTACGCACGCATCGGCAGTTTGTCGTCATCCCGGGATTTGCGCAGCAAATGCCCGGGACCCAGACTTATGCAACAAACCCCGCCCCCTCTCGGAATGAAATCCGCAGACGCCTCAAGCCTCTGAAAGATTTCTCCGGAAAACGAGCGCTACACCCCTCCGGCCGGAGGTATACTCAACTCCAAACCCAAAAGCGCACCCCGTAGGTCGGATAGAGGCCAAAGGCCGAAATCCGACACCCTCCGACACCCCCGAGAGAAGGCGATAAACAAACGATACGAAGTGATAAAAAATGAGAATCAATGAGAAAAAATCGACATCAGGAATGCAAAGCCTGCAACAGGATGAGGCCGTCCGGCGACAGATTGAGAAGACTTGCGCCTACAGGAAACAGGGCTTCGGAAAAATAAAACCCATGCCCGTCAAGCCGTTACGCAATCCGACCTCGAACCTTGCGCAACACATCCGTCCACGGATCTATGGAAAATCCCCGGAATCAAGCCCCTCACTTCCCATCGCTCTGCGATGGGGTGAGCGGTCAACTGAGTTCGGCTAGCTGTCGGTCTCGCCGAAGCCGTCATCGATCAGGCGGGCAATGGCGTTCACCGCCTCGTCGGCCTGGGCGCCCCTGCCCTTGATCTCGACGACGCAGCCGGTGTGCGCGACGAGCATCAGGAGGTCCATGATCGAGCGGGCATCCGCCGTCTCGGTCTCGTGCGTGACAAAGACCTGCGCGTCATATTCTGCGGCGAGTTTGGCCAGCTTGGCCGAGGCCCGGGCGTGAAGCCCCTTGCGATTGACGATGGTCGCTCGCCGCGCGGCCGGAAACGCGTCGGACATCAGCAGGACGGCAGTTTCGCGAGAACGTCGGAGGCGATGGTGATGTACTTGCGCCCGCCTTCGGCAGCGTCCTGAGCACATTCCTCGAGCGAGAGGATGTCCCGGGTCTGGGCCAGCTTGATCAGCATCGGGAGGTTTGCGCCGGAGACGATTTCCATCCGCGCGCGGCTGCGCAGCGACAGCACCAGGTTCGACGGCGTGCCGCCAAACATGTCGGTCAGCACGATGACGCCGCGCCCCGCATCGCAGGCTTTCACCGCTTCGAGGATCGCTTCGCGCTTGATATCGAGGTCTTCGTCGGCATCGATCGAGACGGCACGCGTCCGCCAAAGCCGGCCGACCACGTGTTCCGCGGCCGCAACGAGCTCGTGCGCGAGTTTGCCATGGCTGACGACCACGATGCCGATCATGTGCCTTCGGAACGCTTGGTTTCACTTAACAGAAGCGTCACGTTGGCACGATGCTGCGGCGCGTCAAGGCGCATTCCGCCGACAAGGGCGCGCTTTCCTCAACCGGTGTGGCCGAGACCCAACACATCATCCATGCCGTAGAGTCCGGGCGGCTGAGCCGCTGCCCAGGCGGCCGCCTGCACCGCGCCTTCGGCAAATACAGCCCGGTCCAATGCCATGTGCGACAAGCGCACCACTTCGCGCGGCGAGGCAAACATCACTTCGTGTTCACCATAAATACCCCCGCCCCGGCGCACGGCCATGCCGATCTCGCCTTCCTTTCGGGGGGCGTTCGCACCGAGGTAAGGCTTCGCCAGAATCTCCCCCAGAGCAGCGCCGCGGCCTTCCGCGGCAGCCTCTCCCAGCATCAGCGCGGTGCCCGAAGGCGCGTCCACTTTCAGCCGGTGATGCGACTCCAGGATCTCGATATCCCAGTCCGCACCGAGACGCGATGCCGCAAGGCGCGTCAGCGCCTGCAACAGGTTCACGCCCACCGAAAAGTTGCCCGCCTTGACGATCGCGAACCGGTCCGACGCCGCCTGGATGACGATCTCCTGGTCCGGCGCGAACCCTGTCGTGCCGATCACCACCGCCCGCACGGACGTATTCCGAAGCGCACCCAGCGCCGCCAGCGTCGCCTCGGGCCGCGTGAAGTCGATCCACACATCCGCGCCAGCGGCGGCCTCGCCCACATCCGGTGACGGCCAGAGACCCAGCGCCCGGCGGCCGGCCAGCACGCCGATATCCTCGTCGAACACCCCCGCCGCTGCGACTTCGCTGCCGCCGGTAAGCGCGTGCCCCCGGTCGATCGCCATCGCCGCCAGTTGCCGCCCCATCCGGCCGGCCACACCGGCAACCGCCATTTTCAGCTGCGTCATAGGCGTGTTCCCCGCTCGCGGCGTTCTTTCAGTTCATCCGAAAAGGCGCTGGCAAACACGCCCGCCGGCAATGCAACCACCCCGATCCCCGCAATCGCGATGATCGCGGAGAAGAAACGCCCGAGCGGCGTGACCGGATACACGTCCCCATAGCCCACTGTGGTCAGCGTGGCGACCGCCCACCAGAGCGCGCGGGGGATCGAGGCAAACTCTTCCTGGTGATGCCCGCCCAGGCCCTCGACGAAATACAGGAGCACCGCCGAGACATAGACAAGCGTCAGCGCTACCGCGAGGCTGGTCAGAAGCTGAGAGGAGGACCGGCGTAGCGCCGCGCCCAGGGCATCGAAGGCGGGAATGAAGCGCGCAATCTTGATCAGCCGCGCCAGGCGCAGCACCCGCAGCACCAGCAGTGATCCGCCGCCGCCCATCAGCATCACCACAAGCTCCGGCAGGAATGCCATGAGGTCAGCCACGGAATAGAAGCGCGTCACATATTTCAGCTGTCCGCCCAGACCCCGGTATTGGGGATCAATCCCCGCGACCCAGATACGCGCGACGTATTCAACGGCGAAGATGATCACCACCGTGACATTGAACACGGCGAACAACCGCGCCCATTCGGGCTTCGTGTTGAGCGTCGGTTCGGTCTCGAGCGCGAGGAACAGGAAGGACAGCAGCACAAGGCCGACGATGATCAGGTTCAGCAGGGAAATGCCCGACGCCCGCGCCTCCGGCACCAATTGCTGGTAGAGCCAACGCTGCATCTCTCCGGCCCCTCGTTCCGACCGCGCGCTATCCGCGCAGTACCCCGCCCGTCCCTTTTGCCACGGAAGCGATGATCCGGTCCATGATCGCCTGAATCTGGTCGTCCTTCAGCGCCTCGCGCGGCTGGATCGTCACTTCGAACGCCACCGACTTCTTGCCCTCGGGAACGCCCTGCCCCTGGTAGACGTCGAACACGTCCACTTTCGACACCAGCAGTTTCTCGGCGCCCTGCGCATGCTTGACGAGTTCGCCTGCCGCCACGCCGGCGTCCACCACGAAGGCGAGATCGCGCCGGATCGGCGTCAGGTCGGCGCGCTCCAGCACCGGCTTGGTCTTGGTCGACTTCGCCTTCATCACGGGCAAGGCGTTGAGGTTCAGCTCGAACGCATAGACGGGGCCATCGACATCCAGCGCCTTCAGCACGCCGGGATGCAGCGCGCCGAAATTGGCCACCGTCATCTTCGGGCCAAGCTTGAGGCTCGCCGACTGGCCGGGATGCCAGTGCGGCTGGGTTGCTGCGCCGATCTGGAACTTCTCGCCCGGCTGGCCGAGCGCGGCGAGCAGCGCGAACAGGTCCGCCTTGGCAGCGAACGCGTCATAGGGCTGCACGTTGCCCTGCCAGTGGCGCTGGGCCGAGGGCTGCACCAGGCCGGCAATGACCGTACGCTGATCTTTCGGCCCGTCGCCGAGATAGATCGGCCCGGCCTCGAACAGGCGGATGCTCCGCTCGCCCCGGTTGGCGGCGCGCTGCGCAGCCTGCGCCAGGTTTGCAAGCGCCGTGGGGCGCATGTAGTTGAGTTCGCTGGCGACCGGATTCGCGACTGTCAGCGCCTCGTCGATCTTGCCGAACAGGCCGGCATGTTCCTTGGCCATGAAGCTCCAGGTAACCGCCTCGAGGAAGCCGCGTGCGGCCATCGCCCGGCGGGCAATCGCGACGCGCGTCTGGCGCGTGGAGGCTACGCCCTGCTTCATGCCTTCGGCCATCGGCAGCGAGGTGGTCGGCAACTGGTCGTAGCCGACAAGCCGGGCGATCTCCTCGACAATGTCCGCCGACCGGTCGATGTCGAACCGGTGCGAGGGCGGCATCAGGTACCAGGCATCGCCGGCATCCTCGATGTCGAACTCGAGGTCCTTCAGGATGCGCTTCATCTCGGCCGGCTTCACGGTCAGGCCGGTCAGGCGTTCGATATCGCCGCGGTAGAAGGTCACCTTCTGCGTGCGCGCCGAGATCGAGCCGGCAATCCGCGCCTTGGTCGCCGCGCCGCCGCCATACTCAAGGATCAGCGCGAGGGCGAGGTTCAGTCCGTCCACGCAACTTTGCGGATCCACGCCGCGCTCGAAGCGGTAGCGGGCATCCGAATGGATGCCGGTGACGCGGCCCGTGCGCGCGGTGCGCAGCGGATCGAACCAGGCGCTCTCGATGAACACGTCGGTCGTCTCGGCGGAGACCGCCGTAGACATTCCGCCCATGATGCCGCCGAGGCCGATGACGCCGGACGCGTCCGCGATCACACACATCTCTTCCGTGACCGGATAGGTCTTGCCGTCAAGCGCTTCGAGCTTTTCGCCAGGCTTGCCGAGCCGCGCCACCACAGCGCCGGAGAGCTTGGCCGCGTCATAGGCGTGCAACGGCCGCGCGCGGTCCAGCGAGATATAGTTCGTGATGTCGACCAGCAGCGAGCGCGGCTGCAGGCCGGCGGCCTTGAGGCGCGCCTGCATCCAGTCCGGGGACGGACCATTGGTGACGCCGCGCACCAGCGCGCCCGCAAACATCGGGCAGGCTTCGGGTGCTTCCAGCTTGATCTCGATGGGGCAATCGCCGTTGCCCGGCGCTTTCTTCGCGTCATTGCGCAGGAATCGGCCCGCGCCGGCGGCGGCGAGATCGCGCGCAATGCCCTGCACGCCCAGCCAGTCGGGACGGTTGGGCGTGACTTCGAAATCGATCACGGCATCGGTCGCGCCGAGCGCTTCGGCGGCGGGCATGCCGACCGTATAGTCGCCGCTGAGATCGATGATGCCGTCATGGTCATCGCCGGTTTCCAGCTCGCGCGAGGAACACATCATGCCATGGCTTTCGACGCCGCGAATGGCGCGCGGCTTCTTGTCCAGCGCCATGTTGAGGCCCGGAATCCAGGTGCCGAGCGGCGCATAGATCGCGGTCATGCCGGCGCGCGCGTTCGGCGCGCCGCAGACGATCTGCTTTATCCCGTCGATCGTCTCGACCTTGCAGACGCGCAGCTTGTCCGCCTGCGGATGAGGCTCGGCTTCCAGCACCTTGCAGACCGTGAACGGCGCCAGCGCCTTCTTGGGGTCTGTAACGTGCTCGACCTCGAGACCGGCCTTGCCCATGAATCCGAGGATCTCGTCGAGAGACGCCTTGGTGACAAGATGGTCGCTCAGCCAGGAGAGGGTGAATTTCATCAGCTGAGCCCTCCGCTGACGGACGGCGTGAGCCAGGGCGAGAAGCCGTAATGGCGGGTCCATTGCGGATCGGCTTCGAAATAGGGACGCAGGTCCGGCATGCCGTATTTCAGCATGGCGAAACGGTCGACGCCGAGCCCGAAGGCGAAGCCCTGATGGACCGCCGGATCGAGCCCGCAATTGCGCAGCACAT
>CAMDAC010000024.1 GCA_945888325.1 Candidatus Sulfopaludibacter sp. SbA3
CTGCTGGAACTCGCCGTGGCTGCGGCGCGCGCCAAGGCGACGGTGGGGGAGATTTCAGAAGCGGTCGAGCGCAGCCAGGGCCGCCACAGCGCTGTGATCCGCTCGATCAAGGGCGTGTATGGCGGCGGCGTGAAGGGGAATGACAAGGCGGAATATGCCAAGGACCTCGCTGCAAAATACGTCAAAGCGCACGGACGCAAGCCGAAGATCTACATCGCCAAGATGGGCCAGGACGGGCATGACCGGGGGCAGAAAGTTGTCGCCTCGGCGCTGATGGACCTCGGCTGGGATGTCGAGATCGGCCCGCTGTTCCAGACGCCGGAAGAAGCCGCAGCCGATGCGCGCAAGGCGGGCGTGGATATCGTCGCAGCGTCGTCGCTCGCGGCCGGCCACCTGACGCTGGTGCCGGAACTGAAACGCGCGCTCGGCAACGAAGGCGCGGCGAATGCCCGGATCATCGTGGGCGGGGTTATCCCGCCGCAGGATTTCGACGCCTTGCGCACCGCCGGCGCCGCCGCCATCTTCCCCCCGGGCACCGTGATTGCCGACAGCGCCATTCGCATGCTCGAATTGCTGGACGGCAAGACGGATCCGGCCCTGACGGCAGCGGAATAGGAACACGCGATGATCATCACCACCACCTCCAGCATCGAAGGTCGCAAGATCTTGGCGTACATGGGCATCGCCTGCGGTGAGGTTGTTTTCGGCGCGCATCTCGGGAAGGACATCCTCGCGAGCTTCACCAATCTCGTGGGCGGGCGGTCGGAATCCTATGAGAGCTCACTGCGCGAGACGCGGGACGGGGCGATCAACGAGATGATGGAAGAGGCGCGGCGGCTCGGCGCGAACGCCATTGTCGGCGTAAAGTTCGATTACGGTGTGGTCGGCCAGCAAGGCTCGATGATGATGGTTGCCGTGTCCGGCACGGCGGTCGTGCTCGAGTGAGCGCGTTTGCGCTGACGGCGCCGGGCGCCGGGGAATTCCTCGCCTGCGCGGAAAAGTGTTTTGCCGAGCTGCCGGAGTTCATGCGCAAGGCTGCCGGTGATGTACGCATCCTGGTGATGGACTATGCCGAGGACGAGACCCTTGATGACATGGAAATCGATGATGCCTTGGACCTTACCGGCCTCTATTCCGGCGTGCCGCTGACGATCGAGAGCATTACCCAGCCGGCGATGGACCGGCCGCTGATCTATCTCTACCGCATGCCGATCCTGTTCGAATGGGCACAGCGCGGCGATACGACCATCGAAGAGCT
This sequence comes from Candidatus Sulfopaludibacter sp. SbA3, assembly GCA_945888325.1. Lineage (GTDB taxonomy): Bacteria > Pseudomonadota > Alphaproteobacteria > Caulobacterales > Hyphomonadaceae > Hyphomonas. Next base: position 1,259 of record CAMDAC010000024.1, read on the forward strand.
CGTCACCCACGTTTTCATCCACGAACTGGGCCACCATTTCGGCTGGTCGGACGAGGAAATCGACGCCAAGCTGGAAGAAGACGACGAAGGCTGATCGGCTGTTTTCAGGCCCGCCGAATTGTGCCACCCCTGCTTCGCCAGATGCCAGTGGGGACGCTTGATGAGACCGCATCTATTGATCGCCGCCGCGATGCTGCTTGGCGCATGCTCGCAGGAGACTGCTGCGCCGGCGGAGCCTGTCGTTCCAGCGGTGGTGGACACGCCCGCACCATCGGAACCTGCAAGCCCTGTCGCGGAGCCTGTGCCTGCATCACCGCCGGCGCCGGCCGAAATCACGCCCGCACCCGCTCAGCAGGCGCCAGCGAGCCCCGCCCCGGCCCAGCCGGTTCAGCAGCCCGCAGCGGCGCAGCGCGATGCGCGCATGGTCGGCATCTGGGTGAACGAGAACATCATCAACAGCGGCGGCGGCAATTTTGCCTCCTACACGACCGTGATGACAATGGAGCTGCACCCGGATGGCCGGGTTATTCAGTATACGGAGTCCATCGGCGGCGGCGGTGACTGGTCTTATGATGGCGCACGCACGATTGATTTCGATGGCCAGTGGCGCGCCGATGGCCAGACGCTGTTCGTCTATGCAGCCCCGCTTCCGGATTTCACGCCGGCCGCGACCTACAGTTTTTCCGGCGAGTACCTCGTGACCCAATCCGATATGGGCCGCCTGATCTGGCAGCGCCGGGGATAAAACACAAGAAACGAACCGGGAGAAAGTGCGATGACGGAATTGGATGGCCTCGGCCAGGCACAGCTGGTTCGGGACAAGCAGGTATCTGCTTCCGAACTGCTCGAAGCGGCGGTTAGTCGCGCGGAAAAAGCGCAGAAGAGCATCAACTGCTTTGCGGCTTTGTTTCCGGACCTTGCGCGCGAACAGATTGCCAGGGGCTTGCCGCAAGGACCGTACGCGGGCGTGCCTTTTGTCACCAAGGATCTCGCCGTTGGCGTGAAGGGCGCGCCTTTGACCGGTGGCAGCCGCGCCTACAGGGATGTGGTGAGCACGGACGATACCACTTTGGTGAAACGCTACCGCGAGGCGGGACTTGTCTTCTTCGGATCGACCACGACTCCGGAGTTCGGGCTGACACTGACGACCGAATCGACGCTCTACGGCCAGACACGCAATCCCTGGGACAGGACACGCATCGCGGGCGGCTCTTCCGGCGGCGCGGCAGCGGCCGTCGCTTCGGGCGTGTTGCCGGTCGCGCAGGCGAGCGATGGCGGTGGATCGATCCGTATTCCGGCTGCTTGCTGCGGCGTGTTCGGGCTGAAGCCGTCGCGCGGACGCATTCCGATGGGCCCCTCGCGCACCGAAGGCTGGAATGGTCTGTCCACGGTGCATGTGGTCAGCCGTACGGTGCGCGACAGCGCGGCGTTGCTGGACCTGACGCACGGCGCAGAGACCGGCAGCCGATATATCGCGACGCCGCCGGCGAGGCCTTATCTCTCCGAACTGGACCGCGACCCGAAGCGCCTTCGCATTGCCCTCTGGCGCACCGCACCGAACGGCACGAAACCGGACGCGGACGCCACTGCCGGACTGGAAGCGACGGCAAAGCTGCTCGAAAACCTCGGCCATGTTGTCGTAGAAGCCGGGCCTATGCTGAATGGCGAGGCCCTCGGCAAGGCCGGGCTTTTCACGATTTCTGCGAACATTGCCGCGCAGCTGGACGAGCATGGCGCCGCGCGGGGCCGTCCGGTCACGGATGATGAGATCGAACCGGTAACGGCGGGCATGGTGCGCCTCGGCCGGACGGTGCCGATGGTGGAACTCGCGAAGGCCAACAACGTGTTCATCACCGCCGCGATCCAGTACGAGCACTTCCTCGATGCAGGCGGCTTTGACCTGACCCTGTCACCCACCCTTCACCGCGCGCCGGACCTTCTGGGCACGATGGCGCTGACCGCGGACACGCAGAAGATGGGTGAAGCGATCGCCGGATTTGCGCCGCATTGCGCCGTGTTCAACCATATGGGCGCGCCCGCGATGTCCGTTCCGCTGCACTGGACAGCGCCGACGGCGACGGCTCCCGCCGGGCTGCCGATCGGCATGATGTTCGGGGCACGCTATGGACAGGAAGGGCTGCTCGTGGCCCTGGCGGGACAGCTGGAGCGCGCGGCGCCCTGGACACACCGCAAGCCGCCGGAGTGGGCGGGATGAATAAGCCCGCGCGCAGATGGCATGACGGCGGCTGCCATTGCGGCGCCGTGCGCTTCTCGGCCGAGCTTCCGGAGGCGTTCGAGGTTGAGGACTGCAACTGCTCGATGTGCGCGATGAGCGGCAACATCCACGTCATCGTGCCGTCCAGCCGGTTCCGGCTTGTTCAGGGGGCGGACAATCTGGGCGAGTACACGTTCAATACCGGCCGCGCCAGGCACCTGTTCTGCAAGACCTGCGGGATCAAGAGCTTCTACATTCCGCGGTCAAATCCGGACGGATTTGCCGTCACCTGGCGCTGCCTCGATGACTGGGACCAGCTGGACGTGACCGTCACGCCGTTTGACGGCCAGAACTGGGAAGCGAATGCCAGCCGTCTTGCTCACAAGTCGAAGGACTAGGGCGCGCCGTCGTCCGGACTGCCCTCAAGGCGCTCCTTGCGCCGCTCGCGCCACTTCTCCAGCCGCTCTCCGGCCTTGCCGCGCTTCTGCATGTTGCCGGCGATGATCTTGGCAACGAGGGCCCGCTGGTTCGGATTGAGTTCGTCCAGTCCGTCGAACATGCGGTCCGCCACGGCGTCGCGCGCAAGACGGTCCGCCTCTCGCAGGGACAAAAGCGCAGCACGGGCGGCAGCTTCATCATAGGGCTCAGCCCGCAAGGCGTCGGCCAGACGCCGCTCGGCAGCGCGGCGCGCCTCAAGGGCTTCCCGCCCGGCTTCGAAGCTCGCCCGCATCAGCTGGCGCACGCCGTCGCGCTCTTCGGTGCTGAGTTCAAATCCGGGTGGCGCTCCCGGGTCGCCCCTGCCCCAATCAGGCCGCTTTGGCGCATTGAGGAAAATCCCGGCAAGCAGTCCGACCAGCACGAGATTGCCGAGTACGGACAATGTCAGCCAGAACGGAAAGCGGCGGACCTGTGGATCGCTCATTCGCCCAGTTCCTCGGTGAAGGCCGCCGGATCATAGCCGAGCGCGTGTTCGATCACGGATTCAACTTCGGACGTGTCGCTCGACGCGCTGGCGGCCGGCGCGACCATGACACCCATGAACAGCCCGGCGGCAAGCGCCGCAAAGCCGCTGGCCGGAGCCCAGGGCGCAAACTTCGGCAGGCGCAAGCCGCCCGCGGCGGGCCGGGCTTTCGGCGCAGACGCAATCAGCGCTTCTGTCAGCGCCGCAGAAGGAAGGATTTCGGGCATGCGCGCCAGCGCCGCGTCGAGCGCGCGCGCTTCGGCAATGGCCGCGGCGAACCGCGCCGGTTGCGCCGCAAGCATCGCCCTGGCGGCGGCGCGTTCAGCCTCCGGGAAGGCTGACGGGTCAGCACCCCAGGCTTCGATGAGTTCAATCAGCCGGTCTTCAGTCATGAGCTGGTTCTCCCTTCCAGCAATTGTGCGCGCAAGGTCCGCCGCGCGCGGGCAAGAAGGCTTTCAACGGCTTCGACACTGATCTCCAGAATCTCGGCCGCCTCGGCCTGTGAGTGTCCCTGCAAAGCACAAAGCGTCAAGGCGGCGCTCTGGCGCTCCGGCAGGGCACCAATGGCGCCTTCGATGGCGCTCACACGCTGTGACTGGTCCAGCGCCTCGTGAGGGGCAAGCCGCGTGTCGGCCAAGTCAGGCAGTTCGCCGGGCAGCGATTCCTTGCGCTTGCGCAGCCGGTCGTAACAAAGGTTCAGCGCGACCCGGTGCAGCCAGGTCGAGAATTTCGCCCGCGGCTCCCAGCCGGGCAGCGCTTTCCAGGCGCGGAGGAAGGTTTCCTGTGTCACGTCTTCTGCCTCTGCGCGGTCGGCCAGCATCCGGGTCGCGAGACTGAGAATGCCGGGGCTGTAGCGGTTGACAAGGGCACGTACCGCAGCCGGATCGCCCGCTGCGGCACGTGTGATCTGGTCAAGGTCAGACGTGAAAGCCACGCAGTAGCGTCTAGCCGATTCCGGACCGGAAACCCGAGAAACAAATGCAGGGGGAGGACAATTGTCTCGTCTGGGCTCCGGCCCGGTCCGGTTGTGCTTATTGCTCGGCCGGCTTGTCTCGCCATTTGCCGCGGCGCTCCTTCATCTTGGCCTTGGCCGCTTCCTGCTCGGCGGCGGAGATATTGCCGTCCGAATTGGTGTCGAGCTTGGTGAACATCTCGAGGCGGTGCGCGGTATACTCCACGGTGCTCCAGCGGCCGTCGCTGTTGGTATCAACGGCAGCGAAGCGTTCAGCTGCTTTGCTTTCCATGTTCGCCTTGCGCTCTTCCCTCTTGGCCTTCCAGGCTTCGGCCCTGGCCGGATCAGCGTCGGCCTTCGGCTCGCGCGCTGGTTTGCCTTCGCGCTTCTCGGCCCATTCTGCTTTCATTTCGGCGCGGTGGGCTTCGTGGCCGGCTTTCAGTTCGGCCTGTGTCAGGAAACCGTCTGCATTGGTGTCCATCTTGCTGAAGGATTCGGCGGCAGATGCTTCCACTTCGGCGCGGGCAATCGTGCCGTCGCCGTTGGTATCCAGCATCTCAAGATGCTTTCCGCCGCCTTTGTGGCCGCCGGCTTGCGCAATCATCGGGACAGCCAGCGCGAGTGTCAGCGCCGAGGCCGCAGCGAGGGTAAATTTCTTCATGGGTAGCTCCTTGTTGATCCCAGCGTTGATGAAACGAGGGGCCTTCAGGATTCCGTCGCCGGCAGGTGCAGTTTTTCTCTCGCAAGCTGGTGAACGCGGGCCTTAACCCCGGAAAGACGCTCTTCCAGGCCTTCAAAGTCCCCTTCGCCCGCTGCCCGGCACAGGCGGGCTTTCAGACCTTCCGGCATCGCCTCTTCGACCGGATCGCTGCCGATAGCGAGCCGTTGCAGCTGCTGCATCGCCGACAGGAGGTTCAGCGCGGCGCGCAGGAAGCACCAGTCCTCGCTGTCCTCGCCGTCCGCATCGGCAAGACCGGACAGCGCCATGCCGGTATTAGGCCGCACAAGGTCCGGCCGGGCGTGCAGCAGCATTTCCTGCTGCGCCATGAACTCGATATCGATCAGCCCGCCTTCTGCTGTCTTGAAATCCCATAGTCCGTGCCCGGCCTTTTCGCGGTAGAGCGTCTGGCGCATGTCGGACACATCCACCGGAATCTGCTTGCGGCGCGCACTTCGCGCGCGGGCGCAGATGGCATCGGCTGCGATCTGGTGCACCGCCTGCCCCAGAGAGTCGTCGCCGCAGATGAACCGCAGACGGGTCAGCGCCATATGCTCCCAGGTCCAGGCCTCTTCGTTCTGGTAGTGGCGAAAGGCATCGAGACGCACGGCAACCGGTCCCGCGCGGCCGGAAGGACGCAGTCGCATGTCGACTTCGTAAAGTCCTCCTTCTGCCGTCGGCGCCGTGAGGCCGGTTATCAAGCGCTGCGTCAGCCGCGTGAACCAGTTCTGCGCATTGTCTGAACCGGAATCGTAGATCACGATCAGGTCCAGATCCGATCCCGCCGTCATCTCCTCGCCGCCGAGCTTGCCCATGCCAAACACCGCCCAGCGCCCCGGCACGTCGCCATACCGGCGGGTTGTCTCCTGCTCGCCTACGGCGGCCATGTACCGGACGGTGTCATCGGCGAGACGCGTCCAGACCTGCGCCGCTTCGTCCGAAGCAATCAGCCCGTGCAGCAGGCGGTGTCCCGTCAGGAAACTTTGCTCTCGGTGATACCGGCGCCAGTTGTCGAGCGCCGCATCGAAGGTGACTGCCGCCGAGACATCGGGCGCCTGGGGGATGGCATTCGAGACAAGCGCCTCCAGCAGGTCCGGGCGCCGGGCGAGGATGCGCGCGAGGCGCGGCGCCAGCGCGAGCGTCGCGACGAGATCGGACAAGAGGTCCGGCCGCGCGAGCAACATCGATAGCGTTTGTACACCCGACGAGAGGCCTTCGAAGAAGCGTGAGTACCAGAGGAAGGCCTGGTCCGGCTCACCCGTCTCGCCCATCGCCTGCAGCATCCCGGGGAGGATAGCCGTGAGCAGTTCGCGCCCCCGCGGCGTGCGCGTCGCGGGCACCCGCCCCCGGTGCCAGTTGCGGATCGTGTCGATCGCCGAGGACGGATTGGAGAAACCGAGGCCGGACAGGGTTTTGACCGTACCCGGATCATCGTCCACGCCGGTGAACACAAGGTTGCCGAGGCTGTGCGTCTCGGCGGCGCGGTCTTCCTTCGCGAACAGGGCGTCATACGCTGCCTGAACCTGGCGGCGCGTGTCCAAAAGGTCGCGGTCAAACTCGGTCAGGGCGCCATAGCCGCAAAGGTAAGCAAGGCTTTCGCGCTCCGCGTCATCGGCGGGAACCGTATGCGTCTGCTCGTCCTGACGCATCTGGATGCGGTGTTCGACATTGCGCAGCGCCTTGTACGCCGCCGTGAGCGTCGTCGCGGTCGGCGCGGAGACGACGCCGGCATCCTTCAGCGCGGCGAGCGCGCCGAGCGTGGTGTTGTTCCGCAGCGCGATATCTCGCCCGCCGAGGATGAGCTGCTGAGTCTGGACGAAGAATTCGATCTCGCGGATGCCGCCCGGCGCGAGTTTCACATCCGGCGAGCGGGCATCGAAATCGTTGGCGCCGACCTTCGTATTGATCATCCGCTTGATCGCCTGGATGTCGCCGATGGCCCAATAGTCGAGATTTCGGCGCCAGATGTAGGGCTCCATCCGTGCAAGGAACTTTGTGGCCGCGGCGCGATCACCGGCAGCGGGCCTGCCCTTGATCCACACCATCCTTTCCCAGTTCTGGCCGACGCTCTCGTAGTAGAGTTCCGCCATTTCGGTCGAGACGGCGATCGGCGTTGAGCTCGGGTCGGGGCGCAGGCGCAGATCGGTGCGAAACACGTATCCGCCCGCCGTGATCTCATCCATGATCTTCACGACATCGCGGACGACGCGCTGCGCCGCTTCGCCGGGGTCGCGGTCGCCGCCGTCAAACCGGTCCCGTTCGTAGAAGGCCGCAATGTCGATATCGCTCGAATAGTTGAGTTCGAACGCGCCCATCTTTCCAAGGGCGATGGCAAACAGGCCGTCGCCTTTGAGTCCCCGGCTGGCGAGGGCCACCCGGAAGGCTGCCTCCAGGCAATCGATAGCAAACCCGGTGAGGCCGTGCGTGACGTCCATGACGCCTCGCCGTCCCGACAAGTCATCGCCCGCGAGAGCAAGGTGCACAGAGAGTTTGGCCGCGCGAAGCGCCGCCATAGCCTCGGCAATCGGGGCCTCTGCCGGGAGAATTCGGACAGCGGACAGCGCCGCCGGAAAGTCGGCCGGAATGCCCCGTTCGCGCAAGCGGCGGAGATACGGCGCGTGCGGCTCGGCGGCCGCGAGGGCTGCGTCGGGATCAGAGGCGATGGGGCGGATGTCGAGCATTTCTAAGGCTTAGCCGACACCGCCGCGCGGAACAAATCCCGCGCCGCGCGCCCGCCTGAGGCACCAAGGCCGGTTTCGGCGAGACGCCGGATTTGCTATCGGGAAGACATGAAAACCCTCTTTGCCGCCGCCGTCATCGCCCTGCTCGCCGAAACGCCGCTGGCGGACCCGGCCGCCGAGGCCCGCGCCCAGAACCTGATGCGCGAGATTCGCTGCGTCGCCTGCGAGAACGAACCGGTCTCCCAATCCTCCGCCGCGATTGCCGAAGACATGCGGGTGCGAATCCGAGAGATGGTAAACGAGGGGGCCACGGACACCGAGGTGCGCGACTGGTTCGTTAGCCGGTATGGCGACTTCGTGCTTTTCCGCCCGCCCGCCCGGGATGCGTCGGGCTGGCTGCTCTGGGGCCTGCCCTTCGCGCTGCTCGCCGCCGGGGTCACCACCGGCCTTCTGATGGCCCGGAAAGCGCGGGCCAAGGCGCCCGATATCGAGGCAGAAGACGTCTGAACGCGGACATCACGCTCTGCTGAGACCCGTTCACATCCTGCGGAAATCACCTAACTGTCTTTTAATGACCACATTACCTGTGGCATGTTTATGTTCTGTATCGTCGCCGGAAATGGCGGCATTTTCAATTCTCTGGAGAGATTGATGAATAAATTTGGCGTTTCGGCCCAGACGCTCGTAGCGGCTGCCTTCGGTGCCGCGATCATGGGATCCGCGTTCGCCGTTCCAAAGCTGCTTGCTCCCGAAGCCGGGGCCCAGCCGATTGCCATCCAGGCACCGCCCGGGGCACCGCTCAGCTTTGCTGACCTGATTGAAAAGGTCGAACCGGCCGTTGTCTCGGTCAACGTCGTCTCGACGCAGGACATCAGCGAGCTCGGCGACATGGACCAGTTCTTCGAACAGTTCCGCGGCATGCCGGGTCTCGAAGACTTCTTCGAGCAGCGCCGCGAGCAGCAGGAACAGGAAACGCCGCGCACCCGCGAGGCGCGCTCCCTCGGTTCCGGCTTCTTCATCTCGCAGGACGGCCTGGTCGTCACCAACAACCACGTCGTCGAACGCGCGACGCAGATCCAGATCGTGATGAGCGACGGCCGCGAGATCGATGCCGAGCTCGTCGGCGCCGATCCGCTGACGGACCTCGCTGTTGTCCGCGTCAAGGAGCCGGGTCCGTATCCCTATGTGAAGTTCGGCACCTCCAAAGATATCCGCAAGGGTGACTGGGTTGTCGCCCTTGGCAACCCGTTCGGCCTTGGCGGCTCCGCCAGCGCCGGCATCCTGTCGGCTGACGGCCGCGAACTTGGCGCCGGAAGCCCCTACACCGACTTCCTGCAGATCGACGCACCGATCAACCGGGGCAACTCGGGCGGCCCGACCTTTGACCTCAAAGGCAACGTGATCGGCGTGAACTCGCAGATCCTGTCGCCCACCGGCGGATCGGTCGGCATCGGCTTCGCCATTCCGGCTGAGCTCGCAAAAGAAGTGACCGATACCCTGATCCAGAACGGCCGCGTCTCGCGCGGCTGGCTTGGTGTTCAGATCGGCGACCTGACACCGGAGTTTGCCGAAGCCCTTGGCATTGAAGACGTCAAAGGCGCCCTGATCGCCGACGTGACGACCGGCAGCCCCGCCGAACGCGCCGGCCTGAAACGCAACGACATCATCCTGTCGGTCAACGGCCAGAAGGTCACCGACTCGACGTCCACCACGCGCCTCGTCGCCAAGCTGATCGCGAACACGCAGAACAAGTTCGACATCCTCCGGGACGGCAAGCCGCAGTCGATCAGCGTCACGGTTGGCGAGCGTCCGGCGGATCCGAACGCTATCAGCCCGGTTCCGGGCGGCGCCAATCCGGCCGAACCTGGCACCCCGTCTGCAGTCCCTGGCAAAATGCTGCCGGACTTCGGCGTGCGTCTGTCCCCGATGGATGACGCGACCCGCATCGCCCTCGGGCTTCGCACCGGCGACACCGGCCTCGCGATCACCGAAGTCACAAAAGGCGGCGCGTTCGAGGAAGCCGGCTTTGAACCCGGCATCATCATCCTTGACGTCAACAGCCGGCCTGTTGCGTCGGTGGACGCCTTCGAGCGCGCCATCCAGGAGGCCAGGGCTGCCAATCGCTCGAAGGTCCTGCTCGGCCTGCGCGTCGGACAGGTCACCAGCTACCGCACGATCGATATTCCCAAGTAACCCCCAGCGTTTATGGAGCCCCGGATGGCGGATACACTTCACCATCGTTCCCTCAAGGTCCTCGTGATCGAAGATGATAACGAGATGGCCACGTTCATCGAGAAGGTTCTCGGCGATGCGGGGCATGACGTTGAATGCGCCCGCGACGGCGCTGCGGGTCTCGCCCGGGCGCGCGCCGAAGACTTCGACGCGCTCGTGGTGGACCGGATGCTGCCGGAGAAGGACGGTTTGACGCTGATCAAGGAATTCCGGGATGCGGGTGGCACCACCCCGGCCCTGTTCCTTTCGGCACTCGGTGACGTCCAGAACAAGGTGCAGGGACTCAAGGCCGGCGCCGAGGACTATCTTGGCAAGCCTTTCGTTCCCGCTGAACTCGCCGCCCGCGTAGAGGCTCTCGGCCGCCGGACGACGACCGAACCGCAGGTCACCACGCTCAAGGCGGGCGATCTCGAGATGAACCTGCTGACCCGCAAGGTCACGCGTTCGGGCAAAAAGATCGATCTCCAGCCGCGCGAATTTCGCCTGCTGGAATACCTGATGCGCCATGCCGGACAGGTCGTGACCCGCACGATGCTGCTCGAAAAGGTCTGGGACTATAACTTCGATCCCCAGACCAATGTCATCGACGTGCACGTCTCGCGCCTGCGCGCAAAGATCGACAAGGACTTCCCGGAGCCTCTGCTGCAGACGGTTCGCGGTGCGGGATACCGCCTGCAGGGCTAGACGGGGAACAGGGGGGCTGGCACCTAGGCGCCCATGAAGCTGCCCACCCACTGGCCAGCCTGGCTCACGTATGAGCGTATGGCGAAACTGCCCGCGAAAATCGCCGGGCGGTTTCCGCGTTTGCCCGAAGACATCCGCTTTCCAATCCCCGAACGGGTGCGCAAGGCGATGCCGGTCTTCGTGCGGACAACGACCTTCAAGCTGGCCCTGCTCTACTCCCTGATGATCGCCGCCTTCTCCGGCGCGCTGCTGGCTTATCTCTACTACTCCACGGTCTACTACATCCGCGTGGAATCGGAGCGGCGGATCACGGTGGAGTTCGAGCAGCTCGCCAACGCCTACTACACGGGCGGCATGGAACGCCTCAGCCAGTCCGTGTTCGAACGGATGACGCTCTCGGGCTCACCCTTCTACTACTATCTCGAAGATACCTCCGGCCGGAAAATCGCCGGGCACTTTCCGCGCCTGCCGGATGATCCGCCGGAATCCGGCATGAAGACGGTGTATTTCGACTTTGAACTTCCGCAATCCGACGGATCCAAAACACTGCGGCCCGCAGCCGGCCGGATCGTCCGCCTGCGGGACAATGGCGGCGCGCTGATGGTCGCATTCGATACTGCGCAGCAAACCGTCATCGTTGACCGCATCCAGAGCGCGATCCTGGTGGCCGCACCCGTGGCACTCATCCTATCGCTGTTCGGCGGCGTCCTGATCACGCGAGGCGCAGCGCGGCGCGCCGAGGAACTGGCAAAAACAGCCGAAGCTGTGATCGGCGGCGAGCTCAGCCGGCGGGTTCCCGTGCGCGGCACAGGCGATGAGTTCGACCGCCTCGCCCAGCGCATCAACGCCATGCTCGATCAGATCGGCAAGCTCGTCGAAGCCTCGCAAAACACCGGCAACGCGATTGCCCACGACCTGCGCTCCCCGCTGACGCGCCTGCGCAACCGGCTCGAGATCGCCCTCGCCAAACCGATGACTGAAGAGGCCGCAAGCACGACGCTCGGCGAAACAGTCGAAGAGGTGGACCGCGTGCTCGACACGTTCAACGCAATCCTTCGCCTGGCCCGGCTTGATGCGGGTACGGAAGGTCTGCGCGTCCGGATGGATCTCAGCGAAGTGGCGGAAGAACTCGCCGAACTGTTTGATCCGGCCTGCGAGGAAGGCGGCCTCAGCTTTCGTAGCCAGATCACGCGTAACCAGCTTGTGCTGGGCGACCGCGAACTGATCGGCCAGGCGATCTCGAACCTGATCGACAATGCCATCAAGTATACGCCGCAAGGCGGCTCGATCTCCCTCAGCGTGACGCGCGGTCCCGAAGCGATGATCGACCTGACGGTGCTGGATACCGGCCCGGGCATTCCGGAAATCGAGCGGCCCAAGGTAATCGAACGGTTTCACCGGCTCGATTCGGCGCGCACGCAGCCGGGTTCAGGCCTCGGGCTCTCCCTCGTACAATCCGTTGCGGAATTGCACGGCGGCGAACTGGTCCTGGCAGATGGCAACGGGCCGAAGAACTGCCCCGGCCTGAAGGCGACCCTCAGGCTTCCGCGGGCTTAGCGGCGCGCCGCGAAGGCCAGAGGCCGATCAATCCGGCCAGTCCGATCAGCACGACGCCCGCATAGAGCAGGTCCACAAGCGGATTGAAGTAGACGCGGAAGACCCAGCGCGCTTCGCCGTCCACATCCCGTTGTTCGCCCAGCGCCGCATAGAGGTCGCCCGTGCCGGTCTTGTGGATCGCGGTCTCGGTCGTCGGCATGGCCGCTGCCGGATAGAAGCGTTTCATCGGCGTCAGCGTCGCCGTCTGGTTGGCATTGCGTGCCGTTAGCACCGCGCGGTCCGCGTACCAGTTCGGCCCCTCGATCGAGCGGATTTCATCCAGCGTGATGGTCCAGCCCGCCACCTCGCCCGAGCCGCCTTCCGGCAGCGCCAGTGTCGCCTCGTAGCGGCCGGTCGTCTCGACCACTGCTCCGATCACGAACAATCCGAGGCCGACATGCGCCAGCGTCATCGACCAGACCCGAAGCGGCAGTTTGAACACGCGGCCCGGCGTGATTGCCCGTCGTTTTAACTCCCACAGCGCGCCGCCGACCAGCCAGACGCCGACCGCCAGCCCGAACGCGGCGCCTGCCGGAATGTCGAGCGGGCCCACGCCGAGCAGTACGAACAGCAGGACGAGCCCTGCCCCGCTGGCTGCCCAGCGCAGCCATCCCTTCAGGTCCGCCTTGCCCCAGGCCCAGGCCTGAACGATCGGCAGCAGGATCAGGATCAGCACAAGGATCGGCACGAAGGTCAGATTGAAATACGGCTCGCCGACAGAAATCGTCCGGCCGAACGCTTCCGCGATCAGCGGGAACAGCGTGCCGAGCAGCACCGTCAGCGCGGCGACGATAAGCACCACATTGTTGGCCATCAGCGCGCCTTCGCGGCTGAGCAATGTCCAGGCCTTCCCGCCCTCCAGCTTCGGTGCGCGCAACGCGAAGAGGCCGAGCGCAAAGCCGCCGTAGACAAGCAGGCCTATCAGCAGCAGCGTGCCGCGTTCCGGATCCACGGCAAAGGCATGCACGGAGGTCAGTACGCCCGACCGCACGAGGAAGGCCCCCAGGATCGAGAACAGGAAGGCCAGCACCGCGAGCAGCGCGGTCCAGGCCGCAAAGCCTTCGCGCTTTTCGGTGACGACGACGGAGTGCAGCAGGGCTGCGCCGATCAGCCACGGCATCAGCGACGCATTCTCGACCGGATCCCAGAACCACCAGCCGCCCCAGCCGAGTTCGTAATAGGCCCAGTAGGAGCCGAGTGCGATTCCAAAGGTCAAAGGTCCAAATGCGGCGAGCGACCAGACCCGCGCTTCCTTTGCCCAGACGCGGTCGATCCGGCCCTCCATCAGGCCGGCGGCAGCGAGCGCAAACACGAACGAGTAGCCGACATAGCCGAGGTAAAGCATCGGCGGGTGGATTGCGAGCGCCGGATCCTGGAGCAGCGGGTTGAGGCCAGCGCCCTGGAACGGCGCTGGGTCCAGCCGCAGATAAGGCGACGAGGCGAGCAGCAGATAGGCGAGTGCGCCAGTGGCCAGAAGGCCCTGCACGCCGAGCGCGCGCGCTTCGAACAACTCGCGTCCCGTCCGCATCATCGCAGCGGCGGCGGCGCCGAAACCGAGCGTCACCAGGCACCACATCGCCATGGAGCCCTCATGGTTCCCCCAGGCGCCGGCGATCTTGTAGACCATCGGTTTCAGCGTGTGCGAGTTGTTGGCGACCAGCGTAACGGAGAAGTCGGACATCACGAAGGCGTTGACGATGGTCAGGAAGGACAGCCCCATCAGCCCGAACGCCGTCACGGCAAGCAGGCCCGCCGTCCGGCGTTCTCCCCTCAGCCCGAGCACACCCTGCGCGAGGGACAGAGCGAGCGCGAGGAAGGCCGCGAAATGGCCGGCTTCGATCATCCGCCCGCCTCGAGCGGTTTCAACTCGCGGGGCTGGTAGTTCTCGTCATGCTTGGCGAGCAGCTGCTTGGCCGTGAAGGTGCCGCTCTGGTCAAACGACCCGGTCGCGACGACGCCCTGCCCCTCGCGGAACAGGTCCGGCGCCACGCCTGTGAAACGCACGGTGATCGTGCTGGGGCTGTTGTCGATCACAGTGAACTGCATGGTGGCGCCGCCATCGGCATAGGTCAGCGTGCCCGGCTCCACCCAGCCGCCGACCTTCACTTCCCGCCCCGGCTTGGGCAGGCCTTTTTCGGCCAGAACTTCGGGGGTGTAGAAGAGGTTGGCGTTCTCGCGCAGCGCGAAGAAAGCCAGCACCGCCGCGCCCAGCACGAGGAGGGCGGCTATTCCGAAGGTGTACAGGCGTCGGGTACGGGCTCGCATGTGGAATGGTATAGGGCGCACCGCCCGGTTTGGGGAGTGCGGCAATGCGGCGGGCAATGACCCGGCGCCCCGGCATCCCAAGCGAGGATCAGGCCGCGATCGACATCTGCATATGATGGCGCAGGTAATCTCCCAGCCGTAGCCCCAGCGCGACGATGGAGAGCGTCGGGTTGGAATAGCCGCCCGTCGGAAATACCGAGGAGGAGGCGATGAACAGGTTGTCGAGTCCGTGCACGCGGCAATCTGGGTCCACGACGCCTTGTCTGGGGTCGCTCGACATCCTTGTCGAGCCCATGAAATGCCGCGCCGAGGCGGAATAGAGTACGGGTTTGCAGTCTACACGCTGCACTTCGAAACGGCCGGCGCCGCCGGCAGCGAGCCCATCCGCAAGAGCGTCCTGCGCCCTGGCGACGGCATGGGCATCCTCGTCGCTCCACCGCCAGTCCAATTGGGCCTTGGGAACGCCGAACGCGTCGATGTCCCGGCTCAATGCAATCCGGTTGTTCCGGTTCGGGCGCTGTTCGACTGAATGCAGGATCTCGAACCATTCGAACTTTCGCCGACGGTCGTGAGACCATCCGCCCCGCGTCAGGGACGACGCCGCATGTTGGTCATATCGTTCGAACAACCGGCGAACGATGCCGTCTGCCCCGGTCACCGCGTCAACAACCGATGCAACCGGCGGCAGGTGGGCCTCGCGAAGGGCAGCCAAGATGCTCAGCGCGCCGCCGACACCTCGCTTCTGCCGGTCGCTCTCGGAATGCGGGCGCCACCCGGCTTCGCGGGCAAACATCATGCTGCCGATGGCGATCTGACCCGTCTGGGCCTGCACGGTATCCGGCATCGTCAGGTAGCCCATGTACGGTGCGCCTCGATTGAAGTGCATGTCGTAGATTGCTGCTGTTCGGAAAACCGCCGGATCAGCGGGATAGAATTTCCCACCAGAAACGAGCGGGTGATCCATCATCCAGCGCCCAACCGTGTCGTTTTGGTTGCCTATTCCCTCAGGTATGACACTGCGAGAGGCCAGCATCAGCTGAGGGATGGCGATGCCCCCGCCCGCGAGCACGAAAGTGCGCGCCTCGATCCGGTGGGTCTCGCCGGGCTGCGTCGCAAAGCGCAGCGCGCGGATGTCGTAACCGTTCTCGCCGGGCAGCAGTTCCGTTGCGTAGGCCTGACTGATCAGCCTTATCTCTGCGCTCTGCTCGTAAAGCTCACGCATGTTGGACAGTAGCCGGTCGGCGTCGCCGAAACGATAGAGCCGGGTTTCCGCTCCCGGCACATTGAGGAGGGTCGGCGCGGCTTCGGGTGCGGGGGTGAACTCACAACCAGCGGGCAAGCCGAAGAGTTCGTCTGCACGATCAACCCAGCGCATGTAGTCTTCGTGCGCCAAAGGCCATCCGCCAGCGTCACCGGCGGTCACCCCGTCAAAGTCCGCCCGGGACAGAGCCGCAAGCCGGATCCAGCGATGGCCCCCACCGGACTGAATGTACCAGGCGCTGGCATTGCCGCCGATCTGGCGCCGGCTGGGTTGGAAATCATTCACGAAATTCGAGGAGTCGGCACCGAGCATCGACAGGTTGTGAGCGCCTGTCACACTCTTCATCCCGCCGCTTTCGAGGATCGTGACCCGGAGACCGGACCCCTGCAATGCCTTGGCTACCGAATACCCGGCCGGACCTGATCCCACGATGCAGACATCGCAAGTTTCGACGGAATCACGTGCCAGTGAACGCCCATCAATGTGCATGGTTGTGTGAAGTTCTGCAGCCGCCGTGAGTTCGACTGTCGCCAGATCGGCGGCCGTTTCCCTGCGCGAGCGGAAAGCAGCAAACGTCCCCTGTCAAGCCGCGGCAAAAATCGTCCCGGCACGATGATAAATCGCAGGATGAGTATTCTCAGGATTCCCGTGCGCAGCCATCGGTATTTTTACGCATACGGACCGCCGAGGTACGAAATTCAACGGATGCAGGGCCCAAAACTATTCCGTTGGCGGCGCGGTCGCCCCTTCTTCGCCAATCGCTTCGATCATCGCGCGGAACCGCTCCCGGCGGGGATCATCCTCCGGTAGGCGCGCGTAGATATAGCGCATCGCCTGCTCGGCTTTCTCCTGGTCGCCGTCCTGCGCCGCGCCCATCGCCGCAAACATGCCGGCGCGCACCTGGGTCTCGTCCAACTCATAGGCCCGCGCATAAAGCCGCGTGGCATCCGGACCGACTGCGCCGCCGCTGAGTTCCACCAGCACATCCGACAGCGCCACCAGCGCCGGGACATAATCGGAATTGCGGCGGAGCGCCGACTGGTAGGCCCGCAGCGCATCCTCGGGCCGGCCTTGCGCGCGCAGCATCTCTCCGATGAAGAAGTGCGGCTCGGGCGCGTCCGGCTGATCCTTGACCGCCTGCTCGAGGCGCGAGAGCAGCTCGGCTGGTGACAGGGACTCGGGGTCGGTCGCGACCTTTTCCGCCAGCGCGGCCTGTCGCAGGCTCATTGGCTGGTCGCCCGCGCCGGGCTTACCCACCAACACATACCCGGCCACGCCCACCGCGAGGCAGGCGCCGAGGATGACGAGGTTGGTGCGGGACATTGGCAAGGACGTCATGGGCGCGGGAACCTGAGAACCGCGCTGAGGCCGCCCAATGCCGCCATGCCCAGTTCAAGCTGGCCCTTATGCAGTTCGGCGAGTTCCTTGACAATCGACAGGCCCAGACCGGTGCCGGGAGTGGTCTCGTCGAGACGCACGCCGCGCTTCATGGCGGCTTCGCGCTCGTCCGCGCTGAGCCCCTTGCCATCGTCTTCCACAGTAATGGTGACGCATTGCCCGGTATCGCTCACCGTCACCCGGACTTCGCTCGACGCCCATTTGCAGGCGTTTTCCATCAGGTTTCCGATCATCTCCTCGAAATCCTGTTTCTCGCCCCGGAAGATGGCGGAGGCGCTGCCTTCGACCGCGACTTCGATTCCCTTGGCATCAAACAATCGGTTCAGCAGCCGCGCGAGACCGTCGATGACCGGGCGAACGTCCGTCCGTGCACCGATCGTCTCGGCCCGCGCCGCCATCCGGGCCCGCTTCAGGTAGTGCTCCACATTGGTCTGCATGGCGTCAGCCTGCCGGCGCACGACGTCATCGAGCTGCGTTTGTCCGGCGGCCTCGTTCTTGAGTACAGCGAGCGGTGTCTTGAGCGCATGTGCCAGGTTGCCCACATGGGTGCGTGCGCGCTCCACAACTTCGCGGTTATGCTCGATCAGCTTGTTCAGCTCTTCCGTCAGCGGACGAACCTCGGCCGGATAGTCTCCGTCCAGCTTCTGGGTGTCGCCCTCGCGCACCTGAGCAATATCTGCCTGCAGCTTGGCCAGCGGATTGAGCGAATAGCGGATACCCAGCAACATGGCGGCAAACACGCCGCCGAACAGCGCGATCATCGTGCCAAGCAGCAGGTTCCGGAACGCGGTTGCCGACGCATCGTTGGGCGAGCGGTCGGCGGCCGCCAGCAGGATCAGCGGTGTCGGGCGATTCTCGATCACGATCGCCTGCGCCGCCACGCGGGAGCGCTGATCCGCAGGGCCGGCATAGTTTCCGAACTGGGTGATACCAGGCGCGGCAACGGCGCGCGTGATGAGTTCCGGCGTGATCGGCACGTCCTCATCCCAAAGGCTTTTCGAGCGGAAATCGCCGGCAATCGTGCCATCCGGGTTGATCCCGACGACCGCCCAATACTGCCCGGAATACTGCGTCTGGAAACGCACATCGCTGGGAAAGAAGTCCCGGTCGGTGTTGGTGATCCGCCCGTCCACCAGGAACGCATCCTCGCGGATCAGCTCCCGCGACAGCGTTACCAGCGTTTCTTGCAGGTCGCGCTCCACCAATGCGAGTGTCTGCGCGCGGTAGACCGCGGAGAGCGCCACGGCGCCGCCGATAAGCACGAGCAAGCCCCAGACGGCTGCCGCGATGGTGATGCGGCGCGCCAGTGACACATTCGACCAACGGTCGATCAGGCTTTTCTGGGGGGTCGCACCGGCCTCGCTCATGCAGGCGGTTTAGCCCTTATTAGCGTCAGCCCGCAACGCGGGCCTCTTCGTCCGGCACGATTAGGCGGTAGCCAAGGCCGCGCTCGGTCTGGATCCGGTCCTGGCCGATCTTGCGGCGCAAGCGGCCGATAAAGACCTCGATCGTGTTCGAGTCGCGGTCGAAATCCTGGTCATAGATATGCTCGACCAGTTCAGTGCGCGGCACGACCCGGCCCTGATGGTGCATCAGGTAAGACAGCACGCGGTATTCGTGGGCAGTCAGCTTGATCGGCTCGCCATTGACCGTGGCCCTTGCGGCGCGGGTGTCGACCATCAGCTTGCCGCACTCCAACGTCGCTGCAGAATGGCCGGTCGCCCGGCGCAGCAGCGCCCGCAGGCGGGCCAGCAGTTCTTCGGTGATGAAGGGCTTGGTCAGGTAATCGTCGGCGCCGGCATCGAAGCCTGCGACCTTCTCGCTCCACTGGTCGCGGGCAGTGAGGATCAGCACCGGGAAGGCCTTGCCTTCCTTGCGCCAGGCCTTGAGCACGCTGACGCCGTCGATCTTCGGCAGGCCGAGATCGAGGATCACCGCGTCATAGGGCTCGGTTTCGCCGAGGAACTGGCCGTCTTCGCCGTCCGCCGCGAGGTCGACCGCATAGCCGGCTTGGGACAGCGCATCCGCCAGTTGGCGACGCAGATCCGCATCATCTTCGACGACAAGTATTCTCATCTAGTATCGCCTTTTTTTCATCTGTTCGCGTTTGTCAGCCGCCGCTTCGACTGATGATCGCGCCTGTTTGCGCGTCAACCGTCACATGGACCTTGCGGCCATCATCGGTCAGCCAGTCGATTTCGTAAACCGCGCCGCCCGAGTCCTGCGAATAGAGATCGGCGCCGAGCTGGTAGCCGCCATACTCGCGCTTGAGCGACTGGAAGATCTTGCTGAGGGGAACGGTGCGCCCTTCCTTGACCGCTTCGCGGGCCTCGCCCGGCGAAAACTGGTTACCCCAGCCCTGATCCTGCCCCTGCGCGAGAGCGGCGGGAGCTTGCATCAGGCCGAGGACGGCAAGGAGAGCGAGGGTGCGTTTCATGAGGCTCCATATGCTGGTCAGGCTCTGAACGTTAAGTGAATGGCGCAGTTCAGCTGCAGTCAGCTTGCGGACGATCCTGGCTGGCCGCCCGCGACGCTACAGAAGTGCCAAGCCACCCCGCCCCGCCCCGCTAAGCCTTGAATGTTATGGCTTTATACTTACCTAAGGCGGCACTGCAAGACCGGCGTCAGCGCCCTTCCGCCCACTTTTTCAGGCCTTCATCGCGGGGATCGCTCAGCACGATCTCGATGCGGACATAGAGGTCGCCCGGCGGGATGATTTGAACGCCCTTGCCCTTGAGTCGCAGCTGCGCGCCGGTGTTGGTTGCGGCCGGCACCTTGAGCGACACGGGACCTGAGGGCGTGCGCACCTCGACCGTGCCACCGAGCACCGCCGTGCGCAGGTCGACGCTCAGGGTCATGCGCAGGTCCTTGCCATCGCGGGTCCAGACCGGGCTCGCCGCCACATCCACTTCCAGCAAGGCATCTCCCGGCGCGCCGCCGGATGGCGAGGGCTGGCCCTGGCTCTTGAGGCGCAGGGTCTGGCCGCTGGTGATGCCGGCCGGGATGTTCACGTCCAGCGCGCTGCCATCCGCCATCGCCATGCGCCGACGCGCGCCGGTGACCGCGTCCTCGAACGAAATCTCGACCCGGTAGCGCACGTCCCGGCCCTTCTGCGGGCCCGGATTGCGCCGCCGTGCGCTGCTGCCAAACATTCCCGAAAGAATGTCCTCGAACGGATCGCCCTGGGCGCCGAACGGGCTGTTGCCGCCTTCCCAGCGCCCGCCGCCACCCGCAGGTCCGCCGGAAAAACCCCTGGAGTTTCCGTCGCCGTCAATTTCGCCGCGATCAAACTTCGACTTCTTTTCCGCATCCCCCAGGATCTCGAACGCGCCCGAGAGGCGTTTGAATTCCTCTTCCTTTGCCTTGTCGCCGGGATGCTGGTCCGGGTGCAGCGTCTTGGCCCTGGCCCGGAACGCCTTCTTGATCTCGGCCTCGGAGGCCGAGCGGGAAACGCCCAGAATGGAATATGGATCGAGCGCCAAACGGGGCTCCTTGCCGTCAAAAGGATTGCTTGCATACAGGTAAGGTGATCCGGGCCCGATTGAAAGCCATGGACACGCGCGCCGGTCCCGCCAGGTCCCGCCAGGTCCCGGCTGGTCCCGGCCGCGCGGAGGGCCAGCGACCGGGCCGTCTTGCCCCTGCGGGCGGTGTGTCCAAGAGGTCAGTTGCATTTCATCAGGGCCCTGCCCGCTCCGGCTGTCCCGGCGGCGCGAAGCTACCCAGGCCTGAAGCCGCCCCGGGGGAGCCCCCGGGGCGGCTTTTGGCGCCTTGAGCGATCTGAAAGACGCTACTGTTCGAGCGGAATTGTGCGTTTCAGGAACGCGTCAAACAGCGGGACCGTAAAGGCCGTGTCACCGTGGCTGGGGCTGTAGATCATGCCTTTGGCAATAAGGCTCGCGCGAACAGGCGCGACTGTCGCAACCTTTCGGCCAAGCATCGCTGCGATATTACCTGAACGATGCGGTCCGGGGCCCAGTTCAGCCATCGCGCGAAGGTAGCGTTTCTCGGCCGGGCTCAGACGGTCGAGCTGCACACGAAAGAAGCTGGCGTCGAGTTCGTCCAGCGCATCGAGGGTCGCTTGCTTTGCGTCTGCCAGGTCGATCGGCGAGGCATCTGCCGTTGCCCAGGCGTGCTTGCCCCATTCCTGCAGAAAATAGGGATAGCCCTTTGTGTGGTTGAAGATTTCGGCGAGCGCGTCCTCTGTATAGTCAACTTTCAAGGCGCGGGCCGGGGCGACCAGGGCATCTTTCGCTGCGTCCGGGCCCAGTGCTCCAATCGGGACAAACTCAAACAAACGTTCGGCGTAGCTCTTGGCCCGGCCAGACAGGCCAATCAACTGAGGCAGTCCCGCTCCGACGAGCGTCACCGGGAGCTGGCGCTGCGCGCAGCGGTGGAGCGCGGAAATCAAAGCCGCATACTGGGCTTGCGGCACGTACTGGAGTTCATCAAGAAAGAGAACCAGAGCGGTCTTGCGGTCACGGGCGGCTTCACCCGCTGCTTCGAGGAGGTCGGCGAGGTCAGCATCAAGGTCGCCTGTATCGGCAAGGCCAGCTTCGCTATCGATGTCGAGCCCAACCTCGACATCACCATATTTGACCTTCATCGCGCCAATGAACCCGGCGAGCGCCCGCAGCGCCTTGCTTGCGCTGCTCGCCGCGCCCGTCATCCGGTCCAGTTTCAGCAGGCCAGCGCGCAAGGCGGGAGCAAGGACGCCGGGCAGCGACCTGTCTTCCGGCACTTCGATCCAAATGGTGAAATGCCCTGCCGTTGATGCGTCATTGCGGATCCGGTTCAGCAGCACCGTTTTTCCGACGCCGCGCAAGCCGACAAGGATGAGGCTTTTGGCAGCGCGTCCTGCGCGGATGCGGTCAAGCGCAATACTCGCGTTCTCGATCAGAGTGTCACGTCCGGCCAGTTCGGGCGGCGGCGCGCCGGCGCCCGGGGCATAAGGGTTGAGTCGAAGATCCATATCAAGAGATGTTATGCCAGGTTATTGAAAATCGGTAAATTTGGATAAGATGTATCAATATTGACCACAGAGCCGGCGCGGACAAGAGCCGGAGAGCCTCCCGGCCCCTGAGAGTCTTAGTCATAAAAACCGTCAATAAATCAGCCACTTGCGATTCGCCGGGTGATGAACCGGATGTTGGCGGTGAAGAGCCATGCGACGGCGCTTTCGAGGGATTTCTCCCGGTCTTTTGCGAGGCTGCGTGAGCGCCCGAGCCAGGCGAGCGTGCGCAGGGCGCCCCGTCGCCGCGGCAGGACCTCGAAACCTCAGGCCTTGCGGAACCTCCGGATGATTTCTAAGTTCCATGCTTCCATCTTCCGGGGCGCGCCGCGTAGTTTGTCCCCGGCATATCCGCCACCGGCCACGATGTGGCGCAGCCAGAGGAAACGATCGCGCGCTTCGGCGAGGACAGCCGCGCGCCATAGCGGTCCCGGACGTCGGCTGCGTGGACGCATGCGGGGACCAGAAATCCTTCCGTATCAGTGGGAATATGCCGCTTGCGTCCGTTCACCTTCCTGCCGGCGCCTTACCCTGATATTGCGCCACTTTCTGTCGACTTCATGCTCTGGCTGTCGATCACGCCAGCTGTCGGCTGAGGCGAGCGGCCTGCTGCCTCGCGCGCCTCGAACAGAAAGTGGTGGCGGACCTGTTCCAGCAGCCCCGGATCGCGCCATCGGCAGAAGTATTTCCGGGCCGCCGGAAAGGGCGGGATATCCTCGGGTAACATCCGCCACTGGCAGCCCGCCGAGACCCTGCAGAGCAGCGCATTGACCACTTCGCGGAGGTCGCTCCTGCAAGGACGCGCAGCATCTTTCGCCGCTGGCAAATGGGGCGCCGGATTGGAGAAGGCCGTTTTGAAGCAACTATTTCCCGCTGCTTTGAATCTTCAAGGCATTTTTTTATTGTCGCTCCCTCAGGAAATGTAGGCACTAGTGGTTTTCTTGCGCCTGCAAATCTGCCATCACCCCCGGGCAAGAACGGACTAGACTGAAAGAGGGAAACTCCATGTCGGCCCGCGTTATCTCGATTGCCAATTCCAAGGGCGGGGTCGGCAAGACCACCACCTGTGTCAGCCTTTCCGAAGCCTTCGCCGCCGCCGGCATGCGCACGCTGGTGATCGACCTCGATACCCAGGCCAACGCTTCGCTGCTGATCTTCGGCCATGCCGGCGACGAACACCTGTTCCAGGCGATCAACGACTACGCGACGATCTCTGACTGGCTGCTGGAGAACTTCTTTGCCGGAGAGCAGCGCCGGCTCTCGGAATTCATCGTCACCAATGCCAGCGACGTCACCTTCAAGGGCAAGCCCCTGCCGCTGGACCTGATCCCCTCCTCGCCTCGCCTGCGCAAGACGGAACGAGAACTGATCTTCGAACTCACCGCCAAGGGCTACGCGATGGAGGCCCTGCAGAACCAGGTCGGCAAGCGCCTGCGCGACGACCTGAACCTGCTCAAGGCCGAATACGACGTCATCATTTTCGACTGCCCGCCCGGCATCTCGGTGATGACCGAAACCGTCCTCGCCGCCAGCCACCTGATCATTGTGCCCACGATCCCGGATTTCATGTCGACGCTCGGCCTCGACCTGTTCACGGGTGATATCATGAAGAACCTGCGTAACCGGGATATCGCCGCGCTGCCCGTCGTGCTCGCTACGCGCTTCGACAACACGCCCCACCAGCAGGTTGTTCTCGGCGCCATGCGGGATGCGTCGAACGCCAAGGAAACCGAGTTCGCGATGTTCAAGACCATCATCCCGCTGAAATCGGGCTTCGCCTCCAACCCCATCGAGCTCGGCCCGGATCCGACGCTGCAGGCAAAATGGCCGGGTGACGCGCTGAATATCATCGAAAGCCTGCTCGTCGAAGTCCGGGAGAAGCTCGCATGAGCTTTGGCGGCGGCCCCTCCGGATTCAACGCCATCAAAGCGCTGGTGGATTCCTCGGCGGATTTCCGCGCCGTTGCCGACAAGGACTGGGCCGCGGCCGCTGGCCTCATCGTCAAGAAACTGCTGATCGCCGCCGGCCAGACCGGCGAAAGCCTGATAGCCCTGCGCGCCGCGGTCGGCGAGGAGATTTTCGAAGCCCACCTGAAATCGCTGTCGCATCATCAGGCAAAACTGCTCGCCAAACGCCTCGACAAGTCCGTAGCAGACCTCGAAGTCTCCACTGCCCGCGCCGCCATCGGCCATATCCGCACGCTGCTGGTGCCTGCGCCCGCCGCGGAAGAGAAGGCCGTTGAGCCGGAGGCAGGCATCACCGCAACTGATCTTCCCACGGATGAAACCAAAACCGTCACGGAAGCCCCGACGGACGATACGCCCCCCGCAAGTCCGAACCCCTACTTCGGCCGCAAGTCTTTTCGCACGGGCTGATCGCCGCTCATCCCTGAGCGGGCGCCCGAATCTGCAGTCATTCGAGAACACGCTGATCTCTCAGCTTGCGGGCATTGCCTTCAGCGCCGGCGCCGCGTCGTCCGCCGCGCGGGGCCGATGCCAATGTCGCGCACCGGTTCGAAGATCCTCACGAGCAATCGCACCGGAGACGGATTTTCTTGTGGCAGCAACCCGAACGAAAACCTTGACGCAGAGGAACAGCCTGTGAAGGCCGCGGACGCAGGCGATCCTCAGGCCTCGATCAGCTTCGCCCGCAAATCGGCTTGCAACGCGGCATCGACGTTCAGCACATCCACCAGATACCCATCCAGCGACCCCGCCCTGGCATTGATCGCACCAAACGCCCGGTCGAGATACTTCAGGTGCACACCCATGAAAGGGCGATAGACTTCCGCCGGCAGGTCCTTGCCAATCATCTGGTTGAAATAGGCCGCCGCTTCGGGCAGCCGCTGGTTCACGCCGACGGCCTCGTTGGTCAGGTCGTAGTCCGACCGCATATCGGCTTCGGACACGCCCAGAATGTGGTGCGTCAGGGCACAGAGAATGCCCGTGCGGTCCTTGCCCGCAGCGCAGTTCACCAGCCCCGCCGCCTCGCCCGGCGCTTCGGACAACTTCACGAACCAGTCGCGGAACAGGGCCTGGTGGTGCGCCTTGAAGGGGGCCTTTTCGTAATACTCGGCCATCCACTCGTCGGCAGCCTCGGCATCGACGGTGACCTGCGTCAGGAACCGCATGTGCGGCGCCTCGCTCTCGCGCCCGCCATCGTGGGTGATCACCACCGGCGGATTGAACCGGCTCTTCTGCTTGTCGCGTTCATCGGGGCGCCGCAGGTCCGCCTGCACATGGATGCCGAGCGCGTCCATCCTGGCGAGCTCTTCCTCGCTCGCCTCGGCATGATGGCCTGACCGGTACAGCCGCCCCATCCTCACCCGCCCGCCAAACCGGCTGTCATATCCGCCAAAATCGCGGAAATTGCGGATCGTTTCAAAGGCGAGCAGGCGCGGGCGTTTGTTTGTCATGCCCCCGAGGTAAATCGCACCCGCCCGGCCGTCCAGTGACATTGCAGTGTCACGCAGGGGCAAGCAGCAACCGCCCCCTTGCCCCCCGCGCGCAATCCCCCGAAACTCCTCCCATGCCTCTTCCGACCGACCATCTCGACGCCGTCGCCCGCACCGTCCACGAAGCCCTGCGCGGCTGGGCCGCTGCGCATGGCCAGCACGACATCCCCGCCTGGGACGAGGCGCCGGACTGGATGCACGCCTCCACCCGCGAGAGCGTCCGGCACGCCCTCGAACACGATGCCCCGGACGGGCGTACGCAGCATGACCAGTGGCTAGCCCAGAAGGTCCGCGATGGCTGGACCCACGGCCCGGTGAAGGACGCCGCCGCCAAGACCCACCCGCTGATGGTGCCCTACGATGACCTGCCCGAATGGGAACGCCGCAAGGACGCCCTGATCAACGCCCTCGCCCGCGCCCTCGCCTGAAGCCGTGCCTCAGACGGCAGCTGTCTTCCCGCGCTTCGGCTTAGGCGGCGCCCAGCTGATATCCGTGTTGCCATAGGGTGGGTCGACCGGATCGCCGGACTCGGCATCCACGAACTTCCAGTCATCCTTCAGTCCGTACCCGCCGCCGCCGAAAAGTCGCACCATCCGGTACATCAGCGAGCGCCGGAATCCCGGCACGCCGGCATCCTTCATCGCGTTGAGGAACAACCGGTCAGCCAGCCGCCGCGCCTTCTTCTGGCCGATGGCATAGAGATAGTCATGCAGCACCGCGGCCGGCGCATGCCGCCCGAACGGCTGCACAATGAAATGGAAGATCGACGGGATCGACGCAAAGTCCGTCACGAAGCCGAGCGGCACCTCTACCGTCACGTCCACTCCATGGACCGGATGCACATAGGCATACGGCCGCGTCACCACCGCCAGCGTGCGCCCCTGCTTTTCCATGTCCGACAGGATCGCCACGGCAATCAGGTGCCGGCGCACCTCGCCCCGCCCCACATGCGTCGCCTCGCGCTTCGCCTGCACACTCTCCAGGCCTGAAGACTCCAGGTCCATCACGCGCGGCGACATATCCACGAAAGGCATCGGTCACTCCCCTTCAGCTGCGCCTAAGGCGTGCTCAATCCCTTGGCCAGCCGGAACGCATTCAGCAGCGGCCGCAGCCACAGGCCCTGGTTGGCGTGATACTGCCCCGGCTGGCCGTTCAGCCGCGGCCGCAACCCGCCGGCGTGGTGCAGCCCGATCAGCTCCATCGTCCGGCTGTTGAACACCGGGCTTCCGGAATTTCCGGGCTCTGTCGGCGCCAGGTAATGCAGCCGTCTCGGCTCGGGACCAGGCACCGTGCCGACACGGACATTTTCGTAGTCGAGCAACTGGTTGTCACTGAGGGAAATCGAAAGTTCCCGCCCGAGCGGATACCCGATGACATACACAGTGGTCGGCTTATCGACATACTGGCGCTGCCCGGTCTTGCTCTCCACCTCTTCGCGCTGCTTGAGCTTCGGCAAACCCTCTGCCAGCTTCAGCATGGCGCCAAGACTGCGCAGGTCCGCATATCGCGGCGTATTCTGCCCTATGCGGAAAATCGACACATCATGCTCGGTCTTT
Organism: Candidatus Sulfopaludibacter sp. SbA3; assembly: GCA_945888325.1. Taxonomy (GTDB): domain Bacteria; phylum Pseudomonadota; class Alphaproteobacteria; order Caulobacterales; family Hyphomonadaceae; genus Hyphomonas. The sequence continues at coordinate 28,240 of CAMDAC010000024.1, forward strand.
GGCGAGCTCCATAACAGTTCATCCAGCGGAAACTCGTCTGTGAAGCTTGCCGCATCGAACCGGATCCGGCCGTCTCCCGGCGCCATCGCCGCCCGGTCCGCCGGATCGGGGGAGACGACATGCGCATTCGTCAGGAACAGGACCTCATCTTGAAAGGAGGCATGCACGCTTTCGCCGTTCAGCAGGAAGCCTGTGCCGAACGTCGCATCGCGCGATTGCACCGTATCCATCATAACCCGCCCGACCGTACGGGAGTATTCGATGATCTGTTGCAGGCGCCGGATGCCGTAGGGGCCTTCCTTGCCGAACACTTTCTCATACTGGCCCTGCGCGCCGGTGGCCGCCTGCGTTCCCGCCACCTCTCTCGCCCCGCCACCTTCCGGCGGCGCCAGCAACTCGCGCGCCTGGACACTGCTCAGCCGGATCGCGCCCTGGTCCGACGCCATCAGCGCATAGCGCAGCAGGTTGGTGATCTCTGCCTTGTCCGCGTCGCCCGGCGTGATGCCCCACACCTGCTCGAACTGGCGCAACGTGCCGTTGATCGCAAACGCGTCTCCTTGCGCCAGTTCCAGATAGCGCCGGATCTTCTCCTTCGCCTCTTCCCAGCGCCCGAGATGGGCATACGCCTCTGCCGCCGAGGCGACATGCCAGTAGTCCGCGGTATTGTCCGGATCCAGACTATTGATGATCTCGTTGGCAATATCGTTGGCCGGCACCGCAAGTGGCAGGAAATACTGCTCGCGCTGCGCCATCGCCGAAAGCGCCAGCAGGTTCCCTCCCGGGAAATAGGCTCCCGCTGAGCCCCGCAGCCGCGCGAATGCAAACCCGTAGGCCGCTGCCGACTTCTTCAGGAACCCCTCGCACGCATCCCGCGCCGCCGGTGGCCGGCGCTGCGAGGCAATCACGAAGAGCTGCTTGTAGACACGTCCTTCAAGGCTCCAGCAGTCCGCCTCGGTTGCGGCGTCCGCCTCTTCCTGCGCCGCCTTGCGCGCTTCCAGCACCAGCGCGGCCGCCGGGATCAGTGCATTGCGTTCCACCAGTGCCTGCGCATGGAACTGCAACAGCCAGCCCCGCCGCACACCGACCGCTTCGAGAAACTGCGCCGCCAGCTCCAGCGCCGTGTGTGCCCGCATCGTGCGCAGCGCCTTGAGCCCCGCACGCAGCTCTTTCGATCCGCTATCCTGCGACGTGATCACGGCGTCGGCGAGCGCCGCCGCCTTGGCTGCCAGTTCGGCCTCATTGCCAAGGGCCGCCGCCTGAAGATCACCAAGAGCCTGCGCCAGGGTCATGTCCCGCTCCTAATCCACATAAGCCGCAAAGGGCGTATTCTCGGGCGTTATCTCTACAGGCACCGTTTCGAAGTCACTGTGTGTCCCGCCCTCGCCGGTGGCGTTCTCCAGATCCGTCACCCGGTTCAGCCAACCCTTGAGGAACACGCCCTGGCTCGCATCCCTGGCGACGATACGGTGAAACAGCGCCCGGCGTTCTTCGAGATACTGCGCCGCCAGCGCCTTCGTCTCGTACCGCGCGATCGCCGCAAACGTCTGTCCGCCAATCGCGCCGTCCACTTTCAGCGTCTCGCCCAGCGCATTCAGCGCGCGCTGCAGCAGCCTGGCGGCCCCGCCCGGCCCATGGTTCACGCTGGCATCGAACATCAAGAGGTCCAGCTGCCGCTTCAGCCGGTCACACCGCGCCGCCAGCCAGTAGTCGGACCAGTAGATCGCCCGCACCTCATCATGCGTGATCTCCTTTACCGGGCGCAGCGGCTCGCCCCGCGAGTCAAGCCATTCATGGAACACCTTCTCGGTGACGCCGTAGTTCGTCTTGCCGCCCCGGTCGCTCGCATGGTCGCTGTAGCCGCCCTCCCACTTGAAGCAGAACTTCAGCGCCGTCTCGAACCGGTCCGCTGGAGGTGGTGGAGGGGGAGGCGCCGCCGGTGCCAGGGGTGCCCGGTCCGCTTGCGATGCCGGTGCGGCCGGCACTGAAGGCTGGGCCGTCTTTGCCGTCTCTGTCCTGACGCTGATGGTCTTGCGGATGGCGCCCGGCAAACTGTCCAGCGCGCCGGAGTTCCAGGCATCCTTCAGTGTACGGAACGCCAACCTTGCCAGCGGGCTCTCCAGCAGGGATTCGTGATCGCCCGCGCCCTTGGCCACCAGGTATGGCCGCACCGTTTCCACCATCTCCGCCGCCTGCTGCTGCAGCCGTTGCCGGTCCGCGCGGATCAGATATGGCGACAGCGCGACCACCCGGCGAAACGCGTTCAGCGCCTCGTCCGGCTGCCCGCCGCTCTCCAGCACCCGCTGCAGCGACACCCAGGCATCACCCACCGCCGGCACGTCCTCGATATTCTGGTGGCGCTCGGTCGCCGTCACCCGGATCACCGCATAGTCCCGTCCGCGTACGGACTTGCCCTTGATCCGCAGCGCCGGCACCAGCCGTCCGCCGCTGAAGTCGAGCTCAACCTCGCCATTGGCCTGCCCGTCCGGCAGCATCACATAGTAGCCGGGCTCCAGTTTCAGGCTCGCGGACACCGGCACCCGCAACCGCGTCGTGTAGGTGCCATCCTGCGCCTTCAGGATCCGCGCGATTTCAACGGCAGCGGTATAGCCGATCTTTTTGACAAACGTGCTGGCCAGCTTGCCGGTGATAGCGCCCGCCGCCGTGGCGAGCAGGCTCTCGTGCCCCTCGCCGTTGTCATCCTCCGGCTCGCCCGGCGGCGGCTGGCCGCCCATCTTCGGCAGCGAAGCCGAGAGCCGTTCGTTGAGGTCCAGCAAGGTCGCCAGCAGCGCTTCCGAGCGCAGCGCCAGCACCACGAATTCGCCGTCGATCCCGCCCTGCCAGGGCATCTGCGCGCAGATCGAGGTGACCCCCAGGTCCTGGTTGCCGGCATTCTTGGTCTCGATGCCGTCGCGCACCTTGCGCGGGTCGATCAGGGCGCTCTGGCGCAGCTTGGTCTGGACCTGCGTCACCGCCGACAGGTCAGACAGGAACAGCGCATGATACTTGCTGGTCAGCAGGCCTGGCCGGGCAAGGCCAAGGTCGATCAAGTCGAGGCTGACATACGCCGCATCCGATTCGATCACTCCCACCGGCGCATCTGCGCCGATGATCGCCGCCTTCACCCAGCGCGTCGACCGCTTCGGCGCTCCGAACGAGCCCGCCGTCTTTTTATCCGCCATGGCTCCCACTCCGGCTCAATCTGCGGATTAACGTTATGTTAAACAGGAATTTATGGGAAGCGGGCGAAGTGTGTCGGCCCTGCGACAGCTCCCATCACTGGCCTTTTCACCGGAACGCCCAGCCAAACACGGCTCCCGCGGCCGTCTCCCACCAGGCCGCAGGCGGCGGCGTACACACATCCTCCCCCTCCCGCCCCCGTAGGATCGGCGCAGCGAAGATCGCCTTATCATCGAGCCGCCGCACGAAAGGTACGCCCTCGGCATCCGGCGTCCCCATCAGCTTCGCGGCACAGACCTGCGCAATATCCTCGGAGCTGGCCTGCCGCCGCCCGGACCATCCGATGTCCAGCTCGACCAGTCGCCCACCCAGTTCCGAAATCACAAGCCGTCCGAGGTCCTGCTGCCAGGCCGCATCCTGATTGGCAAAATCGCCGGACCAACCCGGCAGTTCCGACAGCGTGAGAGTGTCAAACTGGCGGACAATCCCGCCCTGAACCAGCACGATCAAGCGGCGGCCGTCATTCGAAAACCTGATCTCAGATTCACCCGACTCGAGGAAGATTGGCTCGCCCCTCGCCGCACCGGTCCCCACATCCCAGAACCTCAGATTGGCATCATCGGCAATCGTCACCAACGTCCCGCCATCCGGCGAGAATTTTGCTGCCGTTACAAAGCTTGGGTGCGCCAGAACAGGCTGCTGCAGCTCACCTGTTTCGAGATCCACCAATGCCGCCGCACGCAACGGGTTGTCCAGCAGAACAGCTGCTCGCCTGCCGTCCGGCGCCAATGAAGCGCCGACGATCGGAGCGTCTGGCGTGATCACCGGCCAGAGCAGGGCGCCATCATCCGCAGACCAGAAACCGATCCGCGTCTCATTCGAGATCGCGACGCGCGACTCATCTGCACTCACGTAAACGCTCGAGAAGGCAAGACTCTCCCCCAAGGCTTTCAGGTCCGCCGGGCTCCAGACCTCCATTGGCCCGCCGATGGTCGCGCCTGTCTCGAGATCGACAAGCTGCCCGTTGCCCTGTGTCAGGACAACCATCCGTCCACGGACCGGCATCACCCTGAGAACCATATCGTCGATCACGGCGGGCGCCACAACCGCTTCCATCGTGTCAGTGTTCCAGATCGTCAGCGTGCGATCATATTGCAGCGTCACCAGCCGGCGTCCACCGAGCGCAAACCGCATTTCACTGATCGCAGACTGATGCTCGAGAAGCGCCTCGCCATTGCTGCCCGTGTTGGTATCGAGCAGCTGAACGACCCCTTCAAAGGAAATCGCGAGGCGCGGTGAACCTTCGTCAAAGACGGCCGTGAAAGTCTCCTGCGGGCCGAGCAGCAGCTCGCCGCCCACCTGTTCGCCTGTCGCCGTATCGCGCAACACGGCCCTGCCCGACGCGTTCCACACCAGCTGCCGCGTCCCGTCCGGTGAGAGCATCGCCCCGTCCGAAGCGCCGATGTCGGTCTTCCCCTTAAACGGAATCGTCCGCGCCGGCCCCGCTTTCCAAACTCGGGCCTCATTGCCTTCGATCGTTAGCACACGGCTGCCATCCCCGATGAACTGCGGCGGGAACAGGTAATTGTCATGCTTCAGCGGACCCAGCAGAGGAATGCCGAAATAGGAGGCGTCCCAGAAGAAAACCTCGTCGTCCTGATCCAACGTCAGGGTGATCCGTCCATCCGGTGACAGCGCCGCATGGCCGACGAAACCCACCGAGTCCTTGGCTACGGGGGTTTCTGTCACCTGCCCCTCACTGACGTTCAACCGCACGGTCCGGCGGCCATTCCAGGCGAGGTAATCCTGCGTGCCGGGAATGGGGCTGACCCCGTTCCACCTGTCCGGGCCCGCATCCAGCTGCGACCCGGACTCCAGCAAGGACGTGCCGGTGCGGAGATCCCAGATTTCCACCCCGCTTAGATAGGACACCGAGGCAAACGACGCATCATCAGCGCCGATCTCCACTTCAGTTTCGCGCTCATCCGTGGAGATAACATCGCCGACCGGCGCGCCGGTATCTGCATCCCAAATCTGGACACTTCCGACGGGAGAAATTGTGGCAATGCGCCGGAGCTTGTCTAGGAAAACGGTCCGCTCAACGATATCCGGAAAATCGGCACGCACGAGCCGCTCGCCCGTCTCTCCGTTCCATATCTCGACGCTCTCTGTCTCGGTTTGCAGCGGAGCGGTCAGATCATCCGCCTGCCGCGCAAGTTCCCAGTCAAACTCTCCACTGTTGCGCCGAAGCAGCACGCGGCTTGCGTCGGGTGAGAGGAAGCCTCCCCAATACTCCCCGCCTTCTGGGTCAAATGGTCCGGCGATGATCTCTTGGCTCGCCGCGTCCGCAACGAACGCCTCGCCTAGGCGTACGACGAGGACCTTCGCCCCATCCGCTGACAGCGCCACCTCGATCGAAGGCGCGGCCCGCCCTGGAAACTCCGCGAGCTTGTCTCCTGTCGCGAGGTCGTAGATGCGCACCGTACCGTCTGACAGCCCTGCGGCCAGACGCCGGCCATCTTCGGACATGGCAACTTTCATTAGCCCCAGCTCGTCTTCCCCTGCCTCAAGGCCCAGCGGGGCCGGCAACCGGCTTCCATCGCGCAGCGATATCACATGCGCCCCCGCGCCGTTCCACGCCGCCACATGCGCGCCGCCCGGAGCGAGTTTTTCCTGCAGATTACCCTGCTCGGGATCAAGCGTCAGCGTCTCCCCCAGCTGCACGCCGGTTTCTGCATCCCACACGAATAGAGAGTCATAAGGGTTCGCCGTCACCAGCCGGGTGCCGTCCATCGCAGGGTAAGCCCGCGCGATTACTGGATCGAGTTCGCTGCCCGTCGGAAAACTCTGCCGCACAGACGCCACATGCGCCAGCGCCTGCGCCGTCTTTGCAAACGCCGCCTTCGCTTCATCCGTAGACGGCCTGAAAAAAGACTCGCGCGACGCCAGGATCGCCATTTGAAGCGCGCGCCGGTATTCGCCCTGAATGATCAGCTGGTCAGACGTCCGCGCTAGCATAAGGCTCTCGCTGCGTCCGAGATTTCGCTGTCCATTGACCACAAACCACGCGCCAGCGAGCGTCGCCGCCAGGGTCGTCAGCACAAAGATCGCCGTCACCCGGCGCCAGAAGGTGCGCACCGAGGCGTCGCGCCGGATCTGCGCGCGCGACGCCGCAATCCAGGCCAGGAACAGCTCCCCCGGCTCCGGCTCGCCTCTTGGCCGCGTCACGGCCCAGCGCTCGGCCTCCTCGACGGCGCCCTCGCGCAGCAGCCGGCTCTTCGGCCGCCCGGCCGTGTCCCACTCCTGTACTCGCGCGAAATACTTGCGCCCGTCCCGGTGCCAACCGACTTTCGTTTCCAGCGCTGCCACCAGCCCCGCCAGCGCCGCGTCAAAACCCGGTCCGCCCTTCGAAAAATCGATCCGCACATTCAGCGCCGAAAGTCTTGGCGGTGCTTTGGCAAAATCCACCGGCCGCGCGAGGACCGCGATGATCCGCTTGCCCAGCGCGCGGGCATACGCGATCTCCTCGTCGCACACGGCGCTCTGGGCCGAATCCGGCGAGACCAGGAAGACCATCACGTCGGCCGACGCGATCATCTCCTGCAGCCGTTTCCACCACTCGTCCTCGGCTGAAATCCCGGCGCTGACATTGCCGGGGTCGTGCGCCGCCTGGTCAAAGTCGGCGAGGAACCCCGCCGTCATCAGCCCGTCCGCCACGCGCTGCACCAGCGCTGCATCCTTGCGCGAATAGCTCAGGAAAACGCGCGTACGCGCATCTTCCGCCACCAGCTGACTATCCTCTTGTCCCACCACCGGCTCCTCCCGCCGAAGCGCTCAGGTCACCTCAAAACGGCCGCGCTGGCAAGCCGCTCAATCCACCACCCGCAGGCCCTTGGTCTCGGCGCCGAAGGTCACCAGCACCAGCGAACAGGCATCTTCCGCCAGCACGAGCTCGAACGGGCGGGCCGTAGCGAAGAAGCGTGTTTCGCTTTCAGGCAGGAATTCCATGTCATCGAACTGGCCTTCGATCGCCGCCAGCAAGCGGCCTTGCTCTGCTTCGAGCACAAGCTTCAGGGGCGTCGTTGTCGCCAGTTCATATGTGCCAGCATAGAGGTCCAGCGCCTCCTTGGGAACCGCCACCTGCACCTTCACCGGATACTCGCGCTTGATCCGGTCAGTCGTCTGCGCCGCCACCATCCGCCATTGGCCGTCGGCCTCCTTCCGCCAGATCACGGAATAGCGAGTCGAGCCCGGCCGCGGCAATCCGCCATAGTAGGACGTGACCGCATCCGTCCGCCCCCGGAACATCACCACATTCGGTGCCAGCACGATGGCCTCGTCTTCGCTTGGCGTTTCCGAAATGACCGCCCGCTTGTCCTCTTCCCGGCGCGCCAAGATCTGCGCTTTGCCGATCCGGTTTCCGGAAAGGTCGATATAGGCATAGTCTTCGGAGAGGTAGTTCGCGAACGTCTCTAGGTCGCCGGCGCTCTGCGCCTGGATTGCCGCTAGGTCCGCCGCTTCGGCCTCGGCGATCATGGCAACCAGATCGACTTCCGTACTTTGCACGCCCACAGTCGTGCAGGCGGCAACCAGGATCGCGGCCGCAATTATGCCTGCAACGTGCTTGAGGAGTACTTTCGTTTTCATCCATCCACAGCAACCGATTTCACCCGTTTGCGCAAGTGCGAGTGCGCCGCAAAGGCAAGCGCGAATGGGAAACTACGTATCGACGCGGGCCCACGATCGCCTATGCCGCTCTGAGCATCCTCCCCGCTTGCGTCTTCAAAACCGAGATCACCATGATGAATATCATGAACCGCGTGCGCCTGTATCACGCGCTGCTCGCCATCCTCGCCATCGCGGCCTACCTCACCGGTGAGATTGATCCTGTACATGCCTGGCTTGGCTATGGCGTCTCAACCGTGATTGTGCTGCGGCTCCTCTGGGCTCTGGGCGGTGAGCGCCAGGTGGGTCTGATGCTGTTCTATCCCAATTTCGAAGGCCTGAAGCTGAAGGGCGCTGCCACCCATCCGGCGATCAGCCGTGTACTGATGCTCGGCATAGCGCTCTGCCTGCTGACGGTAACCGGCACCGGCATCGCCATGGACCAGGGCCGCTCGATTGGCCTTGGCTCCGCCGCCGAAAGAACCTCTACACAATCCCCGGCCGAACCTCGCTATGCGGACGAAGGCGAAGACGACGAACACGAAGGGGAAGAACACGGCGAGGAAGGCCCGCTGTCGGAAATCCACGAACTGGCCGGAAACCTCCTGCTCGCTTTTGTCGGCATGCACGTGACTTATCTGCTGCTGTTCAAACGCCCGCTGGCGAAGTTCATGCTGTTCCTGCCGCGTACCGGCAAGAAAAAACCGGTGCCGCCTACTTCAACTTGAAGGCATGCGGCAGAAGCTCGCTCAGACGGTAATGGGCCTCCGCGCCTTCCGGGGTGAAGCACATGACGTCGAGGTCACTGCCGAATTCCGCCAGTACCTGCCGGCAGATGCCGCAGGGGGTGCCGGAGTCTTCTCCGTTCGTTGCCACGGCGACGGCCCGGAACTGACGGTAGCCCTGCGCGACTGCCGCGAACACGGCGCTCCGCTCGGCGCAGCAGGTCGCCCCGAAGGTGGCGTTCTCGACATTGCAACCGGTCACGATCTCGCCGCCCGCCGTCAGCAGCGCGGCGCCGACCCGGTAGTTCGAGTACGGTACATAGGCCCGGGCCTGCACTTCCAGAGCGGCAGCTTTGAGAGCGGGCCAGTCGACCACGCTCACCGGAAAGGCGGCTCATCGAACGCGCGCAGCTTGCGGCTGTGGAGGCTTGCGCCGCCATCGACGGAGAGGCGCTCGAGCGTTTCGATCCCGATACGGATGTGTTCGCTGATCGCGCGTTCGTAGAAGCGGTTTGCGGCGCCGGGCAGCTTGATTTCGCCGTGCAGCGGCTTGTCGGAGACGCACAGCAGCGTGCCGTAGGGCACGCGCAAGCGGAAGCCGTTGGCGGCGATGGTGGCGCTTTCCATGTCGATGGCGACCGCCCGGCTCTTGTTGAACCGGCGAGCCGAGGCGGTGAAGCGCAGCTCCCAGTTGCGGTCGTCGGTGGTGACCACCGTGCCGGTGCGCAGGCGTTTCTTCAGCGCGTCGCCCTGCTCGCCGGTCACGGCGGCTGCGGCGGCCGCGAGTGCGACCTGGACTTCGGCAATCGGCGGCACCGGAATTTCCGGCGGCAGCACGCTGTCGAGCACATGGTCTTCGCGCAGGTAGGCGTGGGCGAGCACATAATCGCCGATCTGCTGCGAATGGCGCAGGCCGCCGCAATGGCCGACCATCAGCCAGACCTGCGGGCGCAGGACGGCGAGGTGGTCAGTGATCGTTTTCGCATTTGACGGGCCGACGCCGATGTTCACCAGAGTGATGCCGGCGCCGTCCTTGGCGCGCAGGTGGTAGGCGGGCATCTGGAACCGCCGCCAGGGTGAGGCCTCGATGGCGGCGCGGCTGTCGACTTCCGGCTTCGAAATCTCGAGCCCTCCGGGTACGGACAGGGATTCGTAGCGCGTGTGGCCGCCGAGCTGGGTCAGCGCCCAGTCACAGAACGCATCGACATAGCGGTGATAGTTCGTGAACAGGACATAGTGCTGGAAATGCTCGACCGGCGTGCCGGTATAGTGCTGCAGGCGCTTCAGCGAGAAGTCCACGCGCTGCGCATCGAACAGCGCCAGCGGGCGCTCGTCGAAGGGCTCGAACAGTTCGCCGTCGGCAATCTCGTCGCCGATCTGCGTCAGCTTCGGCGAGGGGAACCAGCGCACGAGTTCTGCTGGGGCGATCTCCTCGAGACCGGCCGCCTGGGAGGGATCCCAGACATAGGCATAGGGGATTTCGGACTTCGACCGCTCGACGTAGACGTCCACGTCATAGTCGCGCAGCAGCGGGGTCAGTTGCTCGATCAGGTAGGCCCGGAAGAATTCCGGCCGCGTGACGGTCGTCACGTAGATGCCCGCCTCGCTCATCTTCCCGAAGGCCCGGGAAATCGGCGGCGGGGGGCCGTCCGGATCATAGACGAGGCGGATCTGCGGATAGCAGAACGCGCCCCCGGAACGGGCTTCACCATCTGGCGGGGTGCCGTCGTGGAGGAACCGGTTGAGAGCTTCGGAAAGGGCGGAAACGGCTTCGGCGTAGAGCGCTTCCAGCGCATCCACGATAGCCTTCGCTGAGGTATGTTTCGACATGGCACCCATTGGCGCGGGTTTGGGGGGAAGTCAATTGGGGGGCGTTCTTCGTACCTTCCCTGCAGGCGCAAAAGGGGTGTTGGGTCACCCCAACAGCCGCGCAGCCAGACGAGGCGGAGTTGACGGAGGGCGCGTTCGCTGCCGGGGCGAAGGCGCGGCGGGGTTCGGGGGGTCATGTCAGGTGTTTTCATGGGCGGGAGCATACCCCCGGCGCGTAGCCAGCAGGATACGCGTGGTGATTTCCCCGGTGGCGGCTGGGAGCCCTGTAGGCACAAGGACGTTTCTACGCGCAGGGACGGCACGCGGCTGAACTGTCGTTAACTTGACAGAATTTGCCGGCACACCGTGTTCTCTGGAAAACGGACCACACAGGGGAATGCCATGACCAGACCAAGTTTCGCGCTCGCAGCGGCGGCGTCCGTCATCGTTCTGGCGGGGTGCCAGAGCGCGCCGGCGGAAACCGCAAGCGCTGCGGCCCCGGCCGCGTCCGAGGCGCCCGTGCAGGTGACGGCGGGAGAGACCGTGCGTGTTGAAACCGTTGTTCAGGAGGCCCCGCCCGCGGCGAAACCGGAAGCTTGCGCCGTGCTGGACAGCCGCGACTGGGCGGCCTGGATCAACAAGATGCCGGGGCCGGCTGCGGTGGCGACGATCCATGTGACCGGCAAGGTCGATGTGCGCACGGGCGGCTATACGTTCAGCTGGGAAGAAGGGCCGATGGACCGCTCGGCGGTGCCGGCGCTGCGGCTGAAGCTGGCGCCGAAGGCGCCGGACGGGATGGCGACGATGGCGATCACGACCGAAGAGGTGAAGTATCAGGCGCCGGCGCTGTCGAGCGGGTATAGCCGGGTGGTGATCGGGTGCGGCGGCACAACGCTGGGCGAGATCACCGAGATGATGGACGTGTACTGATGCAGTTTGCGCGGATTGTGGCGGGCGTGGGCGTGATGGCGCTTGCGGCGTGTACGCCGGAGGCCCCGGCGGCGGCGCCCGTGGCCGAGGAAGTGGAGACGCCGTTTGGTCCGGGGCCGGAGCAAACGGACGGCGAGGCGTTTGATGCGACCGTCAGCGGCGCGGCGACCTGGAGCGGGATCGACGTGCCGGAGACGGCGCGGCTGATCATCGAGGTGCGCGATGTGACGCGGACGGACGAGAGCGCGACGTTGGTGCTGAAGGAGGAATTTCCAGTGTCCGGCGGCGCGCCTGCCGCGTTCTCGGGTACGGTTTCGAAGTTTGACCTGATCCCCGGCGGCAATCTCGTGCTGCGGGCGCGGGTGCAGGATGGCTATGCGATTCTGCTCGCCTCGGACGGCGATATCGACATTGCCGACAGTGGCGAGACGGGGGGACTGGACGTGGCGTTGTTTAATCCGGAAGACCTGGCGCGCGGGACGCCTCGCAAGATGATCACGCCGGAAGGCACGGCGTATGCATGCGGCGGGGAGGCGCTGACCATCGCGCTAGAAGCCGGCGCGGCGTATGTGATCTTCGCAGATGGCACCGCCGTGGAGCTGGACAAGTTGAACGAAGTCGTGGGCGGGGCGGCGCAGTTCTCCAACGGGCGGTTCGTGGTGGAGCAGACCGGCAGCGGCCTGCGTTTCGGGCGCGGGCGTGCGATGCCGACGGCGTGTATTGAGGCGGGCTGACGGGCTTCTTTTTTCCGTGGACTGATGGAAGGGAGCAGGCCCGCAATGGCCCCTCCCCTCCGCCAGGCGTCTCCGGCCTCAGAACCGCGCCCGGAGCGTGACGCCGTATGTGCGTGGGTCGCCCGGCTGGCCGACATACAGGCCGGAGTTGCCGGGCTGGGCGGCTAGGAGTTCGAAATACTCTTCGTCCAGAAGGTTTTTGCCCCAGAGGAACACATCCCAGCCATTGACGCTCCGGAAGCCGATGCGGCCGTTGAGGGTCGTGTAGCCGTCGACGGTCAGGAAGGCGGATTCGGTCGGGCTGGAGGAGAAGTCCGAGCGGTAGAAGGCGTCCACCGCCGTGAAGTATTCGCCGTCGCGGCCGAGGAAGCCGCCGTCCTGCGTGACTTCGCCGCCGACCGAGGCCGCCCATTCAGAGATACCCGGCAGACGCGTGCCGGAGATGTCCACAGCTTGGGGGCCGCCGGTGTTTTCGAGGGCGGGCGGGGCATCCGGGAAGGAGATGTACGTGCCATCGGTCCAGGCGAGCGAGGCATAGGTGGAGAAATTGTCCGAGACCTGCGCGCGGCCATCGAACTCAAAACCCCGTACACGGACCTTTTCGGCATTGGCGAGGTAGCCGCGCAGCACGCCGATCTGGGCGTTGACGACGCCGACCTGGTAGTCCTCGATTTCGGTGTCATAGGCGGTGAGGTTCGCCGTGAAGCCGTCGAACGGGGTGGTCTTGAGGCCGAACTCGATATGGCGAACGTCTTCAGGCTTGACGGTGGCCAGCTCGATCGCCGGCGCTCCAGCTGTGTTGGTCGGAATGCCGCTGAGGTTCAGGCCGACGGGTTTGAAAGCGGTGGCGTAGGTAGCGTAGAGATTGACGCGCGGGGTGGCCTCATAAGCGGCCGTGATCTGGCCGGAGATGTTCGTATCATCCGCGCTTGCAGTATAGGCGAGCGGGGCGAGGATCGAGCGTTGCAGGGCAATCAGGGCAGGATTGGTGGTCTGCAAGCCACCGAAGACCTGCGCGTCGTAGTCCACGCTCTTCTCGTCATAGTTCAGGCGCAGGCCCGGCAGCAGGCGGAGCTTGTCGGTGACCTGCCATTCGAGCTGGCCGAACAGCGCGGCACTGGTGTTGTCGGACTGGATGTCCGAGGTCTGACCATATCCGTCGAGCAGGCCGGGCGTCAGCGCCGCGGCGGTTGGCGCGAGCAGCCAGCGGGCGGCGGCGGAGCCCTGCACCTGGTTGCCGGTGGAATTGATCTCCTGCGAGAAGGCGAAGGCGCCGAGGACGAAGCTGAGATCCTCACTGACATCGCCGGCGTAGCGCAACTCCTGCGTCCACTGGGTCTGCTCGGAGGGGTTGGCGGAGACGGTGGTGATCGGCAGGCCGAGGAAGTCCCGGTCGTTGGACGGGCCCCAGTTCCAGAGACGCCAGGCAGTGATCGAGGTCAGCGTGCCGGGGCCGATCTCCCAGTTCGCGGTCAGCGAGGCGCCGCCGAAATCCTGGTGGGACTGGTGATTGGTGTCGGCATCGGTGAGCCGGTCGAAGGCATTGAAGCTGGGCGGGGCGTAGCCGAAGAAGGCGGCGAGCGCGGGATACTCGCGGTTGTCGGCGCGCAGGGTGGGCGCGACGCCGGCGGGGACTAGGGCGTAGCCGTTCGGGCGCTGGCGCGTCGAGTCGGCGGCGAGGATGACTTCCAGCGTGTCAGTGACATTGAACAGGAGCTGGCCGCGGACGCCGAGATTGTTCAGGTCGTTGATGTCGTTCTGTTCGGTGACGTTATAGAGCGTACCATCGCGCTGGGTGCCGGAGAAGGAGAGCTTGCCGGCAATCTTGTCCGTGATCGGACCAGTTATGGACGCCTTGGCCTGGATGTAGCCGAGATTGCCATAGGTCAGCTCAAACTCGGATTCCGGCGTGAAGGACGGCTTCTTCGTCGTGATGTTGATGGCGCCGGCGGTGGTGTTCTTGCCGAATAGGGTGCCTTGCGGGCCGCGCAGGACCTCGATCTGCGAGACGTCGATGAAGTCCAGCGTGGTGGCGGCGGGGCGGGCGAGGAAGACACCGTCGACATAGAGGCCGACACCGGCATCGAGGCCGTCATTGGTGAGGCCGTAGGGGGCGCCAAGACCGCGGATATTGATCGAGGTGTTGCGGGGATTGGTGGAGTAGAATTGCAGGGTCGGCACGATCTCGCGCAGGCGCCCGACGTTGAAGGCGCCGGATTCGGCGATGAAATCCTCGGTAAGCACCGAGACCGGGATCGGCACGTCCTGCAGGTCCTCGGAGACCCGGCGGGCGGTGACGGTGATCGTCTCGCGGCGCAGTTCCGTCTCTTCCGGCGGGGAGGACGCGTCCGGCAAGGGAGCGGACTGCGCCGCGGCGACCGGCGCGAGCGCGCCGAGGGCAATAACAAGGAAAGCATGGTGAGGGGTAAGCATGGACGACTCCTGATCGGGCGCCCTTTATGTCTACCTATTTTGTCGTGTTTAAAAGTTAGAATTTTGAAACCGTGCGTTTAGGCGCCTAAATGATGGAAGTATTGCAATTTAAATCAGGCTTTTAACCCGACTGAATTAGTATGCTTGTTAGAATATTTGAACTCTGGCACAGGGAGTGCCACAAGGAGTCGGGATGATTTCGCAAAAATCCAAATACGCCTTGCGCGCCCTTCTGGCCCTCGCCGCGCGGCCGGGCGGCGAGCCCATGCTGATCAGCGAGATTGCCGAGCAGGAAGTGATCCCGCGCAAGTTCCTGGAGCAGATCCTGCTGGACCTGAAGCGGGCAGGCCTGGTCGCCAGCCGGCGCGGCAAGGCGGGCGGATACCTGCTGCTGCGGCGCGCCGAGACGGTGACCTTCGGCGAAGTGCTCCGCCTGATCGACGGGCCGCTGGCTCCCCTGCCCTGCCTCTCCAAGATGGCCTACCGGCGGTGCGGCGACTGCGCCAACGAGAATGCCTGCAAGCTGCGCAAGGTGTTCGCGCGGGTGGCGGATGCGACGCGCGACATCCTGGATACGACGACGCTGGCGGACGTGCTGCAAGGCGGCGTGAAAAGCCTGCCGGTGGAGATCTGACGGCGGACGGCTAGCCAGCCGGCGCGGTCTCGCTGACGGGTTCGGACAGGATGAAGCCGTCTTCGCCGTAGACGGCGAGCTGGGTTAGGCGTGGCAGGTCCAGCACGTCGATGCGGCTGCGGCCGCGGGAGATCAGGCCGGCTTTCTCGAGATGTTGCAGCAGGCGGTTGGTCCACTGGCGCGACGCCATGATGGAAAGCGCGATCTGGTCCTGCGTGATCGGCGAGATGGTGCGCGAGATGACGCGTTCGCCCTGCGCATTCGAGGCGAGGTCCACCAGCCGCCGGGCGAGGCGCTGCACCGGAGTGAAGGCGAGGTGTTCGATCATGTGCGAGTAGACCGCGCGCAGGGTTGCGATTTCCGGCGCGACCATGTGCGAGAGGGCGTCCACGTCGTTCATGAAGATGCGGCGCACGGCGGCAAGCGGCAGGTGGAGCACTTCGCAGGGCTGGCTGGCGACGACGTTGAACGTGTAGTTCTGGCCGTCGAGGCAGGCGAGGAAGCCGATCCAGTTCCCCGGGCGGTGGACGCCGACTAGGATGTCCAGCCCCGCCAGCGTGGTGCCGACGACCTGGGCCTCGCCGCTTACGATGCCGAAGATGCCGGTGGCGGGATCGCCCTGGCGGAACAGGTGTTTGCCGCGCTTCAGCTTGAGGCTGACGCAGCTCCGCAGAACTTCGTCCTGCAGATGCTCCGGCAGGCCGGCGAACCAGAGGCCGCGCTTGTGATCGAAGTGTTCCCTGGTCCGCATGGCCGGTGCCCTCCCCGGCAACGTTTCTTTCAGAGAAAACTAGCTGCTGGATAATCTCTGTCAATCACACGACACACTGGTTTGCCGCTGAACGTAAGATTCGCTGCGAGGCGCGCGGTGGGCCCGGGGCGCCGGCATGGGTTTTTGAAAACCGGCCGCGCAGCCTCTAGACAGAGGGGAAGGCCGGGAAAATGAAGAACCAGAGAATGACCGCCTCCATCGTTCGCAGGAACTTCATTTTCCCGCTCTTTCGCTGGGCGCGCTGATGGCGGCATCGGCGTGCACGTTACCAGGTGAGCACGCACCGGCTGAGCCCGCGCCGCTGTCGGAAGGCGCGGCGGAACCGGGCCTCGACCGTATACGGATTTTATCACCCCTGGCCGGGGGCGACTGGATCATCGCGGCCATCGGCGGCCAGGCCTTGAACGACACAAGGCCGCCGACGATCAGGTTCGGCGAAGATGGCCGCGTCAGCGGGTATGGCGGGTGCAACCAGTTCAATGGCGGCTACACGCTGGACGGAGAGACGGTAACTTTCTCTCCGATCATGATGACGATGATGGCGTGCGCGGCGGCGAACCGGAACCAGATGGAAAACGCGCTCGGCGCAGCGCTGCAGGGCGATGCGACCTTTGAGGTGGACGGCGACGGGATGCTGACGCTGACCGGCGCGAACGGGACGGAGATCACGGCGACGCGGACGCCCGAGCTGAAACTGGCGGGCACACGCTGGCGCGTGGAAGGGATCGGCGGGGTCGCGGTCGTCTCCGGCAGCGAGCCGGAAATCACGTTCACGGACGATGGACAGATCAACGGGACCACGGGATGCAACCGCTTCTTTGGCGGCTATGCGCAGGACGGCGCGGCGGTGACCTTTAGCGGCACGGGGATGACCAAGATGGCATGCCAGGGCGACGGCCTCATGGCGCAGGAACCGGCGTTCGCGGCGATCCTTTCTGGCGCGGCGAAGGCCAGCGTCGACGGCCTCGGCAGGCTGACAGTCATGGGCGCCGACGGCGTCGGCTTTGTCGCGGTGCCGGCGCTGTCTGCGAAGGCGGCGCTGGACCCGGCCGTGCTGCTCGGCGCGGAATGGGTGGTGGAGGACATCAACCGGGGCGGTGTGATCGACAATTCGCAGCTGACGCTGGTGTTCGGCGAAGACGGACGTGTGAGCGGCTCGACGAACTGCAACCGGCTGAACGGCCTGTATGCTGCAGACGGCGGCACGATCACCTTCACGCCGCTGGCGACGACGCGGCGCGCGTGCCTCGGCGAAGGGCTGATGATGCAGGAGCGCAGGTACATGAGCGCGCTCGGCGGCGAGATGGCCTGGTCGATCACCGCCGATGGCGCGCTGGAGCTGACGGGCGATGAAGGGCGGCGGGTGTTGCTCAGACGCTAGGGGTTGCTGTGGCGGTGAAAGCCTAGCCTCCGATGACGCCGCCATCCATCCGTGTAATGACCATGACGCTGGGCCGTGGGGGTGAGGCGTCCGAAAAGTCGGGCCAGCGGGTGGTGGGAGCTTCGAAATTGGCGCCTTCGCCGTCGCCGGGGTGCTGGACGGCGAGGAACAGCGTTTTACCGTCCGGCGTGAAGCGGGGGCCGCAGAGTTCGGCGCCGATGGGGACGCGGAAGAAATGCCGGCCCGTGCCGCGGCGTTTGCCATCGGTCTCGAGGGCCCAGAGGCCGTCAGCGGCGCCCGTATCGTCGTTGCCATCGGTGGAGACCCAGAGGCGGCCCTGGGCGTCGACCGCGCAATTGTCGGGGCTGGCGAGCCAGCCGTTTTCCGTGGTGAAGGGATTCCAGGTGGCGCCGACTTCAGCGATGGCTGGGTCGCCGCAGCGCACGAGGATTTCCCAGGTCGAGTTTCCGGAGGCGAAGTCGCCGCCGGGTTCAGTAATCTCGATAATGTGGCCGAAGCGGTTGGAATGGCGCGGGTTGGCGGCGTTTTCCTCGCCGGGTTTGCGGCGATCATTGTTGGTGAGCATGACATAAACGCGGCCGGTCTTTGGATCGGGCTCGACGTCTTCCGGGCGGTCCATGGGCGTGGCACCGAGGAGGTCTCCGGCGCGGCGGGCTTCGATGACAACGTCCGCCTGCGAACTGAATCCGTTGGCGGGGGTGAGCGGTCCCGTGCCGAAGACGAGGGGGAGCCAGGTGACAGTGCCGTCGTCGTTGAAGCGCGCGACGTAGAGCGTGCCGTCATCGAGCAGGTTGGAGTTGGCATTGGTTTCGCCGGGGACGTAGCGGCCCGCCGTGACGAACTTGTAGACATAGTCGAAGCGCTGGTCGTCGCCGCAATAGACGACGACGCGGCCATCCGGGGCGACGACGCTTTCGGCGCCCTCGTGCTTGAAGCGGCCGAGGGCGGTGCGTTTCTTCGGGGTCGAGGCGGGGTCCTTCGGGTCGACTTCGACGATCCAGCCGAAGCGGTTGGGCTCGTTGGGCTGTTTCGAGACATCGAACCGGTCGATGAACTTGCCCCAGCCATACCAGCCGCCGGGCACACCCATGCGCTTGTGATTGTCCGTCTCCGGATGACCTTCCGGGAGCGCGCCGAGGAAGTTTCCGTTGATGTTCTCTTCGGCCATCAGGTAGGTCCCCCAGGGCGT